>JBJYWP010000099.1:0-7806 GCA_046259485.1 Promineifilaceae bacterium (SeqCode) | reverse complement strand
GGCTTCATACAATTTCCGCGACCACTGCGGCGGCGTTTGCTGCAGGGTCTCGCCGTCCTCCTCGCCGATATGGATCTGCACCGGCGCTTTGATCGCCTCCAGATAATTGATCGGGGCCACCCGCTGCAAGAACAGCTCGTCCCCCGTTGCTTCCAGGTAGATGTCGACTAACTCCTGCGGCAGGTCCGCGGGGACAATTTCACCCGGATTACAGGCGTCGCCCTCTTCAAAAGATTGGTCCGGCAAACAGCCGGGTCCCCAACGGCCGATCAAATCCGCATCGTCGGCGCTGTTCGGGGCGTGCAAAACGGCCGCCGACACGCGATCGTCGATCACCAGCACCTTCGTAGCGATCCCCCCGCCCATGCTGTGCCCCAACAAGCCGATGCGCTCCGTATCCGCCTGCGGCAGCGATGGCAAAGCGTTAATCAGATTAATCACATCCGCCACCAGCCCCGTGTGAAAAAAGCTCTGCCCGCTGTCCGAACTTCCCCAACTGCGGTAATCAGGCGCGATCGTGAGATACCCATTACTTGCCAGCAGTTCGGCCGCCTGCCAGGTGTCGGCGCCGCTGTAATACTGCTCGCGCTTATAATAGCCGTGCAGCAAGATCACCACCGGGTACGGCCCCTGCCCGCGCGGGATATTCATCGTTCCGCTGATCGTCAGCTCATCGCTCGGGTAGCTGATGAAATAGCGGCGAAAGCTCTCATTCTCCTCCTGCAGCATCAACACCTCGATCTCCCCGCCCGCATACGGCCGTTCGCGCATGCCCTCAATCGTATAAGGCGCCAGCGGATGCGGCGTCGGCGTGATCGTCGCCGTCGGCACGGCCGTTGGCGATGCCGGAAATGCGCTCGCCGTAGACGTGACCGTAGGCGCCGCCGTCTGCGTTTCCGCGGAGGATACCGGTGGGGGAACAGCCGCCGTGGCCGCTACAGCGCTCGTGGGCGAAGGCGCGATCAGGCCGGAAACAGCGTTTTCACTGCTCCGGCAGCCGGCCAGCGTGATGATCACCGTGAACCAGACAGGCCATAGCTTCCAGGTCGCTTTCATCTACTGGATATCAGAAACCTCATTCTGTCCCCCTTCAGACCGTTTAACCGCGCCGGTATGCTCCAATAGCTGCGCGAGCTGCTCATAGGGCTGTGCCCCGGCCACACCGGTCAGGCCTACGGCGAAGGTGGGCACGCTGCGCACGCCGATGCTCAGCGCATGCTGCCAGTCAGCATCAACGGCCGATTTCATCATGCGCTCCTCCAGCACGTCCTGCGCTTCATCGCGATCCAGACCCACCTTTTCCACCAGATCCAGCAAAACATTCGTATCACTGATATCCAATCCCTCGGCGAAGTAAGCCTGGTAGAGTGCTTTATTCAGTTCGTCGCTCTTAGTTGTCCGCTCGCCCCACTTCGCCAGCTCCTGTGCCAGGCGTGAATTGTAGATCATGAAACGCCCGCTGTCATAAGGAAGCCCTTCCTGGACCATCAACCCCTTCAAACGTTCGGCCGCCGCTATAAGATTGGCCCGCGCGCCAAACAGCTCGTACAGGCTTTGCCCCTCCGGGGGTGTCTCTGGATGCAGCGGAAAATAGACGTAATTGACATCGATGTCATAATTTTCTTTCAGCTTTTCAATACGCCCGGTACTGAGATAGCACCAGGGTCAAACAAAATCCGTATAAACATCCAACGTAACTCTTTCGGCCATTTAAAACTCCTCATGCGGGGATATTTTGTTAGCTTAACAAAACTCGGCCGTTGTTCAAAACCGGCCGCATCCGGACCGGCCCCGTCAGCCGGATCGGACGGCTTGTTCACTCAATATACCCCATTGAGCTACAATTTGTAGAGTAACCTTCAGGTTGCTGCTTGCTTATAAAGCTTCAGAAAACAAATCGATCATGCATCAAAATCACCCCCAAATCCTCATAACGGCCGTCTTCCTCCTCTCCCTCTTCCTTACCGCCTGCACGGCCGTAGAACTACCCCAATCCCCGCCGCAGACCACCGTCGCCGCCATCCCGCGCGAAACCACAACGCCAGCGGCGACATCGACACCTGCGCCCACAAATACGCTCGCCCCCACAAACACCCCCGCGCCAACAAAAACGCCAACTCCGGCGCCCTCCCCGACCCCGCAGATCTACGTCGTGCAGGCGGGAGACACCCTCTGGAGCATCGCCCAGGCCTTCGAAACGACCATTGCTGACATCCAGCGCGCCAATGAACTGCTTGATGCCGCCGCCATTGTCGCCGGCCAGGAGCTGGTCATCCCCCTATCCCTCTCCCCGGAGGATACAGCAGCGCAGGAAACTGGAGACAGCCCCTCCGAGCGCGGCGTCCTGCCCAACCACATCCTCTGCCCTGCTGTGGATGCGATTGAAGATCAAGAAGGTACGCTGATCGGCCGTTCGGCCGTCTGCGCCATCCCCATCATCAGCCAACAGTTCGGCGACGGCGAAACCCCCCTCGTCATCGTCGGCGGCATTCATGGCGGCTACGAATGGAACACCATCCTCCTGGCCTATCAAATAATCGATCACCTGCAAGAAAATCCTGACCTCATCCCCCCGTCCCTCAGCATTCACATCATCCCCAACGCCAATCCCGACGGGCTCTACGCGGTGACCCAAAAAATCGGCCGTTTCACCGCCGCTGACGTCGCCGCAGACCCGGTTCCCGGCCGTGTCAACGGCAGCGGCGTCGACTTGAACCGCAATTGGGACTGCGACTGGACCCCCGATGCCTGGTGGGGTTATGAACCGGTCAGCGGCGGCAGCGCCCCCTTTTCCGAGCCCGAAAACCAGGCTCTGCGCGACTTCATCCTCAACTTACAACCGGCGGCGGCCCTCTTCCTGCACAGTGCGGCCACCGGCGTCTACGCCGCGGGCTGCGACGAAATCGATCCCCAAAGCCTTGAGCTGGGCCGGGTCTACAGCCGCGCTTCCGGCTACCGGTTCCATGACCAATTCGAGCATTACAACGTCACCGGCGACGCCGCCGATTGGCTGACCTCCCAGGGCATTCCCTCGATCACCGTAGAACTAAACGACCACGAAAACCTCGACTGGAACATGAACCTCCGCGGCCTCCAGGCCCTCCTCACCCATCTATCCGGTAGTTAGAAACCGAGTTTTTACAACCAATAGATCCACCGCAAACCAGGACAAAAAACTCGCTTTCTAAAGATCTCTGAGCCCTCTGTGTCCCCTTCATTATTGCCACCTGCCCCCTGTAATATTTCTGTAAGCCTTATGCCTTATAATGGAGTCAACGTGGAATACTAGAGGAAGGTAAAAAATTATGAAGATCCGCATCATTGCCCTGGGCGCCCTGGCCGGCGGGTTGCTAACCGCCGCGCTGACGGCCGTTCTCTATCTCGCCAACCAGCTTCTCAACCTGCCCTTCGTGCCCTTCGACCTCTTTAACTGGGTGACGCGCGTGCTGCCCGGCGACCTGGTAACCTTCGGCATCGATACCATGATCAATATCATGCTTTTCCTGGGCGTCAATGTCGCCGAGTCCGCCAAAACGGCCGAACGCATCTCCGCCGTCTTGCAGTTTATGGCCCTGGGTATACTCGTCGGCGCCCTCTACTTCGCCGTCATGAGCTGGCGCCGCTCCAACGGCGATCGCTTTGCTGGACTGCTGGTCGGTGCCCTCTTCGGCCTGCCCCTGGCCGCCATCAGCCTGGCCATCACCCAGTCGGATGTCTTCCCCGTGCTTAGCCTGGCTTGGATCATCGCCGCTTTTCTGATCTGGGGTTTGGCCCTCAATGAAGCGTACGCGCACTTGGTGCGTATTCCCGAACCCGAGGACGAAGAAACCCGCCTTGTGCTGCGCCGGGACCGGCGCCGTTTCCTGATCCAGCTCGGCGCCGGCACGGCCCTGATCACCATCGCCGGCGCCGGCCTGGGCACCGTGCTCAAACGCCTGGAAGACCGGCGCACGCTGGCCGAATCGACGGACGAGATGGTCCATAACAGCGAACCCGGTGCCGAGAGCCCTTTCCCCAACGCCGGCGATCCCGTCGTCCCTGTCCCCGGAACACGGCCCGAATACACGCCCGTCAAGGACCACTACAAAGTATTTATCCAGACCGAACCGACCCTGATCGACGAAGCCTCCTGGGTGCTGCCCATCACCGGCCTGGTCGACAACCCGCAAATGCTCACCCTGGAAGATTTCAAGACCCGCTGGGATTCCATCGACCAATACGTCACCCTCTCCTGCATTTCCGGCCGCATCGGCACCAGCCTGATCAGCACCACCCAGTGGACCGGCGTCAGCGCGCAGGATGTCCTTGCTGATCTCGGCCTGCAAGAAGGCGCGCAGTACCTGGTCATCACCTCCGGCGACGGCTTCTATGAGACCGTGGACATCGACCTGATTATGTCCGAGCCGCGCATCATGTTCTGCTACGCCTGGGACGGCAACGACCTGCCCAAGGACCACGGCTTCCCCCTGCGTATCTGGATCCCTGACCGTTACGGCATGAAACAGCCCAAGTGGATCACCGAAATCGAAGTGACCGCTGAATACCAGGAAGGATACTGGGTCGAGCGCAACTGGGACGAAGTTGCCCAGGTCAAAACCACCTCCGTGATCGACACCGTTGCCGTCGACCATCTCATTGAGGATGGTGACCAGCGCCGCGTGCCTATCGGCGGCATTGCCTTTTCCGGCGCGCGCGGCATCTCCGCCGTGCAGGTACGCGTCGACGGCGGCGAATGGCAGGACGCCCAACTGCGCTCCCCGCTCTCCGAAACGACGTGGGTCATCTGGCGCTACGAATGGCCCTTTGAGGAGGGACAGCATCTCTTCGAGGTGCGCTGCCGCGAACTGGACGGCACGCCGCAAATTGAAGAACAGACGGACAATCGTCCCTCCGGCGCCACGGGCATCGACAGCGTCGAAGCGACAATCATGGGCTAACTCCCCCTGCCGCTTGCCACCTTAGAATTCCTGCCCCCATCCCTCCATCATGGTATCCTCACGGCCGTTCATCAGTTTCAACAGGCGGGAAATGAGGCTTATAGACAATGAGTGCACGCTTGACAAGTAGAAAAAAGATCTGGCTGCCCTTTATTCTTGCCGCAGCCCTCACCGCGCTCCTCACCCTGACCTGGGACGCCCCCCAGGTGTGGGCTGGGGCCGATCAGGATCCGGCCGCCGCTGTAAAGAGCACGCCCGCCGCTGCATCTCTCTATTTACCCCTCATCCTCACCCAGCCGCCCATCCCCCAGCCCGTGATCAACGTCCCCTACCTGGGGGCTGAGCCGGCGGATCCGGACGCCTTTGAACCGGCCATCTTCTGGCTGGGCCAGGTCACATCCAGCCTCAATAGCGCCGACGTGCGCCTCTGGCATTACGATCAAAAGCTGAAAATCGTCCTGCACATCATCGACCGCCAACTCTGGTACGACGAGACCCCTTCCCCCGCTTCCCTGGAGGACTGGGACGCGGTCACCCTGCTGCTCGACCTCCAGGGTGGCGCGGAGGATTCACCCGGCGCGAGCACCTACCGTTTCATATCGCAGCTCGGAAACTCCCCCGCCGATCGAGCCGCTTACCAGGGGAACGGCGCCGGCTGGAGCGCGATCCCCATTCCCTTCACCGCCGAAACCACCTGGCGCGGCAGCACCGGCCCCAATTCCGGCGCGGACGCCAAGGGCTGGCAGCTGACCTGGGAAATTCCTTTCAGCGAACTCGGCCTGCCCGCACGGCCGTCCGCGGGAACAGAATGGCGCCTCGCCGTCCTCCTGCACGATCGCGACGAAGCCGCTGGCAGCCCGGCCATCCCCGACCAGACCTGGCCGCGGGACGCCCAGGCATCCGTCCCCGCCGGCTGGGGCCGCATGCGCTTCGGCCTGCCCGCCTACAACCAACCGCCCGGCGCCGCCCAGGGGTCGACCACCATCCGCAATGGCCTGGACGGCGTCCATGTCGTCGACGGCCACGTCGGCGGGCACACCATCTGCGGCGCCGATCTGGCCAACCACTGGGAGGCCTGGGGCGAGGCCAATTACGCCGGGTACTCGCAGATCAACATCCAGAACCAGTGGGACATATCCGACTACCCCTGTTTTTCCAAGTATTACATCACCTTCCCCCTCGACGCCATCCCCGCGGGCAAAACCATCCACGAGGCCAACCTCTCTATGTTCCTCTTCGGCAATGCCGGCGGAGGCGAATGGGGCCCGCCGCCCGACTCCTTCATCCAGGTGGCCACCGTAGCTGAGGACTGGGACGAGGGAACCCTCAACTGGAACAACGCCCCGCGCCTGCTGGAAAACTACGGCGGGACCTGGGTACAGCCCGTGCAGGACGCCGGGCAGGGCGCCTATTACTGGGACGTCAGCCGCGCCCTTGCCGCCGCCTACCAGGCCGGCCAACCCCTGCGCCTGGCCCTCTACTCCATCGACGGCGAGCGCCATTCCGGCAAATACTTCTGGTCCGCCGACATCTCCGGCGAAAAATCCCCCACCCTCCACATCACCTGGGGCGAATAACCCCGCCGCCCGCCACCTGCCACTTGCCACCTGCCACATCCGACATCCGAAATCCGAAATCGCCCCCAATTCCTCCCCTTTTCCCCTTGACCTGGAACATAAGTTCTGTCTATCCTATAGACATGCCAGACATGATAGACATGCACCAAATACCATCCTCCAAAAAACGTCTCTGTTCGCACCTCACAAAGGGCGGCCAACCCTGCCGGGCCTGGGCCATTCGCGGCTCCGACCCGCCCGTCTGCTCCATTCACGCCCGTAAAACCGTCAGTCCGGGCGCCCCCAGCGGCAACACTTACGCCCTCAAGCACGGCTACTACTCCAGAGCCGTCCGCGAGCGCTTGGCTGCCGAAGACCTGGAGAAAATACAAACCCCCGCCCTGCACGGCGAACTCGTCGCCGGCCGCCTCGTCCTGGCCGACCTCCTCACCTACTACTTCAGCCCTGATCTATCGTTCGACCGGAAAATGGCTGCCGTCCCCCTGATCAACGCCATCCTTCGCACCAACGCCCGCATTGCCGTCCGCGTCAACCCCGACACCGTCGACTGGGACGAAATCCTGGACAACCTGAAAGAAGAATGGGGAGAAATCTAACCCAAATCCGCCGTCAAATCTCAAGTACAGCTCTCTATCTCTACCTCTACCTCTATCTCTCAAACCCATGCACGAACCCTACTACACCAAAACCCTCCAAGACATCCAACACTTCTCCCGCGCCGTAATCGGCCGTCCCTTATACCCCTACCAGCTCCAGGCCGCCCGCGCCGTCATCGAATCCGTCCGCCTCCATCGCGGCCATGAATTCCTGATCGTTATGTCCCGCCAATCCGGCAAAAACGAAACAATCTCCCAGCTCCTCGTCTATCTCCTCAACATCTACTCCCGCGCCGGCGGCAGCATCGTCTACGCCGCCATCGGCGACAACATCGGCCGTGGCCTGCGCCGCCTCGAAGAACACCTTGACAACCCCTGGAACAAAGGCCGCTGGAAACGAGAAGCACGGCCCACCCGCCGCACCCTCGGCAAAGCCTCCGTCGTCTTCCTCAGCAGCCATCCCCAGGCCCACGCCCGCGGCCAGACCGCCCACCATCTCCTCGTCGTCGACGAACTACAAGATCAGGACCCCGCCCATCTCCAGGCCGTCTTCCAGCCCATGCGCGCCGCCTATAACGCCACCGCCGTCTACCTCGGCACCGTCCGCACCACCCACGACGCCCTCTGGCGCAAAAAAGAGCAGCTCGAACGTCAACAGGCCCGCGACGCCGTCCGCCGCGTATACATGGCCGGCCC
>JBJYWP010000098.1:0-16994 GCA_046259485.1 Promineifilaceae bacterium (SeqCode) | reverse complement strand
GGCAGACGCGCACGACTCAAACTCGTGTTCCTTCGGGAGTGTGGGTTCGATTCCCACCTTCGGCATCTGATTTTTCCAACCTCTTCCAAGTGGATTATATGTCCCGCTGATGAGGCGGGCAAACTAGGCAAGGCTTCCCGATACCGCCAGGGGAAGCCTTTTTCCTTTTCAAGTTCGGCCGAACTCCCGAGCAAGCTGTGCGGCAGAAAGGTGAATCATGGTCGGCCGGCCATGCGGACACGTATGTGGGTTCTGGCTGGCCTCAAGCTGCTGAATCAAAGCCTCCATTTCCGCAGTTGATAATGTTTGCCCAGCTTTTATCGCCGCTGACTTGCAAACTCTGAGGGCAATCCGCGCTTCGATCTTCCCTTGCAGCGGCGCGTCTCCTTGTTCCAAATCTTCTACCACCGCATGCAGTGCCCGGCCAGGATCGATTTTTATCACCACGGCGGGAATGGCGCGAATTTGATATGTGTTTGGGCCAAAGGCTTCAATATCAAAACCCAAACTGCGAAAGATATCCAGGTTCGCTTCAACAAGGCCTGCCTGAGAAGGTGAGAGCGTAACTGTGACCGGCGCCACCAACCCTTGCGAAGCGACAGCATGGTTTTCCCACTCAGCCATAAATTTCTCAAACAGGATTCTTTCATGGGCAGCATGCTGGTCGATCAGGTAAAGCCCATCCGGTCCTTCGGTGATGATATAAGCCTGTCCGACCTGGCCGATGACGCGCATAATGGGCAGTTTTTGGCCGGGACTCTTTTTCTCCTGCGGTCCAGCCTCGACAATAGCATTCTCTTCGTCTATCGGGGCGGGTAACTCGCTGGCTGAACTGCGTTTGGACCAATCCAAACCCAGGGCTCCCTGATCGGGTGTTTTGGGCCAGGTGAATTCCTGGCCGCGAGCGGCCGAAGTCCATGGCGTCTGGTCTGAGCTCTCTATGCTCCAGGCGCTGATCGAAGGTACCGGGCTCTCTGCAATCAATGTTTCACGCACAGCGCGTTGAACTGCCCCAAACACATTGTTCGGCCGTTGGAAGCGAACCTCGGTTTTTGCCGGATGAACATTGACATCAACATCCTCAACCGGCATCTCAATGAAGACAATGCCTAATGGATAGCGTCCGGTGGGCAGCAGCGTGTGATAGGCCTGGATGACGGCGTATGTCAAACTTGAATCTTTGATCCAACGGCCGTTTACAAAGAGCGTGATGCGGCTGCGGTTGGCCCAATTTAAGCCCGGCGGCCCTACAAAACCATGCACTGCAATTTCTTTGTGCGCGCCGGAATCCAGCTCAGGCATCTCCCTTTGCCTGCCGACGGGCAGCAGCTGCTTGGCCGTCTCCGCGTCGTGCATTTCACCCAGCACTTCCTGGATATTGCCATTCCCGGTCGTCTGAAAGGTAACTCGATTTTCATGAGTCAGGCGAAAGCGAACATCGGGATACGCGAGGGCGTAACGAGTCACATACTCATCAATGAGCCGGCGCTCGGTGGTGATGCTTTTTAGAAATTTCAGACGCGCCGGGGTGTTATAAAATAGGTTTTCTACGGCAATCACCGTCCCTTTCGGCGCGCCGACCAGGTCTTGATCCGTTTTCAGACCGCCTTCCAACTGCAGGCGCGTTCCGGCCTGCTCCTCTTCCGTACGACTGATAACAGTCAAATGGCTCACAGCGGCTATGGCGGCCAATGCCTCACCGCGAAAACCTAAGGTACTGATAGCGGCCAAATCCTCGGCCGTACTGAGCTTCGAAGTGGCATGACGTTGGAAAGCGATCTCGATCTCATCCGCGGGTATGCCGGATCCATTATCCGCAACCTGGATCAAATCCCGGCCACCCCCGCGTATCGTGAGATTAATTGTAGTCGCCCCGGCATCCAGGGCATTTTCGATCAGTTCTTTGACGACCGACGACGGCCGTTCCACGACTTCTCCCGCGGCGATCTGCGAAGCAAGTTGTTCCGATAAGACTTTGATGCTCATGAGGATATTGTACCAGGGGATTGATGATTTGAAATTTCGGATTTGGGATTTCGGATACGCTCTCTATTCTCTTCTTTTAACTTAAGCGGTGATTGGCAAGCAATGCATCCCATACTATACTTTGGTGCGAGTAATTTTTAAGGAAAGCTTATGCCATTTCAACCAGATTATGATGTCCCCGAAGAACGAGGAGCTTATGAACTGACGGGCAAGGATCGAGAGGGCTGGGAAAATATCGCCGTCTTGATGCTGCACGGATTTATGGGCAGCCCGGCCAGTTCACGGCCGATGGCCGAGTACCTGGCCGAACAAGGGATAACGGTCCATTGCCCTCTACTCCCTGGACACGGCAATCTTCCCTATAGGATTCACGGCTTTAACCACCGCCAGTGGCTGGCCGAGGTGGAAGAAGCATACGCCCGGCTGCATGAGCAGCAAGAACAGGTCTTCATCGTTGGTCATTCGATGGGAGCCGTGCTTGGTGCACATTTAGCCCAAAAATACGCTGGTGTTTGCGGCCTGATCTTCCTGGCGCCGCTTTATGAAATTCCAGACCGGCGCCTGAAAATTGCGGCTATCGGCCGTTATTTCCTGGACTATGTGTATCCGTTAAAATACAAGATGATCGATCGCGACATTTTTATAGGCCGCGTCCAAGATTTCGATCCGACCATTGATATCGACGATCCCGCGCTGCAAGATTGGTTGATGGAAGCATCACGAATCCCGGTGGATGGGCTGGATGAAATGAGCAAAATGGCCGGAATCGGCCGTAAATTATGGCCGAGCGTACACCAACCGGTATTAATTTTCCAGGGAGGAAACGATCCCGCCGTTAATCCCGGTAATACAGAAAAACTATTCCAGGCGTTGGCAACGGCCGATAAAGAGATGAAGTTCTTTCCCCAGGTCGGACATGAATTGATGCGCCCCGTCGAACCGATCCATGTCAAGGTCTGGAACAAAACACTGGAATTCATTGAAGATCATGCTGAAATCGGGGAGAAAGTGCCAACCTCTCTAAACGCCCCCTCGCTTCTCCTGCAGAAAAAGTAAGAGGAAGAAGTCCTCTCGTATCGCCATCAGATGTTGCTCCTTGCTTGAACTGGCCTAGAAACGCAGTATAATCGACCCGAATATTCCCTATTCGCGCGTGTGCGTCGTGGAGGTTTAAATGCGACTGCACACAAGTGACTTACAGACATATCTTTTATAAAGGAGTGAGATCCCCATGTTCAACAAACGAATCGGAATATTGTTAGTCATTCTCTTAATGATGGGCCTAATGCTCGCCGCTTGCGGCGGTACTGCAGCCCCAGCAGACGAGTCCGCAGGAGAGGCTCCAGCGCAAGAAGCTTCAGGTGATTGCAGCGATGAAGCGGTCCTTTGTGTCGGCCTCGTGACGGATGTTGGCGAAATTGATGACAAATCTTTTAACCAGTCAGCCTGGGAAGGCGTCCAGCAGGCGGAAAAAGAATTAGGCGCGCAGGTAGATTATATTGAAACACAGGATGCTAAAGATTACGCGACAAACATCGGCCAGTTCGCAAGTAACGGTTACGATGTTATCGTCACCGTTGGTTTCGCCATGGGTGAGGCCACGATCGAAGCAGCCCAACAGTATCCCGATATTGAATTTATCGGCATTGACCAGTTCCAGGGCGATACCATTGATAACCTGGCCGGTCTTGTCTTCAATGAAGATAAGTCAGGCTTTTTGGCCGGTGCGTTAGCAGCGATGTTGACCGAAACAGGTACCGTAGCCCAGGTACTGGGCACTGACCTGGTACCGCCAGTTGTGGCCTTCAAGGAAGGTTTTGACGGTGGAGCTAAGTACATCACCCCGGATATCAACATCATCGCCACTTATCATCCCGGCGGCATGGACGTAGCTTTCGTCGATCCGGAATGGGGTGCGGCAACCGCAAAACAAGCGCTTGACCAGGGCGCAGACGTTGTGTTCGGAGCCGGTGGCAAGACCGGAAATGGCGCTCTGATCGAAACTGCCGGCCACGAAGGTGCTTACTGCATCGGCGTCGATACCGACCAGTGGTTAACAGTTCCCGAAGCGCATCCATGCCTGGTTTCCAGCGCGATGAAACTGATCACCCCCGGTGTCTTTGATCTCGTTTCGCAGGCCAAAGATGGTACAATGCCCGGCGGCAATTACGTCGGCCCCGTTGGTTTGGCGCCGTTCCATGACTTCGACGGCCAGATTTCGCAAGAAATTAAAGACAAGCTGGCTGAGATTGATGCCGGTCTGCAAGATGGTTCAATCGCCACCGGATACAATCCTGGCTGATAATTCGAGAGACTAGAAAGTGCGACGCGCTACAAAGTGCGTCGCACTTTTGTTAACAAAACAGTTTAAGGAGGTTACTTCCCCCAAACCTCCTTTGAGACGGCAACTTTATTACCAGGCAGAGTCAGCTTTGCCAGGAACAGGGGTGTCCTATGACAGAAGAGATTCAAATCGATCAGGAGGGCGGCGGTATCCTGAATCGTATTTTGCGCGGAGCGGCCGTTCCAGTCTTATCCGTTTTCCTGGCGCTTCTCATCGGCGCGTTCATCATATGGCTTTCGGGCTCCAATCCGATTGAAGCCTATGTAGCCCTATTCAAAGGCGCTTTTGGCAGTTCAGAAGCGGTTGAACGTACCCTGGAAAAGGCAACCCCTCTGATCTTTGGCGGCCTGGCTGTGGCTTTTGCATTCAAAGCCGGTCTTTTCAATATCGGTGGCCAGGGGCAGCTGCTGATTGGCGCAATTGTCGCCGCTTACATCGGATTCGCAGTTAAAGGGCTCCCATTCATCATCCATATGCCGCTGGCGCTGCTGGCAGGCAGCCTGGCGGGTGCGGCTTATGGAGCTATAGCCGGTTTCCTGAAGGCTTATACCGGCGCGCACGAAGTGATCACAACGATCATGCTCAACTTTGTGGCCATCAATCTCACAGACTATCTTTCCAACGGACCATGGAAAGACGAAGGCATCCTTGCCCGCACACCCAAAATCCTGGAAACGGCAGCAATCCCCAAATGGGGCTTTTTACCGGCAGGTTTTTTGATCGCCTGTTTGATGGCCTTCCTAACCTGGTACTTGCTCTACCGCACAACATGGGGATATGCCATTCGTACGACGGGTTTAAACGCCAACGCAGCCCTTTATGCGGGTATTCAGGTCGCCCAAATTATCGTTCTGACCATGGCCTTCAGCGGTTTTTTGGCCGGGATGGGCGGTGCTATTGAAACATTGGGCGTTGTCGGACGCTACCAGCCGGGCTTTAACGTCGGCCTGGGCTTTGATGGCATCACCATTGCTTTATTAGCGAAAACGAATCCTTTAGGGACAATTCCGGCGGCAATTTTGATAGGTGCGATGCAAGCAGGCTCAAGCCAGATGCAGTTTGATGCCGGCGTGCGGTTCCAGATCATCGATATTATCCAGGGCCTGATCCTCTTCTTCGTATCCGCGGACGTGATCGTGCGCAAGATCTTGCCCGCACAGCTCGTGGATGAAGAGCAGGTTACACTCAGTACAGGTTGGGGCAGTTAAGGAGGCGAATCTATGGCGACTACTACCGTTGTTCAAGAACAAAATAGCGGCATGAGCTCGCGTACAAAATGGCTGATCGCCGGTGGGGGAATCTTCATTGCCGCATTAGCATTAAACTTGTATTTCTTTGGGGCTACCGGGACAACGGCCGTTTTTGCGGCTACGCTCCGCCAATCAACGCCGCTCATTTTAGGAGCCATGTGCGGCTTAATTGGTGAACGAAGCGGCGTCATTAATATCGGTATTGAAGGCCAGATGCTCATGGCCGCCTTCCTGGCTTTCTTGGCCAACGTCTATATCGGCCGGGTGCTGCCCTTGGGGCTGACATTGCCGATCGCCGTGTTGATCGGAGTGGCGACAGGCGCTTTGCTGGGTCTGTTTTTAGCCTGGATGTCGGTAACTCTCAAGATGGATCAAATCATCGGTGGCACGGTGATTAATACGCTGGCATTAGGGTTAACAAGTTATTTCTATGTTACCGGCTTAACGACGCAGGGCAAACTGCAAACCATTCCGCTGGGGCCGCTGGCAGACATTCCATTTGTGGGTCCAATTCTGTTTAATAACCCACCGATCACTTATTTGACAATCATTCTAGTCTTCGTCTTACAATTTGCATTGTTTCGTACGGTTTGGGGTTTACGTACGCGCTCGATTGGCGAGCATCCCAGCGCGGCCGACACGGTGGGCATCAATGTCAATCGCATGCGCTACCTCAATGTCACCCTGGCTGGGGCTTTTGCCGGACTGGCGGGGGCTTATTTGACGCTTGAGGCGGTAGGCTCGTTTGAACGTGGAATGACGAATGGTCGTGGTTTTATCGCCCTGGCAGTTATGATTTTCGGCCGTTGGACGCCAATCGGCGCCTGGGGAGCAGCGCTGTTATTTGCATTCTTCACCGCGTTCGCCACGCAAACGCAGTTTACCGGCCTTGTTTCCATTCCTCCGCAATTTGTCGGCATGTCGCCTTATGTACTGACGATCGTGTTCCTTGCCCTCTTTGGTGGTCGAGCACGAGGCCCGGCAGCGGCAGGCCAAGTATATGATCCGGAGTAAGCGAGGTTTTCCCGATGAACCAAAATAACAAAGAAGTTGTTCTGGAAGCTCAAGGTCTAACAAAACGCTTCCCCGGAGTGCTGGCGAATGACAATATCAATCTGGTCCTCCATAAAGGGGAAATTTTAGCTCTACTGGGAGAAAATGGCGCCGGTAAGAGCACCTTGATGAATATGCTCTACGGCCTCTACCATCCAACAGAAGGGGAAATTTGGATTAAGGGCGAGCATGTCATCCTGGAAGATCCCAGCGATGCAATTGCCCGTGGAGTAGGCATGGTACACCAGCATTTTCAACTGGTACCGGTGATGACGGTAGCTGAAAATGTCATCTTAGGTGACGAAATCACCCGCGGCGGCGGTGTGCTTAACCTTAAAGAGGCGGCAAATAAGGTATGGGAGCTGTCCCACCAATACGGACTGGACGTTGATCCCACAGCGATGGTCGAAGACTTGCCGGTGGGCACCCAGCAGCGGGTGGAAATCATCAAGGCCTTGTACCGCGATGCTGATATCTTGATCCTTGATGAGCCAACGGCCGTGCTCACTCCTCAAGAAGCGGAAGACCTCTTTCGCATTATGAAGGATTTTACGGCAAGAGGTTCCTCAATCATTTTCATCACGCATAAACTCAAAGAAGTGCTGGCCATCGCCGACACTATCGGCGTACTGCATCGCGGGCGTATGGTGGGTACTGTTACACCTGAAGAATCTACCCAGGCCAGCCTGGCCGAAATGATGGTCGGCCGTGAGGTTATTTTGACGGTCGAGAAGGATCCGCCGCATCCTAAAGATGTGGTGCTGCGCATTGAAAACCTCCAGGTGAAAGATGATCGCGGGCACTTAGCCGTAAAAGGTGTCGATTTGGAAGTGAGGGCCGGTGAAATTGTCGGCGTAGCCGGTGTTCAGGGCAACGGCCAACGCGAACTGGTCGAGGCATTGACTGGACTGCGGCCGGTAGAAAGCGGTAGTTTCTCCATATCCGGGCAGGATAGTACACACTTAAAACCGCGAAAAATTACAGAGATGGGGGTTGCTCATATCCCAGAAGATCGCGAAAAACATGGTCTGGTAATGGCTTATTCGGTAGCCGATAATATGGTGCTGAACAACTATTATGTGGAACCTTTTGCTACCAGAATCATCATGCACGAGGATAAGATCGACGAGCAGGCGGAACGCCTGGTTGAAGAGTTCGACGTGCGCACACCGAGCGTCCATACCCCTGCGCGCAATCTTTCCGGCGGTAACAAACAAAAGGTGATCGTCGCCCGCGAGTTTTCTCGCCCAATCACTCTGCTCATTGCCGCCCAGCCCACACGGGGCATTGATGTTGGATCGATTGAATTTATCCATAACCAGATCGTCGAACAGCGGGATGCGGGAGCAGCCGTGCTTGTTGTCTCGGCGGAGTTGGATGAAATCATGAGCTTGTCTGACTATGTCGCAGTGATGTTTGATGGCCGTGTGGTCGATGTACTGCCAAGAAAAGATGCGACAAGGGAAAAGCTCGGGCTGCTGATGGCCGGGTCTGAGATCGAAGTTTAAAGCCGCTTTACAGGAATTCTGTGCTCAGTTATACTTGGGCACGTCCAGAGAGCAAATAGACAAATTAATTGCAATAAAACGTCTTGCTGCGTGTAGGACGATTTTGTTTATCGCGCTGGATGTGAGAAGAGAAAAAGCAAACCACACCCCAATAATCGTATAGTTAGTGGTGAGAATTAGAACCACTCGTCCACGTTTTGGAGGTCGAGTATGAATCAAAATAATGATGTAGTTTACGTAACCCCTGAGGGTTTACAACAACTTGAAGAAGAATTAGCTTATTTAACGACAGAAAAACGCGAGGAACTTTCACAAAAGCTCGAGGCGGCGATCGCTCAAGGCGACCTGAAAGAAAACGCCGATTATCATGACGCCAAGGAAGAACAGGGGTTTGTCGAAGCGCGGATCCGTGATATTGAGGATTCTTTGCGCCGGGCAAAAATTATTGATGAGAACGGACCATCCGACATTGTGCGCGTCGGCAGCACAGTAACTGTGAGCGAAGAAGGCTTCGATGAAGAAGAAACTTATGTCATCGTCGGTGCGGCCGAAGCGGATCCTGCCGCAGGGCGCATTTCCAATGAATCGCCAATTGGTCGAGCGCTGCTGGGCACTCGTATTGGTGAGGTTGCTATGGCCGAAACCCCGGGCGGTGCTATTAAGTTTGCAATTCTTTCAATCAGTTAGCAAATAATTTGTTATGAGCTTTTAAAAAAGCCGCTCCATGGAGCGGCTTTTTTATTATTCCGAGATTAGCGCATATACTCCACGCTTAAAGGCGGTCGAATTTCTCTGCTGGCTCATTTATTGCAATGGCAGTAAAGTAAATAGCATTTGATTGCAAAACAACTCCTTACACGGAGGTTGGATATGGGAGTTTCACAAGACGAAATTAATAATTTTTTATCCCAATGGGCGAGTAATACTCAAGGAAGTTTGCTCTGGAGAATTCTGGGCGCGGCTGCGCTGCTGCTGGCCGGCATTTGGCTAGTAAAGTTTTTTAGCAGGCGTGCAGAAACCCTGCTGGCCCGGGCTCACTTTGACGATACGCTGCACATATTCCTATCTCGATTGATCAGCTACAGCTTATACGCGCTGCTGATTATCATAATTCTGTCCATTTTAGGCATACCGATGACCTCCCTCATCGCCATAATCGGGGCAGCGGCGCTGGCAATAGGTCTTGCACTCCAGGATTCGCTTCAGAATATCGCCTCCAGCATCCTGATAATCATTCTGAAGCCCTATGTGGTTGGTGATTTTGTGGAAATCAATGACCGCACAGGCCGTGTCTACGAAGTCGGCCTGTACCATACGCGCATCCGAACGCCAGATAATAAAATCCTTTACATCCCAAACAGCCAGGCGATGAGTGAAAACATCATTAATTATTCACGCCTGGAAATCACCCGCGTTGATATGGTGTTCGGCATCGGATACGAGGACGACCTGCGCCAGGCGAAGCAGATTCTCATAGAAATTTTGAAAGACGATGAACGCATATTGGATGACCCGGAACCGATAGTGGCCGTTAAAGAATTGGCTGACAACAGCGTCAACTTCGCCGTCCAACCTTATGTCAATCTCGATAATGGCATAGCCGTGCGCTATTCGATCACGGAACAAGTTAAATTACGCTTCGACGAAGCAGGCATCTCTATTCCATATCCGCAGCGGGATATACACGTTTTCAACGCGGCATCGTTGGGAAATGAAGCTTCCTGATCCAGAAATAGAAGGCGATAATCAGCTCGATGCTCGCCCTGCAAAGTGGGTTGAATATCTCCTGGTAGGGATCATGTTAATACTTGCGGGCATCTTGCGTATGGCTGCCCCTGGTTTATCAGAATTTAAGGCTGATGAAGCGCGCCTGCTTGCACTGGCTTACGACATGGCCGAGGGTGAGTTTGCTTTGCGCGGTATCAGCAGTTCGGTTGGTCTGCCAAATTTTCCCGCCAGCGTCTGGCTGTATGCTATACCGGCATCGGTTTGGCCTCATCCCTACGCGGCAACGATTTTCACAGGGTTGCTAAGCACCCTGGCCGTCGCCCTCACCTATTGGTTTGTGCGCCGCTATTGGGGAATAACGGCCGCGCTTGCAGCCGGGTTAATTTACGCGGTAAGCCCCTGGGCCGTCATCTTTTCACGCAAGATTTGGGCTCAGAATCTCTTACCGTTCTTGGTATTGGTCTGGGTTATTAGCGCGGCTCTGGCACTGGTTGAGAAGCGATCTCGTTTTTTGTGGCTGCATTTCATCGCCCTGGCCCTGGCAGTCCAGATTCATCTGGCCGCGGTTGCCCTGGTGCCGGCCACGATCCTTTTATTGATTATTTTCCGCCGTAATATCCGCTGGCGAGATGTCCTAATTGGCGGGCTGCTGGCGCTTTTGACAGTAATTCCTTTCATCTATTATCTTTCCCGCAATCAGAATTTGAATCAGTTAATAGCAGGGCTATCCGGTGCAGAAAGTGGCGGCGGATTCTCCTTCGACTCAATACGGTATACAATCCAGATCAGTTCAGGGACGCAAATTCATTCCCTGGCCGGGGCAAATGAATTTGAGCATTTTCTGGCTTTAATGCCTGACCTGACTCTGGTGCACCTGATCCTAGGGGTATTGATAGTAAGTGGGCTGGTTTACCTGGCCTGGAACGTTTGGAAGGATTGGCACCAGCCGCAGGCACAGGTAGGTCTGATTGTCCTGATCTGGCTGGTGATGCCGGCACTGGTCTTTCTCTGGCAGTGGACGTCGGTTCATATCCATTATTTTATCGCTGTCCTACCGGCCCCTTTTATTGCCGCGGGCGTCGCCTTCAGTCAAATTCCAGCTCTGTTAGCACGTTTGCGACCAAACGCTTCCCGAACAAGCAAACGTCTCGTTCTTGTCGGAGGCGGGGTGATCTTGTTCTTGACGGCCGTAGCCCAGGTTGGGGCGCTGATCAGCTTACAGAATTTCGTCAGCGGTAGAGCCACTCCGGGTGGTTACGGTGTTCCCTTGGAGATGAAGATCGCCGCGGTCGAGCAGATCCAGGACTTGCTGTTAGAAAGTGGAGCCGAAGAGGTTTTAATTGCCGGCGGGGGAGAAGCTCCGCTGTTCGACGAATTTCCAGCCGAATGGGACGTGCTGCTGAGAGATGTTCCGCATCGCTTTGTAAACGTGACTCACAGCGCCCTTTTTCCGAACGAAGGCGCCGTCGTGCTGCTTGACGGCCGTCTTGAACCACCCCTTTCAACCGGCGACCTGTATCTGGAAGCGGCTGCAGAAACCCATGAAATTCCACTAAGAACAGATGAAGGTTCCTACTTCGTCTTATCCCTACCTCCCCAAGCGCGACCGGCAGCGGATGTCGCCTTGGAACCGCCTATCTTACTGGCCAATTGGGTGAACCTGCTGGGTTATGATTGGCCGCAGCCAACGGGGGAGGATTGGGCCGTGTGGCAGGTTCACTGGCGCAGTGGGGACAATCCCGATCCCAGCGATTACCAGTTTTTCAACCATCTAATCAATGATCAGGGGCAGCGTATCAGCCAGGTTGATGCCGCGGCCTTTGACCCAAGCCAATGGCGGGCAGGAGATGAAGTGATCGGCCGCTTTATCATGCCCTGGCCGGTGGACGGAAGCGAACAACTGACCATGCGCGTAGGGATGTATCGCTATCCCTCCCTGGAAAATGTCCCCCTGCTGGATGAAGCGGGAAATCCTTACAGCGACGCCGCCGATTTCCCGCTCGATCATTAACCGCGGGTCAGCGGATCACCCAACAACCCGAACCAGGTGATAACGCTTACGCCCTTTACGCAAAATCAAGAACTTACCTTCAATCGTATCGGCCGTCGTCACCAGCCTTCCTGTATCGCCAATGCGCTGATTATTTAGGTACATGCCGCCGCCATCTATGGAACGGCGCGCATCTCCTTTCCCTGAAGCCAGACCGCTGCCAACGAAAAGATCAACCACCGGCACGCCTTCGCCCCCTAATTGCGGTCGGGAAATCTCGCTGGAGGGAACATCAGCAAAGATATCCTGGATATTCTCCACGCCTAAACCTTCCAGGTCGCCGCCGAAGAGAACGTCGGAAGCCTGGGTCGCTTTGGCCAGGGCTGTTTCGCCATGAATCATCTGCGTCATTTCGCTGGCTAAGGTACGCTGCGCCTCACGTCTCTCGGGATGCTCATCAAGGGCATATTCGAGTTCTTCAATTTCCGGCCGTGTCAGCCAGGTGAAGTATTTCAGGTAATTAATCACGTCAGCATCGTCCGTGTTCAACCAGAACTGGTAGAAGCGGTAAGGGGATGTGCGCTTGGGATCCAGCCAGGCATTCTCACCGCCGGCCGTTTTGCCGAATTTGCTGCCGCTGGCATTGGTAATCAGCGGGTAAGCAACGCCGTGCACTTTCGCCCCGCGCATGCGCCGGATCAATTCAATGCCCGCCGTGATATTACCCCACTGGTCGCTGCCTCCAGCCTGGGTCAGGCAGTTATATTCGTCATAGAGATGCAGGAAATCGTAGGACTGCATCAGCATGTAGGTAAACTCGGTGAAAGAGATGCCCTCACCTTCACGAGCCAGACGCGACTTGACCGAATCCTTGGAGATCATGTAATTGACGGTGAAATGCTTGCCAATGTCACGCAAAAAATGCATCAGGTTGAGTTCAGACAGCCAGTCGTAGTTATTGACCATAATCGCCGGATTACTTTTCACTTCAAAATCAAGCAGGCTGGCCAGCTGGCCTTTTATGTTGGCCAGGTTATGCTCGATCTCTTCCTGAGTAAGGAGGTTGCGCTCTTCCGACTTCCCGCTGGGATCGCCGATCATGGCCGTTCCCCCACCGGCAAGAGCGATCGGCGTGTGGCCAAAGCGCTGCCAGCGCGCGAGGCCCATCATGGGTACCAGGTGGCCGATATGCAAACTATCTCCAGTGGGATCAAACCCGTTATAGACGGTGATTTTCTGACTGCTTACCAGGTCACACGCGCCCTCGGTATGGTCATAGAGTAATCCTCGCCATAAGAATTCATCAAATATATTGGTCACGATTTGCTCCTTAAGCGGCTGATCAACCGGTTTGCTGATCAGCCGGAAAATACAATAAAAAAAGACGCGGGCCGGGCCGCGTCCTGAGTTTATTTTTCAGATATTGGTGTGCAGGGCATTAAGCAGGCCAAACCACCACGCGACCGCGTTGTTTTGTTTGACCATAATAATAGTTCCTACATGCCACTCTATGCCAATTCATAACTATTCCATGGTAACAAAGGCCATAAAGTGCGTCAAGTTTTAGCCGCCGGCCATGAGACTGTCCACGGCCGCAGCCAGCTGGGCCAGGTTACGAACAATATGCACGGAATCGCAATAAGGCACGTAGTCGTAGATGTCGCTGTCGCCGGTACCCCACTGGCCGGGTTGTTCGGGATTAAACCAGACGAGGCGCCGCGCGCGGCGCTGCAGTTGTTTCATGAGATCGACACGCGGGGAATTGTAGTTATTGCGCGCATCGCCGAGAACGACCACGGTAGTTCGGCCGTCCACGCTGTCCAGCCAGTTTTTAAAGAAGGTATCCAAACTATTGCCAAAATCGGTCGCGTAGTGGCGCGGCATACGGCCGTAGAAATTATCCAGAACGGCGTCTACGGCCTCTTGGGGACGGTTGCCGACCAAGACTATGCTGATCTCTTCCATGTCTGAATAAAAGCCGAAACTGCGCGTTTTAGCCACCTGATCCTGGAGTTCATAGGTCAGGCGCAGCATAAATTCGGCGACGGAAAGCATGGAACGGGACATATCGCAAATCAAGACCAGGCTTGGTTTCAGCTTGCGTTTCTTATATTTCAATTCGAGAGGCACGCCGCCGTAACGTTGGTTGGCACGGATCGTACCCTTAGAATCAAACTTACCTTGCCTTCCCCGTTTGCGTCGCAGAGCGGCCCGGCTGCGCAGTTGAGTCACGAGGCGCTGCACCTCGCGGCGCAAAACATTTGCTTCTTCCTCACTAAGGGAATAAAAGGGTTTCTGCATCAGGTCGGAACTGTAAAGGTCTTTAGGACGGTTGGCGCGTTCTTCGGCGATTTGCCGGCCAACTTGCTGGGCGACCTGCTCGGCAAGGGCTTCACGGTTCGCTTCTACGACACCCAAAAGTTTTTGAATCGCTTCCTGGCTCATACCCATTTCTTGCAGCTTCTGAACAAGCTCCTGCAGTTGTTCCTCGAGGCGGGTGAAGCCCATCTTCTGCAGCATACGGCGCGTTACCCAGCGTCCTTCCTGCGGCGAATCGGCCCACTGCGCCCCAGCCTGGCGGGCCAGTTCCTCAAGCTCTTCCTTGGTCGGCCCTTCGCCGCTGGTCAACCAATCCATCAAAGCCTGCATACGGCCGCTTAACGCCTCCAGGACTGCTTTGAGCATCTGCTGCTCATCAGGACTCATTTCCTCCAAAGCATTTTGCAGCGGCGGACCACCGCCGCCGAAGTAAAGTGGGAAAAGTTCCTCAAATACGGGCCGGTCATCGCTGTCCTTTACCAGAGTTGCGCGTAAAGATTCGCGAAAAATGTTTTTGTCCTGGATACCTATCACGCCGACGGCATGCATGGCATCGATAGATTCAGCCAGGGAAACACGTACACCGGCGGCGCGCAGTCCGCGAATAAAGTCGACTACTCTCTTCTCCATCACGCAGTTCCTCTGTTACCGTAAATCACTAACGTCTTGGATTAGGCCCGCGGCTGCCGCCTCCTTCCATGAGGCGCCGGGCTTTTTGCACGTCGGATTCATATTTCAACAAGACGGTCAGGGTGTTGGTTAGGGTCTTTTCGTCGATCGCCCCGGCATTGAGCGTGACCAGGGCCCGCGCCCAGTCGAGCGTTTCGCTGATGCTGGGCACTTTGCGCAGGTCCATATTGCGCAGCTGCTGCACAACGGCCACCGCCTGCCGCGCCAGATCGTCACTGAGATCGGGCACCTTCAAATTGACGATTTGCAGCTCCGCTTCGGCCGTCGGGTAATCCACATATAAGTAGAGGCAACGGCGCTTTAACGCTTCGCTCAGTTCACGGGTATTGTTGCTGGTGAGCAGGACCATGGGCTGGTGAACGGCGGAGATGGTGCCCAGTTCGGGAACGCTAACCTGGAAATCGCTCAAGACTTCCAGCAAAAAAGCTTCAAATTCGACATCGGAGCGGTCGATCTCATCAATCAACAAGACAACAGGTTCGTCAGAGGTCAAGGCGGTCATTAAGGGGCGGGGGAGCAGGAAATTCTCGGAGAAAAAGACATCTTCCTCCTGAGCCAGACGGGCAGCCGCTTCGCTCAGGCTGTTGGCGTCGCCTAGCACGTCACGCAAGGTGTCGCGAAGAAGCTGAGTATAGAGCATCTGCTTGGCGTATTCCCACTCGTATAAGGCTTTACTCTCGTCGAGCCCTTCATAACACTGCAGGCGCACCAGGGGGGCGCCAAGCGCGGCGGCCCAGGCTTTGGCCAGTTCCGTCTTGCCCACGCCGGCCGGACCTTCGGCCAAAATGGGTTTACAAAGCGATTGCGCCAGGTAAACAACGGTGCCTATCTCTTCGGAAGCGATGTATTGCTGCGATCCTAATCGATGGCGGACATCGATTGTGTCTTTAAACATGCTGATTTTCTCCCGTTTTTAATTTGCGTCGGGCATTGCACCCGAATAACCACAGAGATTGTAAAGGCATCAAGTGGATGTGCAAAGAAATTTTAATAATTAATTGTTGAATTGCTTAATTATTAAATGATGAATTTCAGGTAATTGATTGCTGAATTAAATATCTTTAGCGAGGTAGGTGATTGTCTGGTGATGTCTAAATCCTAAGGATTCGTAGAGGGAAATAGCAGGCTTGTTGGTGTGCCAGGCGCCGATTTGGGCCTTGACCGCGCCACGGCGCAAGAGTTCCAACAGTGTGGACCGGAGCAAGAAACGGCCGTAACCCTGATGCTGGTAAGCGGGCAGGATGCCCAATGGTTCGATCAGCCCCAGGTTATTTTGTTCCAGGTGCAGCCAGGCAAATCCGATAGGCTGGGATTCGAGTTCCAGAAAGAGAATATCAGCCGCGTTATCAAGTATGGTCTCTATCTCAGCCTGGTCAAATGGTTGGTCCCAGGGTAAACCGGCAAAGCTGGCCGAGAAAAGTTCTTGAAAGGTATTCACAGCATCCGGGTATAGTAGGGTGACGATTTCTAGGCCTGCCCTGCCGGGAGGTCGCAAGAGATTTTGCAGGTCACCGCGCCGCAAGATGATTTCTTCATGTTCGACATAGAAATCGTTCTTGATTAAGAAGCGGGCAGTCGGGCTGTTCAACGAGCTTACCTGGTGGGAAAACTGGCGAACGGCCGTACCCTGGCGCTGCAAGTCGGATAAGACATGTCTCAAAAGCCGGCTTCCCAATCCCCGCCGCTGGTAAGGGTGCGCAATACAGCCGCTTAATTCACCAATCTGCGGCAGACCGGGGACGGGCACGACTAGAGCATAACCAACAGGCGATTCCTGATCGATCACGATCCAGGCTTTACCGCCATAGTCGAAGGCATGGGCCATCATGTCAGCAAACGTATTCCTGGATAGGGGATCGTCAGGGAAAACGGCCGTGTGGATAGGAGCGAGTAAATTTGCATCTCTATCCTGATAAGGGCGAATCATGGCTCAATTATAGTGAATAAATTTGAAGTGACCGTCCATAATATGAGCGGAGTCTGTTAACGGCCGAAAGAGATGTGCGAGTGCTTGACCGGAAAGCGGGCCAATGATAGAATTTTCGTCCAATTCGCCCCCATCGTCTAGGGGACTAGGACGTGGGCCTTTCAAGCCCAAAACGGGAGTTCGAATCTCCCTGGGGGCA
>JBJYWP010000097.1:354-5928 GCA_046259485.1 Promineifilaceae bacterium (SeqCode) | reverse complement strand
TGGAACTAACGACCGTTTACGCGACCTTCGCCAATGGCGGGAGGCGGGTGTCTCCCGTATCAATTTTGCGCGTAACCGACAGGGATGGTGCGGTTCTGTATGAACACCAACCTTCAGCAACGGAACAAGTCCTGGACGAACGCGTGGCATTTCTCATCAGCGATATCCTGGATGATGATCCGGCGCGTATTCCAACCATGGGTAGTGATAATCCGTTGGTACTACCTTTCCCAGCAGCGGCAAAGATGGGAACGACCTCTGATTTACGCGATGTGTGGACAATTGGCTACACGCCCGGACTTGTGGTGACCGTATGGGGTGGAAACACGGACAACAGCGTGATGAAGGATATTGACGGCAGTGAGGGGGCAGCCCCGTTATGGGCGAATTTTTTGCAAGCAGTTTACGCCGATGATCATTTGCAGCGGACTCTGGTCTATGATGGCAGGTTACCCGCGGTTGATTTTGAGCGACCGGAAGGTATATCGCGGCGTCTCCTCTGCGCGCTTTCTTCAGTTACACCTGGTGCTTCCGACTGCCGTGTTAACCAGTCAGAATGGTTCCTGGATACTGCGGAGGAAGCAGCCGCTGATACAACGTTTGGAGAGGTCAGCTGGGAGGAAGTTGATCCGGCGGTTATACGTGTTCCAGCACTGCGATTAGTGGATACGAGTCAAAACATTGGGACTCAGGGCTCCTCCGCGGCCCAATACTGCCGTTATGATGAGGGAGTTGATGTCTCATTATTAGAGACAGATACCGTTTATCAAATTTTCCTGACACCGCCGCGAAATATTGAGAGTCTGGTTGAGGCGCATCTGTGGGCGGCGAACCATGGACTGGCGGTCTTACCCGCTCGACCTTGTTCCGGTGATCTGGAGTATATTGCCGGCGCAGACCTGGGAGAACAGCAGCAGGCTACATCGTGGCGTATCTCCAGCCCTCGTTCCGGACAGGTTGTAAATGGTGAAGTGGAAATCTCCGGCACAGCGACTTTTCAAGCCAATACGAGCGGCTCATATCAGATAGAGTTGGGTATTCCTAATGAGTCAGGGGACGACGTACGGTGGGTGTCTGTAGGGGGGCAACGTTCCACAACTGTTGTGAACGGTCGGCTGGCAGTCCTAGATGCTAGTACACTCGTTCCCGGTAATTATTATCTGCGTCTCTCGATCACTCAAAATGATCGGGTCATGGATGAACCCTACGTCGTTTCATTCCGTGTTGGCGGCGTTCAAGCTGTCGAATTACCAGATGAACCCGTTGAGGAAGCCGGCAGGGTAGTAGACGTTTCCAAGGTGGTTAATCCGCCTCCAGAAGAGGAACAGGCACCTCCCGAACAAGAAAACAACAAAGAAGAGGGCTGTACTTCATTGCGTGGCTGCTCTTAACCAACACTTTGTAATTCTTTCATAATTTTTTCTTCACAGTTAGTTCAGATTAGCTATATATAATACATGGCGTATTGATTAAGAACGTCAGTTATTTAAATCACCCTGAAAAGAGAAGGTAGTCATGCTAATTAAGAAACCAACCGGATATGAAATTCCATCATCAGAAATTACGCCCAAAGGTGTCTATCTATCGCGCCGAACCTTTATGAAGGGCACGGCCGTCCTGGCGGCAACGACTGCTCTGGCAGCTTGTGGCGCACCCTCTGCCCCGGCGGAGACAAGTACCGCCGCTACGGGAGAGGATACCGGCATGGAGATGCCCACCGCTGAAGAGCAGACGGATGAACTGGGCGATCCGCTGACATCCTTTCAGGATGTGACCAACTATAATAATTATTATGAGTTTACCCTGGATAAAGAAGAGGTGGCGCCGAAATCGGCCGGTTTTCCAACGTCTCCCTGGCAGGTTGAAGTGGATGGATTGGTCGGCAATCCCGGCGTGTATGACATTGCCGATCTGCGCAGCCGCTTTGACCAGGAGGAGCGCATCTACCGCCTGCGGTGCGTGGAAGGGTGGTCGATGGTCATTCCCTGGCTGGGGTTTCCCCTGTCGCAGTTGTTGAAAGAGGTAGAACCCACTTCCGACGCCAAATTCGTGCGCTTCGAGACGGTCTATGATCCGGATAAGATGCCGGGTCAGAAAAGCCCCTGGTATGAATGGCCTTATGTAGAGGGTTTACGTATGGATGAAGCGATGAACGATCTCGCGCTGTTGTCTACCGGGCTCTATGGCGAAGAACTAATGCCGCAAAATGGGGCGCCTTTCCGGCTGGTCGTGCCCTGGAAATATGGCTTCAAGAGTATCAAGTCAATCGTCAAGATCAGCCTTGTTGATGAGATGCCTACGTCTTTGTGGATGGCCGCTGCCCCGAATGAATATGGTTTTTACGCCAATGTTAATCCGGAAGTTGATCACCCGCGCTGGTCGCAGGCGACTGAAAGGCGAATCGGGGAACTCGGCCGTCGCAGGACGCTTATGTTCAATGGCTACGAGGAGCAGGTCGCCGATTTATATGCAGGAATGGATTTAAGGGCGAATTTTTAAAAATCATGGAATTCTCACTCGTTTCAAAAGTTGATAATAAGATGCAGCGTATCAATAAAAAAACCTGGCAGCGTATTTTAAAGCTATTTGTTCACATCGGTGCGCTGTTACCATTGGCCGTGATGATATGGGATTATTACAGTGGCAATTTAGGTGCTGATCCTATCCGCGAAATAACACTGCGAACGGGCAAGACGGCGATTATACTGCTCATGTTGAGCCTGGCCGTTACGCCGGCGCATATCTGGTTTGGGTGGAAGCAGATCATCCCTTTACGCCGCCTGCTGGGGTTGTACGCATTTTTCTATGCGGCGCTGCATTTGATAATCTTCCTCTGGCTGGATTATTTACTTGATCCGCAGCTGATTGTTGAAGCGCTTTTTGCCAAGCGGTATGCGCTTGTCGGGTTGGCCGCTTTCTTGATATTGCTGCCCCTGACAGTGACATCGACGCGTGTTTCGATGCGCAGACTGGGTAAGCGTTGGAAGACCCTGCATAAATTTGTCTACCTGGCGGGGGTACTGGTTGTCCTGCATTATTTCTTGTTGGTGAAGAACTCTTACACAGAACCTCTGATTTTTGCCGCGATATTGGCCTTGCTTTTGCTCACTCGTGTGAAGCCAATCAAGCTAACGATTCTCCAGTGGCGCCGGAACATAGAAAATTGGCGTGTTCGGCGCTCGCTGGTCACGAAATAAATTCCCCTGCTTGGCCTGCCAATTTGGCGGGCCAAGCGGATCCCGAATAAACAAACCTTACCCTATTCTTCGTACCGTAAGGCAGTCGTGGGATAGCTGTCGCAAATCTGCCCATTTAGGAAGCAAAAAAACCGTTAAATTATCTCTATTCTTGCCGCCGCGATCGTCTCAGTTGGCTCTGTATATGCTAAAATGAGAAAGATAAAATTGTGTTTTATTACAAACATAAGGTGCCGCAGGAAAAAATTGGCGTGTTAAGGTCCGTTATAAGCAAGGCGGATTTTTGATGTATTAGAGTTGTATGGCTAAGCAAGCACAAATTTCAAAAAGGAGTAGAAACCAGCCCTCACCTGTCGTGCGGAATGAAATTTGGGTTCCCGCCGTTCATCCCAGCAATCAGAGGCAGAAGTGGCCGTCACAAGGCAGATTGCTTATTGCAAGCGTCTTCTTCTTCCTGCTTACCCTGGTTATGCTGGTTGGGGTTATTTCAACAACGCTTCTATTTTTCTATAGTGATTTCATTTTTCCCGGGGCGCGAGTGGCCAATATCCCGGTTGGCACGTTGACTACCGAGCAGGCGACGGCCGTTCTGGCCGGAAGAGTTCCCCAACAAGAGATTTTATTGGTCCATAGTTCAGGAGCATGGCCGGTTACGGCCGCCGAACTGGGCATGACAATGGATTTCGAAGCCACGGTTGAACAGGCGTATGAAATTGGGCGAACTATATCCGGTTTGCGGAATGTTGCTTCGGGCAATTTTGAAGTCGAGCCGGTGTGGATGTTAGATTCGAGCCAGGCTTTGGACCTGTTGGAGCGCCTTACACCTGAAATTGGAATAGAGCCTGTGAACGCGGGAGTTGCTATTCAAGATGGCGAGGCACATGCCTTTCCTGCGCGAGAAGGACTGGCGCTGGACCTAGATATGACGCTCGACTATTTAAAGGCGAACCCGACCGAGGTTGTGCGGACGGGGCGACTGCCGCTGGCTACATATCCGGTGGCCGCTCAAATAACAGACGCCGAAGTATATGCCTCCGAGGCACAGCGTTATCTTTCAAAGCAAGTCAACATTCGCGGGTTTGATCCGATTCAAAATGAAAGGGCCGAGTGGGAGATCCGTCCTCCTGAGTGGCAAGAATGGCTCTCCTTAGTTGTGACTCCTGGCGAGATTGATCCATATTCGTGGGTGGTCGATGAGCGTAAAGCGCAGCAATATATGGCGGCGGGATGGTCATGGTTGGGGGAGGCACGATATCTGGATGTAGAGGAAATTGTTCCCGCTATGATCGATGCAATTACCTCCGGACAAACAGGTATTGATGCGCGCGTTTATCACCAGCCTCAGCAGCATACTGTGAAACCCGGCGAATCTTATTCAAGCATCGGTTATAATTATGGCATTCCCTATCCGTGGATCCAGCAGGCGAATCCAGGCATCGAAACCCTCGCTGTGGGTGATGTCGTGACAGTTCCCTCCGCGGACGACATGCTTCCTCTGCCTGTTGTCCCGAATAAACGCATCGTTGTCAGCATCAGCCAGCAGCGTGCCTGGGTCTATGAAGATGGAGAATTAAACTGGGAGTGGCCGATAAGCACGGGCATCAGCAGCAGCCCTACATCCCCCGGAGTGTTTCAAATTCAAAGCCATGAACCAGAAGCCTATGCCGGCAATTGGGATCTCTATATGCCTAACTTCATGGGCATATACCGCCCGGTACCGACATCAGATTTCATGAATGGTTTTCATGGTTTTCCAAATCGCGATGGGTTTAATCTGTTGTGGACCGGCGATCTTGGGACGCCAGTAACATATGGCTGCATTTTGCTCAGTTCCGAGAACGCGCAGGCGCTCTATAGTTGGGCTGAAGATGGGGTTGTGGTCGAAATTCAGCGGTAGCATAAGCCCGAACCGCCCGTTGGGATTGGGCTCATTTAAGATTTCAGCTATCAGCGTTGTTCTTTCTCATTTGAGATAGGACAAGGCCTAATAAACCAAGGAAAGCCGCGGCAGCGGCTGTTTTAGCTATGGGGTGGCCGTCCGAGGCCTTAACGCCTTTAGCCATGACCGGCATGGCAGCAATCCGGGCTTCGGCATTGGAGCGAACCTGTTCAAACTGCGCCTGGTCGCGGCGGTAGATTTCGGCCAGGGAACGTTTTTTAGCGAGGTCTTCATCGGTGACGAACTCGTCAAATGAGCGCAGGCCGGCGATCTGGAAATCATGCTTTTTAAAAAGGCGATAGATTTCCTTCACGCGTTCAACACGCAGATTACGTCCCAAGGTATAATCTTCAAACCGCCCTTCCATAGCCAGTAACGCTGTTTCCGCCAGGCAAGCATAAGCCGTTTTTGGCGGGAGACCGATGTCATAACCAAAGT
>JBJYWP010000097.1:0-344 GCA_046259485.1 Promineifilaceae bacterium (SeqCode) | reverse complement strand
GATATCACCGGGTATCAGCACTTCACCGCTTTCAATGACGAGGACATCAGGCCGCAGCGCTGCCTCGGCGGCATTAATATCCGCCGGGCGGGCTACATCACAAATAACGGCCCCAGCCTTGCATTTGCTGATATCAACGATGCGCTCACCAAATGCAGATGTGGCTGTAATGATCAGGTCGCATTCCGGGAGCTGTTCATCAGGCTTTGTGGCGATGGAGACGTGCGCGTCCGGCGTTTCCTCCATGATGGTTCTCTTTAGTTCAATAAGCCGCTCCGGTTCAATTGAAACCAGAACAACATCAAAAATTGCCTGGGCGATGAGGCGCGAGCAAACTGAACCAA
>JBJYWP010000096.1:0-3788 GCA_046259485.1 Promineifilaceae bacterium (SeqCode) | reverse complement strand
CGCCTCATCTCGCTCATCGATCCCGCCAACAGCGCCTCCATCGCCGTCGCCCAAAAGCTGGGCATGACCCGCGAAGGCGAGGTAATGCTCGCAGGCTACACCCATCCCGACTTTCTATTCAGCCTGTCAGGTGCTTAGGCGGCCGGCAAGACCCTGTAACCTTAAGTTTGGCTTCTTCCAGTTGGCTGTAGAAAAAGACTGCTACCCCAAATACGGCCGAATCTTCAGCCCAGGGCTCCACCTCATGGAAATATTCGGATGAAGGGATAGAAGAGGGGTCGCTGAGAATATTGCCCTTGACACCAATCTCTTATGGGATTATAGTATTACAATTATTCCGGCGTGTAGATACTCGTCATTCACTTTAGACTTCCATTCGAGCGATCGCTCACTAAATACATCAAGTGCGCTTAACCGCTGTGCGCTTAGAAAATCAGGCATGAGGACTAAGTCATGAAAAATCTGCTCCGCAAGCTTTACCGCCGCAAGAATCAGTTTTCCACTGTTTTTCCCTTTATCCTACTGGCGGCTGTTTTACTATCCGGGCAGCTTCTTATCCGTAACGCAATGGCCGACGCTCCAAAAAAATACTTTCAAATTTCGGTCCTCCCGACACCGACATTCACACCAATACCACCTACACCGACAAAAACACCGATACCACCTACACCGACTAACACACCGATACCACCTACAGCAACAAACACACCGATACCACCGACACCGACAAACACAGCAGTACCGAATAGACCACCGGGAATCACCGACATTACCGGTCCTTTGGAACCGGTGTCCATTGATGAAGAGATAATTATCAGCGTCTCGTTCTCTGACCCGGATAGTGGCGACAGCCATGAGGCTTGCTTTAACTGGGGAGATGGTACCCAGACCTGTCTACCCACGAATGGATCTTTCGTATCTAGCGCCACGCACAGCTATATGGAATCGGGCATATTTAAGGTCGTGGTAACGATCACTGATTTAGCCGGCGCTTCCGACACGGGTATTTTCGACTTCATCATCGTTTACAATCCGGAAGGAGGCTTCGTAACCGGCGGCGGTTGGTTCTACTCTAACGCAGGAGCCTATAAGCCCGATCCCACTTTGACCGGCGAGGCAAATTTCGGTTTTATGTCTCAGTACAAGAAAGGCGCTGTTGTACCGACCGGCAATGCCCAGTTTATATTTAAAACGGCCGGCTTAAATTTCAAGTCCAGCAGCTATGACTGGCTGGCGGTTACGGGAAATGACACAGCCAAGTTCAAAGGTTCCGGCACTATTAACGGTGAGGTCGCCGAGAACGGCCAACCGGCCGAATTCATGATTTGGGCCAAAGACAGCGATCCGGATAAATTCCGCATAAAAATCTGGTATGATAACCTTCAAGGCGAGGAAGTCGTTTATGACAATGGTTTTGAGCAGCCTATTGGCGGTGGTTCCATTGTAATTCACAATTAATAAGAGTTAATCGCTGCCGGATAGTGAAGTTATGAAGACGATGGAACCCCTGGTTCCATCTTTTCTTTTTTTGAGTCACTTGTTTCGGCCGGCGGCCGAACTCCCCCGATAACACCTCATGGTCATGAACAATAGGGCAGCAAAAAGCCTTACCATATCGCGCCTGATTGTAGCGTTTCTCGTCCTCCTGGCTTTCGCCTGGCGCATTCAAGACCTCAGCAGGCAAAGTTTATGGCGTGATGAAATTGATACCATCTTTTTTGCCACAACTGATCTACCGGCCTTGCTTTCCATGTTCACCAACATCGGCCACAACGGCGCGCTCTATTTTCTCTTGATGCGCCCCTGGTTTCGTCTGATAGGCAGCAGTGAATTCGCCCTGCGCTACCCTTCCGTGCTCTTCGGCGTGCTGTCGGTTCCCCTATTCTGGCAAGTTGGTCGTAAACTCATGCCGGTAAGTGGGGATCGGCAGTTTGCCGGCAGCACGGATGAGAACGATTCCGGGTCATTGCAGCAATATTCGCGTCTGCTTTTACAGGTTATTTTTAGCAGCACGGCCCTTTTGGCTACAATTTTCCTCGTATTTAATCCCTATCTGATCTGGTACAGTCAGGAAGGAAGGATGTATGCTCTGGTCATTTTGCTGGCCCTTCTTGCTGCCTGGTTCTGGCTGGAAGGGATCGATCGCGGTGGCTGGCGCCCCTGGTTAGGCTACTTCCTTACCGTCACCACAGCCATTCTCGTCCATCGACTCACTTTCCTGCTAATCCCCCTGGGACTCCTCTGGTTTGTCCTCGCCCGGCCGCAAAGCAAACACTACTGGCGAGGGTATCTCCTGGCAGTAGCGGCCTTGACCATCCCCTACCTGCCGGTCGCCTGGCAGCTGCGAAATGTCCTGAAAACACCAGACCGGTTTACAGGCCTGGACTTTATTCCGCTCCCTCAGACAATCGCAAGTCTCTTAACCTATCAAAGCCAGGGCGTTTATCCGCAAGCAGCTACGATCAGCTTGCTGCCCATTTTCCTTGTGGGAACGGCCGGTTTGTTTTGGGGATTCAAGGCCATTTGGCCCAAGCCGGATGGCCCCTTACCCTACCTATCAGCGCTGCGGCGGCACCTTCTCATCGCCGGCTGGCTTGTCCTGCCGGTTACAATTGTCTACCTCGTGAGCTTACGCCAGCCCTTGTTCCTGCCACGTTATTTGATCTGGACCACACCGGCGACGATGATGCTAATTGCCTTAGGGATAGGGCTTATCCGCCGGCGCGGAAGCCCCTTCGCCAGGTCATTGGCCGCTGCCCTGGTCTTATACGTGGTAGTTTTTTGGACGATCAGCGGCTTGCAGGCGAATTCGCAAGATATCAAAACCGATCTGCGCGGGGCGATCAACTATGTGAGCCGGCACCGCCGGGCGGACGATCTACTCATTCTGCAAATACCACACCTGGAATTTGCTTATCGCTACTACACCGGTGATCAAGGCCCTTTCCCATTCGAAGGCAGCGATGATCGCCTGGGATGGTGGGCCGGAGGCCTCTGGACGAACAACGCGCTGAGCGTCGAAGATGCCGGGCGGGAGGTAAACAGAGCGATGCACGAGTTAACGGCCGGCGCCGAGGATATCTGGATCATCTGGAGCGAGTCTGAAACCTGGGATTCGCGCCGGCTGATGGATAAGTGGTTCGCTCAAAACGCGAGGCTTATTGATCAGGTAAATTTCTCCGGGGCGCGGGTAACCGGTTACCGGCTAAATACCCCTTAGTTAGTGAGATTACTTCTTGCGGGCTAGAAAGAGATTTGTAAGCAAGTTGGTAAGAGAGACGGGGTAGAATAAATTATCGGCTCCGGTTTTAGGATGGGGTCCGTTGCGGTTTGAACCAGATAAATTATTGATGACTTTAATTGGGAGAGGAAATATGGCAATACGCACTGGTGAGAAGAGTGATCAGAAAGTGGATTATCAATGGCTGCTGCGCGAAGCTACGGGGGCTGAATTTTGGTTTGCGATCGATTCAGCGGTGGACTGGATTGAAAAGAGAAAGCAGATCAGGAAGCTGCGGCCGGTTAACGAGGAGAGCACCAAGAAGACGGACGTGAAATGAACCAGCCCTATTCTATGGTAATCTAGAGAAGCGGCAGGATGACAACGCAAGGGAGAATTCGTTCGTGGGAACGGAGACGGCCGAATTGAGGGCGGCATTGAAATTATAGAGAAGACGGGCGAGGGAACTGTTGCGGAGGTGCTGGTTTTGGCAAAAGGCGCTTCCCAGTCGTCTAGCCCCTACACAATCTTGGGCACGGCCGATTTGGGTGCGGAGTGCGGAATGGGG
>JBJYWP010000095.1:0-9293 GCA_046259485.1 Promineifilaceae bacterium (SeqCode) | reverse complement strand
CTGCCGCCAGGGACCCAGTCATCACCGGCCTTTTAGGCACATCGCGCTGATTTGATAATCAGCAGTTTCAGATCGTAACAGAACGCGTATTCGGGGGCAAACGCCCTTATTCAAAGGACATTAATTCCAAACGCCCAGCGCTTCGGGACCGCGATCCAACTCCCAGGGATAAATCACATAAGCATCGGTCACCGCTGCATAGTAGGTAGGCGTGTAGCCTGGATAGAGTGATGAGGCAGGCTTGTAATGCAGGACGCAGGTTTCCGGGTTTCCGCCGGCGGCGTCAACGCGATTGGCGACAGTGACGCTGTTACGTCCCTTGGTCCACACATCGTCGACGATCAGGACGCGACGTCCTTCCAGTAATTCGTCTTCGGGAAATTGAATGAATTCAGGAATGACGAATTTTGCTTGCTCCGCTGGTTGAATGCCTGGGAAGTCGGCCGGAAATCGAATTGAAGCCGTGAGAATATAGGTGATGTTTAGCGCTTCCGCCAGCATTCCACCGGGTATAATGCCGCCCCGGGTGATGATCAGCATGGAGTCAAAACGGCCGTGTATTTGCGGCACCAGGTAATCGATCAATTTGTCGACATCAGACCAGGTCAATACTTCACGACGCATGGAATTGTCCTCTAAGAATAGCGTAAAGTGACTGCCACGCTGGGTGAACAACGTTGACAGTCACTCTCATGATTGCATATGGTAATGGCCGGCTATCAGAGCCCCTTGGACCCTGTATGCCGGTAACTTTCAATCGTACCCTGTCAAGGGTTTGGTGTCAACTACGAACAGTGTACCTGAATTTTTAAGAGATTGGACCAATTTTTAACGAACCGGGAGTCCGGCAGCGTCTGTTGAAATTGGTCCAATCTTATAAATCTACTTTTTTTCGCAGCGGAAAACGGGTCAGGACGGTCGCACCGTCGGGCATGGGCAGGCGTGCGCCTTGATCAATACCCTTGGGTACACGGATATCCCGCTGGCCACCGCCAAGCTGGTAGATGTAAATGGGCGTACCCGGTTCGGTCATTTCCTGCGGCAAGACAGCCTGCCCTAAGAGGTAGCCTTCTTGATCGATAGCGCAGCTGGTAACGAGACCCACAACCTTACCACGGCGGTCCAAAATCGGATCGCCTGTTTCCGGACGGCGGACACCTTTCTCGTTCATGCGGAAGCGCGTGACCATGCGATCCCTTTCTCCCTCGTGTTCGATGAAGGCGGAACGGCCGACAAAGAATGGTTTCCACAATTTCACGTAGCCGACAAATCCGGCATCCCCTGGATTCAAGTTTAGAGCACCGGCGAGTTCATGGCCATATAAAGGCAGCCCGGCTTCGGTACGCGTGCTGTCCCGTGCTGCCAGACCACAGGCTTTCAACCCTAGTGGCTCGCCAACTTCAAGCAGCTTCGACCACAGCTCGGGAGCTTGCTGCGGATGGACGAACAGTTCATAGGCGATGCGTTCGCCGGTGTAGCCCGTGCGGGAGACGATTACATCTAATCCTGCGACTTTGCCTTCGGTCAGACCTGCCCAGGGCAGCTTTTTCACACGTGCAGCCATCTCCTCATCGCAAAGAGCAAGGAGGATTTTAGTCGATGCCGGACCTTGGAGGGGAACATCGACCCGGCACTCTTCGCCATGCGCGGGGTCCCGTAAATCACGGAGGGTGGCTGGATGCTGAACATGCGCGTACGGCCGCTGAGCATCAATCAGTACTTCACCCTTGTTGACAGCATTTAGCCATGCCCAATCTTTGTCATTATTGGAAGCATTGACAACCAGCATGTATTTCTGCGGGGCGCGGCGATAGACCATCAGGTCATCGATCACGCTGCCGTCGGGGAGGAGCAGATAGGTGTAATGGGATTCGCCGACCTGTAAAGTGGAGACGTCATTGGTCGTTACAGTGTCCAGGAAGGGCAGGGCATACGGTCCACTCACTTCAAAGACACCCATGTGCGTGGCATCGAAAAGCCCCGCCGCTTCACGAACAGCGGCGTGCTCTTCACTGACGGAGGTGTACCAAACAGGCATTTCATAGCCGCCAAAGGGGATGATGCGCCCGCCCATTTCTTTGTGAGTTTCGTATAAAGTCGTTCGTTTCAGGGGAGCATCCTGCGGCTCTTCCCAGGTGAAAGCGGGTAATGGTTCGGCCGTAACCTCGCGCCTGTCGTGACCGATGAAATAAGGTTTGCTGTCGGCAAAGGCCGCGGTAGAAGCCTCTACATTACCGCCGCCTTCTTCTACGAGCGTGACGGCCAATGGACCGTTTAGTTTGCCAAACATATCATCAAACAGGACATAGCCATTAGACAGGGCCGCCAACCATTCCTGAACTGCTGCAGCTTCTTCCTTGCTTTGCAGATGCAAGAAAAATTGTACTGCCGATTCACGTTGTAACAGCGCATCGACATCCAGGCCGTCGCCGTAAAGATGGGTTGGTTGGGCCTCGTCATCAGACAGGGCCAGAACGTCGCTGGTCAGCGCGTTATCGAGAAAGCTCACCGCTTCGGGACCTCTAACGGAAACGGCCGTGGCCTTTGGTTCTTCTTTTTGCAATCCACGCAGACGGCGCACAATTTCCCGACCACGCAGCAAAGCTTGATAATCGACCTTGGCCCGCAGTTGTTTTTTACGGCCCGTGCTCCAGTAATAGTAGGGTGTACAACCTTGCAGGACGGTGGCTATCGCCTCCGCCAGAAGGTCAATTTCTTCATCGCCAAAACCGAGCTGGCTAATCCAAACCGTGCCCATGCGCACGCCTGTTGGGCTAAAGGCGCCAACGTCTCCGGGGATGGTATTGCGGTTCGCTACAATACCGGCCACGTCAAGGATGCGCGATGCCATATCCCCAGAGAGATGCACGCCATTGTGGGTCACGCTTTTGGTATCTACCAGTAGGAGATGTGTTTGCGATCCGCCCCCGACAATGCGCAGTCCACGCTTTTCCAGCTGTTCGGCCAGGCGCGAAGCATTGTGGACGATCCGTTTTTGTAATTCGTGGAACTGCTCAGTCTTGGCCAGCTTAAGGGCGACTGCCAGGGCGGCCATCGTATTCAGATGCGGCCCACCCTGCTCACCAGGGAAGACAGCGCGGTCAATCTTGCGCGCCAGATCGCGCCGGTGGGTCATCAGCATTGCTCCACGCGGTCCGCAGAGGCTCTTATGCGTGGTTGTGCTGACTACATCAGCGATGCCGATTGGGCTGGGATGTTCGCCACTGGCTACCAAGCCGGAGATGTGAGCGATATCGGCCAGGAAATAGGCGCCGCACTTGTCGGCGATTTCGCGGAAGCGCTGCCAGTCAACGATGTTCGGGTAAGCCGAATAACCGGCGACGATAATTTGGGGCTTGACTTCCAGCGCCTGGGCTTCGATGGCATCGTAATTCAAAAGCTCTGTTTGCGGATTGACGAAATAAGGGACGGAGTTGTAAATTTTACCTGTTCGGTTTACAGGGGAACCATGGGATAAATGGCCGCCATCGTTGAGGTTGAGGCCCATGATCGTTTCACCGGGTTTTAGAAGCGCGGTATAGACGGCACTGTTAGCCGGCGCGCCGCTCAAAGGCTGTACATTTACATAAAGGTTGTCTGGGCTGACGCCGTTGGCGGCGAATAATTCGGCCGCCCGGCGGCGGGTTAAGGCCTCGAGGACATCGGCGTACTCCACACCCTTATAGTAGCGTGGATCGCTGTAACGGCGGTAGCGAGCCAGCTCGAAATCCATGTCCAGGATCTCTTGCTCTGTTTGCTGCCTGCTGGCTTCGTCCGGATAGCCTTCGGCATAGATGTTTCCAAAATCGCTGGATATTGCCTCTTGTACAGCCTTAGGGGCCATGCTTTCGGAAGCAATCAAGATGATGGTTGAATCCTGGCGCTGGTCTTCGCGGTCGAGTAATTCTTGTATTCCGGGGTCAAGGTCGGACACAGAACCACGGAATATGAAGTCTTTTGACATGTTATTCTCCTGGAAATAATGGGGATTCCGGGCGAGTGCAAAACTGGTGCGACCCGCCCGCGGATCATATTTAGAATCGGTTGAATTTTAACAAAAATTTACCCACCTGCCATGTGCACGGAAACAGACAAGTTGGTAAACTGATGGAAAGAGGAGTTAGTAATATGATCGGTGTCGTGGGTGGGGTCGGACCATTTGCCGGCCTGGATTTGCTTAAAAAAATTTTAGATCAAACAGAAGCCCAATCAGATCAGGATCACCTGACCGTGTTTAGTATCTCTCAACCGGCTACTATCATGGATCGCACTGCATACTTGTTTGGTGAGACGGATCTGAATCCGGCACGGCCGATTTTAGACCAGCTTCACCAGCTCGAAAAAATTGGCACGACAGTGGCTGGAATTCCCTGTAACACGGCGCACGCGGCCCCGATTATGAATGTGATCGAGGATGAGCTGGACGCTTCGGGCAGCCAGTTACACCTGCTGAACATGATTCAAGAAGTGGGTTTATTCTTGCAGCGCTATTATCCTTCCGTCCAGACCGTGGGTCTTTTGTCCACGACCGGGACGTCTTATTCACGCGTCTATCCACAGACATTGGAGCCATTCGGTATCCAGGTCATCGAGCCGGAGCAGCAAACGGTTAAGGAGATGGTTCATCGCGCGATTTATGATACGAGTTATGGTATCAAAGCTTGCGGCTATGCCACGGAGAAAGCGCGGATTGATGTCCTATCGGCCATTAACCACCTGGGCGAACGCGGGGCGGAGGCTGTTATCCTCGGCTGTACGGAGCTCCCAATAGCCGTTCCTGAAAAAGAAATAGATGGCCTGCCGCAAATTGACAGCACGATGACGCTGGCCCGGGCATTGATTCGCACAATCGATCCCCAGAAATTACGACCCTGGCAAAATTAAATTTAAGTTTAGAGGGATGGGTAATAAGGGATGCCCAAAGCATCCATGAGGGCAATGCTGGCTGGGGCGACGAAGATTGCCGGCAGGAGATTTGCCGCGCGAATTTGTTTAATATCTAGAAGGCGCAGTCCGATAGCTAACAATACGACACCGCCGGTAGCCGTCATCTCGATGATCATGGGCTCGGTGAAGAAACCACTGCTCATCCGTGCCAACAGGGAAATACCGCCCTGAAAAAGAAAGACCACAATCACCGAGGCGATCACACCCGGGCCAAGTGTGGTGGCAAAAGCCATGGCAGCAAAGCCATCCATCAGCGCCTTGATGGCTAACTTGGTGTAATCTCCCATCAGACCGTCTTCGATTGAGCCTTGAATCGTTAGCGGACCTACACAGAAAATAAGGCTGGCGGTTACGAAGCCTTCTACGAACTTTGCGCTACTGCCCCCTTCGCGGTTGCCGACAAGTTTGTCCCGCAGCCATTCGCCGAATTTTTCCAGACGGCTTTCAATGCGCAGGCCTTCGCCGATGAAGGCGCCGATCAGCAAACTCCCCAAGACGATAAGCGCATTATTGGTTACCAGGGCGCTGTCCATGGCGATAATCAGGGTAAATAAGCCCAAGGCATAGATTACAGTTTCTTGCAAGCGTGCCGGAAAGCGGTGGCCTAAAAAAGTTCCAATCGTACCGCCGACAAGGACGGTAATGACATTAATGATAGTTCCAATCATAAGTGCATCCCCTGGGAATAAACCGGCTCAAAGTATAGGCCTACGCGGCATTTTTTGCACTAACTATCGCTAATGCGGTGGATTAAGCTTAAGCCGTTCGGTTGTTAAGTGATTCCGGCGGATGGTGAAGTTGGGACATTATCCTGAGCCAAATAAGCAAATCTGATATGCTTATGGTTTTCAGTTTGTGCTTTGGCTATAATCGACGTCGTGCAACTATCTAACTTGTTTTCAAAGATTCTCCCTATGTGGATGCGCCGGGGATTGTGGTTGTTACCGGCAGCGGCTATGTTGTTCGTGTGGTTATGGTCCGCGGGCAGCGCAGCAGCGGTTAACTGCTACTTCTACTCTCCCGCGGCTGGATACGTCTGTGATTCAGAACCGCAGCCGTCTCTTTTTGTTGAACCGCAGCCATTTCTTGACAGCCCGATTGAACGGGCTACTTACGGCCATTTGGCGGATTTGGCCAATGTTTACCCTGAGCCAACAACATCCGTTCCGCCGGTGCGCAATGTGGGTGACGGATTTCTTTTCGTCACTGTCCAGGCGGTTGAAGAGCATGAGGGTGAGAATTGGTACATGATCAACCTGGGTGAATGGGTGCGCCAAGAAGATATCACTTTGGTTGAGAAGTCCCAATTTACCGGCTATGAGGTCCTGGCCCAACCGCCCCGTCTTTTTGGTTGGATGGTTGCTGATTACTGGTACAGCAACGAACCGGGAGCTGAACCTGCGCCGGGCGCTCTCAAGCTGCCGCGCTACACATTTTTCGAAGTATACCATGCCGTGGAAGCGGATGATGGCTGGATTTGGTACGACATCGGCAACGGCCGTTGGATGCGCCAAACCTACGTAAGCCTGGTCGACAAAACACCGCGGCCTGAGGAGATCGGTGAAGATGATTATTGGGTCGAAGTCGATCTTTATGAACAAACCTTCGCTGCTTATGAAGGCGATCGCCTGGTTTATGCCGGCCTGGTTTCCAGCGGCCTGAATCGCTGGCCGACCAATGAAGGTCTGTTCCAGGTCTGGGATCGCCAGCTGGCGACCAAGATGTCAGGCGCGGAGGGAAAGGTTGATTACTACTTCATCGAAGATGTACCGCATACGATGTACTTCGATGACGAAATCGCCCTGCACGGCGCTTACTGGCACGATCGTTTTGGTTATAAACACAGCCATGGCTGTGTGAACATGCCCCTGCGCGCCGCGGAATGGATTTATAACTGGTCTGAAGACGCACCCAATGATCTTTGGGTGTATGTCCACACCTCCGATCCCGGCCATATCCTGAACCGCCTGGACCCGGAGGCTAACTTCGCCGGACCGTAATTAACTGCCAGCCGTCCGCTGTCAGGCTTGAAAGGAAAGCCCCATGCCCGCATATCAGACTCTTCTTTACGAGGTGGTTGATGGCGTCGGCAGGCTGACCCTTAACCGTCCCGAACGGCGTAATGCCCTAAATCCGGAATTAAATCGCGAGCTGCTTGCGGCTTTAAAGCGAGCGGCAGCCGACGCTCAAGTTCGTGCCTTGCTGATCACCGGCGCCGGAAAAGGTTTTTGTTCCGGAATAGATCTGACGATTTTCCAGGAACGGCCGTCTCCGGATGTGGTTTACGATCATATCGTTCATAAACTGGGACCATTGACGACGACGATTGTGGAGATGCCCAAGCCTGTATTAGCGGCGGTTAACGGCGTCGCCGCCGGCGCCGGAGCCTCCCTGGCCCTGGCCTGTGACCTGCGAGTAATGGCCCACGATGCCAGTTTACTGATGGCGTTCAGCAATATCGGCCTGGTACCCGATGCCGGAGCGAGCTGGTTCCTGGCACGACAAATCGGCACCAGCCGTGCTTTTGAATTCGCTGCCGAGGGAGACAATTTAACGGCCGGCCGCTGCCTGGAGCTGGGATTGGCTAATAAAGTTGTTCCGGCGGCCGATCTGGCGGATATCTCTCTGGCCTGGGCTTGGATGATGGCCAAACGGCCGACACTTGCCCTGGCTAAAACAAAACAGGCGCTGAACTTCGCCCAACTGCATGATCTGCAAACGACGATTGAATATGAGGCCCGAATGCAGCAGGAAGCTTATCAGAGCGAGGACTTCATCGAAGGGATAAGCGCCTTCCTGCAAAAGCGCAAGCCGGATTTCAACGGCCGTTAATCTTCTCTAAAATCTGTTCTGAAAATGTAATATAGTCGAAGGGTGGATCGATTCTTGGTAAATCGTTTTGTGTTTGAATCATTTACATCTACCTATGTGTAGATGTATAATGATGCTAAATGCCAGAGGTGCACAATGAATACGCTCTATCGAACCCAGATATTATTGGAGCCAGGACAACATAAGAAGCTAAAAGAAATTGCTAAGATTGAAGGCTGCAGCGTTTCTGAGCTCATGAGAGAGATGGTACGCAACTATCTTGAAGAGCAGGAACGCGATATGGCAAAACAACGCGAGCTGCAAGCACTGGCAAAATTAGTGCAGATGCAGAATTTGCTTAAAGAAAGGCATGGTGTTTACCAACGAGATCTTATCGCGGAGCTGAGGGATGAACGGGATGATGAGAGTGAACAAGTATGGTGGAGTAAATCATGAGTATCGTTGTCGATGCGAACATCGTTCTGTCATTAGCCATTCCGTTCCCTTATTCACAACAATCAATTCACTTGATGGAAATATGGAAGGATTCGAATGAGCCGCTCAACGCGCCTATTCTTTTAGAGTATGAAATTGTATCCGCCTTCCGAAAGTTGATCTTTTTAGGGGATATCAGCGAGGAGGAGGCTTTTTCCATGCTTACGAACCTTTTAGCCCTGGGGATTCGGAGCCATCAGCCGGCGCCTGAACACAATCAGCGGGCTTTGGAATGGGCTAGATTCCTTGGCCAGTCCAAAGCGTATGATGCCCAGTATCTCGCTCTGGCTGAGTCTTTACAGGCCGAATTGTGGACCGCGGATCAAAGGCTTGTGCGAGGAGCTCGAGATGCCGGTGCACATTGGGTGTACTGGATTGGCGACCTAAATAATTTAGAGGAAGCATGACCGAATTTTTATGCCGCCGGTACCATACTTAACTTGTTTCTGAAGTGTATCTGGTTTTAAATATGCTGTAGAAGTGTCCCTGTGAAGAGAGGTTAGATTGCCCGGCAAAATTGAGATGAGGACCGGCCTAAGTAAGGTGCCGGCCGCTTATCAAATCGCGGAACACCTGTTGGTAACAGATATCTGGACCGATGCGCTTACCCCGTATACGACCGATGAAGGGGTTACCTGGTCGGAGGAGGGCTGGCTTGGGGATATGGCAGCGCTGCGCGGCGGGGTGATTACCTACGCGGATAAGGGCTGGATCGGCAATGAATGGCGGCAGGTTGATTGCCGCAGTTCGGAAAGCGGATATCTCTTGCATATTTCCGGCCTAGCCTCCTTTTGGATCAGCGCAGATGGGCAGCGCATCACGCTTTTGCAAGCAGAGCCTGATCAGGCAACGAAACTGCTCTCCGAAACGGCGTTAGGCGCGCCTTTTATACTCGCCCTGGCTGTTCAAGATGTCTATGCCCTGCATGTCTCTGTTGTCCAGGCGGGGGATCAATTGATTGCCTTTGCCGGGGAATCGGGACGAGGGAAAACAACCTTAGCCCGTTATCTTGGTCTTGAAAGCGGTCCCGGCTGGGAGCG
>JBJYWP010000094.1:10219-12647 GCA_046259485.1 Promineifilaceae bacterium (SeqCode) | reverse complement strand
CCGGCGACGCCGGCGGCTATGGCATGGACGGCCGCATGTTCGTGCAGCGCTTTCTCCGCTTCGTAATGCGCCGGCTTGAGATCAAAGACAACTTGTTTCACGGTGCCCGTGAAAGCGTACGGCGCCTTGTCTTCGTAATCCAGGTCAACCACACCGCCGTTATCACGGCCCATGTCCATGCCGGCATAGGTCGTGAAAAGCATGGCCACGGAATGAGGCATCGTGCCCTCGCCAATTTGCTTATCATTGGCCCAGAGGGTCACTTTGCCGCCGGTCCCTGGCTTTGGCTCGTCAATCTCGAACAGCATTTTCACGGTGACGTCGCCGGTCGGGATCGGCTCGGTTGAGACCTGTTTGTAGGTGTCAATGCCCAGGAACTGGTAGGTATGGATAAGGCGGCCTTCCTCGTCAACCCACAGTGAGAACCCGCCGATAAAATCGGCGAAGGCGCAGATCACGCCTTCGGCGCCCTCTTCGGGCACTTCCAGCTCGGCCTCTATGGCGTAAGATCGCCCGTAGATGTGCGGGATCACCGTTGTCGATACATTCTGCACATCACCAGCGAAGCGGAAGCGTGTGACCGAATCCATGGGTGGCAAGATGCCGAAGAACACGCACAAGCCACCTAGAAGAGGCAGGGCATTGTTGCGCTCGGCCTCCTGCCAGAAAAGCTCCTTGAGTTCGGCCAGTTTCTCAGGTTCCTTGTCCGCTAAATTATTAGCCTGGCTAAAGTCGTCGGGCAGGTAGTAGAGTTCCCAAGGATCGTCGTCGGGATTATAGCCACTGCCCGGTTTGAAGCGCGCCAATGTGGCCGGCGAGAAGTCCCATGGCAGCTTGTCCAGCCGTGCGCAGGCCCACCAGCCGTCCTTGTAGATAGCGCGGCTGCCGTACATCTCAAAGTACTGTACTGTGTGGCGTTCGGCCGCCTGGGGATCGTCAAAGGTATAAAGGAAGCTGGTGCCGTCCATGGGCTGCTGCTTAATGCCGTCAACCACGTTCGGTTCAGGAATCCCGATCGCTTCCAGGATGGTCGGAGCCACGTCAATGCAGTGCGTGAACTGGCTGCGGACTTGCTTGTCCGGCTTGATGTGGCCCGGCCAAGCGACAACCATCGGATCGCGCGTGCCGCCCAGATGGCTGGCCATCTGTTTACCCCACTGGAAGGGGGTATTGTTGGCGTGCGCCCAGGACGCGGCGAAGTGCGGCGCCGTGTACTCGCCGCCAAGACCCTCGATGCCGCCCCATTTCTCGATCAGGGCCAGCTGCTCTTCGGCATTGAGCACGATGCCGTTGAAGAAGGTGGTCTCGTTGAAAGAGCCGGTTGTGGTGCCTTCCATGCTGGCGCCGTTATCGCCCCAGATGTAGATGATCAGGGTGTTGTCCAGCTCGCCCATGGCCTCGACTTCGTCGAGCAGACGGCCGACGTTCCAGTCGGCATTTTCCGAGTAGCCGGCGAAGACTTCCATCTGGCGCGCGTAGAGTTTCTTTTCAGCATCGCCGAGCGTATCCCAGGCCGGAAAGGGATCAGGACGTGGCGCAAGCTCGGTTTCCGGTGGGACGACGCCCAGTTTCTTCTGGCGTGCGAGCGTTCTTTCACGGTACTTATCCCAGCCGTCGTCAAACTGCCCTTTGTATTTGTCAGCCCACTCCTTGCCGACATGGTGCGGCGCATGGCTGCAGCCGGTGGAGTAATAGACGAACCATGGCTTGTTCGCATTGTGCGCGCGGACACCGTGGAGCCATTCGATGGACTTATCAGTAATATCGTCCGGGAAGTAATAGAGTTTCCCATCCTTGCCTTCAGGAACGCCGAGAACGGAGTTGTCCTGGGTGATGATCGGGTCGTACTGGCCGGCCGCGCCGGTCAGGAATCCCCACCAGTGATCGAAGCCCCAGGCCTGCGGCCAGTGTTCAAAGGGACCGGCGGGGCCCATTTCGTGGCCGGGTGTCATGTGCCATTTGCCGAATCCGCCGGTGATATAGCCGTTCTCTTTCAAGATACGGGGGAGGGCAGTGCAGCTTCGCGGCCGTATGCCGGTGTAGCCGGGGAACGGTCCCGGAAATTCAGCAATGCCGCCCATGCCGACGCGGTGATGGTTGCGCCCGGTGAGCATCGCCGCCCGGGTGGGAGAGCAAACGGCCGTGACATGGAAAGCATTGTAAGTGAGACCCATTTCCTGCACCCGCTCCAAGGCGGGGGTGTGGATCTCGCCACCGTAAGATTCCGGGCCGCCGAATCCGGCGTCATCAATGAGGATCAGCAATACATTGGGAGCGTCTTCCGGCGCCTGTGGGCCGGGAATAAAACTGTAGTCGGCAACCGCTTCATCCATAGTGCGCGCAATCGCCCCGCCAAACTCACGGTCCGGGATCGGCAGAACAGTGCGGTCAGGGACGAATTTCCCTCTGGCCTCGGCAAGAGCATCCT
>JBJYWP010000094.1:0-10119 GCA_046259485.1 Promineifilaceae bacterium (SeqCode) | reverse complement strand
CCGACGAGAAGACCGACGCCGCCACCCCAGCCCGCGCCTTTACGGCCGAGATGGTCGCCGGTTTCATTGACGGTTATCTCGCCATCCTCGTCTTTGGTGACCAAGATCATGCCGTCGCTCTTAATAGACTTCTCTTTGACGAGCTGCACCAGCGCGTCGAAGTTTTTTTCCGCCGGTTCGACGGTCTGATAGCCAGCTATGATTACGATATTGTCTTTCTTACTCATATTTGTGGGTTCCTTTTTCGACTCGCTTTCTGCAACCTGTGATAGTTCTTCAAAAACCAGGCCAGGAAAGCTGGCCTGGTTATGTATGCGATTCAGCAGGCTGTGCCGGATTAACCTTCTTCGGCTGCCGCTTCCATCTCAGCGCCGGCCACCGCCGCTTCGGCGACACTTTCTTCATCCAACTCGCGAGCTAATTCCCCGGCGGCCTCGCTTAATTCCAGCTCTTCAAGCCCCCGAGCCACGGATTCGATGCCCGCCTCGGCCAGTTCTTTACTGCGCTCGTCCAGGGCTTCTGAAGCGGCCGTCCGCACGAGACCCTCGGCTACTTCCTGGGTGCCTAACCCTTCCAGTTCGGCGGCTTGGGTGCCTATCGCTTTAGATAAGGCCCGGGTGCCTGCAGCGCGCAGTATGGCCTCTACGGCCAGGCGCTGCATCGATTCGCCGCGGTTCTCCAGGAAATCCGCGAGTACGGGCATTTCCAGCAAGGAGACGACGTCGCTGACGGCCCATAGTTCACCGGCCGTTCGCGCCAGCTCAAGGCCGAACTCCAGATCTTCCTCGCTCATCAAACCGACCAGCGCGCTCGTGGCACCGACATCTTCGGAGAGGGTCAGCATTTCCACACCTTCGGCCACGTCGACGATGCCTGCCGCGGCGGCGATTTCACTCAATCTGGCGACCCGATCGGCGACTATCTCCTCATCGACGGCGCGTGTCAGGTCGCTCGCAGCAGAAGCCCCGGCCGCCGCTGATATTTCAGCGGCCGTTTCGGCAGTTTCCAGGTCTTCCTCTGCGTTGATTAATTCTTCTTCCCCCATCAACTCAAGTTCTTCATTTTCCATTTTATTTTGTTTTTTTGTCATGGTTTTATCTCCTTAACCGTTAAGCAGGCCATCAGGATTGGTCTGCAGACCAATCCTGGCTTGAGCCTGCAGTAGAATTCTTAAATGACTATCAACGCCGGCGGTCTCTGCGCCGATCTGTCCTTCTGGCCGTGCGGCGAACTACTCTTCTTGGTGCTGGCATGGTTTATCTCCTTTTTATTCGACCGGTCTTATGAGTCCGGCCGTTTATTTATTTTTAAAAGCAATACTGTCCTTACTAAGCTGCAATCAGCTGGCCAGGAGTTTTGCTTTGGCCGAGGAGAATTCCTCGTCGCTCAAGACACCCTGGCTGTGCAAATCGGCGAGCTGCTGCAGCTGCGCTGTCATATCCGACCCAGCGGCAGGCGCGGGCGGCGCTTCCTCGTAATAGTCATCATCCTGATCGGACTGCTGCTGCGCCATTTGCTGCTGCTCATAATCATCTTGGGCCCACTTCTTGGACTGGTGATGGTGCACCGCGCCGGCCGTGCCGGCGACGATGGCCGTACCGGCCGTCGCGCGTACCAAAGTCCTACGTCTTCTACGTCGTCTCATCATACCCATGATAGTTGTCTCCTAATCTGTTTCCTCGACAGCGCTTTCATCAAAGTTAGCCATATCCACGAGCGCTTCTAACACAACCTCGTGCGGGATGCGTTCCTGCATCAGTAAGTTGCCCCCGGCCTCAATCAGCGCTTCTTTAAACTTGATCGCCCAAAGATTTTCAAACAGCAGCACGCCGGCCGAGGTATTGTTGTCCAGCGCTTCGCCGACCATCTCAATATCCGCTTCTGTAATCATGCCTGCAGCCGAAATTTCCTGGGGATCGAAGATGGCTAAAACTTCATTATCAAGCTGCTGGATTTCGCGCACCATGATTTCGCCCTCTTCATCTTTTACGATGACGACCAGATCGATGACGCGCACAATCTTCTGCTCCACCAAGTCCGCTAAACTGGCCAGGATATCGCCTTTAAAATGATTGCCCTCAAATTCCAGGGCTATGAAATCAACTGGTCCAAATGTCATAACAAATCTCCTTTTGAATAATCTGACTTACATCCAGGTTCACCGCTTTAGGGCATACTTGCCGGGTAATATTCGTTTTCTCTGCGGTATTTGATCAATGAAGACCATTTCATGATGTCTAACAACACACCGAGCACGACCCACATCCATTCCCAACCGGTTACGCCGTTAGGAGCCTGCCAGGCCAGCATATACATGACCGTTGTGTAGGGCAGAAAAATGATGCCCAGCAGGGGGACTAACCAGTCGCCTTGCCAGACCACATTCCAGCGTTGACTGAATATCCAGGCCAAGATTAAAAAGATCCGCGGCGCCAGGCCGATACCTAAAGCCAGTAAACATCCACAACCTAATCCAATTAACATTTCAATTACCTCCTAATAAAAAAATTGTTGATAAAATACTTAACAGTGTTGGCAAAGTCGCCTCCTGGCTCTGAGCCAGAGAGGGTCATGCGTGTTACCTTTGCCTAGTCCGATTCTTTCAATAAAGCCCTCCACAAATTTTTGATGACATGATCTCCTTGAGAATAGGTAGCAGTTGATCTGGAGGAGCTTCCTTGGCAATGAAATAGTCGGCGCCAGCCTTCAATATCGCATCTTCGTCTTCTGCACGGGTGGCGAAAGCAATTGTCCTAAAGTGGGGTTTCAAAGTGCAAAGGCTGGCTAATAGATCGGTTCTTAACCGGGAAGAAAAATCACAATCTAACAACAGCACATCAGGGTCAGATCCCTGCAGCAAGACCAGCAGCCCCGGTAAGCGATCAGCCATACCAATGACAGACATACCAGGCTCTTTGTCCACAAACATCATCAAGGCCAATCTAAGCTTTTCATCTTGAGATGTTATAAAAACACGCATTGATGCCATTTGACCATCATTCACATGATTACAGGCCGAACGGCAGATCAATTTATTATTGATATATCGTTCAAATCTGACTAGTAGTATTGAAATGATCCAACCTTACTGTTTATAGTATGGTGCAGAAACCTTCATAAAGAATCTGCCGATCAATCCATTTTCCAATAGGCGGAATGACCCATTGTGAAATAGTCCTATTTCCGACGATGCTTGCAAAGACACCATCGACTCCCTTGTCAATTGGCAGTTGTTTGGTTTGAATTTTAGATTGTTGAAGCTTAGTTAGATGGGATGACCAAATGGTGCTGCAAGGCCAGAGCGGCAGCCTTTGTACGATTAGCCGCGCCTAGTTTTTGGATGCAGGCGCTCACGTGGTGCCGGGCTGTCGCCGGGCTGATATCCAGCCGCAGGGCTATTTGGTGATTGCTCAATCCCTCAACAAGGAGGCTCAGCACTTCCAGCTCCCTCTCGCTTAAATCACTGCCCAGTTTCGAGTCTTTCTTACTCTGGATGAGGGATTTGGTTGCCTCCGGAGACAATGTTGATTGTCCGGAAACAGCAGAGCGAATGGCATCCGCTAGCGCGTCAATCGCCGTGTTTTTGAGTATATAGCTAACTGCGCCGGCTTCCAATGTTTCTTGGACCAGATCATTTTCCGTATAACTGGACAGAATAATGATTCTCACTTGCGGGAACTGCTCAAGAATGGCACGGGTGGCCTGGATGCCATCCATGCCGGGCATGAGAATATCCATGAGAATCACATCCGGGATCTGTTCGTGGCAGAAGTCGAGTGCTGCCTGGCCATTCTGCGCCTCGCCAACCAGCTCCAGGTCGTCAAAGGCCAGCAACATACTCTTCAACCCGTCGCGAACGACTGGATGGTCATCAACAATGAGCACCTTGATCTCTTTTTTTTCAACCATGTTCACTCGATTCCATTTCATTGCCCGGCCAGATGGCGATAATCTCAGTTCCTAGGCCGGGTGTGCTTTTAATCTGCAATGCGCCGCCAATCTTCGCCGCGCGTTCGCTCATGATATTGATTCCAAGATGGCCTGCATCGACTTCTTGGAGATCGAACCCACGGCCGTCATCCTGAATGTGCAGCTCTGCGCGGTGCGGTTTGCTGTGTGTGAAAATAGAAACACGCGCTGCTTCAGCATGCACGATCACATTGTTCAGTGCTTCCCGCGCAATGCGGTAAAAAACCTGCGTCACGTCTTCGGGCAGATCATGATCGCCATTGACTGTCAGAGAAATAACAACTTCCGTCCGAGCACGCATAGACTCAACCAAGGCGGTCAATAACTTTTCCAGGGACTGGCCCTGATGTCGATCCGAGCGCAGCTCGAACAGCAAGGTGCGCATTTCAGCCAGTGCTCCGCGAAGCAGCACGCTGAGCTTCTCCATATTCATGCGCGCAATCTCCTGATCTTTGTCCCAGATGCGAGGCGTTGACTCGGCGAGCACGCTGGCCGAAAATAGGATTTGGGTAACCGAGTCGTGTAATTCGCGGGCTAGGCTGTTGCGCTCTTCGGTCAGGACCAGAGCTTGGGCCTGGTCAAGAAGCTCCGCGCCTTCAATGAGGTTGACCAGATCAAGGGCAATCGTCCTGATTAATTCCACCTGTTCCGCTGTAAGCTCTTGCAAAGGCTGCTGTAAAATGATGCCGAATACAAAGCCAACTGCCTGGCCGCCGGGCACCGGCTTGAGCAGAATGGACTGCAGGCCGTACACCTGGACCATATCCTTAATCGCGCCGGGGATGGACTCGTCCTGATCGGCCGATAAGCGAACAGGGTTTCCTTCTAAGAGCTGTCCTCGAAGTGGGGGAGTATTGCCGAGCAGTAAGGCCAGTTTTTCCGGGTCCGCAATTGAGCCGCCATCTTGTCCGTCAAGGCATTCAACTTCAAACTGTTCTTCCTGGTCGTCCCAGCGCAGGAGGAAAACCAGGCGGGCATCAAATAAGTGCAGGATCGAAGCGAGCACCTCGTCCCACACCTGCGGCAGATCGGCCGTGCCGCCGACCGTTTGGCGGACCTCTTTGAGCGTAGAAAGCCATTCATTGGTGGCGCTCAAATCTTCTGTTCGCTGCTTTACAAGCAGCTCAAGGCCCTGGCGATATTCGGCTAGATCAGCTTCTGCTTCTTTGCGCTCGGTGATATCGCGAATGTTCAGGAGCACTGCCTCAACGTGATTATCGTCCAGGAGATTCACGGCATTCGTTTCGACCCAAAACCACGAGCCATCTCGATGCCTGGTGCGATATTCTACTCTTGTTTTGCCGCCCGGCCGTTGAAGCAGTTCACCGAACACTTCGGCGATGCGGGCGCGATCGTCGGGGTGGACGAAATCAACCCCGGATTTCCCGACCATATCCTTGGCATGCATGCCATTCAATCGCTCATAGGAAGGGCTCACATAGATCACCTGGCGATCAGGCGCCATAAAGACGATGCCTTCAAGGTTGTTTTCAACGATCACGCGAAATTTGCTCTCGCTTACTTGCGACGCATTCTCCGCCTGTTTGCGGGGGGTGATATCCTGAAATGCGACAACGGCCGATTCGATATTGCCGGCAGCATTCGCCACCGGGTTGGCCCAGATTTCCAGCGGAACACGCCTGTCCACCAGGTCTGCCTCGATATCATCAACCATGGCCGGCTCGCCCTGTAAGGCGCGGTAGACCGGCAGGTTTTCCAGGGGGTAATTTTGCTCGCTGTCCGCCAACTTGAATGAGTAATAAGACATTGCCTGTTCCAGCGTGCGGCCGGCGTCGATATCGGGCAAAATGCCCCGCGCCGGGTTGCCGAGAATATCGAGCGCACGCCGGTTGACGAAGTTGGGCTTAAAATCTTTGCCATAGACGACGACGCCCATCGGCAAACCCTCCAGGATTTGCGACAATCGGTGCTCGGCATATCTTAAGTCGCGGATGGAAACCTCCGTTTGCGCTTTCAGCAGGTTGATGCGATCGGCCAGGGCGATGGACAAGCTGACGGCCATCCACATGACGGCGATATGGTAGGCGTTCTCGGTCCATGTTTTGCTTGGTATCACGCCGATCCTTACTAATATGACGATGGCAAGTGTGATGATTAGACCAAACCAGGCGAACAAGAAAAACCGCGCGGGTCGAAACCCATTCCGCCAGGAGAGTATGCCGGCTGCTAAAATGCTCAGCAATGTAGGCAGTGCCCATGGAACCATGAGCCGGGCGAGGATGGAATAAGATACAAAAGGGATCAAGATCAGCAGGAAGCCCCACACACCTAGAATCACGATATTCGCCTTATGAAATTTTGGAAGGCGGGTTCTGGTTTCCAGAAAAGTATCGCTGAAAAGGATGCCTGTGATGAAGATGAGAGCAAATGTGATGGGCTGGTAATATCGCCTCAGGTAATAAAGATTGGGGAAAATATACAATTCAAAGTAGTTGCTGTAAATCGACTCGAAGAAAATCCAATTGGCCAGAAAAAGCACAAAGTACAGATAGCTCCGGTCGCGCAGCGAATAGAACAAGAACAAATTATAAAACAGCAAGCCCAGCATCACGCCAAAGAATATCCCTTCCAGCAACTGCTCTTTCTGTACTTGACGAGCCAGCGCATCGGGCTGCCAAAGAGAGAGCGGGAACGTGATGGAGCCGCCGTTGTGAAAGCGCAGATAGTAAGTCTGCACGCCTTGAGTAGGAATTGACAGGTTAAAAATGAAACGTGGGTACGGCATATCGCGGTTGTTCGGCGGTCTAAAAACGCCTGTCTCTACGCCGGTGAATCCACTGTTGTTGCTGCTCGGTTCGTAGAAATCCACGTATTGGATATTGGCCCAACCAATATATAGCAGCCACTGCGTCAGCCGGCTTTCATTGCGCAGCGGCAGGCGTATCCAGAAAGCACTGTCGCTGTAGCCCAGGTTGGGGGTCTCGGTCTCATTGGGCACAAATTGATCCGCGTATGGTGGTGAGGTAACATCCTCAATCGTCAGTTCAGTGCTGGGATCTTCGAGCAGTTCCAGGGAGCGTCCCAGCGGGTATTCGTCCTGCTGGTCGGTAAGGATTACAGGCCCAGCTGGAAGGTCAACACCGGCCTGGGCACAACCACCCAGTAAGGCAGTAGAAAAGAGGAAAGTCAGGGAGAAGAATAATACTGTACGCCACATTTCATCATAGTCCAATCGCCATTATAACAGATGGGCCTTAGATAGGGACATATGGCGGCTTTCCGGCATCATGATTGGCTGTTTTTCGTGGATGTGCCTTTCATTTTTCCAAAAAAGGCTTTCACGGAATCGGCCATTTTTTGGACATCCTCTTGCTGCCCCTCCCTAGTATAGCAGATCAGGATGGCCAGGGGGTGAGGAACCTCAAAGTTCTCCATAATGATCAGGACCGGAATGGTCAGCGGCACGGCCAGAATGGCATCGATGCCGCCCAAAAGATAGCCCCAGCAAACAGGCCGATAAACACAACCACCGGGGAGATGCTCAAGCGGCTGCCCATCAGCTTAGGCTGGATCAGGTTCTGCCCCCCGCCGTTAATCAAGATATAACCGACCAGAACAACAAGCGCGCTCTGCAGCCCATTCTGCAAATAGGCCATGACCACCGGCGGGATCAGGGAAATGATAAAGCCTATGGAATGGATGTAGCCCATAAACCAGGCCAACAAGCCCCATAGCACAGCATAATCAACTCCAGCGACAGCACCAATCCGATCAGAAGAAAAGATCAGAGCCCAGGTTTTTGGATTATCAAATAGGCGACAAGGAATTAAATTTCGGGCTGGAGATAGCCGGCAGCTTCTATTAAGGAAGCTTGCCTTGCAACCTTATTGAACGCGGCCGGCAGACGTTGTAAGTCCGCTGTTGGCCGCAATCATCTTGTGGCCAAATTAGGAAAAGAAAAAAATTGATATATTTTTTTAATAGTCCAGTCCAAATCCGAACGCAAACAGGGGATCCTCTGAATCGTGTGGAACATCCGCCTTTTGCCTGCGCACCGCTTCCATCGAAGATGGCAGCTCGAAAGGTAGTTTGCCTTGCGGTGCGGCACGGCCGAAGAGCACGTCCATCACGGCTTCGTCGCTAGCACCAAACTCAGCCACAAGCGCCCGCGCTTCGCGGCTGAGTTCCGGTATCACCGCCGGGCGGTCGAGGTAGATCACGACAATCGTCGGTACCTCCCGCAATAAAGCCAGAATTTCAGCCTTTACTTCTCCTTTGAAATCGAGATCGCCGTGGTGGAACCCCTGGGCGAATCGATTGGCTGTATCAACCGGATACCAGGGTGTTTCCAGGCGGATAATCGCCAGCTCCGCCTCTTCCGGTGTACCGACCACCGTGCTGTACTGTGCGACGACAGCTGTATCCATATTTTGCACAAAAAGCCTGGGCTGGCCCGATATAGGCAGCACGCCGCCCTCATTCTTCAGCAGGGTCATAGCCTGTCTTTGCGAGGCATCGCCCGCTGCCTGAAAATCGGCGCGCCCTACTACCTGCGACCCGCGCGAACTGTCGATAAAGGGGTTCTCAAATAACCCCAATCTGAACTTCTGATCCAGTAGGCGGCGCACCGACTGGTCGATTCGCGCCTCGGATATTTGCCCGCTCCCCACCAGCTCGATCACCAGGTCCGGCCGGCTTTCCCCACCGAATTGATCCACCCCTGCACCAAGCACTTTTTTCACGCGCCCTGCTTCACTTAGATGCTCCACACCCCAGGCCCTCGCCGGCCAGGTAAAGTCCGGCGTTACCAGGTCCGTCACCAGGCCCCAATCGGTGCAGATAACGCCCTCAAAGCCATACTTCTCGCGCAGCAAGCCCGTGATAATGGCCTTGTTGTAGGACATGGCTACATTCTCGTCCGTCTGGTCAACGGGTACGCCGTAATAAGGCATGATCGCCGCGGTACCGGCGCTCAAGGCAGCTTCAAAGGGGATGAGATGGTAATAAAAATCATCGCCCGGATAAACCTGTCCTTTCTGGAACTCAAAATGGGGATCAAGCCCTTCGTTCTGCGGCCCGCCGCCGGGGAAGTGCTTGGCCATGCAGGCCACGCTGTGCGGGCCCAACTGTTCGCCCTGGAAACCTTGAATGTAGGCTGCGCCTAAGTCGGCCGTCAGCTGCGCATCCTCACTAAAGCAGCCACTGATGCGCGGCCAGCGCGGCTCCGTCGCCAGATCGATTTGCGGGTGCAGGGCCACGCGTATGCCTACCGCCAGGTACTCCTGGCGCACCATGCCGGCAAAGCGCCTGACTAATTCTGCATCGCCGATCGCGCCGAAGCCCAGCGTTTCGCACCACTGCGAAAACTCGGCCGCGGCCATGGCGTAGATTGACTTGCTGAAGTGATTACGCGGATCGGAAGCGATGGTCACGGGGATACCCAGGCGGCTTTCTTCGGCCAGTGCCTGTAAATTGTTGTGCCAGACCGCCAGCGCCGCCACCTGTGGAATTTCCCACAGATTGAAGTGGGTCATCTTCTGCTCGACGAGTTGCGTTTTGGCCACACGATCGAATCCGGGAGCGTCCGGTTTCGCTTCCAGGGAGCCATCGGCGTTCACGGCGGCTCCGTTGATGAAAAGCATGCCCGCCTTTTCGGCCAGTGTCATCTGGCCTAATAAATCCTCCACCCGCGCCTCAAGCGGCTGCCGCGGATCTTCATAAATATCCAACTTGCCGTTCTTGTTCAGGTCACGGAAGGAAAAATCATTTTCAGAGTTGATCACCTTGGACTGGCGAACCACTTCCTCGTCGAGCGTTTTCGTTGAGCCATCTTTTTGCACGATCTTAATTCCTTTCGAGTGGGTTCTTCTATTGGTTCGCTGTACAAGTGCTTAGGAACTCGCGAACGGCCGTCAAATATGCCTGTGGTTGTTCCCTGCGAATGTTGTGGCCCGCGCCGGGGATATTGACGTGTGTGAAGTTGGGCAGCCGGGCAACCAGCTCGTCCGCGGCTTGCGGCGGGTAAATCGAGTGCCTGTCCAGATCGGCCGTGATGATCAGCGCCGGGCAGGTAATCTGTGACACGATTTCATTTCCTGATATTGCGTCAATGCGCTCCTCATCAAAAGCGTTCAAGTTGAACTGCTGCTTAGACTGCGCCCAGGGGATGCGCTCCGCTTCCGGCCAGGT
>JBJYWP010000093.1:0-11870 GCA_046259485.1 Promineifilaceae bacterium (SeqCode) | reverse complement strand
TTTTGAGCAGTAACTGCGTGCCGGTGTCAACCTGGTAGCTGCTGAAAAGCTCCTGTGAAACCTGGAAGCGCAAGTGCTGCCGGCGATAGGGGAATGTCAATTGTTTCTCGGCGGTCAGGGCCTGTAAAAAGTCCCGGCTGGCGCAATCTTCTACAAGATCCATAGATATTTCCATGTAAAGAAGTACCTATTATTTAAGCACGACTGCCGTAATGAGCAAAAATTCCCATGAAAGCGGGATGCCAGATCCCCTTTCGCTGCTCAGAAATAAAAATACCTGCTCTACACTTAGGGCAGGTATGATGCCTAACCCGACAGGGAAGCCGGGAAGACTTTACAAGAGACAAAGGGATGCTTATTGGTGCCGGATGCGGGCCAAATTATGAATTAAGGGTTGGCAACGATCTGCCCCCTGATTTCGCCAGCAGGAATGGCCGTTGTGTGGACATTGACATAGGCCCTGTTCGTGGCAATGGCGGACATCAACGTCTCCACCATTTCATCGCTGAGAGTGACCGAGCCTTTAGCCGGGTTTCCGGGGCCACCACAATCCGCGACGGGGATTGGTGGTGGGCCAAAGGTCCCGCAAAGAGAGATGACCGGCGGTCCGCCGCCGCCGGGCTCAGCTGAGAAATGGATGTGCGCCGCCAGGGTGTCACCATTTAATTTAGACACGGGCATGATGAATTTGAGTTCGTTATGGTCAAGCTGGAATTTAGCTTGTCCCTGGCCATGGCTGTCAATCCCCGGTGCGGCCGTCATATGGGCACCGAAATTCATAGGATGGGCAAAGGCTGTGCCCGCTAACACGAGCAGGGAAATGAGCAAAAAGGTAATGAGGAGGGGAGTCTTTTTCATTTTTTCTCCTTGTATGTCAATTTGAGGACAGATACTTGTTGCAGCATCTCTTTGTTTCTTTCTAAGTTATACGCATGAACGGCCAGTTTGGATGAATAACGAAAGAAATCGGTTTCGAATTCTCTGGGAAGGCTATCGCCGGCAGGTAATTCTTTGCTGGCGATAGCCTTTTCCTAGGCTCGGTTTATGGCGCTACCACAAACCACACGTCATTTACGCCTTGACCCGTGGTATCGCCCGGCGTTTCGTCCTTGACCCAATAGTAGAGAGGGATGCCATTGTAGGTTACCTGGAGGGTCTCATCATCGCGCCCGATAACGCCCAGATCGCCCGTGACGCCAAAACCGGCGATGGGTGCTTCGCCCGGCTGCACTAATAAAGGCGGCCAATTATCGGCGCACTGGTCATAGCAATTGCTCAAGTCTTCTTCGTCGTTGGCAAACTGGTACAAAGTCATACTGTCACCGCCTACCAGAAAGTCGCCTAATTCTTCACTGCTGCCAGTGGTTAAAGTGTAGGGCGAGACAACAAACCAGACGTCGTTGAAGCTTTGGCCGGTCGCATCTCCCGGATTTTCGTCGTTAGCCCAGAAATAGAGCGGCATGCCATTATAGGTCACCTGGACCGTGCCGTCGTCCCGTTCGGCCGTTCCCAGTTCGCCAACGACGCCGGCGCCTCCCGTGAGATCCTCACCCTCTTCGAGTAATAAGGGCGGCCAATTAGCGGCGCACTGGTCATTGCAGCTGCTCGCACCCGGCTCATCCGCAATAAAGCGATATAAGGTCATGCCGTTTATGCCGGTCAGGAAGCGGCCTAATTCTTCATTGCCACCTAGCAGAACTTTGGTTGTCGGCCAGGCTACCGCCCATACATTGCGTACGTTTTGACCAGTGGTATCTCCCGGTGCTTCATCATTGACCCAATAGTAGAGGGGCCAGCCATCATAGGTAACTTGCACGGTGCCGTCATCTCGTTCGGTCGTGCCCAGTTCCCCGGAAACAGCGGATTCGGCCGAAACCGTTTCTCCTTCTTCGACTAGTAAGGGCGGCCAGGCGGTTGCACAGCGATCGTAACAGTTGCTGATCCCCGGCTCATCATTAGCAAAAGTGTATAAGGTCATGCCGGCGCTGTCCGTGAGAAAAGCACCTAACTGATCGTTTTCGGCTAGCATCAGCATCGTTGAGGTGTCACCGGCCTCAGCCTGCGCTGGCATTTCGGATGCGGCCTCGCCGCTGGAGCGGGCAATGAAGTCGATATACAACGCCACTTCCTCCTCAACATTAGCCACGTTGGGTACGCTGGGAATGTTCAAGTCGTAATCAGCCCTTTGTACAGTGGAACTTGCCGTGCCTTGTAATTCGTTTGCAGATACGGCCGTCGCTTCCACATCGAACGTGGCCGCCTGCGTAATATCGCGAATGGTCAAATCGCCGGTAATAGTAAAAGCGACTGTTTCTCCTATTTCGACGCTGTCCGGCAAGCCCTCTACAGCTGTGGGAGTAAAGGTAATGAATTCGTATGAGTTTGTGTCCAGGATGTCGTTCTTGATCGCCCGGTTACGAAACTCATTATCCGTAGCCAGCGTGCGGGCATTAATCTGCAAGGCTCCGATCTGTGTTGTCGAAAGATCGTTGAAATCCACGCCTATCTCCCCGGCTACTTGATCGGTGGTACCGACTACGGTATTGCGAAGACCTCGCAAATCTTCGTCGAGCTCAAAACGGACCGCGGATTCGCCCGGTACAATCTGGTAAATCAATAGGCCATCGCCGACGCCGGTCGTTTCTTCAACCACTGGTTCTGACGTTGGTTCGGCTGTTGGCTCTTCAGTAGGCTGTGGCTCCTTGGTTTCCGCCGGCATCTCGGAGGCCGGTTCTTCAGTGGGCGGCACCTCAGTGGGCGGTGCTTCCGTGGGCCGAACCTCTGTCGGAGGTTCGGCCGTCGCTTCCAGGTCCAGGGGAATTGCTTCAATCGGTTCGCTGGCGGCCTGCGGCTCCTGTAGGATGGAACAGCCAACGGCTGTTGTCAGGAACAGCATTAAAACGGTGATGGGAAAAACTGCTTTTACTTTCATCACGATAAACTCTCCTTTCAGGCTTGATCTTGATCGTGCAAACCATGTTTGCACCAAGAAGTATTTCCCGCCTGCGTGGGGAACTATGGGAGACAACAGGCAGGGTGTCTGGGTAGACCTCTACTGCAACTTACGTATAAAAAGAGATTTTGGATGAAAAATAGGAATTTTTACAAGTTGTAGCCGAGCACACGCTCCCCGGTCGGCCCAGGACTCCCGCCCGCCGGCTCAATTGTGATGCCAAAGGCGCCAAATTCGGAGAGCGGCTGTGCTGCTTTGATGGGGACGGTGGCCGTACCGTCCTCCGCAACCGAGAAAACAGCACCGCTGGCCCGCTGCCCGTCGACAATCAGCCACAGTTGATACTGCTTGTCCGCTGGTAAGACCGGCAAACCGCTTACATTTAATGTGGCATCTTGCCCGCGGGCGGCAGCTTCAATCAGGCCCTGCGCATCAGGCGCCACATCCGTTGCCGTTAATTCGTATTGTTCAGGCTGCAGACGGTTACTTTGCTGCCAGAAGTACAATGCTCCTACGAGGACCGCAAAAGCAACCAATACCAGCGCCGGCTGCCAGCGTGGTCCGGCCAGAAAGGTTTGAGCTCGATCTATAACAGGTTGCCACCAGGAGGCAGCAGAAACCGTTTCCGACGCTGCCGGTTCCCCGATCTGTTCGAACAGCTGTGCTTTTAAATTCGCAGGGGGAGCGATCGTTGGGGAAGCCAACGATAAGGCGTCAACCACAGATTCGTAGGATGCCAGTTCCTGCTGGCAGGCAATACAGCCTTCCAGATGTTGTCTCACGAACTGCGCTTCATTGGCATCTAAGATGCCCAAAGCAAATTCCGGAATCAGCTCAAATATCTGATCGTGTTCTTCTTTATTATTCATGACCGTGCTCTAAGTAAAGCTTCTCATATAAGAATCGTTACGCCCACCCATTTTTCATCATCTAACGTTCGTTCCACATGCCTAGGGTCGTCGCTTCCTAGTTAATTCTCTTCCAATAAATCGCGTAGCTTCTTCATGCCGGCGCGAATACGCCCTTTGACCGTGCCTAAAGGTAGATCGAGTTCTTGGGCGATTTCGCTGTGACTTAGCCCATTAAAAAATGCCAGGGCCAGCGCTTCCTGCTGGGAGGAGGGGAGGCTGGCTACTGCCGCGCGCACACGCTGTTGTTCCATCGATACATATACGAATGTTTCCGGTGAGTTCTTAGTGCTTAGAGGTTCATTGCTGACGATGGCCCAGCTGACGCTGTCGTGTAACGGCCGTACTTTTTCTCGCCGCAGCCGGTCGATAGCCAGGTTGCGCGCCATGCGCGTTAACCATGTGCTTACCTTGGCCAGCTGTGGGTCATAGGTGCCTCCTTTTTCCCAGGCGCGCGTAAAAATGTCTAATGTGATTTCTTCAGCCGTTTCCTGATTGCGCACGATGCCAAAAGCCACGCTGTAAATGAGGCGGCTATAGCGATCGTATAGTTCACTTAGCGCCGATCCATTTCCGCGACTTATCTCTTGCATGAGTTCAAAATCATCAAACTCTGATGCAGCCAAAGTTAAATTCACTCCTTTACCATGCTCTTGGACAGAGTGAGATTCTACTATGGTCGAATTGATATTGCCACGCCGGCGCGAGTGAACCATTAAATAACTCACAGTAACTTTCAACTATACATACGCAAATTCGCCGCGATTGGACGAAAGAAACATGTGTCAACTTAATCAGACGATTGACGATTTGGCAATTCGACAAAAAGTGCCGTATATGTTACGATAGGGTCACTTATGCTAGATGATGTATCAATTTGGACAGCCTTAGGAGACTCAAAGCGACGCCAAATAATTAACCTCCTCGAAGAAAAGCCCCGCACGACCAGCGAGCTGTGTACTTACTTTGACGTCTCGCGGTTTGCCATCATGAAGCACTTAAAGGTGCTCGAACAAGCGAATTTAATTTCAGTCAAACGGGAAGGACGTACCCGCTGGAACATCTTGAACGATGATCTGGTTCGGTTTTTGAGAACCACGCTCGTCGGGGAGGATGGGCCTTATGACCTGGCGGAAGTTTTAGGTTTATTTCCCGGCCGTTGGCCGTCCAGGACTCAGGAAAGCATCGTCTCCGAACCCCTTTACATCGAACAAAACCTCACGCTTGATGCCCCACCAGCCAGAGTATTTGAGGCTTGGACGGTTGGCATTAACTCCTGGTGGATGCCCCGCAGCTCGTCCGCATCGCAAATTTGGCTGGAGCCATTTGTCAACGGCCGTTTTTATGAAGCATTTGGCGAGGAGGGCCAGGGGGTTCTTTTCGCAACGATTACTTATCTCAAGCAAAATGAAGAACTGCACATGCGTGGGACGCCGGAGCTCACGGGGCAAGTAGACGAAACTTGTCTCGCGGACAACACGATTCGTATCGTCCTCGAGCCTCGGAATAATCAGACCCAATTCTGTTTGAGCCACCACATTGCCTGCGTCGCTAAGGAAGCCACAAGAGTCGCTTTTGATACGCACTGGCGTGTTTTGCTTGAACAGCATTTCAAACTCTTTTTAGTGACGGAGGTGCGCTGATGGAACAATTACACGACTATTCACAAGGAGATTGGATCGTCCATTCCTACTACGGTATCGGGAAGATCAAAGGTATTGAAGCGAAATCTATAAGCGGTCAGGAGAGCCGCTATTACAAGATTAAGGCTACTGATAGTACCTACTGGCTGCCCGTAGATCAGATGGACAGCGAAGAATTACGGCCGTTAGCAACATTCGAAGATATTCAGCTGGCAATTGATGTATTACAGAGGCCGCCCAGGGAAATGTCATCAAATCAGAACACGCGCAAAAGCCGAATCCGGCAGGTTCAGCTTCAAAACAAGCCTGAAGCTGTCGCGAGACTTGTTCGTGATTTACAGGCGCGTCGCAAAGAGAAAGGGATTTTAAACCAGGAGGAAAGAAGCGCCTTTAGCGCGCTTAAGCAGCAGCTCATCGAAGAGTGGGCCATTATCTCTGGGTTGAGTCCTGAAGCAGCAGCCTCGAAGTTAAATATTTTGCTGACTCAGCAGCGCTTGGCAGAAGGGGATTAGCGCATCGTTTTAACGTTTTAACAAACCGGCGGGGGAAGACTTTATTAATAATTTAGAGATAAATCCTAGGAAATGTCATGTTTTCAGGGTTTACAAAGGAGAAAAATGTTTACAAAAGTAAAAACAGGAGTTCTTAGTGAGAATGGGGAATCGACATTTAATTATGGCAGCACAGAAGAGCTGTCCTTCGCCGAATTGCTGGAGGAATATCAGCCTGAACCAATGCGCCGTGGTCAATATGTGACCGGAACAATTTTGCAAAAAAGCCAGAATATTATCCTGGCTGATGTAGATGCCAAACGCACGGCCATTGTCCCTCCCCAGGATGTTGTGCAGATTGACGAGGAAGAACTGGAACAGCTTTCTATCGGTGACGAGGTGGTTCTTTACGTCCTGAGTACACCTAAAGGGGACGATGAGCTTCTCGTATCACTCAACAAAGGTCTCGAACAACGAGACTGGCAGTTGGCTGCAGCGCACATGGAGAGTGAAGAGCCTCTAGAGCTTGAAATTGTCGGATTCAACAAAGGTGGACTCCTGGTGTCTTTTGGCCATTTGCGTGGATTTGTACCGGCCTCCCATGTTCCCCAGCTACAGAATGTTCAGGGCTCTTACGAACTACAGGCCAGAAAAGCCGAACTTGTGGGCAAAGAGCTGCTGTTGAATGTGATCGAAGTGGATAGCAAACGCCGTCGTTTGATCTTATCCGCCAAAAAAGCCCAGAAAGAAATGCGGCAGCAGCGATTAGAAGAACTCCAACTGAAAGAGGGGAAGACGATCACGGGCACTATCACCAATCTGGTTGATTTTGGTGCTTTTATCGATTTGAAGGGTGTAGAAGGTCTTATCCATATTTCTGAGATCGCCTGGGAAAAAGTTGACGATCCGGTGGAATATCTCAAGCCTGGTGATGAGGTTGAGGTGGAGATAATGTCCGTAGACATAGACCGGGTACGTATCAGCCTGAGTCGTAAAGCATTAATGCCCAGTCCCTGGGAGTTGTTTGAACAGCGCCACAATATAGATGATCTACTGGAAGGTGTGGTTACCAGCGTGGCTGATTTCGGTGCATTTGTGCTTGTGGAGGACGGAATTGAGGGCTTGGTCCATGTCAGCGAGATGAACGGGACACAGGAGTTTTCCCCGCAGGATATCTTATCGTCTGGCGATACTGTTTTAGTACGCATTCTTAATATACAACCCGATCAGGAACGGCTTTCATTGAGCCAGCGACGCGTCAGTAATGATGAAGAGGTTCAATGGATTTGGCAGCGGCAGCAAGATACTACGGCCCTGGTAGAAGATGAGGAAGAGTAAATAGATAAGAAATACCAAAGCTATTATGCCTGAAGCAAAAGATTTTACCGTAAAGCGGATTGGCTAAGACGAGTTTGAACTGTGGCATGCTGACAAATTTCTCTTGACCATGACCAAAGAGGAAGCCTATCCTGTGATGTTGGGCCGGGTTCACCCAGCAGAAGTGGTTGATGAATCCACTTTAAGCCCGGATAGTAAAAATAACGAATAAAATGATTGGCTCGACCAAAGAATCGTCTTTATCTTAGGAGTTCGACTGCTGACGTTGTAAAATAGATGGAATCGGTTCCATCATGCAACGGATTGATATTTACCCCACGCACCGGCATTCTACAGAAGAAAAGGGTGATTTTCTGATGCGTGCCGGACGGCCGTATCCCTTTGGGGCTACCATGGTGCCTGGTGGCATCAACTTCGCCGTTTTCTCGGGCAACGCCACGAGCTGTACCCTGGTGCTTTACGAACTGGGTGCCGTGGAACCTCTGGCCGAAATTCTCTTTCCGGATGAATTTCGCATCGGTAATGTCTTCTCCATGGTGGTTTTTGGCCTTGACCATGAAAATATCGAATATGGTTACCGCGTGGACGGCCCTTACCAACCGCACCTGGGACATCACTTCGATCCGCATATTGTGTTGCTGGACCCTTATGCAAAGGTAATCAGCGGGCGAAATATATGGGGATTAAGATACAATGCGTCCGCTGCGGGTAAAGGCAAGGCAGCAGCATCCAAAGATGCCAGACAACCATTCCGGGGGCGTATTATCTACGATGATTTCGATTGGCTGGCCGATCGCCCTTTAGAGACGCCATTGGAAGATCTGGTGATTTACGAGATGCATGTGCGCGGCTTTACGCGCCATGCGTCATCGGGGGTCAAATTTCCCGGCACCTATGCCGCCATCCGTGAGAAGATCCCGCATTTGAAAGCATTAGGCGTCAATGCCGTAGAATTGATGCCTATCCACGAGTTTGATGAACTGGACAATGAGTTTGTCAATCCACAGACCGGGAAACCACTGCTTAACTATTGGGGATACAGCACAATAGGCTTTTTCGCGCCCAAGGCGGGTTACGCGGCTACGGGCCCGCTGGGCATGCAGGTGGATGAATTTAAAGCGTTGGTGAAGGAGTTGCACCGTAACGGAATCGAGGTGATCCTGGATGTGGTGTTCAACCACACGGGAGAAGGGCAGTCGGACAGCTCCACGATCAGTTTCCGCGGCCTGGATAATGCTACCTATTACATGCTAAAACCGGACGGCCGTTACCAAAATTTCAGCGGCTGTGGCAATACGATGAACTGCAATAACCCGGTTGTACGCAACCTGGTTTTAGACTGCCTGCGTTATTGGGCGGCGGAGTACCATATCGACGGATTCCGCTTCGACCTGGCGTCCATCCTGGGACGTGATGCGCAGGGACGGCCGTTGGCCAATCCGCCATTGTTGGAAGCGCTGGCCTATGATCCCATCTTGGGTAAATGCAAACTCATAGCTGAGGCGTGGGATGCAGGCGGCTTATACCAGGTTGGTTCTTTTCCCGCTTACCAGCGTTGGTCGGAGTGGAATGACCGTTATCGCGACACACTGCGTAAGTTTTTGAAAGGAGATATGGGTCAGGTGCAGGAAGTGGCCATGTTAATTCAAGGCGCGCCCGATATGTTCGCCGATCGCGGGCCGACCGCTTCCATCAATTTCATCACTGCCCATGACGGTTTTACTCTGGCTGATCTTTACTCCTATAACGAAAAGCATAATGAGGCCAATGGAGAAGGTAACCGGGATGGCCACAACTATAATTACAGCTGGAACTGTGGTTATGAAGGGCCGACCGATGATCCGCGGATTATTAGACTGCGGCGGCGGATGATGAAAAATGCCGCGGCGATTTTGCTGGTTAGCCAGGGCGTGCCCATGATCTTAATGGGTGATGAAGTCGCCCATTCCAGGCTTGGTAATAATAATGCTTATTGCCAGGACAATGATTTGAACTGGTTTGATTGGACGCGACTGGAAAGCGAAGCGGATATGTTTCGATTCTTTCGCCACTGTATCCAATTTCGCCGGGCGCATCATGTGCTGCGCAACCGCTATCATTTTCAACATAAAGAAACAGCCGGCGATGGCTATCCGGATATTTCCTGGCATGGCATTGAGGCTTGGAATCCCGATTGGTCTGACAGCAGCCGAACGCTGGCGTTCATGCTAAACGGTAAAGAGGCTGAGAGACGCCCGGGCGATGAGGCGGATCAATCCAACGCCTTTATCTATGTGGCGATGAATATGCATTGGCAGGGCCATGTTTTTGAACTGCCGCGGCTTCCGGTCGGCCGTCGCTGGCGGCGCTTTGTGGATACAAACCACCTGGAGCCGGAAGATATCGTTGAGCCGGGCCAGGAAGTGCTGCTGCATGATCAGGAACATAAGTACGTGGGACCGCGGTCGGTGGTGATTCTGGTTGGAAGATAGAGATAAAAGAAATGCGGAGTTCGGGGTTTGGAATTCCGTACTCCGAAATCCGCATTCCGAATTCGATTATGCCTATAACTTACGCAAATATATTGGTGGTGAGTAACGACGCAGAAAGCCTGGAAGAGCTGGTTGAGAACCTGCGCCTGCTGGGGCTGTATGACGTGATCGTCACGAACTCGCTGGCAGGGGCCGAAACACTGGCCCTGGAGCAGCCGTTTGATGTTGTGCTGTTGGATATGAGCTTGCGCGATCAATGCACGAATCCGGAGGAATTTTTCGCACGATGGAAATCGCAGGTGCCGACACCGGTCATTGTCACAGGCCAGTTAAAGGACATGGATATGCTCACCGGCTGCGTGGCTATGGGGGCAGCGGATTATCTGCTGCTGCCTACGAATACGACCTTATTGAGGGCGCGCATCCGCACCCATTTACAGCGTAAGCGGCTGCAAGAGCAGGCGCTCGCTTCATTACATGCCTTTAACGAAGTCGAAAAATTAGCCGATGATTTGCGTTTAGTGATTTTGCCTCTGGGTATATCCCTGTCAGCTGAAAAAAGTTTCTCCCGGCTGATCGAACGTATCGTTGAGCGGGCGATGGACTTGTGTAATGCGGATGCGGGATCCTTCTTCATGCGCACAGAGGATGAAAAGCTGCATTATGTCGTGGCCCGCGTAGCTTCATTAGGCCTGGCTTATGGGGGAACATCTGGTCAAGAGGTTCCTTTTGCCGACCTGCCATTATTCGATGCGCAAGGCCTACCGGTTCTGGAAAATGTCGTTACCTTCGCCGTGCACGAAGGGCTGCCGATCAACATCGCCAATATCTATGATGAGATGGAGTTTGATTTTTCAGGCACTAAAGAGTTTGATTTAAATAATAATTACCGCTCTGTTTCGTGCCTGACGGTGCCGCTGCTTACCGGGAGCGTTCTTGGCGTCTTACAGCTGCGCAATGCCCGGGATCCGGAAACGGGAAATATTGAGCCTTTCGGTGCTTACCAGCAGCTGGTGGCCGAGTCGCTGGCTTCGCAGGCGGCAGTGGTTTTGCAAAACAGGCGCCTGCGCCTGCGCGAAAGCTCGCTGCTGCGTTATAAGCGGGAGTTGGAAATTGGGCGCGATATTCAAGCCGGCTTTTTACCGAAAACTTTACCGCAGCTGCCTGGCTGGGAAATTGCCTCGCGCTTTTACCCGGCGCTTGAGGTGGCCGGGGACTTTTATGATGTTTTTCACGCGCCTGATGGCCGGATTGGCCTGGCTGTTGCCGATGTGTGCGATAAAGGCGTGGTGGCGGCATTGTTTATGGCTTTGCTGCGCAGTCTTTTGCGCGCTTTTGTGCAGCAGTCTTATTATCGCAGTGTGCAGTTCGGGGGCCACGAGGCGAATATGGGAATCATGGACGCGGCAACGGAGCATATGGATGAAACCGCGCTGTTGGATGCAGTTCGCCTGACCAATTCTTATATCGGCAGCAACCACGCGGATACGCATGTTTTTACCACGCTGTTCTTCGCCATTCTCGACCCGTTATCGGGTGAATTGCTTTATATAAACTGCGGGCATCTACCGCCGGTGCTGCGTGGGGTGGATGGGCAGGAAGAACGGTTGATGCCTACCGGCCCGGCTATCGGTTTGTTGCCGGATGCCCGGTTTCATGTGCGGCAGGTGACGATGGAACCTGATGACCTGCTGTTCATGTATACGGACGGGGTGACGGAGGCGCGGGATCCGCAGGGGGAAATGTTTGGTGAAGCGCGCCTTAGAGCCTTACGCGACCAGCATGCGGGGACCTCGGCAGAAGATCTGCTGGCGGCGATTGAATCGGCCGTTCGCGAATTTACCGCCGGTGGAGAACCGACAGATGATCTGACGATACTGGCGGTGAAGCGGGAATAATTAGCAATAGCCAGCAATCGATTATCAATTCAAAATAATTTGACCATTCCTGAATAGAGTTTACCGCAAAGGAAACAAATCCGGCTGGGACAAAATCCAATAAAATCGTAAGAAACCTGAGTTCGGAATTAAAAATGGAGTGACACCTTTAAATTGGTAAACTTGTTT
>JBJYWP010000092.1:0-15730 GCA_046259485.1 Promineifilaceae bacterium (SeqCode) | reverse complement strand
TGGCACCGTTGACCTGGTGATTGCCCAAAAACCCGCCGATATGGGTTACCTGGCCACTATGATGGCTACGGCGTACCTGAATGGCGTGACGAGTATACCGGAGAGAATTCCTACCGGTTATGCGATCATCAACCAGGAAAACGTCGACGATCCAGCTATCGCCAAGTATATTTACACCCAATAATATCCGTTAGAATTAGACCGGGGAGGTACGATTTAGAAAATCGCACCTCCCCAGACAAACCTTCAGAGAGAGCGGTGGTTTTAACTTGACTGACACCTTCGAGCCCTGTAGCGAGATTTACTTATGACTATTGAGAATAATGTTAATCCGCCAGACATTACGGATGATCAGAGACCTGTACGGTCTCAAGTTGAAACATTGACATTGATTCGAAGAGTCTGGCCCTGGGTTTTCCTGGCACTATTACTTGTCTTCTTTACAATTGCCTCGAGAGCACTCAATGATGTCCAATTCCTAAGCCCACGAAGTATTCAGGGCATCCTCGTCTTTGCCACTCAAATTTTGTTAATAGGTCTGGGGGAAACCTATGTCATCATCACCGGCGGTATTGACCTTTCAGTAGGCTTTATTGTCGGATTGGCGGCTGTCGTTGCTGCATTGATTATGAAATCTCTTCACCCGACCGGCGTCCCCCCCTTGCCCACCATATTGATCGCTTCTTTAGTCGCCATCTTAGTATCCGCTATTCCAGGTCTGGTGAATGGGTTCCTGGTCGCCAGAGTGAAGGTCCCTCCATTTATTGCCACGTTGGGCATGGGCGGCATCGTGCAAGGAGCTGCGCTGCTCTTATCCGGAGGCTATCCTGTTGCTGAACAACCACCCTATCTTGGGCAGTTGGGCAATGGTTACTTAATCTATTACTGGCCCGATCATGGCATAAGTTTCTTTGGCTTGCCCGAAGGCGCGGTAGCAGCAGATTTACAGCAAATTATCCCCCTGATACCAAATGTCGTCGCGGCAACTATTGTTGTAACGATAATTTTCTGGTTTATTCTGGCTAAGACCCAGTTTGGCCAACACGTCTATGCGATTGGCGGAAATTTTGAGGCCGCTAAACGCGCTGGTATTCCTACTCAGCGATCCATCATTTGGGTCTATACAATTTCAGCCATATTAGCCGGTGTTGCCGGTGTTCTTTGGTCTGCTCGTTTCACAAGTGGTGCTTACAATGCTGGTGAGTCAACACTTCTCACAGCCATCGCTGCCGTCGTTATCGGTGGAGCCAGTCTTTTTGGTGGGGAAGGTACGGTCATCGGTACGATAGTCGGTTCACTTATCGTTGCTACAATCCAGTTCGGTCTCGTCATTCTTGGTGTGGTGCCATTTTGGCAGTTTGTGGCTGTTGGTGTTGTGGTCATTGTCGCAGTTGTCGTCGACCAATTCGGTCGTACGATTGGCTCCTAGCATATAGATAGAGGAAATAATAATGGAACCTGTATTGCGAGCAAAAAACCTCACCAAACGCTTTGGCGGTCTTGTCGCCGTAGATGATGTCAGTATGGATATTCTACCTGGCCAGGTTATGGGACTTGTGGGGGATAATGGTGCCGGAAAATCGACGTTAATCAAGATGATTTCCGGTGTATACCAGCCTGATGCCGGAGAGATCTTCCTTGAGAATAATAATGTGACCTTTAGCGGCCCCCGCGACGCACGCGATTTGGGCATCGAAACGATCTACCAGGATTTAGCCCTGGCTGAAAATCTCGATGTTAGTTCTAATATCTTCCTCGGCAGGGAAGTGAAGAAGCGCTATCTCGGTGGACTCATTCGCACGCTAAACTGGCCCTATATGCATGAAGAATCGGCTTCAGCGTTAGACCGCTTAGACATCCATGTCCCTTCGCTCATGCAGCAGATTCGCAACCTGTCTGGTGGCCAGCGCCAGGCTGTAGCTATTGCCCGTTCCGTATACTGGAACGCAAAGATGATGATCATGGATGAGCCGACGGCGGCCCTGGCTGTTCCTGAGCAGCGCAAAGTGCTCTCGCTTGTGCGTACACTTCGCGAACAGGGCGTCCCTGTCATCATCATCAGCCATAACTTACAAGATGTCTTTGCTGTCGCAGATCGCATCACGGTCTTACGGCGCGGCCGAAAGGTAGCAGAAGTCGATGCTGCAGATACGACACCGGACGAGATAGTTAGCCTGATGGTTGGCGCTAAAGCTGTGCATGAGATGGGTGTCATTCCCCAACCGTTGGAAAATTCGGGTTCAACTGAGGATCTCGATCAATAGTCACCCCAAAACACCTGCGATATTGGTGTAAAATCTCCAAAGCCCTCGGAACTATCTTTGACTTATTGTCAGAGGTGGGACGATAAATAGGACACGCTTTGCGCTAATCGTTCCTATCGTCAAGGAATGGTTCTTTATTCGTTGTTTGTTAGTAGGATGGGTCAAGGGATAATAGTGGCTGGCACTTCCCGCTAGTCTATAGAGGGATCGATGCCGGACGGTATGACAAACAGCGAGAACATAAACGGCCGTACTCATTCCCTAAGCGAGTACATTCGCTCAAACTGGCGCGGAGATCTGACGGCGCTGGTATTTCTTCTGGCCGCCGTTTTAATCTTTTTCCTGCCGGTCGTTCTGGGCAAAGCCTGGATCCCGCGCGGCGGCGGCGACTCCGTCTCATTTCTCTATCCCATGTACCGCTTCGCCGCGCAAAGTTTCCGGCAAGGCATCATCCCGCTCTGGAATCCCTACCAGTATGCCGGCTCGCTCTTCATCGCCGATAACCAGACCGGCGTCTTCTACCCTCCCAATCTGCTTCTCTTCCTGCTCAAGCCTGATTTTTCCTATAAGGCCATTGAATGGCTGGTAATCGGCCATTTCCTGTTTGCAGGCGTATCGATGTATTTTTGCACCCGCCTGCTGGACCCCCACAAATCGTTGCCGCGGGCGGCTGCTCTCATCGCCGCCCTGGCATATTTGTTCGGCGGCGTCTTTATCGCCCACATCGGTAATTTGAACCTGATCGCCGTCGCCGCCTGGCTGCCCTTATCTTTCCTGGCCTTACACCGCGCGATCCTGGCCGGTAATCGCAAAACGGCGGTCGGCCTGGCAGTTCTCGGCGGCGTGTTTTTAGGCCTGGGTACGCTGGCCGGGCACGGGCAGATGACCTTCCTGCTGGCCGCATACCTCGGATTTTATGCCCTTTACTGCGCCATCAGCGAGCGATCCTTGTGGCCGATCCTGGCATTGATGATTTTGGGGATAACGGCCTTCGGCTTGGCGGCGATCAATCTCATCCCCTCGCTGGAAGCTGTGCAGTATTCCGTGCGCGCCGAATTTGATGCGCAGCGAGCAGCTGGCTATGCCCTGCCCTGGCGCGGCTTGTTGGGCTTATTCGCCCCCGATTTTTACGGCCGTGGCCAGGTGCGCTTCTGGGGTGATTGGCCGCGGGTGGAATATGGCTATGTCGGTGTGCTGACCCTATTCCTGGCCGGGGTGGGGTTGGTCAGTGACCGTTCGCGGCTGACACGCTTTTTTGCCGTTTCAACCCTGCTCTTCCTCGTATTAGCCCTGGGAAATAATACACCGCTTTATCCACTGCTGGTACGCCTCGTACCCGCCTTCCCTTTCCAGGTACCGGCGCGCTTTGTACTATTGCTCGATTTTTCGCTGGCCGGACTGGCGGCAATTGGGATGGCCAAGCTTATTGAACGGCCGCTTCCTTTGCGCCGCTATTTAATTGTCGCGGGTCTGCTAGGAACGGCCGTTCTCGCCCTGCTCTTCTGGCAGTACCGCACTTCTTTACCAAGCGTCCCCCAACATCAGCAGCAAATGCTGCTGGCCATTGGGGCATTCGCCCTCTTAGCCCTGGGCAGCTGGCTCTTGATTTGGGGCCGGAGCAAGGAGCGGATCACGGCTAAGACCTTCGGCCTGCTGAGCGTTCTCCTGCTGGCCGTGGACCTGATCGCCCTCGGCTGGTACGCGGAACTCGAACCCAATGACCCGGAAAAGGCTTTCGCCGCCGGCAGCCCAGCCCTGACATTCCTCAAAGAAAACGCCGGTTTGCAGCGCGTGGAAATTTCCACCTCCGCCTGGCAGCCCAACCTGCCGCAGTTGGAAGGGCTGTACAGCATCGACGGCGTGTATAACCCCTTAGAACTCGCTAATTACGCCGTCTATATTGGCTCGGTCGGTTACCGTGGTTCGCCTATGTACAATCTCTTAGGCACCAAGTACATCGTCGCCGGGAAATCAGGGCCGCCGGGAGATACGGCGATCATTGTGCCCATCCTCGATGAAGATCCCGATGTGACGATCTATCTCAATACCCTGGCCCTGCCGCGGGCAATGGTGCTGCACAATGCCCAGGTCGTCGCCGATCATAACGCCGCTTTTACAGCCATACATGAGGAATCTTTTGATCCGCAGCAGGTGGTTATTCTCGAAGAAGGACAGCCTTTGCAACAAGAAGCGGGCCAATCGTCAATTACCGTCCTGGCCTATGAACCCAACTACGCCGCCTTTGAAGTGACCACGGACCGCCCCGCCTATTTCTTGCTGAGTGACATCCACCACCCGCAGTGGCGGGCGACGGTCGATGGCCAGGAAACACCTATTCTCGTCGCCGATTACGCCCTGCGCGCGGTGGCCATTAACGAAGGAACGCACTTGATTGAAATGCAGTTCGAACCTCCGGCCTGGAAATGGGGCGTGGGTATCACGCTGATCACGCTTATATTCCTGCTTGTTTTGGTGATTTGGTTTTGGCGAACGGCCGATCGCTGATGGAGCATTGTTAGCAGATATCGATTGGAATAGCCTGCCCGATTAAGCGTGGTTACAATAAACTATGCAGCTTATAATGCCCTCAAGGTCCGCACAGGGTGTGGCATTCAATTGTAGGGTAACCTTTATATTGCCATGAATTTGAACAGGCATGAAGTTGAACAGCCATGAATTTGAACAACCATGAACTTGAATAAAGGATCACGGCCGCACAACCTGAAGGATATGCTACACCTTTCATATACATATTTGGTTGATTTAGCCGCGGGATTCATTCTGGGAATAATTTGAAAGAGAGAACAAATGCGTTTACGTCGCTTGCTGATTCCATTCATTTTCATACTAAGCTTATTGGCTCTAGCCGCCTGTAATGGCAGCGATACTCCATACGTGGAAACATTCGACAGCGAAGGAAGCTGGCGCACGGGCAGCGACACCTATACCGAAGGCTCAATCCATGATGGCGTCTATGACTTGTTTATTATCGGCGACGATATCAGCCGTTGGGCGACCCCCGGCCGCGATTTCAAAGACGGTATCTACGAGGTAGAAGCGACACAGGTCGAAGGGCCGCTGGACAATGGCTTCGGCCTAATCTTCCGCGCGGACACGGATAATGGCGATTTTTACCTCTTTAAAGTCAGCGGCGACGGTTATGTGTGGATCGGCCGTTATGTAGGCGAGGTTGAAGACCAATCGATCATCGGCGGACACTGGTTCGAATCAACGGCCGTCAATACCGGCCTCAACCAGACCAATAAACTGCGCGTCGTTGCCGAAAGCGGCAATCTCATCTTCTTTGTAAACGACAAAGAAGTCGGCCGGGTCACGGATAATAAATTCGAGTCAGGCGATGTAGGCCTCTTCGCCCAATCCCTGGGTTTTGGCGGGGTCCGCGTCTATTTCGACAACCTCTCGGTCACGCCGCTGGAAAAGTAGAACATCATCTACCACCCTCTGCCTTAGAAAAATGAGCAGCGATTGAGAAGCAGCCGCCTATAAGCGGATTAGGGCATTGGCCAACAGCCAATTTGTGCTAAGATAGTAGTAATTCCCAATAACACTGAATCTCGTACGTGGAGGTATGGGCTTTTTATGAGCCGCAGAAACAGTGCAAACCGGCGCCAATATTCACACATCGATTTAACTGCCAGTTCATCACCATTCTTATAACAGCAAATTATCGCGGGTAACCTACGGACAGATATTAGTTGCCTGTTCTCGACCGCTTCTTTTGCCTTCCAGTATCAGAATTTCCGGCTTAGAAATTGAATGGACCTAGATTGGATGATGAATAAGAATACAGATGAATTGCAAAAAAAGCAGACCGGCACACAAGATGCCCAAAAGCAGCGGCTTGTCTTGAGCCGCGAAGAAATTCTGCGCGATTACAGTCTGGTGGTGCAGAGCCGCGCAGCCAGCGAAATCGGCCGTCGCGAAGTTTTAAGCGGCAAAGCTAAATTCGGCATCTTCGGTGACGGCAAAGAGCTGGCTCAGGTGGCGATGGCCAAAGCATTTCGCCGCGGCGACTTCCGCTCCGGCTACTATCGTGATCAGACCTTCATGTTCGCCCTGGGCCAATCCAATATCAGTCAGTTTTTCGCCCAGCTCTATGCGCACGCCGATGTAACGGCCGATCCGCACTCCGCCGGCCGTCAGATGAATTCCCATTATGCCACGCGCCTACTCAATCCTGACGGCAGCTGGCGCAATCAAACCGAACTCTACAACAGCGCGGCCGATCTCTCACCGACCGCCGGCCAGATGCCCAAACTGGCCGGTCTCGCCTACGCCTCCTGCCTTTACCGCGAACTGGACGAGCTAAAAAATATGACCGGCTTCTCACGCGGCGGGAATGAAGTCGCCTTTGGTACCATCGGCAATGCCGCCGCGGCCGAGGGGCATTTCTGGGAAACGATCAACGCCATCGGCGTGCTGCGCGCTCCGGCGGTGGTTTCAATCTGGGATGATGGTTACGGCATATCCGTTACCAACGATTTACAAATCACCAAGCAAAATCTCTCAGTGCTCCTCTCAGGGTTCCAGCGTGAGCCCGGTTCAAGAGATGGATTTGATATCTACACCGTTAAAGGCTGGGATTACCCGGCGCTCATAGAGGTCTACGCGAAGGCAGCCGAAACAGCGCGCCGCGACCATGTACCGGCAATTATCCACGTCATCGAGATGACCCAACCGCAAGGCCATTCCACCTCCGGAAGCCATGAACGCTACAAACCGGAGACGCGTCTGACCTGGGAAGAGGATTTTGACTGCATCCAAAAGTTCCGCGAATGGATCATTGACCAGCGAATCGTGCAGACGGGCGAACTGGATCAGATCGAACGTAATGCACGCAAGCTTGTGGAGAATATTCGCCTCAAAGCCTGGAAGGCATTCTCTTTACCCATCTTTCGCGAACGGCAGGAACTGGCCGATATCATGAGCCGCTTACAGCCAGGATTGGCGGACCCCGCCCCGATGCAAAAACTACTCGACGATTTACTGCACAAGCAGACCCCTTTTCGCAAAGATATCCTCGCTGCGGCCCAAAAGGCGCTGGTACTAACGGCCGATTCCCCTTCCCCAACCCGCGAGAAATTGTTGAAATGGAAAGCTGATCTGGTTAGGACAAACAAGGCCCAGTTGGCCGGCCATCTCTACAGCGAATCAGAGGAATCGGCGCTTAAAGTTGCCGCGGTCGAACCTGTCTATTCCGCGGATTCACCCGAACTAAATGGATTCGAGGTCTTAAACGCCGCTTTTAACGCTATGCTGGCCCGCGACCCGCGCGTCATCGCTTTCGGTGAGGATGTGGGGCTGCTCGGCGGAGTCAACCAGACCTGGGCCGGACTGCAAGAAAAATTCGGTCCGCTGCGCGTTTCGGATACGGGAATCCGGGAAGCAACGATCCTCGGCCAGGCGATTGGTTTAGCCATCCGCGGGCTGCGGCCGATTGCCGAGATCCAATATCTCGACTACCTGCTCTTCGCCTTGCAGGGTATGGCCGACGACCTGGCTACCCTGCACTGGCGCACGGCCGGCGGGCAAAAAGCACCGCTGATCATCAGCACCCGCGGCCATCGTCTGGAAGGTATCTGGCACGCAGGATCGCCGATGGCCGGGATTCTTAACCTGGTACGGGGTATGTACGTCGTCGTGCCGCGGGATATGGTGCGCGCAGCAGCCGCTTATAATACGCTGCTGCTGAGTGATGAGCCGGGATTGGTCGTCGAGGTACTGAACGGCTACCGCCGTAAAGAGCGCCTGCCCGATAATATCGCTGAAATCACCATGGAGCTCGGCGTACCTGAAATTCTGCGCCAGGGAGAGGACATCACTATTGTCACTTATGGCGCGGCCTGCCGGGTTGCCCTGGAGGCCGCGGAGATGCTCGATCAAGTACATATCGATGCCGAAGTCATTGATGTACAAACGCTGCTGCCATTCGACCGCCACAGCTGTATCCTGGAATCGCTCAAGAAAACCAGTCGAATCCTCTTCGTCGATGAAGACGTCCCCGGCGGGGCAACCGCCTATCTGATGCAGCAGGTAATTGAGCGACAAGGCGGCTATTACTGGCTCGATTCCGAGCCGCGCACTTTAACTGCCACCGAACACAGACCCGCTTATGGAACGGACGGGGGTTATTTTTCAAAACCCCAGGCCGGCGATATCTTCAATGTCGTTTACGACCTGATGCACGAGGCCAATCCGGGACGATATCCGGATGTTTTTAGGGGAAATGGCAGCAATAAATGAGAAAGTTTATCAGTATTTCAGTTCATCAGTTACTCAGTAAATCAAAAATACTGACTTACTGAGTAACTGATGAACTGACCAACTTAACACTTATGACTCACAAAATCATCCTCCCAGAAATGGGCGAAGGCGTTTTTGAAGGCACTTTGATCCGCTGGCTGGTGAAGCCTGGCGACAGGGTTGAGGCGTTCGAACCGGTCGCCGAGGTGGAAACGGATAAGGTAACGACGGAGCTAATGAGTGAAGTATCGGGCGTTGTGCTCGAGCTGCGGGCGGCCGAAGGAGATGTCGTGCCCGTAGATGCCGTTGTCGCCGTGATCGGCGAGGAGGGCAAAGAGCGTATGCCGGTCCCCGCCGTTCAGGACCGGGCAGCAAACGGCCGTGCCCGAGAGTATCGCGGCCGCATCAGCCCAGTTGTCGGCCGTATCGCTGCCGAACATAACGTCGACTTGAATCAGGTAATGGGTACCGGCAAAGAAGGCCGGATCACCAAGCGCGATATCCTGGCCTATGTTGAGGAACGGCCGTTGGAACCGGCTGGCACGCCGGCAGCCGCGGAACCGCGCGTTGAAGTTATCGCGGAACCGCCAAAAGAGCCCGTGGAAGAAAAGGGAACGTACCAGCCGGTAACATTGGCTGCGGGGGATGAACTTCTACCGTTGGATACAATGCGCCGGGCCATCGCCGGCCATATGGTGCGCAGCAAGCAAACCAGTCCCCATGCCACGACCGTTTTTGAATTCGATTTTTCGGCCGTTGCCAGGCACCGTGACGAAAACAAGAAACAGTTTCTACAAGACGGCGCCCGGCTGACCTTCACCATCTATATCGTCGCCGCCGTCGTTGAAGCACTCAAGCAGCATCCCCTGGCCAACAGCGTGTGGACGGATGAAGGAATCCTGCTCAAACGGCCGATCAATATCGGCATCGCCGTAGCTATTCCTGACGGGTTGATTGTACCGGTGATCAAAGGGGCTGATGGTTTGAATTTGTTAGGTCTGGCCAGAAATATAAACGATCTCGTCAAACGGGCACGAAGCAAAGCTTTAAAACCGGATGAGGTCCAGGGGGGAACCTTCTCGATCACCAATCACGGCACGTCGGGCAGCCTGCTGGCCACGCCGATCATCAACCAGCCGCAGGCGGGCATTCTGGGCATCGGCAAAATTGAAAAGCGGGTGAAAGTGATTGATGATGCAATCGCCATACGGCCGTTAGCCTATGCCAGCTTCACCTTTGATCATCGTATCTTGGATGGGGCGACGGCCGATGCGTTTATTAGCAGCGTGAAAGAAAAGATCGAAAACTGGGTCTGATTACGCCCTATTCTTCTTCGTCCGCCGCGTCGTTTTCCACTTCCAGCGGGGGCAGTAACGCAGCCTTCAACACATCTTCGGCTGTATCGATGAGGATGATATCCAGGTCCTTGCGCAATTTCTTGGGAATCTGCTCCAGATCATTCTCATTCTTACGCGGCAGGAGGAAGGTTTTGATTCCCGTGCGCCGCGCCGCCAGTGCTTTTTCACGCACGCCGCCGACGGGTAGGACGCGACCGCGTAGTGTGATCTCGCCCGTCATACACACGTCGCGGCGGATGGGGCTGTTGGTAAAGGCTGAGACCAGGGCTACCGCCAGAGTCACCCCGGCTGACGGGCCATCTTTAGGAACGGCGCCTTCCGGAAGATGGATATGGATATCGACATTCTCAAATGTCTGCTGCTCAATGCCCATTTTATCGGCGATGCTGCGCGTATAAGTGAGAGCCGCCTGGGCGCTTTCCTGCATGACATTTCCCAGCTGTCCGGTCAGGGTTAAGCTCCCCTTGCCGGGCATGAGATTCACTTCCACGGTCATGATTTCGCCGCCGGATGGCGTCCAAGCCGCGCCGTTGGCAATACCCACTTCATCCTTATCGGGCAGACCCTCATCAGTAAAATAGGGCGGCCCAAGTAGTTCGCGAACCTTCTTACCAGTTACGCGCCGCGGATAGCGCTTGCCTTCAGCCAGGCGGCGAGCCACTTTGCGGCACACCGAGGCGATCTCTCGTTCAAGATTGCGTACTCCGGCCTCCCTCGTATATTGGCGGATGATCGTTTGTAAAGCGTCATCATCCAGACGCACGCCTTTGTCTTTCAGGCCATGCTTCTCTAACTGCCGCGGCAGAAGAAAATGGCGGGCGATTTCCAGCTTTTCCTCTTCCATATAGCTGGAAAATTCGATCACTTCCATGCGATCTAAGAGGGCGTCGGGGATAGTGTCCAGGTAATTGGCCGTGGTAATAAAGAGTACCTGGGAGAGATCGTAATCCATTTCCAGGTAATGATCGGCGAAGGTGTTATTTTGTTCCGGGTCGAGCACTTCTAAAAGAGCCGCGGCCGGATCGCCTCGGAAATCAAGGCCCAGCTTATCAATCTCATCCAGCATAAACAACGGGTTAACCGTACCAACGCGGCGCATTGCCTGGATGATCCGTCCCGGAAGGGCGCCAATATAGGTGCGCCGGTGGCCGCGGATTTCCGCCTCATCGCGGACGCCGCCCAGGCTCATGCGCACAAATTCACGGCCCAGGCTGCGGGCGATAGAGCGCCCCAAAGAGGTCTTACCGGTTCCTGGCGGGCCGACAAAGCATAGAATGGATCCGCGCATATTATCCGGAGCGATCTGGCGCACTGCGATATATTCCAAAATGCGGTCTTTGATCTTCTCTAACCCATAATGATCGGAATCCAACACTTTGGCCGCATGCTGCACATCCAGATTATCAGTTGAACGTTCCGTCCACGGCAGCTCTACTAACCAATCTACGTAGGTACGGATAATGCCCACTTCCGGGGACATCGGGGGCATCGCCGTCAGGCGTTTTAATTCGCGGTCGATGCGCGCTCGTACTTCAACCGGTAGGTTCTTCTGTTCGATAGAATCGCGCAGTTCGGAGATTTCCTGTGTAAAAACATCCAGTTCGCCCAATTCGCCTTGGATGACGCGCATTTGCTCGCGTAAAAAGTATTCCCGCTGGGAGCGGTCGACTTCCTGCTGCACCTGCGAATGAATCTCATCTTCCAATTCCAAAACGCTGAGTTCTTTAGCGAGGATGATGCTCAACTTTTGCAGCCGTTCGGTTGGATCTATTGTTTCCAGAACTTCCTGCCGCGTATCCAGGGGAATAAAGAGCGTGGAGGCGATGAAATCGGCAATCCAACCCGGTTCGTCTATATTGAGGGCATAAGTATAGGCATCCTCAGGGATATTTCGATTCAGCGAAACCACCTTTTCGAAGAGCGTTAACACGGCGCGCATCAAGGCTTCCGTGGTGTCTTGCCAATCTATGGGCTCATCGATCACCCGCGCCCTGACGCGAACGTAAGGCTCGAACTGCGTGAACTCAACCAGCTGCACGCGGCGCCGCCCTTGAGCCAGCACACTGATCGTATCGTCAGGGAGACGCAGCGTACGTCCCATGACGATTTCCGTGCCTGTCACATAAATGTCATCAAATAAGGGGTCTTGTAAGTCAGCATCTTTTTGGGCCGAGACAATTAAATTCTCATCATTCGCCGCGGCCGCTTTGATAGCGATCAGCGAACGCTCACGCCCCACAAAGAGCGGCATAACCATTTGCGGATAAAGCACCACATCTCGCAGTGCGAGAAAGGGGCATTCAATCATGCCGTCTTCGGTGTAGGTATCCCTTTCGGGAAAGACTGTTGCTTTTAGATCCGGAAATGTCGCCAAAAAATCCGGAATTTGATCGAATTCAAAATCGTCTTCAAATTGCATACTTAATCCTATGCAGCATTAACCTCTAGGAAGCAGAATACGTGATTGTAGAACGTCCCATTGATTTAGCAAATCACCAATAAAGATGATCGAGCCGGCAGCACAGATCAAGTCCTCTTCACCAGCCTGGCTAAAAGCCATCAGAAGCGCTTCCCCAGGCGTCTCGGCCGTTTGCACAGTGAAGCCAAGCTCAGATGCTTGTGCGGCCAGCGCTTCAGGCTGGGCAGCGCGCGGGTGATCGGCCGCGGAGACGATGACCTGATCGGCCAGCGGAAAGAGTGTTTCCATCATCGGGGGAATGGCTTTGTCCATCGGCGCACCGAAAATAAGCCACAGGCGTTTATATTGAAAATCTTCTTGCAGCGCAGCGGCTAGTTTTCCGGCTGAATGTGGATTATGAGCGGAATCGACTAACAGCGCCGGCAGGCCGGGTTCGTTCAGTACGAGCTGCAAACGGCCGTCCCATTCTACGGAAGCCAGACCTTCCTGAATCGTCTCCAAGGTGACCTGCGGAAAACGCTCGTAAAATGGCTCTAAGGCAGCAACAGCCAGCATCCCATTTTCTAATTGAAACGTACCCGATAAAGCGATCTCAAAAATCGTCCCCTGCGGAACATATGCCTCATCAGGCGACCTTGTGACCGTTAATTGGTGATATCCACCTTCATACTGCCATTCACGGCCCACGACCTCTAACCTGCTGCCACGCTCGGCAGCGATATCCTCCAGAGTATGCAGCGCTTCCTGCTCCTGCGGCGCGGAAACAACGGGAATACCTGGCTTGATAATTCCGCCCTTCTCGAAGGCGATTTCAGCCAGAGTGTCACCAAGAAGACTGGTATGGTCATAACTCAAGCTCGTGATCACGGATTTAAGCGGCGTCAGGACATTGGTCGCATCCAGGCGTCCCCCCAACCCGACTTCAATAACAGCCACATCAATTTCCTGCAAAGCGAAATAACAGAAGGCTACTGCTGTAACTATCTCAAACCAGGTGATGTTGGGAAATTCGGGGACAATACCCTTCACTCTATCCAATGCTTTAACAAAATCCGCTTTACCGATCTTGCCATCCGTATCATCCGCGTTAAGCACGCGAATGCGTTCGCGGAAGTCGCGCAGGTGGGGCGATGTATAGAGGCCTACGCGCAGCCCTGATGCCTGGAGCCCATAAGCGCTCATCGCCGCCACCGAACCTTTGCCTTTTGTTCCGGCGATATGCAAAGCCGGGTAGCGTTCTTGCGGATTACCAAGCAGCTCCAACAATCTGCGCGGGCGGCTGGGGTCCATCTTGCTGGCCTGATAGCGGTCTAACGTCCTTCGCTCCAGGTCGATAAAACTGTAGAGAAAATCAAGCGCTTCTTCGTATGCCTGGTCGATAGTTAATTCTTCGTCTGTTCCCATTGGATAGGATTGTAACGCAAACCGCTAAAAAGTCCTTTTCTTGGCAGGTTATCAAGGGATGGTTAAACTACGATGTTTCAATAAAAATTGGTTGAATAACTATGGATACAATTGTCGTCATACATGCACGGTTTGCCAATACGGTCTGGTTATATCTACTCATCCTGGGCATTTGGAGCCTCTGGCGCGCGATTCGCGGCCAGGGTATAAGCGGCAATTTCTTAGGCGCCCTGGTTATCGGGCAAATCATGATTTTCATCCAGGCCGGCCTTGGTGCTCTCCTTTATCTGAATGGTTACGGCGAGTTTCTCACTGAACCAGCCATTCACATCCTCTACGCCGCCTTTTCCCTGGTCTTCTTGCCATTTGTTTTCCTCTACTGGCTGCGAGGGGATGATTCTAATCGCGCCCAATGGGTGCTTACCTTCGCCGTGCTTTTCCAATTCGGAACCATCTTTTACCGCTTTGGCCCCTACGCGCCGATTTAGCGCCCATGCTGGGGAGTAACCCGCCTGGTTACTTCCGGCCTATTTCAAGGTACTCTCTTCATCAACATAGCCTATTCATCGGTGAAGCATCAGTAAGTTGTGTTGCCCCTCTAAGTTGGCGGCGTTAGAATGCTGGACGCAGGCAAGCATTTAGCCCCCTGAAGGAATTGATTAGTTGATCGAGCCATCCGACGTCGCCGATTCGGGTGAGCCACTATCTCGTGGCCTTGAACCCTTACTTGAAGCAGCCGGCGATTCACCTCGGGACCAGGATCCCGCGGTTGTGCGCGCCGCGGCTATCCTCGCCGCCGGCAATGTCGCCAGCCGCCTGTTGGGTCTGGTCCGAGAAATGGTCAAGGCCGGCCTTTTTGGAGCTTCCGGGCTGTTAAGCGCTTTTGAGGTGGCCGCATACGTCCCAAACAGCCTCTACGACCTGATCATCGGTGGGATGGTCAATTCCTCATTGGTGCCTGTTTTCAGCGATTACGCGGCCAAAGAACGGCGCCAGGAACTCTGGTCCGTGGTAAGCACCGTTCTCAGCGTAGCCACGGCCGTTCTACTATTCGTCGTCGCCCTGGTGATAGTCTTTGCTCCACAAATCGCCTGGCTTGTTGGGGCAAACGAGTTCGACGATCCGCAGTTGACAGGAACAGCCATTCGCCTGATGCGCATGGCCTCTCCGGCGATTCTATTTCTCAGCGTCGCCAGCATCCTTACCGGCGCACTATATGCCTTAAAGCGCTTCGTTGTGCCCGCTTTTATCGGCGCGGTCTTCAACGGCACCGTTGTTGTCGTCGCCCTGCTCTTTCCTGAACGCATTGAAAGTCTCGTGTGGGGCATTTTGTTGGGTTCCATTCTCCAGATCGCTGTACAGCTTATCCCCCTGCGTGACGCCCAGCTGCGCTGGCGTCTCGATTGGCGGCATCCGGCGGTCAGGCGCATTCTGGGGCTCTACACGCCTATCGTCGCCGGGCTGGTCATCAACCAGCTGGCGATCGCCTTAAGTTACAATCTGGCCACGCGAACAGGCGATCAGAGCATCTCCTTCATGAAATTTGCCACGACGCTCTACCAGTTCCCCTTGGGATTGGTGGTAACGGCCGTTTCCATCGCCACGCTGCCTACCCTCTCCCGCCAGGCGAACGGCCATCTATCCGAATTCAAACAGACCCTGGCTGAAGGTCTGCGGCTTGTGATCACGCTTATTCTACCCGCAACCGCCGGATTATTTGTCCTCGCCTTACCGATTGTTAGCCTGCTCTTTGAGCGCGGCCAATTTACGGCGCAAGATTCGGCGACGACGGCGCACGTTCTGCGCTTTTACCTCTTCGGCCTGCCTTTCGCAGCCGTTGATCAGATGCTTGTCTATGCTTCTTATGCGCGCAAGGATACATTGCGCCCCGCACTGGCCGGCGTGGTTAGCATCCTGATTTACCTGGGAGTAGCCGTTGTGCTGCTGCAGCCGCTGGGACTGCTGAGCCTGATGGTCGCCGACGGCGTCAAGCATATCGTGCACACGCTGATCATGCTGGT
>JBJYWP010000091.1:0-22284 GCA_046259485.1 Promineifilaceae bacterium (SeqCode) | reverse complement strand
ACGCAGTTTTTGTCAAAAGTATGGGGTAGAAACTGGCTGTTCCGTTCGCCGCCGAAGGCAAACTGCAAAATCTTCATGCCGGGAAAATTGAAGCGATCCCGCAGGGCGACGACCTCAGGGGTGATTAAACCGAGGTCCTCGGCAATGAGCGGCAGTTCGCCAAGGCTGGCCTCCATCGCGTCAAAAAAGGACTGGCCCGGTCCTTTGATCCACTTGCCAATGACGGCCGTAGGTTCGGATGCGGGTATTTCCCAGTAAGCGTCAAAGCCGCGGAAATGATCGATGCGGACAATATCAGCCTGAATGAAGCACATAGTTAGGCGTTCTGTCCACCAGGTATATTCGCGCTGGCTCATTTCATACCAGCGGTAGAGAGGGTTCCCCCAGCGTTGGCCCGTCTCGCTGAAATAATCAGGTGGAACGCCGGCTACCACCGCCGGTGATCCATCATCATTCAGGTAGAAAAGCTCCGGGTTTGCCCAGACATCCGCGCTGTCAAAAGCGACGAAAATGGGAATGTCACCAACGACTTGAATGCCTCGTTCATTGGCGTAAGCTTTCAGCTCCAGCCATTGTTTGAAAAAAAGGAACTGCAGGAATTTATGGAAACGGACATCTGTGGCCAGGTATTCCGACCACCAGGCAATGGCTTCAGGTTTGCGATGGGCGATGTCGTATGGCCAGGTGTTCCAGACGCCGCCATCCTGATGCATATGATAAACTTTCAAGGCCATAAAGAGGGCAAAATCTTCCAACCAGGAAGCTTGTTCCGCACAGAAAGCATCGAACGCCTCGCGTTGGTCATCACGGCCGAACTGTTGGAAATGATCAAATGCCTGCCGCAGCAACTGGTTTTTGTAATCGATCACCCAGCCATAGTCCACCTTGTCATCGGGAAATGCCGGTACTTCGGAAACCACTTCGTGGGTCAGGAATCCCGCCTCGACCAGTTTGTCCGGGCTGATCAGCAGCGGGTTGCCGGCGAAGGCGGAAAAGCTCTGGTAAGGCGAGTCGCCATAGCTGGTAGGGCCAAGTGGTAAAATTTGCCACAATGATTGACGGCCGTTGGCCAGGAAATCGATAAATTGGTAGGCAGAGCCGCCAAGATCACCGATACCGTAGCGGCTGGGAAAAGATGTGGGATGAACTAGTACACCGGCGGCGCGCGGAAAATCCATAATTTAACCCCCTACCGTGCGGGCAATCGCCCATTCATAAAGTTGTTGGTAACCCTGCGCCGAACGCGACCAGGAAAAATCGGCCATCATGCCATTCAGCTGAATCTTGCCCCAACTGTCCTTGTCCATGTTGTAAATGTAAATGGCGCGTTGTATGGCATGCCAGAATGATTCGACATTAAACTCATGAAAACTAAAGCCCGTGATACTGTCGTGGACTGTGTCGGCCAGACCGCCGGTCGCGCGCACTATGGGAACGCTGCCGTAGCGCATGGCGATCATCTGGCCTAAGCCGCAGGGTTCAAACAGCGAGGGCATGAGGAACATATCACTGCCGGCGTATATTAGGGGAGCTAGGCCGGCATTATAGGCTAGGAAGGCGGTCATTTTCTGTTTGTGATACGCAGCCAGTTGGGCAAACATCTGCTCGTAATGCTCTTCACCCGTACCTAAGACAACGAACTGGGCCTCCCCAGCAAATCCGTTCATCAATAAATGGATCACATGGCCCATCAAATCCAGGCCTTTTTGCCAATCCAGCCGGGAAACCATAGCCAAAATTGGGATATTGTCTATGACCGGTAGGCTGGCATATTCTTGCAGCGCGCGGCGATCTTCGAGCCGCGGGCCCAGGTCCTCAAGGCTGAAATGATGGGGCAGACGCGCGTCCGTGGCCGGATTCCAGTGGTCGTAATCCAATCCATTCAGGATGCCATGTACATCGTAGGCGCGGTGGCGGAGCAGGCCATCCAGGCCGGCGCCCCCCTCTCGGGTTAATATCTCTCGCGCGTAGCTGGGACTGACAGTATTGACCATCGTGGCGTGGTAAATACCGCGAGCCATGAAATTTACTTCGCCGAACCCTTCTTCGGCTAAAGAATGGGTTTGAATGCCCATGTAGTCGAAGATGTGCCAGTCTGTCTTGCCCTGATGGGCGAGATTGTGAATGGTGAAAACTGAAGCGATGCCTTGAAACCAGGGATCCATTTGGCCGGCCGTGGAGAGCCAGGTGATGGCCGGCGCCGTATGCCAGTCATGCGCATGCAGAAGGTCAGGTTTCCAATCGAGGGCCTTTGTCAGCTGCAAGGCGGCCATGCTGAAAAAGGCGAAGCGGTAAGGATCGTCCCAGTAGCCATAAATTTCATCTCGCTTAAAAAGATGCCATTCGGCGATAAAATAGATGGGAACCTCGCTGCCGGGTAGTGTGCTTTGAAACACCCCGCAGGGAATCGTCCCAAAGCCAAACCCCATGGGGACATCGAGCTGGCCTTCCATAGGCTCGACGCCGGGATAGTTCTCCTCGATGTTTTTATACGCGGGCATAACAACGCGTATATCGTGTCCTAACTCGGCCAGGGCTTTGGGTAAAGAGCCTCCAACATCGCCCAAACCACCAGTTTTGGCGAAAGGGGCTACCTCGGCGCTGATAAATAGAGTTTTTATTGCTGGCGACATCGGCAGTCCTTTGAAATAGGTTGACTCGTGAGTTAATATATTAGTATCTGCGATCATCAATATTGTCTCTGATTTATTTGGGTTATCCAAATCTTTATGATGGTGTTGGCAGTGATGGATCAGCGATTATTAATTGCCGTAAGCCCGGAGTGAATGATGTCATTTCGCCGCATGTTACCCTTTCTCTTACTCAATATCCTTGTTTCAGCCGCCATCATTTTAGGAATTTTGTGGTGGTGGGAGGGACGAACGCCGGAGGTTGAGCCGGTAGCAGCTGTTTTAACACAAGAAAGCAGCGCAGAAGTTGCCCAACCTGTCACGGAAAATTCCACTTCCGTTGAGGAATCGCCTACGGAAGAGCCGGGTTCAGTAACAGTGGTGGAATCTGGCGGACCGCAAACGCATATTGTGCAAACGGGCGATACTTTAGGCCAGATAAGTCTGAAATATGATATTGCGGTCGAGACGATTATGGATGTTAACGGCATCGATAATCCTAATTTTCTGTCGGTGGGACAAGAGCTCATTATTCCCGCAAAGGATGCCTCTTTGCCTGATTCTGAAGAAGATGAAGATGCAGCAGAGACAGAAGTAGTGAGCGCAGATGGGCAACGGCCGACGCCGATCCCTACGATTGCAGCTGTTGAAGGCGCGTCTGAATTGGTAATCGCCGACGTCGTCTCGCCGGGGCAGACTTCTTTGGAAGCAATCCAGATTGTAAACAACGGCAGCAGCGAGGCCTCCATGCGCAATTGGAAATTAACCGATCAGATGGGAAACACGTATACATTCGGACAGCTTACGTTATATGGCGGCGGCGCGGGCATTTACTTGCACACGGGAGCAGGACAGGACAACGCAACGGATCTTTTTTGGGGACGTGAGGAAGCGCTTTGGAAAAGTGGTGATAGAGTTGTGTTATATGACGACGCGGGCGATGTCCGGGCTGAGTTTGAAATTCCGTAGCCTGCCTTGTCATGATGGGGGTGATATGAAAGGCTTGATTGATCGCAAAGGTGAACAGTTCGCATATTTTGAAGGCGCTACCCTCTATACACTTGATGGTGAACCAACCGGACGGATTGACGGACAGCTTATTGTCGATCTGGCCGGCAATCCGATCTGGCGGATAGTGGGAGACGCGGTTTATGCACTGGATGGCAGCGAAACGATTGGTTTTATTGGCAGCGAGTTATCAGACCAGTATCAGTATTGACTGCCACGTCTTGTTAAGAATCGTTACAATCAAATAGTTGTTGTTTAAATTATCAGGGAGAACCCATGAGATTAGGGGCGCATATCAGTACGGCCGGTGGCGTTTATAAAGCTTTCGCCCGCGCCGCCGAAGTTGGTTGTGACACGATGCTCGTTTTTACGAAGAGTAATCGTCAATGGAAGGCGAAACCGTTAACAGAGAAAGATATCAGTGATTATCAAGAGGCGGCGGATGAATATAAAAATGTTCATCCGGTCGCTGTCCATGCAAGTTATCTGATCAATATCGCCTCACCGGATGGCGATTTGTGGGAGAAGTCCTACCAGGCACTTAAAGTGGAAGTGCAGCGGGCCGGTGCATTCAATATTCCATTTATTACCTTTCATCCAGGTTCCTATACGGACGGAGATGAAGAGGCCGGCCTGGCGGCTATCGCAAAAGGTTTACGCCGTCTGTTGAAAGAAACGGCCGAGTCCGCGCCTAAAACTACGGTTTGTCTGGAAACCATGGCTGGCCAGGGGACGAACCTTGGTTCTACGTTTGAACAGCTGGCGCAGCTGCTGGAGCATGGCGGCCCTGATCCACGCCTGGGCGTATGTTTCGATACCTGCCACGTGTTTGCTGCCGGTTATGACATTCGTACCCCCGATGCTTATGAAAAGACCCTGGCCGAGTTTGATCGCGTAGTGGGGCTGGAGCAAATTAAGACCTTCCATTTCAATGACAGTAAATTCGGCCTGGGAGAAGGCAAGGATCGCCACGCCCATATTGGGCAAGGGGAGATCGGTCTGGCCGGTTTTGCTAACTTCGTCAATGATCCTCGTTGGGACCATCACGCCGCACACCTGGAAACACCCAAGAAAGAGAAAGACGACGATGGCCATGAAGTGGAGATGGATCCGGTTAATTTGGCCGCACTGCGGAGCGTGATCGACGATTGAAGATGCAGTACGTTGATGCACACCTGGACCTCGCCTACAATGCCCTAGAATACGGCCGTGATCTATTTTTAGATGTACACCAGATCCGAGAAAGCGAAAAACCCGATCCGCATCGTGGTGTAGCCACAGTTTCCTTTCCACAGCTGCGAGAAGCGGGCGGCGTATTGGTGTTTGGTACCCTTTTTACAGCCTCCGAGTACGCTTCGGCGGTTATGGGCAGCGACAATCGTTTTACATATCGCAACCAGCAGCAGGCCTTCCAACAGGCTATGGAACAATTGGATTATTACCGACGCCTGGCCGACGAGGAAAAGAATAAACTGCGCCTTGTCACTGATCTGGCTGACTTAGAGACCGTGCTCGGTTCGCAAGATGATGAAGAACCTCTATTGGGAATTATGTTGTTGATGGAAGGCGCTGATCCCATACGTGAACCGGAAGAGGTTGCCTTGTGGGCTGAGAAAGGAGTGCGGGCGATTGGGCCGGCCTGGGATGATACACAATACGCGGCCGGTTCGTTCCGCAGCAGCCGTTATGGTCTGACGGAAAAGGGGCGGGAACTGCTGGAGATCATGGCCGGCGAGAGATTGATACTCGATCTGTCGCATATGAATGAGCAGGCCGTGTTGGAGGCGCTTGATTTTTATGATGGGCCGCTGATGGCCTCGCACAGCAATGCGCAAGCCCTGGTCCCCAGCCCGCGGCAGTTAAGCGACCCCATCATTCGACGCATTGGAGAGCATGATGGCGTTATCGGCATCGTACTGTACAACCCCTTTCTGCGTCCTAATCAGCGGATGGGTGATCCGAAAGAGCAGGTTACACTTGACCATGTGGCGGCCCATATTGACCATATTTGCCAGGTATTAGGGGATGCTACACACGTCGGCCTGGGGACGGATATGGATGGTGGTTTTGGCGCGGAAGATATCCCCATGCCGATGGATAGTATTGGCGATATTCCGCTGCTGGCCAAGCATTTAAAAGGATATGGTTATGGCCAGGAAGATATCACTCGAATTATGGGTGGAAATTGGCTTAACCTGCTGCGCAGCTCACTTTCCCCTTGAAATCGATCGAAAACGGCCGTTTGGCTAAAAAACTAGAAGATCTCGCGACCTTATTCAATTGATTTTGACTTAATTCTAAAATTGATATAATGGTGTATTGGTACCCCCTTGACTTTTGATCCTCGAATATGCTAGACTGCAACGATGTTGGATTAATTTAGCAGAAGAATGGTGGCGAGCCGTCACCCCATCCGGCGGAAAACTAGAAGAAAGGTACTTAGCGCTTAGTTATGACTGATTTGACAAATCAATTGACGGCTGATGATGAAATTATCAGCACATTACTTGAAGATGGAATGGAGCAGGGTTATCTGACCTATGACCAGATTTTAGAGGTCCTGCCCGATATTGAAAACAATTTACCCCTTTTAGAAGGGCTCCTCGAAGAAGCTCAAGCAGTGGGTGTTACCGTTTATGAAACGGAAGAAGATGCCCTGGATATGCACGGGCATGGGAGCAGTGCCGAAGGTGAGTCGGCCGATTTGGAAGGTAAACCTCATGCTGCTCCACTGTTCGACTTAAGCAGCGTGCCCATCGATGATTCGGTTGGCCTCTATTTTCGCGAAATGGGCCAGCAAGGCCTGCTTTCGGCCGAAGAAGAGGTGCAGCTGGCGATGAAGATTGAGGCAGGCCGTGAAGCTACGATTACGCTTCATGAGTATGCGATTTTCCTCACGCTTGATGAACAGGATCATCTGTCTTCCTTATGTGAAATTGGGGAGGCTGCTCGCGCTCATCTGATCCGTGCCAATACACGCCTGGTGGTGAGTATCGCCAAGAAATACCGTGGCCGTGGTCTCCAGTTCCTTGATTTGATTCAGGAAGGCAACGTGGGTCTGATGAAAGCGGTAGAAAAATATGATTACCGGCGTGGCAACCGCTTTAGTACGTATGCAACATGGTGGATTCGCCAGGCGGTTACGAGAGCTTTAGCCAACCATGGGCGCACCATCCGTATCCCGGCCCATTTAGGTGGGCGGATTAGCAAGCTCTACCAGGTGGCCCAGGAGCTGGAGCAGGAGTACGGCCGTCAGCCCACAGCTGAAGAAATTGCGGAACATATGGAACTTCCCGCGGAGCGCGTGCGCTGGATGCTGCGTACCAGCCGCCAGCCCGTACACCTGGAGCGCCCGGTAGGCGATGAGTCCGACGCCGAGCTGGGAGATTTCATTGAAGATATTGAAGCACCACCTCCGGCAGAGTCCGTGGCTAACAAGATGCTGACGGAAGAGATTGGAGATATCCTCGACCAATTGACACCTCGCGAGGCGCGGATTTTGCGTTTGCGCTATGGTTTGCAAGATGGTGAGTCGCGCACGTTAAAAGAAGTTGGCGAGATGTTCGGCCTATCGCGTGAGCGTATTCGCCAGCTGGAAAAAGAGGCGCTGCGCAAACTGCGCCATCCCAATTTTGCAGGACATCTGCGGCAGTATTTGAACTAACGCAATATTCAAGATTAATCAATATTAAAGAGCGCATCTCATGATGCGCTCTTTTTGATCTCAGGACCTCTGCTTGAACTGCTCAGGAGAGATATTATAGCGCTTCATTTTGCGCCATAAGGTCGTTCGGCCGATTTGCAGCTGGCGGGCCATTTCCGATACACGCCCCTGGCAGGCCCAACCGGCACGAATAATCGCTTCTTGTTCCGCTTCCATTACTGATAGAACTTGTTGTGCCTGCTGCGTACGATCGGTGATAACCCTGCGCTGGCGGGTCATTTCCGGCAGATTTGTCAGCCGAATAATTCCTTCCCGTGATTGGTATGCCGCCCGTTCCAGGACGCTCTCTAATTCGCGAACGTTTCCAGGCCAGGGATAGCGTTTAAGTGCTTCCATGGCTGTATCGTCGATCCACATAGCCCGGGCGTCTCGCCGGGTGATACGAGCCAAAAAGCGTTCGGCCAGCAGGGGGATGTCTTCGGTGCGCTGGCGCAGCGGTGGAATGTAAATATTGAAAACCCCAAAACGGTAATAAAGATGAGGTAGAAAACTGCCTTCGCCTACCAATTGTTCCAAGTCTTCAGAAGTAGAGACGATGATGCGCACGTCCACGGGAATGGGTTGTTTCCCACCTAAGTGCAGTACGTGGCCTGTTTCGAAGACTTGTAAGACGGCAGCCTGCATTTCCAGAGAAAGGGAATCGACCTGATCCAGGAACAATGTACCACCGTCGGCTAATTCAAATTTACTGGGGCGTATATGGTCGCTTTCATCTTCACCAAGCAGTTCGCTGATCATCAACTCATGGGGAATGGCCCGGCAGTTAATGGCCAAAAAGGGTTTCGATGCCCGCTCACCATCATTATGGATCGCCTGGGCCAGGTGATTTTTCCCCACCCCGCCTTCGCCGCGCAGCAAAACAGGAGCCGTGCCTCGTGCGGCAATGCGTGATTGGTTAACGACGCGGCGCATACCCGGGGTCTGACCATAAACATCGTCAATTGTCAGCGATGCGTGTGTACCCGCTTGCTGCTGGACCAATTGGCGAACCTGTTCAATTGGGCGGAGCATGGCGATGTATCCCACGGGCTGATCCGCCGCGTGTTTGATTGCGCGAAGACTGATCAAGGAGCGAATAGATCGGCCGTTGATTTGGAAACTCACTTCCCGGTTGCGCAGTTCTTCATCGTTGGCAATGGCCTTACTGACCAGTTCCGGCAGTTCGATTACTTCATCAATCTTGTGACCAACGATGGTAAAGGGATTTAAACCAAGCATCGAGCTGGCCTTGGCGTTGACGTGGTGAATCTCACCTTTAAAATTCCAGGCTAAAACGCCTTCCGATATGGCGCTGAGAACGGCGTTAACTTCGCCCAGGCGGTGGTTTGATTCATCCAATGACCAATCCGCGTGGATCTGATTGCTGATGGCCAGAGCCGCGGACATCGCCAGGGCAGGTGTGAAAGAATTCGCCGCCTCGATTGGGCCGCAAACACATATGGTGCCCAGAATTCGGCCGTGTAGATTATGAATCGGTGAAGCGCTGCTGAAAAGTTGGTGGAAGACGGAGAAATAATGTTCGGCACCCACGATGTAAGCCGGCATGGCGTTTACCAACGCAACACCGGCGGCATTAGTACCGATCTGGCCCTCTGACCAGTAGGATCCCAGTCCCAGGTTGTGTGATTCGATAAGCGCCTTGGCCTCCACATCGCCTGCCATATACAAATTACAGGCCGAACTGTCCGTCAGGATAATGCTGCAGCCTGATCCTAAAATGAGTTGGTATATATCCTCAATCAGAGGTGTGGCGATTGTGATCAGGTCGCTTTGGGCACGCAGCAATGGGGAAAGCAGCTGCCCGCGAACAGGAGATGATCGTGGGGTTGCCAGTGGATTAAGGCGGGGCATGCAGCGCTGCCAGGAGAGCAGCACGGTTGGATCAAGCAAGTTTTTTTGATAACGGGTAATCTTGCCTGTCTGCGTAAACGTCTGCCAGATAACGGCCAACGTATCCTGATCAACCGTGGCGTTAGGCTGCATAACGCGATATTACGCCAATCCCTTTCTTTGTCAACTGCTTCAGGATATGAGCTTAGCGTGCTGTCTTCCAGGCCAAACCTCCCAGGGAGCTATAAGTATTGTGAATGTCTAATGAGTTGGCGTTAAACTTGTATAAGAAATATAGAGGAAAGGTGAATTCTGGAACGTCTAGTGGTAAAAAGTACAGTAAGGGTTTTACCTCGTCGGCAGTAATGTGCCGAAGAGGGCGAACTCGAAATTTTGAAGAATGACTTATCCCCTATGTTTTTTGAAACGCTACTACGATAGCGTAAAATGGTCGCGAGTTCTTCTCTGCGATCTCAATTGCTGAAGCGTTTAACGTAGTTTTGTTTCAGGAGAAATTTAGCTATGGATGATCAATCCAATGGCAATCGCCCTGCAATCCCCACCTGGGTGTGGATTTTGGCGATCTTTGCAATTATTTTAGGATTACAACTCTGGTTAAGCGGTCGATTCAGTGGACCGGAACAAATCGGTTTGCCGGAAGCGATGGAAATGGTAAAAGCCGGTGATGTTGAAACGATCACGGTCACCGGAAGCACGCTTACCTTGACCATGAAAGACGGCACTGAAATCGGTACGACTATCGACTCGCGCAGCAGCCCGGAGGAAGTACTGACCTACTTCGGCATTACGGAAGAGGTCCTGGCTGACAATGGCGTGGTCTGGATTAATAATGATCAATCGACCTGGAACACGCTCTTTACGATAATCATCTCGCTTGGTCCGGTACTGCTGCTGATTTGGATATTTACCCGTGGTTTTCGACAAATGCAAGGCGGCGGTGGAAACAGTATTTTTGGTTTCGGCCGTAGTAAAGCCAAAAATTTGAATGATGGTAACCGGCCAACGGTGACATTTGACGACGTCGCCGGTGTGGAGGAGGCTAAACAGGACCTGGTTGAGGTTGTGCAGTTCCTACGTGAACCTGAGAAGTTTGTCCAGGTTGGAGCACGCATTCCGAAAGGCGTCTTGATGGTCGGCCCTCCCGGGACGGGTAAAACATTGTTAGCCCGCGCGGTAGCCGGTGAGGCCGGTGTGCCTTTCTTCCATATTTCCGGTTCTGAGTTTGTGGAAATGTTCGTCGGTGTTGGCGCCAGCCGTGTTCGCGACCTTTTTGAGAAGGCAAAACAAAGCGCGCCTTCGATTGTATTCGTCGACGAAATTGATGCCGTTGGCCGCCAACGCGGCGCCGGCCTGGGCGGCGGACATGATGAACGGGAGCAAACATTGAACCAGATCCTGGTTGAGATGGATGGCTTCGATAATCAGACAAACGTCATCGTCATGGCTGCGACGAACCGGGCCGATATCTTGGACCCGGCTCTTTTGCGGCCCGGCCGTTTTGATCGCAAGGTCTTTGTCGATCTACCCGACGTGACCGGCCGTGAAAAAATCCTGGCTGTTCATGCGCGGGGCAAGCCGATTTCCGGCGAAGTAAGTTTTAAAGATATCTCCAGATTGACGGCCGGTTTTTCGGGCGCTGATTTGGAAAACCTGATTAACGAAGCGGCCATATTCGCTGCCCGTCGAAATAAACGAACTATTGGCACCCTTGAATTCCAGGATGCTTTCGATCGCGTGCTCATGGGCCCGGAACGCAAAAGCCGGGTCATGAGTGAAGAAGACAAAGAGACCGTCGCCTACCATGAGGCCGGCCATGCGGTTGTAAGCTTCTTCTTGCCCAATACCGATCCCATTCAAAAGATCACCATCGTCCCCCGCGGCCGCGCGGGAGGTTATGTGATGCCTCTTCCTGAAGATCGCTTCTTGTTCAGCCGAGAATATTACATGGATCAGATTGCCATGGGGCTTGGCGGACGCGCGGCGGAAGAGGTATTTTTCGGCCGTATTACCACCGGCGCCTCCAATGACCTGCAAAATGCTACGCAGCGGGCGCGGGCCATGGTGATGGAATATGGCATGTCGGATGCCTTGGGACTTCCGACTTACGGTAGTGGATCCGGCAATCCTTTCCTCGGACGTGAATATGGGTACCTGGGTGGCGGCGGCCGAGAGTACAGCGAGGAATCGGCAAGATCGATAGATGAGGAAGTTAAGAAAATTCTCAAACAGAGCTATGAAAGGGCTCTGGAAATCATTCGCGCTAATGAAGAAAGAATGGTGGAATTGGCGAAAACGTTGATGGAAGTGGAAACGCTTGATCGTGAGGAATTTGAACAGATCATGAACAAGCCAAGTAATGGCCAGCTTCCGGAAGGTGAATCGATTGCTGCCGGCGATGCTGAATTGGTGGAGCCGTTGATAGAGGAATCCACACTTGATTAATCGGTTTAAGTGATTATCCAAAGACAGATGGGTTAATTAACTGCCCGGCTGTAATGATTCCAAAATGATCGCAGATTTATGATCCTCCCATTCGTCCCTGGCGATGGGAGTTTTTTTTATAAAACGGGAGGTATTTAAGGGATGAATGGGGATACTGAACAGAATCTTTTGCGAACTGCCTTGGCCGGTGGTGTACTGACTGTGACTTTAAACCGGCCACAGGTGCATAATGCCTTAAATCCACCGCTTATTGCTGACCTGACCAAGTTGTTTCACGAAATGGGTGCACGTGATGATGTTCGCGCCGTTATCCTTACCGGATCCGGGCGTACTTTTTGTGCCGGAGCGGATTTGGGCGCAATGCGCGCGGCGGCTGACTATGATTTCCAGCAAAATGTAGCTGATGGCCAGGCGATCTTTGACCTGATGAATGCCGTGGACCGCTGCCCCAAGCCGGTGATCGGCCGTATTAATGGCTCAGCTATCGGGGGTGGTGTGGGCCTGGTTAGCTGCTGCGATATGGTGATTGCCGTGGAGCATGCTACATTCGCCTTCAGCGAGGTTCGGTTAGGCCTTACCCCGGCAGTCATTTCGCCTTTTGTCCTGCGAAAGATTGGACCTGGCCCTGCGCGAGAGTTATTCTTGACTGCGGAGAAATTTGATACGGACAAAGCGCTGCATATCGGTCTGATTCATCAAGTGACATCGGCCGAATTACTGGATGAAACCGTGAGCCAAAAAGTGGCGCTGCTGCTGCAAGGCGCGCCGGAAGCACAGGCCGTTACCAAAGAGATCATACGCATGAGTGAGCAGCAGTCGATTGACGATCAGCAGGTGGCAACGGCCGAAATCCTGGCCCGCCGACGGGCATCACAAGAAGGTCGCGAGGGCATGAGCGCTTTCCTGGAAAAACGCCGGCCGGATTGGCAAGGCGGCTAGCTGCAAATCATGAAAAACAAGAAAAAAAGACGAAATTCCGAGGAGCTGGTAACACGCGGGAGCCTGGCTGCTGATTTTCGCAGCCTTGGCTTGCAGGCGGGTCAGACGGTTCTGGTTCATTCAGCAATGAGTAAATTAGGTTGGGTCAACGGCGGTGTTGTTGCCGTGATTCAGGCGCTCATGGATGTGTTGACAGGCGATGGTACGCTTGTAATGCCGACCCATACTGACGGGTACATTGATTTATATACCGAGATGCACAATGTCTGGTCTCCGGAAATGAAGGAGGAGATTCAGAATACGATGCCTCTCTTCGATCCACGGCGCACACCCTCATTCAGAACGGGTTCTGTGGCGGAGCTCTTTCGTACCTGGCCGGATGTCTTGCGCAGCAATCATCCGCGGTATTCATTCGCCGCGTGGGGTAAGGAGGCGCGCTTCGTTACTGAAGGGCATGAAATGGCCCTGAGCTTAGGGGGAGTCCTCCCCTCTTGCCCGGGTTTATGATCTTCGGGGATATGTTCTTTTGATCGGGGTTGGCCATGACAATAATACCTCTATTCATCTGCCAGAGTACCGGGCGCCTGATCCACCTATGAAAGAATGCGGCGTTCCCTGGCTTGTAAATGGAAAACGTGAGTGGATCACCTTTCCCGATGTGAATTTGCGAGAAAGGTATACCGGCGCAGCGGGACAGGCATTTGAAGAGGAAGGGAATGTGACGATAGGGCAGGTAGCCGGCGCTACATGCCGCTTGATGTCGCAAAAGTGCCTGGTTGATTTCGCCGTCGAGTGGTTTGACGCTTTTCGGAATAGATGAGTTACTATTTGCGACATGTTTAAGAAAATTCTTATTGCCAATCGAGGGGAAATTGCCAAACGAATCATCCTCGCCTGTCATGAATTGGGGATTTCTGCGGTAGCGATTTATTCAGAGCCGGATGCCGATATGCCCTGGGTGCGCCTAGCTGATGAGGCTTATCCGCTTAATGGGGCGACGGCCGCTGAAACCTACCTCAACCAGGAAGCAATTTTCCGCATAGCGCGCACGGCGGAGGTCGAGGCTATTCATCCCGGTTATGGATTCCTGAGCGAGAATCCGGGTTTTGCGGCGGCATGCGCCGAACATAATTTACTATTTATCGGCCCGGATGCACGGGTAATCCAGTTAATGGGCAGTAAGGCTGAGGCTCGTGCATTGGCTTTGCAGTGCGGCGTTCCCGTAGTTCCTGGTTTAGACAGCGCGGGGATGGAGGATGCGGAGCTGGCGGCCGCGGCAGGCGAGATTGGTTTCCCATTGCTGATTAAAGCCAGTGCCGGCGGCGGCGGGAAAGGGATGCGTGTTGTTCAAACGCCGGCTGAATTTGAAGAGGCGCTGCCGCTTGCAAGGCGGGAAGCTCTCTCTTCCTTTGGCGATGGTCATATCCTTGTCGAGCGCTACCTGTCTGAAATCCACCATGTGGAGATCCAGATTTTGGGCGATAAACAGGGCAATATCTTACACCTGTTCGAGCGGGATTGTTCTATCCAACGCCGGCACCAGAAGATCATCGAGGAAAGCCCTTCCCCCCTGGTTACAGAGCCATTAAGGGCAAGAATGGCCGAAGCGGCCGTTCGCCTGGCTCAAGTTGCTGGTTATGAAAACGCGGGTACTGTAGAGTTTATTGTCGATGGTGCGGGGGAATTTTATTTCCTGGAAATGAATACCCGGCTGCAAGTTGAACACCCGGTGACGGAGATGATCAGCGGCCTTGATCTTTGTGCCTGGCAAATACGTATCGCCGCCGGTGAAGTACTGCCTTTCAGGCCAGAAGATATCACACGCCGCGGTTACGCATTGGAGTGCCGTGTCTATGCTGAAGATCCGGCGCGGGATTTCCTGCCCTCGACCGGCACGCTGGCCACCTACCGGACTCCCTCAGGTCCGGGTGTGCGCGTGGATGACGGCGTGGAGAGTGGTTCGGTCGTTACGCCCTATTATGATCCTATGCTAGCGAAGGTTATCACCTGGGGCCAGGACAGGCCGGAGGCGATTCGTAAAATGGCGCGTGCTTTGCGCGATACGGTGGTTTTGGGGGTGACGACCAATATCCCTTATCTGCTGGCTATTCTAGAGGACCCACAGTTTCAAGCCGGAAATACGACGACGAATTTTATTCAGGAGCGTATGGCCGGTTGGGAGCCGGAAATCGCCATAGACGAGGATGTACAGGTGGCCGCGGCTGTTTTTGAAGCGCTTCTTGGGGGAGGAAAACGAGCGATCGCCCAGGATAAAACGGCTGAGGGAGCTGAAGCACCCGCGAATCCCTGGAATGACCTTCCCACCTGGCGAAATGTTCAGAGCGGGTGATATTGCAGTCTCATCCGTTTGTTGACGGTGGGTAGGCCATGGGAATATGGGGCTTTTCCCCAATGGGCGTGCTGCGCATTGCTGTTTCGGCTTCCTGCGGCAGTTGGACCAACTCGGCGACAGCCTCACGTGCGGCTTGAGCATCGCCGCCGCCAATAGCTTCAACCAGGGTGTTCACCCACTTTTTCTCGAAACTTATGAAATAATCCGGTGGTATGTCAGCATCACCGGGGTCCCATTCGCGCATGCTGCGTAAGCGCAGAATTGGCTGTACAAGGAGCTGCCACATGGCGTTGTGTGTGGTTTCGAAGACGGCCGAGATGAACGCCCGAAATAGTGTGGAAGTAGCCTCCAGCGCCGCGACATCCTCCGGGTCCTCACTCTTCCACTGCTCTTCCGATACGGCCGCAAAGGCGGCAATATAGTTAGCAGCCAGCTTTTTCAAGCGGGTGAGGTCTTCATCCGTGGCCTGAACCGCAGCCAGGGCAGCTACTTCGGGAAGGATCATCTGATCGAACTGTTCGACATCCCAAACAGTGGCTCCTTCGCGGCGTAGCGCCAGCAGGAGGGCGTCGCCGAAAGCTTCGACCTGTGATTCGGTTACAAAGACGCCGCGACCGTGCTGCGCTTCCACCAGTCCCTGGGCGGCTAACATGCGCGTGGCGTCACGCACGACGGCGCGGCTGACGCCAAAGGCTTCGGCCAGTTCCGGTTCTGTGGGCAGCGCTTCGCCGGGCGACCATTGTCCGGCCAGGATCGCTTCTTTTATGCTGCCGGCCACCTGTTCGGCCAGGGTTTCTTTCTTAACTGCTTTCGGGAAGAGGGACATCTTCGTCATGAGCCATACTTATACGTGGTTGTTGACGGGCCACGCCTGCATAGAGGACCAATGATACCATCGAAACAATGGCTGCTAAAATCCAGGCGTTCGAGATGGAGCTGTTTTCAGCGATTGCTCCTAAAAGGACGCTGCCCAGGAAGCTGCCGGCATAGGAGGCTAGTGACTGCGTGGAAAGCATCGCCGAGCGACGACTGGCCGGAATTTCGCGGTTGACAAGCGTTGCATGCGGCGAACTGTTGAGCGCATTGCCGCCATAAAAAGCCCAAAAACCTCCTGCGAAAGCGACAACAGGCTGCAAGAGGGCCATGGCCAATAAGGCAACACTTTGTAAGGCGCGCGCCAGCCCGGCCACCAGGGCGTAATGATGGTTCAGGCGTTTGCTTAAGGGAATGGAGAGCATATTGCCGCCGACCCCGGCCAAGAAACTGATGGCCATGACCAGACCGAAGAGCCAGCTTTTTTCGGCCGTTCCCCCGAGAAGATCGGCGAAGTGCGGCTGCCAGAATGTCTCTACTCCGGCCAGGGTAAATCCACCGATCAGGGTGGCGCCCATGAGCAGGGGCAGACTGTGATTCTGGCGGGTGAGCGTGAGCGCATCGATGACGATTGCCGGTACGGATGAAAAGGCGGTTCGCCAGTTTGCCTGATCGGCTTCCTCCCGGGGCGCTTCGTGAACCGCTTTGGCTATGACGGCCAGTAGAACGAGCTGGATGACCAGGGAGGCGAGCATGGTGGTTGATAGAGGACTGATAAGAGTGTTTTCAGCAGCCGGTAAGCTGCTAAAGAGGGTAGGCAGTGCACCGCCGGTTAATGTACCAATGCCCAAAGCGAGGAGGACGACTGTTTCCGCCTGGGCGAGGGCCGGCTGCAGATCGATGTCGGGATCGGCCGTTTGCAGGCTGTCAACGTACCAGGCATCCAGGGCGCCGGAGTTGAGCGCGCGAGCCACACCCATGAGGCTCATGCCCATGAGAAAGCCCCAGAAAGAGAAGGAGAAAAGGATGATCAGGCTGGACAGAATATCGACGGCGTGGGCTAGGAGGGTGACTTTTTTTCGGCCGAGGGCGTCGGCCAAGCCCCCCGTGGGTAGTTCCAGGAGGATGACTGTGACCGAGTAGAGGCCCATGATGATACCTATCTGCATTAAGTTCATGTCGCGAGACTGCATAAAAAGGACAAAGATGGGCACGATAAGACCAACGGCCAGCCAGCGCAAGGCTGTCACCAGGAAGTAAACACGCTTGATTTGTTGAATTGATTGGTTCAAAGACATCACCTCATCAGGTCATATGATGACATGATGTCATTGTACACGGATCGGTAACGGCCGTCAAGAAGTAAACCCCCAGATTGGTCCAATCTTCAGGATTGGCTCAATGAGCCCGTTGCTACCAATAAAAAGCTGCATTATGATATTGGTTGCAGGATCTCTTAATGATTCTGAATTGAGGGATAGGAAGATTTGGTGCAACCAGTTCTGAGTAGTGAGAATTTCGCCGACATACTCGGCCGTTTGTTGGTTGAGACGCATACAAGCGTGCGCCGTTTGGAGTATTTGAGCGGCGTCTCAAGGCGTACTCTGGAAAACTGGGTTCACGGCAATGTCAAACGACCACGAAATTGGGAGCCGGTTTTAGAAGTTGCCCGAGCACTCCATTTATCCGCAGCCGAAACTGACCGCTTGCTGCGCAGCGCGGGACAACCATCTCTGGCATCGCTGCAAACTGCCAGTCTGATTGGACAGCAAGCTAAATTGCTCACTACCTGGTACGCCCCGCGTGATGTCCTCCTCGATACAAAAAAGAAATCATTTTCGCCGCCCAATAATTTGCCGCTGGCTACGACATCGTTTATTGGAAGGGAAACGCAGTTAGAGATTTTATCTCGACTTCTTTCCCGGCCCAATGTGCGCCTGGTGACCATAACCGGACCAGGAGGAATTGGTAAGACCCGGCTGGCCCAGGAGGCTGCGCGGCGGATGGTTGAACGATTTGCGCATGGCGTTTATTTCGTTTCTCTTGAAGCAGCCATGTCTTCCGACGAGTTCTACGATCGCATAATTACCACGTTGAGCATTAGACGTGATTCGAATACCCCGGCTCGATCTGCGATCCTCAACTTCTTGCGAGATAAGCAAATTTTGCTTGTCCTGGATACGTTTGAAAATATGCTGCCCCTGGCAGGGTTCGTGGGCGAAATGATTCAGGCCGCACCGGATATCCATGTTTTAATTACCAGCAGGGTCGTACTCCGCCTCTCCGGCGAGCATGTTTTTCAGGTTCCTCTATTGAAGAGTCCGAGGGAGGGTACAGCTCTTTCTGATGCCGGCAAATACGAAGCGATTGAACTTTTTGTCACCCGAGTGCAGGCTGTCCATCCGGAGTTTTTCCCATCTCAAGATAATCTGGCGGATGTGATCGCGATTAGCCAATTGATGGATGGATTGCCGCTGGCACTCGAACTCGCGGCTGCCCGTACACGCATATTATCTTTGCAAGAACTGCGCATGCAGCTCGTTGAGAATCCTGTTCTTTTGGCTGACGGCCCCCGAGATGTGCCGGCGAGGCAGCGAAGTATTCAAGACACTATTGCCTGGAGTTACAAGCTCCTCAATAAGAATGAACAAACTTTGTTTCGCCGCCTGAGCGTTTTCAATGAAGGTTGTTCGCTGGCCGCGGTCAAGGCGGTAGCGTCTCGCGAACTGCTGGGAAGTGGTCATTTCATTGATGTACTGTCCGGCCTTCTTGACCAATCGCTGCTGCAGTACAGCGATATCGCCGGGCAGCGTTTCTATCATATGCATGGTTTAACACGACACTATGCTCATGAACAATTGGTTGCTGTAGGTGAAAGCGATCAAACGATGATCCAGCTTTTAAACTTTGTTCGTGATTTGGCGGAACATGTAGACCGGCATTTTAGAGATAAAGAGCGATCTTATTGGTTGGGATTGTTTGATCCGGAGGCGAATAATATTTGGTTGGTCTTCGAATGGGCTGTGGACAAAGATGATCCGGCCGTTATTGAACAGTGCCTCTTATTATGCAGTACCATGCGCCAGTACTGGGGCATGCATGGGCAGCACGACAAGGCTGGTAGATGGACCGAGCGTATGATTCAGGCTGCCCAAAGATTAGACATCGATAGAAAGTATCAAATTGGGGCGTTGTTAACAGCGGCGGCAATGGCCTTGATCCAGGCGGATGTCTCGACATGTGCAGATCACGCGAATTCTGCCCTTGAAGCGGCTAGAGGGGAGAAGGATGAGGAACAGCAGGTTCGAGCGCTGCATTTGCTTGGATTGACGGCATACAGTCGCGATGCCCTGACGGAGACGGCCGATATTTGGGAAGAGGCCTTGCAGATAGCTGAGAAAGTAGGTAACACGTCGCTTATTGCATTAGCCCTCGATGACTTAGGTAATTTAGCAGCCCGGCAAGGAGATTATGAACGCACGTTATCTCTCCATCTGCGTGAACAGACGATCAGCCAGGAGGGGGAAGATCTCTATTCAGAGTTCTACGCGGTGGTGAATCTTGCGGAAGTGTCGATGCACTTGCAACTGCCGTTGGAGGCGGATATGTATAACAGACGGGCTCTGGAGCTAGCCCGTGAGATTGAGAACCCCCGTGCACTGGTACATACCCTCTGCGTTCAGGCCAGACTGATGCGCCGGCTGAGGCGACCTGAGAAGGCACGGGAATATCTTGTTGAGGCGATTCACCTGGCCTGGAAAATCCAAAATCTCGATCTTGTTTTAACCGCTTTAGAACAATATGCCCTGTCGGCAGAGAAATGTTTAGCCCCGGAATCTCTTACTCAACTGGTAAGTGCCATCGCTATGCGGCGCCGGCGCCATTATCTCACGGGTGGACCCGAGGATACTCAAGAGATGGAGAGTTTAGCCTCTCGATTAAAAGAGCTGTTAGGGGCGGAGGCGTTTAGGCTTGAGTGGCGTATCGGCCAGTCGCTGACCTGGGAGAAGGCCGTTGCTTTGACGACATGCGTCGATCAATAATCAGCCTATCCAGCGATATTTATTTAGCCAAAAAGCCTAAAAGATTATCGTGTCTTAACGACTTCCCAAAAATTATCAAAGCTCGTGCTCATTCGCCAAAGTCAGCCTATACTGTGCGGGAACTTTGAACTTATACCGATACAGAGAAGGAAAGATTTAATGCTTGAGCAAGAACAATCCAAATGGGACCAAATTTGTGCCTATACAGATGAAATCCGTTTGCAGTATGACGTCCCCGGCGCTGCCCTGGGTATTCTTTATAATGGTGAGGTGAAAGCTGCCGGGTTTGGCATAACCAATGTCGATAATCCTCTGGAAGTAACCGATCACACCCTCTTTCAGGTGGGATCGATCAGCAAAACATTTACCGGTACCTTGATCATGAAATTGGTAGAGGAGGGTGTGATCGATCTCGACGCACCTGTGCGCACTTATCTGCCTGAATTCAAGGTCGCCGATGAAGAAGCCAGTGAGAAGGTCACCGTACGCCATTTGATGATCCATACCAGCGATTGGTTTGGCGATTACTTCCTCGACACCGGGGCTGGCGATGATGCCGCCGCCAGGTATGTGGAGGCTATGGTCGACCTGGAGCAGCTGGCTCCGCTGGGTGAAGTCTGGTCTTATAACAATGCCGGATTCCATGTTTTGGGGCTGATCATTGAAATGGTGAGTGGAAAAAGCTTCCAGGAGCTGCTACGTGAGACTGTTTTGGATCCGTTGGGTCTACAAAATACCTTTCTCGATCCGGGCGATGTGATCACGTACCGTTTTGCGACAGGGCATTCCGACGGGAAAGTGGCGCGCCCCTGGCCGCTGCCGCGGGCCGCGTATCCGGTTGGCGGGATTGTCTGTGATGTCTATGATCTGCTGGCGTACGCGCGCTTCCATATGGGGGAAGGGACGGCGCCTAACGGCCAGCGTATTCTTAGGAAGGATTCGCTGTCAGCGATGCAAACGCCTAATGTCACGGTCTGGAAGGGAGAAAAATGGGGCCTCACCTGGGCGGTTGATGAAACCTATGAATCGCGACTGGTTTCGCACAGCGGCGGGACCAAGGGCCAGATTTCACGACTGGTGCTGGTGCCGGAGCGTGACTTTGCCGTTGCCATATTCACAAATTCCGAAAGCGGCGGCCAGGTTACGCGCGCGGTTGTGCGTAAGGCGCTGCAACTGTATCTGGGTATTGAGTTGAATGTCCCCGAAACGGTGGAAGTGCCGGAAGAAGAATTGGCGGCCTTTGCCGGGAACTACAACCGGCCTTATGCTGATATTTTTCTAGGCATGTTGGGCGGCCGGCTGGTGGGGCGAATGGTTGAGAAGATGGGTTTTCCGGACAAAGATATCCCACCTCAAGCCGCGCCGCCACCCTTTACCGTAGGCCTGGTCGAAGAAGATAGACTCATGGTCCTCGACGGCCCGATGAAATCTTCGCTTATAGATGTCATTCGCAAGGAAGATGGTTCCATCGGCTGGCTGCGCGCCGGGCGGCTGCACAAGCGGATCGAATAAATAAATCGACTAGAAACCTGTATAGTGACATCTGTCACTATACAGGTTTCTAAATGTTAGGTTCAATTGTCTTGACTAATAACAGCCATTCGTCAAGCGACAATGTTTCCGCGCGCCTGCTGCCGTCGATGCCCGCCTTTTCCAATGCCGTGGCAACGGCCGTTCTGTCGATTCCAAGCTGGCGCAGGTTCTTTTGCAGCTGTTTGCGTTTCTGGCTGAAGCCGGCGCGTACAATCCTGAAGAAAGTTTGTTCCTCATCTTCGCTGCGGCCGGCGTCGGAACGGACCTCTATCTTAATCACGGCCGAATCGACATCAGGACGGGGCCAGAAAGCGCCGGCTTTGATCGTCGTGACCTGCTCGACACTCCCATAATACAGAACGCTCACGCTCAGCAGGCTCATATTGGGCGGTTCGGCCGTCAGGCGTTCGGCAACCTCTTTTTGAATGGTCAGGACCATGGTCGATGGTTTGTGACTGCTGCCCAATAAGTGGCGCAAAATCGCACCGGTTATGTAGTAAGGGACATTCGCCACTACTTTATAAGGTCCCGAGAAGAGGTCTGCCGGTTCTTGATCAAGGATATCGCCCTGAATGATCTGCACGTTGTCCAGACCGGAAAGTTCGTTTTGAAGGGCGGGTAGAAAACGGCCGTCCAATTCAACAGCCACGACGCGTCCCGCAGTTTCCGCCAGGCGGCGCGTCAGGGAGCCTAGGCCTGGTCCGATTTCCAAGACCTGATCCCCCGGCTTTAAATCGGCCGCCTCGACGATCTGTCCGAGGACATTGTCATCGAAGAGGAAGTTTTGCCCCAGGCTCTTCTTCGGTTCCAGACCATAGCCGGCCAGGATCGTTTTGGGATGCGTGGTCATGGCAGCACCTCCGGCAGCAGGTAGTTAATCTCAGCGGGGATGGGCGTCAGGTAATAGACGTCCGTATAGCCGTTCCAGGTTTGCAGTTCATCTTCATC
>JBJYWP010000090.1:0-2113 GCA_046259485.1 Promineifilaceae bacterium (SeqCode) | reverse complement strand
AGATGACAAGGATAAGCTTTCGGGAATATTATTCAATGCAATATGGGGGTGAAACCATGAAGATTGAAAAAGTTTGTATAGTCGGCGCTTCAGGAAAGCTGGGGCAGTACATGGTGCAGCATGCGCTGGACCGTGGCTACAAGGTAGTCGGTGTTTGCCGTGAAGAAAGCATCCCTAAGCTTGATGCTTATAAAGACCGCATGACGATTTTCAGCGGCCAGACGAATGATCGACAGGTTATTGAACGAGCTGTTAAAGGATGCGATGGCGTCCTTACTGTCCTGGTGCCCTGGGGCATGGATAAATATTCTTCCGGTACTGCGCAGGCGGTGCTTGATTTTGCCCAAGAGGGCGCGCGCCTGTGCTTCTCCTGTGGCTGGCACATTACGCGAGATGGCAAGGATATCTATTCGCCCCTATTCCTGGCGCAGGTAAAGTTTTCGAGTTGGATTGGGCAACTGACGCGCATGGTGGACCTCGATGACCAGGTGCAGGCGACGCGAATGATTTTCGACAGCGACCGCTTATGGACGGTCGTGCGCGCGGGAGACCTGGAAGAAGGGCCAAGTCAAGGCCTGCCAGTATGGAGCGAACACGTGGGTGATCCCGTTTTAGCCAGTAAAGTTACGCGGCGCATTGATTTTGCCCTGTTCATGGTGGCGGCGCTGGAAAATGAGGCGCTTATTCAAAAAGCCCCGGCAATTGTCGGCTGCCAGACACCCTCGGCGCTGGCATATTCACAAAAAGAGGGGTGAGGAATGAAAGCGGTTGTTTGGACAAAATATGGACCACCGGAAGTTCTTATCCTTCGAGAGGTTCCAAAGCCTACCCCCAAGGATAACGATCTGCTGATTAAGATCCGCGCGACGACGGTAACGGCCGGAGATTGTGAGACGCGGCGTATGGATTTTCCTTTATATCTCAACCTTCCAATGCGTCTGTGGCTGGGACTTGTAAGACCTAAGGAGGGGTCAATTTTAGGCACAGAACTGGCTGGAGAAGTTGAGGCTGTGGGCAAGGATGTTATGCAGTTTAAGGTAAGCGACAAAGTATTTGGCGCGGTGGGAATGGCATTGGGTACAAATGCAGCTTATATAACCCTGCCCGAAGAATCAGGCGATTCAGGTGAAGGTGTAGCTGTTATGCCCGCCAATATGAGCTTCGAAGAAGCGGCGACGGTACCATTTGGCGGCAGAGATGCACTGCATTTCCTGCGCCTGGGCAAAGTCCAACCCGGCCAGAAAATTTTGATAAATGGGGCGGGAGGAAGCATTGGTACTTTCGCTGTGCAGCTGGCGAAGATCATGGGTGCTGAAGTGACGGCCGTCGACAGTGCGGAAAAATTGGACATGTTGAAAGCCATCGGGGCAGACTATGTCGTTGATTACGCCAGCGAGGATTTCACCAAGAACGGTACTGTGTATGATGTGATTTTCGATGTCGTGGGCACGCTATCTCTGTCCGATACTGCTGATTCTTTAACGGTTGACGGTACTTATCTCCTGGCCAATCCTCTGCGAGGACAGATGCTTCGCGGGCCATGGCACGGGTGGCGGAGCAGCCAGAAGGTGAAGATGCAGACGGCGAGCGGCACAGTCGAAGACCTGGTGTATTTGCGTGATCTGATTGAGGCGGGCCAGCTGCAGACGGTAATTGACCGGTCCTACCCGCTGGAAGAGATTGTTGAAGCACACCGCTATGTGGAAACGGGAGCGAAGCAGGGCAATGTGGTAATTACCATCAAGGATGGTGATGATATCCAAACAGGACCAGATACATGATGGTAGAAAACAGCGCTGAGGTCTTTAATCCGAGCTGGATCGATCGTTTTAATAGCTGGGTGGGACAGCTTCGAATACGGCCGTGGGTCTTCTACCTCGTTTTGGGAATTGGCCTGATACTGCTGCAGGTTTTATTCTTGTGGCTGGACAGCGGAACCTTGGCCATTGAACTACTCCCGGTCATCATTTTTAACGGGCTGGCTGTTCCCTATCTTTTGGCCCTGATATGGATCCTCGACCAACAGGCTCTGCAGGGACTCGAGAGCATGAAGCCCGTGTTAAGAATGGCCAATGAGGGATATGAAACCATCGAGAGACAAATTTCTACCATG
>JBJYWP010000089.1:0-6673 GCA_046259485.1 Promineifilaceae bacterium (SeqCode) | reverse complement strand
GTCGCTTTATTACTTGACCTTTTTATCCTTTTAGGGCAACAATCAGCGGGTAATAACGAACAGAATATGAGCGCGGTGTGCCATGAATAATGATTATTATCCCTTACTTTTTGAACCGGTATTGAAAGATTATATTTGGGGCGGACGGACGTTGGAGAAGCTGGGGCGGAAGCTGCCGCCGGAAGGGCTGGTCGCCGAGAGCTGGGAGATTGCCGGGCATGAAGACGGCACGACGGCCGTCCGTAACGGCCGTTTTGCCGGCCAGCCGTTGACCGAGGTACAGGCGCAGTTGGGCCTGGACCTGATCGGCAGCAATAACGCCTGGGCTTTAGAGCACGATAAGTTCCCGCTGCTGATTAAGCTGCTCGACGCCAGCCGGCCGCTGTCGGTGCAGGTGCATCCGAAAGATGATTACGCCCTGGCGCACGAGGGCAATGAACTGGGCAAGACGGAGATGTGGGTGGTGCTGGACGCGCAGCCGGGGGCGGAATTGATCCTCGGCGTGCGCCAGGGGACCACGGCGCAGAACTTCCGCCAGGCGATAGATGACGGAAACCTGGAACCTTACCTGCACCACGTACCGGTCAAGAAGGGGGACCATGTCTGCGTGCCCGCGGGAACCCTACACGCGATCATGGGCGGCATTTTGATCGCCGAAATCCAACAAAATTCGAATACCACGTACCGGGTGTATGATTGGAACAGAGTGGGCGCTGACGGCAAGCCGCGGATGCTGCACATCGATCAGTCGCTGGATGTGATTAACTTTGAGCAGGTCGAGCCGCAGCTCAGCCCGCCCATATTGATCGACGAAGAAAACGGCGTACGGCGCGAGCGCTTGTGCACCAATGAATATTTCGTGACCGAGCGGGTGACGATGGCCGAGGGAGCGGTGTTTAGCGGTGAGTGCGACGGCCGTACGCTGGAGATTTGGGGCGTGCTGGAAGGAACGGCCGTGATCAATGACGTGGCCTTAGAAGCGATCCAGTTTTGTTTACTGCCGGCGGCGCTGGGCGCGTATACGGTGGTGGCGGAGACGGAGGCGGTCTTGCTGAGGACGTATGTGGAATAGTTAATAATTAATGGAGCTTGAATGATGGAGAATTTGACTTTAAACGGCCGTTGGCAGGTGCGTCGGGCGGATGATGCGAATGAGAAGTGGCTGGCGGCAGCGGTACCGGGCTGCGTGCATACGGATTTACTGACCGCGGGAGAAATCCCCGATCCTTTTTATGGCGACAATGAACTGCAAGTCATGTGGGTAGGGGAGACGGATTGGCTGTATCGGCGCGAGTTTGAGGTGCCGGAGGCCTTGTTGGATCACGAGCACGTGCTGCTGCGCTGCGAGGGGTTGGATACGCTGGCCACGCTATGGCTGAACGGGCGGGAGATCGGCCGTACGGATAATATGTTCCGCATCTGGGAACTCGATGTCAAAGAGGTGCTGCGGGCCGGGAAGAATGAGATTGAAATCCGCTTCGATTCGGCCGTACTCGCGGGGCAGGAGAAGCTGGCGCAACGCCACCTGCAAAATTGGGGCATAGACGACCACAAGCTGGCCGGCGGCAACTATATCCGCAAAGCGGCTTATCATTTCGGCTGGGATTGGGGTCCGAAGCTGTCGCCCTGCGGCATCTGGCGCGATATCGAGCTGATCGCTTTTGAGTCGCGCCTGGGGGGCGTGCATATTGTGCAAATTCACGGCCAGGAAGGGCAGGTTACACTGGGCGTCGAGGTGGATGTCCAGGCCGCGGGAAGGGAAGGCCTGACCGCCATCTGTACTGTTGCATTCGACGGGGAAATGGTGATTAAGGAACAAACGACCGTGGCCGGAGACCAGGCATTTTTGGATCTGCCGATCGCGGAACCGCAGCTGTGGTGGCCTAATGGGTTGGGAGAACAGCCTTTATATGATGTCCGGGTGCGCCTGCTCGATGAAGTGGGAACGGCCGTGGATGTGGTGCAGAAGCAGATTGGGCTGCGAACCCTGGAGCTGGATCGCCACGAGGATGAATGGGGCGAGTCATTCCAGTTCGTAGTCAACGGCGTGCCTTTTTTCGCCAAGGGCGCCAACTGGATTCCCGCGGACAGCTTTGTGACGCGCATCGAGAACGATCATTACCGGATGCTGCTGGCTGATGCCGCGGCGGCAAATATGAATATGCTGCGCGTGTGGGGCGGGGGTATTTACGAGCAGGACATCTTTTACGAGATCTGCGATCAACTGGGCATCTGCATCTGGCAAGATTTCATGTTTGCCTGCGCCGCTTACCCGACTTACGACGATGCCTTTATGTCCAACGTGGCACATGAGGCGGTGGACGCCATCCGCCGCCTGCGCCACCATCCTTGCATGGCTTTATGGTGCGGTAATAATGAACTGGAGCAGGGGCTGGTCAGCGAGGAGTGGACGCAAATTACGATGGGCAAAGCGGATTACGAAGCCCTTTTCGACAAGATGCTGCCGGAGCTGGTAGCTGAAGAGAATCCGCAAACGGACTACTGGCCCAGCAGCCCGCACAGCCCGCTGGGCAACCGCTATGATTGGAACAATCCGCGCTGGGGAGATGCGCACGTGTGGGCGGTATGGCACGGAAAAGAACCTTTCGAATATTACCGCACCTGTAAGCACCGTTTTTGCAGTGAATTCGGCTTCCAATCCTTCCCCGAGCCGCGTATGGTGGCCACTTATACCGAAGCGGAAGAGCGCAACATCACCAGTTACGTGATGGAGCACCACCAGCGCAGCGGCATCGGCAACCAGACGATTATCCACTATATGCTGGATTGGTTTCGCCTGCCGACATCGTTTGAGAGCACCCTGTGGCTGAGCCAGATCGTGCAGGGTACGAGCATGCGCTACGCGGTGGAACATTGGCGGCGCAATATGCCGCGCAGTATGGGCACCCTTTACTGGCAATTGAATGACTGCTGGCCGGTCGCCAGCTGGTCTTCGCTTGATTACGCCGGGCGATGGAAGGCGCTGCATTACATGGCCCGCCGCTTTAACGCGCCGCTGATTGTCTCCGGCGTGGAAGACCCGGCGCGGGGCACGGTGGCCGTGCATGTGACCAGCGATCTCCTGGAGGAGGTAACGGGGGCGGTGCGCTGGTTGATGACCCGTGTGAGCGGCGAGTCCGTGGCCGAGGGAATCGTGCCGCTGACGGCTCCCGCACAGGCGGACAACCTGGTAGCGGAGCTGGAGCTGGGAGCGCTGATCGATCAGTATGGGCAGCGGGATTTGCTGGTCTGGTTGGAACTGGTCGATGAGAGCGGGACCCTACTGGGCGAAAACCTGGTGACCTTTGTACGGCCGAAACACCTGGCGCTGCAAGATCCGCAGATCGCGCTCTCTCTTAACGAAGAGGAAGGGACCGTCACCCTGGAGGCGCAGAAAGCGGCCTTGTGGGCCTGGTTGGAAACGGCCGAAGATGGGACTCGATTTAGCGATAATTTCTTCCATTTGCGGCCCGGACGGCCGATCACGGTAATCGTGCAGGGCGCGGGGCCGATGAGCAGCGAGGGGCTGCGCGTGCAGTCGCTGATCGATACCTATAGGAATGATTAATGGGTGAATTGGTGAATTGTTAACGGGGTTTGGATGTCTGTCAGTGGAAGAATAGTGGCTTACCTGTTCGCCAGATAGACTTGTAGAGCCTCCACGGAGGGGAAAGAGTTAAGGGGGACGTCGTGCTCGAGCAGGTATTCTTGCAGGCGTTGGTCGAAAAGGTGACATTGCGCATGGAGGCCGGCGAAATCCCCGGCCTCTATGTATGGCAGCAGGTCGGGAATACCCAGGGAGGCCAGGTCCTGTTCATATTCGGCGATGCTGTTAAAGTCGGAATAGCCGGCACCAGTCAGGGCCCAGGCGATGTGGATCATCAGTTCATGGTAAAGGGACATCAATTCGAAGGTGAAAGGATCTTCACGCTCGCAGGCCAGCATTAGGTGCTGAATGCCGGCTTTGAATTCGGGATAGGTGCCGACGAAGACTTCGCGGAAGTTATCCTCGCCGCTCTCTTTCACTTGCTCGGCAAGCAGCAGTTCGCGCGTATCTTCTAGTAATTTTTCGGTCAGCTGCATAAGTTGGGCGGGTGCGGTCGTGGTCATGAGCGCCTGCATGGTAGTGGCTAAAGCGGACGGCCGTTGGGGCAGGGTCAGCACCTGATCCAGCTTGCGCGTATCGATGCAGGCCTTATTGAGCACGGCCAGCGTATGCAGGATGATCTTGAGGATTTCCTGGGCGTGGAACATGGCGGCGAGCTTGTGGCCTTTTTGCACCTGGCGGCACAGTAAATAATAGGGGTAGCCGGTGCCCTTAAAGAGTTCTTGGGCCTTACGCAGCATGGCCGGGCGCGCTTCCGACGTCTGCAGGGCACGAAATTTTTCCCGCAAATCGAGAAAGCGCCGCGCGGCTTCTTCGTCACGGCGGTAAAAAATCTCACTGTTGAGCAAAATGGTGCAGTTCACGACAGGAGGGAGTGCTCATTAAGAAACTGATGAAGGAGTACGATCTCTCAAAGTCCAGCGTCTACCGCTACCTGAACGAGACGATTTCCCTCCCAAACTATGGCCCTTGAATTCTGGATTGAACTTCATTGGGGGTTATGCAAAAACCCCTTATTTGGGAAGATATAGCTTGGCGCTTGTGAAGCATTTCCCAATATTGACAAGGATGTTATTCTACTATAATAGGTTTGATGGGTTTTTGGGTTTTGCACACACTTTTTGTTCTTTTTCCCTCTGAAGATAGGGGACCTTATGAGTCTGCTGATTCTACATCGTCAGCAGTTTGCACTATTGGGATGTTGGTGACGAAGAAACAGATTCATGTGACCAAGTGTGTTGACGCCATGACTTTCTGTACTATGGTTTACTCGTATTGTTGTTTTTACCAAGAGATTTGAAACGGTTTAGACTAACGCGTTCGCTTACCCGAGGAAAATACCCATGCCTATATTCATAGACAGCCATGACCTAAAAGGACTTGATGCCACGCCCGCGGAAGTTGCCCAGGCCCATGAGGCCGACCTGGAAACCCAGGAAGCATACGATGTCAAGTTCCTCACTTACTGGTTCGATCCGGAAAGGGGCGAAGTCTCCTGCCTGGTCGACGCGCCTAACGCGGAGACGGTGAGTCAAGTTCATGAGGAGGCTCACGGCGGTGTGCCCACGGCCGTTTTCGAAGTCGATATGGAAGAGGTGCGCAAATTCCTTGGCCGCGTGACCGACCCACAGCCCGCAGAAGATGATCCAACGCCGCCCTACGCCTTCATCGACAGTGCTTTCCGCGTCATCATGTTCACCGACATGCAGGACTCGACCGCCATGGCCACCATCCTCGGCGACAAGGAAGCGATTGACATTCTGGAGACTCACGACGCTATCACGATCGAAGCGGTGCAGGCTCACGATGGCCGCATCGTCAAGAATACGGGCGATGGCTTTATGGCGGCCTTCCCCAATGTTGGACAGGCGGTTAGAAGCGCCATTACCCTTCAGCAACAACTGGCAGCACACAATGAAGAAAATCCGGATCGGCCGATTCACGTGCGCATCGGCCTCAACGCGGGTGTGCCGGTCGATCGCAGCGGCGACCTGTTCGGCATTACGGTTCAATTGGCGGCACGGGTCTGTGCCCAGGCCGACGCAAAGCAGATTCTGGCTTCAGGTATCATCCATGAGCTGTGTGATGATCCCGACTTGCTCTCTGCTTACCGCGAATTCGGCCGTGTCCAGGCGAAGGGCTTCCAATACGCGGTCAGCCTGTTCGAGATCAACTGGGACGATACCTAGCATATTTACGTTCCTGATCCCCAAAAGGCAGGCCTCGAGATGGAAATGGCAGCCTGAGCACGAGTGAAAAGAAATTATCGTCCTCACAATAAACCACATGATTTTACGGTACAGACAGCTTCAAACTGTGACTTTCTGTTCAAACGCCTCCGCTATTCCTGATTGGCAAAATATCCGAGCTCTGGATTGAACCTTTTTGAGGGGATGTGCGAAAACCCCCATAATTCGTTTCCTCGTAAGCATGGATCAGCGTACCCAGCGTATTCAGATATTCATACATCGGGTGATCTTCATTCGCACCGAACAAATCAATCAATTCATTCAATTGCTGGACAGCGCGATCGTAATCCTCTTCGTTACGAATAGAGAGATAAGGACTAACGACAATCCAATGAGGTTGAAGTTCCCTGATTATCTCACTCTTTTTTCCAGACTACTCTGTCGTATTGTGCATGTGTCAAAATATGGCGAATATAACGCTTGTTACGATTAAAATGAACTGCAGCGATAAGCCTGTATTTGTTCCCACCAATATTGAAAATTATTAAATCTCCAACTTTATCAGGACTTAAAAATGTCCTTCGCAGTTCATTGAGGCTTCAAAATAAGTCTTTTGCACGATTTTAAACCAGCGAAAAAGAGGACTTTGACTGTCAGGATAGCGATCCCAAAATTGCTATAACGCTTTCCGTGAGATGACATGCAAAAATATACAATATCTCATTATGAGATACAAAGCAGGGCAAGATGAATGCATATCATCATACATTGCCTCAGTGGCCTTTTTCTCTTACAATAGAACATAATTTCTAATCATTTTAGCGGGAGCCGGGGAAAAATGATATGGCATATGATGAAGACATGGCTTACCGCATTC
>JBJYWP010000088.1:0-5924 GCA_046259485.1 Promineifilaceae bacterium (SeqCode) | reverse complement strand
AGTATCTACACCTGGAGCAATGTCCCGACCAGGCGGAAGAGTAGCCTATCCATCGTGGTCGCCCACCTTTTGAATCACGTCACACCCGGGGAAATGGATCTCATGGCGTGCATCGCCAACTGGCAGCGCAGCCCGTTCGATGCCGGCAGCCGGGCGCACATATCGGTTTATGGTTGATTACACTAGGCTGCAAGAATTGCATCTAATCCTGAAAACCTGTTTATTATGGATGACTACCTAAACAGTTTCGTTGGCCAGGTAGCGTATGGCAAACGATTCGATCCATTGTGACGGCCGTGTTTCCCTAATTTGCTGAACCACATCCTCTATCTTCCAGGCGGCAAAGCTGTTGTCATCTTTCAGGCAGGCCTGGTAGGAGACGGCCGTTTGTATACAAGCTTCATTCTCTGAAGGATAAAGCAGGACGCTTATTGCATCATCAAAGCCATCTGCTATTTTATGGCTGCCGGCCAGCAGGTTATCACGCCAGATCTGGCCCAACGGTTGTTTTGACAGAGCGTCTCGGCAGGATGAATTGAAGCAGCCCATCTCATTCGCGATTTGCTGATAGCGAACATTGTCGCCGAGCCTCTTTCCGGAAAGATCTTCGTGGTATTTAACTTCGATGCCCAGAAAACCTTCCGTGTCACTTTTGGTCAGGTAGCGGACGTATACATCAAAAGCCGATCTGTCACCGGTATATACAGGATTCGATCTCCCCGGAGAATACTCAAACAGGATTTCGCTGACCTTGGCTACACGGCCGTTTGTCAGCACACAAAAACATCCGCCGCCAGGTTGATATCTTTGGCCAGGGGTACGAAAAGGTTGAAGCATAACGGCTGGCTGGACAGCATATTACGTCGCAATCGCTTCTTCAAATTAGGCAAACATGACATCTGCCGGTTACATCAGTGACATTTGGCACTGATGTTGACGACTATTGTAAGCTACCATGAGCAAGTTGCGTTTCTAAATATCAACCTGGCGGCGAGCCTGGTTTGCGCCTCGCGCCATGGCTGGAGAGCAGTACCATGATCAACCAAAAACATCGTCTCGTTGGCTTTTTGATACTGTTTATTCTGTGTCTGGTAATCATACCAAGGCATCAAGAAACAACAGCCCAACAAGATTCAAGCCGACCCCCGTATAATTCGCTCATTGAACAATCGCCTTCTGTTTTCTTACCCTTCGTTACCGTTCAATATGGTTGGCCTTCGATTGACAGATGGACGCCCTGGGCTTTCGAGGAACAAACTATTCAAGGTCTGTACAGTGGTCCTGAGCCGGGCTGGTATTGGACATTGTCCCAGGAAGGGTTGTTTCGCTCTAAAGACAATGTTGAGACCTGGGATAGAGTAGATGGTGGATTGCCCAGGCCGCCGTCTGATCTGGCTGTTGATCAGGGCGCGTTTCCAAACCAGCAGATCTATGCCACGGCGAATAACGATATTTATGCTTCAGAAGATGGCGGCGAGAACTGGACGCTAAGTGAAGATCTGGCCGTTGATTTCAATTATATTGACTATGTCAATGGGATTCCCTATGCTGCGTCCTCTTATCCAACGCGCATGGTTTATAAACGGCTGGCCAACGGCGTGTGGTCATCGATCGGTAACGAGCTGCCCGAAGACGGAGTTGTCCGTGATCTGGAAGAATTTCAATCCACGCTGTTTGCCGGGACAAGTAACGGTTTATACAGTTTAAGGGACAACACATGGCAGCCGGTGACAATTTCCGAATACGAAAATGATATGCAAAACCCCACCGTATGGTTAGATGCGTGGCTGCAGGAATCGGTTCAGTTTACATTTTCCGAGGCTGAAACATCGCTGGCCGTCAATTCGATTGCCGTATATGAAGATACCATTTTAATTGGCGTTAGCGGAGCAAGAGGCGTCTACCGATCCAACGATGGAATATCCTGGATCGCCCGTGATGTGGGCCTTATTGGCCCTTATAATCACCAGATCAATTCCATAGCAGCCAGTGATTCCGGCAGGTTCTATGCGGCCGGCCTGGATGGGGTGTTTGTCAGTGACAATATGGGTGATCGTTGGGAAACTCTAGATCTCGGACTGCCCCACACCAATAAGGAATCAGGTGTACTTCTCGATGGGGCGACCGGTACCTCGCTGGCCCTGGTGCGTGACCTAGAACATGAACAAACTATTGGGGCTGTTTTTGATGGGCGGGGGCTCTGGTATCGCACAGTCACGGATGAGACACTACTCCAGGACCAGCCATCCCTGAATCCACCCAAAGCCGTGCTGGTAGTGGGGCCGGTTGATCCACCTGATCACGATACGACGATGTCGTATATCGCCTGGGCCGATCGCCTGGCGGATATCATGACCCAGAATGGCATGCAGGTTGTGAAAATCTACTGGCCCGACAGCACCTGGGAGAACGTACGACCCGCTTTAAGCGGCGCAAGCATTGTCGTTTACAAAGGTCATGGTTTTGGTATTGGCGACGTACCTGAGGACGTGACCGAAACGTATGGCGGGTTAAATGGCTTCTGCCTTGTCGATCCCATGGATCCGTCGGGAGCGCGGTTGGGAACCCAGGACATGCTCGTGACGACCAACAGGCTCGCGGAGAATGCCATCGTGTTTTTCTTCTGCTGTTCCTGTGGCGGCTCTTCGGGCGGGGATACTTCGCCGGTAGCGGAGGCGCTGGCCAGACGTCGAATTGAGGCCTATTCAGTTACCTCATTATATATGGGCGGTGGTGGTTATTTCTCGAGTGTAAATGAGGAGAACCTGTTACTGGACTTTTTTGCCAATCCCGACAAGACGCTGGGAGAACTGTACGAAAGTGCCGGCGGTCCCCCAGACAACGTCTACCCGCACGTCTTGTGGCCTGAGCTATCCGTATGGTTTGACGGCAATGCGCAGGAAGGTTGGGGTCGTGCCTTTGCAGGGAACCCAAATCTGACCGCACGAGATGTTCTTGGGCTTCCGTAGGGCCATGTTTTACCTGGCTGGTTATTCTTGCAGGTGTAGTAGTGTATTCAGGAATGTCGAAGATTTATAGGAGTTTTCATGATTAATGAATTCGATTCAATTGCTAAAAAAATGCAGGCAGATTTCGAGCGCTCTGCAAAATTATCACATTCAGGATTAAAAGGAGATGCTCGAGAACTCGCCATTGTTAGAAATCTCCTTGGCCCCTACTTACCAAAGAAATATTCGATTGGTAGCGGACTAATTGCCGACGCCTCGGGTTCTACCAGTAAACAACAAGACATTGTTATTTACGACGGATTCAGTATACCAATACTTCAGGATTTCGATCAGAACAAGGTCTTCTTCGCTGAGCAAGTTTTATCTGTCATTGAAGTTAAATCAACGCTTTCTCATTTAGAGATCAGAGACATTATTAGTAAGGCTGACAGTGTAAGAACATTAAATCGCGCAGTAAAAAGTAGGGATTCACGCATTTTCTACTTCGGTTTTGGATTCCAAAGCAGAATGTCACTAGATCAAATTCGCGATTATGTCCAAAGAAACATCCACCAGAATAACAGGGAATGGAGACTTAGCGCTATAGTTGTCTTAGAAGACAATGATGGTAAGACAGGACTTGTAACGAACGTTGATCGAAACTCCATAAGATCGATAAAGGTAGAAGGAACTCAAGGTGATCCAGTTGCCACTGTTGAAACTAAAAGCGTTGGTGAGACGCTCCTTGTATTTTACCTTCTATTAATGGAGACATTTAGATTGACTGAAAACAGAATTGCTCTTCCGAATTATCTCTCATATGCAACAACAGCTGGTTTTAAAGCAATAGATGTCCGTATTGGGAAACTAGGTGGCCAGGGCCTGCCATATCAGAAAGCGCTACAGACTCTTAAGAACGCGCAAAATTTTTCAGACGATGAAGTAATCAGAGCTTGGTATCTTCTCATAAAAATTGCTGAAGATAATGGTGCAGGATCGATTCTTGCAAGCGGCAAATTTTTCACAATAGGCGAAGAGCGGATTACTGAAGGCCCGACACCGAGTGAGGTGGGGGAATCAATTGAACGCTATGTAAGGGGATCAGCTACTGTTGAGGACAACTCTCACTTGAAATTCTTAGTCGGTAAGTTGCGTGAAGTGGCCAAGGGAAACACATATTTAGGAATATGTTAGGAATATATACGGAAGGATCAGTTAGCTGAGATATTCCAGCACGCATAGATTGAAACAAATATACCGAGTAGTAGTCCAGATGTTGCGTGCTGGACTAAAGTGAGGCTCGCATCATTTAATAAATCTGCCAAACCTTAGAGCAAAGGTGTTGCGCGGGTTTATCAAGAAAAGCCTATATTGCGCAGCTTTGTGACAAAAGGTTGCTGTTCGATCTAGGCATTTCAGTATACTGAGGACGGTTTTTGGTATATTTATGGGGCTGGTTTCGGGATAAGGTGAATCCGGTTGCTTCATCAATGGATAGACTATGGCCGTTTTGCAAATCCCTCATGTACTACACTTCTCCAAACTGCTCACAACACAAAGACCGCGTAGGCTGGAGTCTTTTTCCGTTATCTATTGGCTAAAGTTCATAACGGCCGTCAGGTAAGTGCTCGTAGTTGTATAATCCCCTAAATTACAAAACAGTGCAGGCTAAAGAAGATCTGAAATATTGTATAATCTAATCACCTGAAGATTTAGCGGTTAAGCGCCGGTCTTTCGTTGAGGCCGACCCAACGTTATGGAGAACTGAGCGCCAACCATGATCAAGATTTGTCTCATACTCATTTTAAGTGCTTTGGTGCCGGTATTGTTGCTTGGATGTGCCGGAACGGCCGCTCCTCCATTGGAACCGGCTGCGCCCCATGCACTGACGGCCGATGCACGGCCGTTCGTGATTGATACGGATATGGCGGCGGATGATTGGCTGGCGATCCTTTATCTTCTGGAACGGTCCGATGTGGATGTCCAGGCGGTTACGGTCGCCGGGACGGGGGAGGCACACTGCTCTGCGGGGATAGGCAATGCACGCAACCTGCTGGCGTTGGCCGGCCGGCTTGAAATACCTGTTGCTTGCGGGCGCGAAGCGCCGCTGGAAGGGGATCATGCTTTCCCTACGGAATGGAGGGAACGAGTCGATAATCTATTGGGTCTGACGCTTCCTGAAAACAGCAGCGAAGTTTCCGGCGAGACGGCCGTTGAGCTGCTGACGCGAATCATCCAGGGATCGCCACAAAAGGTGCAGCTCATTACCCTGGGTCCGCTGACGAACGTGGGCGAGGCGCTGGAAGTTGAGCCCAGGCTGGTGCAGAATTTGGGCATGATCACCATGATGGGTGGCGCGATAGAGGCGGCAGGGAATGTCGGACCTTCTTTAAATATCGAGAATGAAGGAGCGGAGTGGAATATCTATGTCGATCCCCGGGCAGCGGCGGCGGTTTTTGCTTCAGGAGCGCCGCTTACGCTGGTGCCGCTGGACGCGACTAATTACGTGCCGGTGACGATGGATTTCTACAAACGTCTGGAGAAGGATCGCACGACGCCGGTCGCGGAGTTTGTGTACCGTGTACTGGCTGCGCAGGAGGATAACGTTCGCGCAGGATGGACTTATTTTTGGGACCTGCTCGCGGCGGCTATCGCGACTGAAGAAGGATTGGCACCCTTTCAGAAGATGTCCTTGAGCGTGGTTGAAGAAGAGGGGGCGGAAAGCGGCCGAACGGTAGTGAGTGAGGCGGGAAACCCCGTGCGCGTGGCGATGGAGGCTGACCGGGAGCGATTTGAGGCCTTGTTCCTGGATGCCGTGAACGGCCGTTTGCCGTAATGGGTTAATCACTCGCCGGAGTCGGCCAGGCTGTGTGAACCGTTTTTAGGTCAAAAACTGCTCTCTTTGCTCCGGAGGTGGGAGGGGGCAGGTCTCCATTCGGCCGAACCAGTTGTAGCGATTGCGGGCCACGAAATCGT
>JBJYWP010000087.1:0-3062 GCA_046259485.1 Promineifilaceae bacterium (SeqCode) | reverse complement strand
GTATATGACGGGAAAGACGTGGACGATCGACGCCTTTTACCGGGAAACACCCGAGAAGGTCGCTTTGCGGCGCGCGGAAGGGTGTATTTGCGTGGAGATGGAAACGATCGCTTTGTGCGCGGTGGCGAAGTTTCGCGGCGTGACTTTCGGCCAACTCCTGTATGGCGGCGACGATTTATCGGGCGACGAGTGGGACAGCCGCGATTGGCAAAATCGGTCAACGGCCCGAGAGTCGCTGTTCGCCCTGGCCGCGGCGGCTTGTCTTCTACTCTAAAATTCGAGGTTTTTATGCGACAGATACGCGAACTGACTGTAGACGAAGTAGACCAGAGTATTGACATCTCCGCCAATGCTTATCCGGGGATGGAGCTGTCCAACAGGGCGAACCGCATCCGCTACCGGGAACGCCTGAATCAATTAGAATTAGATCCGGCGGTCCATTCCTACGGCCTTTTTGAAGACGGCGAGATGCGCGGCGTCATGCGCTGGTTTGATTTCACGATGAATTTTTTCGGCGCGCAGGTACTCGTGGGCGGGCTGGGCGGAGTGGCCGTCGATCTTCTGCATAAGAAGGAGAAGGTCGCCGCGGAGATGGTGCGGGCATTCTTGCAGCATTACAAAGAAGCGGGCAGCAGCCTGGTTGCGCTGTATCCGTTCCGCCCCGATTTTTACCGGCGAATGGGTTTCGGTCATGGCACGCCGATGTACCAATATCGTTTTTTACCGGCCAGCCTGCCCAAAGGGCCTACGAAGGCGGACCTGGTTTTTCTGGAGAAAGCGGACAGTGAGCGGCTGCGGGCATGCTATGAGCGCTATTTCCAGCGCACGCATGGCATGATGGCGCGGCAGCCTGATTATTGGGACCGGATCCTAAACGAGCCGACGATAAAGGTTGTGGGTCTGGTCAGAGACCAGTACGTAAGCGGCTATCTCGTTTTTACTTTTGAGGATGGGCGGCACGATAATATGTTGAGCCACAGCATTTCGCTGCGGGAGATGGTTTATGATACGGCCGAGGATCTCAATCAGCTGCTGACTTTTCTACATACCCAGGCTGACCAAAGTGAGACGATCAGCTACTGCACCCAGGATGATTCTTTTTTCTACACCTTAAGAGACCCAAGATCTAACCCCGGGGCGATGCTGCCGCATGTTATTGCTCACGAAAGCAGTATCCAGGGCCTGGGTATTATGTACCGCGTGCTCGACGTTCCGCGCCTTTTCGAAATGTTGGAAGATCATGATTTCAATGGGGTTTCCTGCCGCGTGCAGTTCGAGGTCGAGGATTCTTTTTTGCCCGAAAATGGGGGAAGCACCGTGGTAGCCTTCGTCGACGGGCGAGCTCGATTAGCGCCGGAGGCGACGCCCGAGGTTAGGCTATCGCTGGATGTGGCCGATTTTTCATCGCTGGTGATGGGGGCTGTCGGGCTGGGCAAACTTGTAGAGTACGGACTGGCCGAGGTATCGGATGCGGATTATCTCGGCCGTTTGGAGCGGCTGTTTAGCGGGCCGAAGCCGGTTTGTTTGACGCAGTTTTAGGGGGTCAGGTTATCAGGTTATCAGGTTGTCAGGGTGTTAAGAGGCTTTCCAGAGGGTGAGGATGTCGACCTGGTAGGTTTGGGGGCGCATGTCGAGGGGTTGGACTTTTTCGAGGATGTAGCCAACTTCTGATAAAGCTTTGCTGTCCCGGGCCGTACGGGCGAGGTCGGAGCCAATGTAGATGAGGCGGAGGGGGGTCAGGTTCTTGATTTGATCAATTACAGGATTTGCCAGGCCGGTCCGGCCGGGATCGACGACAAGGAGATCGGGGCGATCCGCGATCAGGGGCAGCACTTCTTCAACCAGGCCGTGGTAGAGAGCGACATTGTCCAGGTCATCTAGATTGACGGCCAGGTCGGCGACGGCATCGCTGTTGACTTCAACGGCCGTTACTTCTAGCGCCTCTTGAGCCAGGAAAGCGGTGAGCATGCCAACGCCGCTGTAGAGCTCGAGCACCCGTTCTTTTCCGGTAAGAGCAGCGAAATCGAGCAGCGTATCGACCAGTTTTGCGGCCATGGGCAGGTTGGGCTGGAAGAAGCAGCCGGGTGAAACACGAAAGGTCCGCGCTTTGACCTGAAAGAGCAGGTAGTGATCGCCGATGAGGGATGCGGCCGTTTTGTCGGGCAGGACGATGGCCACGGAAACTGGGAAGTCGGCTTCCAACTCGGGCGGTTCAACATCTTCAACCTCCAGGGCGGCCAGGATTTCTTCTTCGCTGTCCAAACGCAGGGTTAATTTGCGCAGTTCGGGGAGATCGAGGTCGATATCGTTGAAGAGAGTCATGATACGCGAGCGGGTGATGGAGCAAAATTCGATGGGCATCACTTCGTGGCGGCGGGGGGACCAATAGCCGAGTCCGCCAACGGCCGTGGGGCTGAAGACTGCTTCATGGGCGTATTCCCACTGTTCGGGGCTGGGAATGACGGGCAAGATTTCAATTCCTTTCAACCCGCCGATGCGTTGCAGCTGATCGGCGACGACCAAGCGTTTGGCGCGCAGTTGTTCGGGATAGGCGATATGCTGGTACGCGCAGCCGCCGCAGGGGCCAAAGTGGCGGCACTGCGGGGCGACGCGTTCGGGAGAGGGTTCGATAACGGCCGTAACATAGGCGTGGGCATAACGCTCTTTGTCCACGGTTAAAGCGGCGCGCACGGTTTCGCCGGGCAGCGCGCCCTGCACGAAGATGGGACGGGAATTGTTGTCGTGGGCGACGACGGCGCCGCCGAAAGCATAGTTGGCCGGTTGGAGTTCGAGTTCAGTCATTGATTTTGTGCCATTAAGGTGCGAGTTTTATTCAGGAAAGCATATTACAGAGCAAGACAGCAATACTTCGCCGTTTTTTCTTGAACATTCACAAAATAATAGGCATTAAGATATGCCTGTAGTTTCGAGTCGCGATTTGGCAAATCGCGCTACAAATCCTTCGATCTGATAATACCTATTAAGAACCTATCCGAAAAATAAAATTACCTGAAAAAAGATGCACCTCGTGGAGAATTGTCTTTGCAAAAAAACATCATCCA
>JBJYWP010000086.1:0-6514 GCA_046259485.1 Promineifilaceae bacterium (SeqCode) | reverse complement strand
ATATTGGACCCTGGTTCAGCCGCTACATAAACTGGGAACTGATCGAACGGCACTGGCAAGATTTGATGCAGGTCGTGCTCTCCATTCACAAGGGCAAATTGTTGCCATCATGGTTGCTGCATAAGCTGAACACTGCTAGTCCCAAGAATAAACTGTATCTGGCTTTTCGTGAGTTAGGCCGGGTGATCCGGACCGTGTTTTTGCTTGAACTTGTTTCCAATACAGAGTTGCGCAGAGAGGTGCGAGCGGCCACGACAAAGATAGAAGCTTATCAGGGCTTCTCTCAGTGGATAACTTTTGGCGGTGATGGGGTTCTCAAATTCCGTGACCCGGTCGAGAACGAAAAGATTATCAAATACAAAGACCTGATTGCCAATGCCATCATGCTCCAAAATGTGACGGACATGACAGATATCTTGCACGATATGGTTCAGGAAGGATATGATGTGACAACAGATATTGTTGCAACGCTGAGTCCGTATCTTAGGGAACATATCAAGCGGTTTGGTGAATATGTTATTGATCTGGAAACAATACCGCCGCCATTGCAACCAGACAAACCGTTCTTATCGACAGCGCCCGTGGGTCAGCAAATGGTGTGAATTTTAGGACGTATTACGTGTTTACCCCAAACTGAGGCGAAGTAGGCTGGTTCTATGTTCAAGTCACGACTAAGGGACATCATTTTTCCACAGTATGAACACGGCCGTCTGGCGGGTACCGTGGCCCGGGCATGGGGCAATGAGGCCTTTGAACGTCCCGCGCTCGATTTTGACGCTTTCGTCGCCGGGGTGACGCTGCACGATTGGGGATATGGCACGATCGACAATCTACCCATCGGCGCGGCTCCGGAAAAGGAATGGCTGGAAGTCATTCGCAAGAATGTGGAAAAGCGCTACGACCATCCCACCACCGACATCATCGTCAAGCTGCACCTGCGCCGCCTGCTCTCGATGTTCCCCTCCGCGGCCAGGGAGGCGCTTATCGCACAGGTAGACGAACGCATCGACGGCCGTCTCTTGGAGAGCGAAGCGCCTTTTGAAAAATACCGGCGAGCGGACAAGATCACGCGACTTTGCGACATGATCTCCTTCGCTTTCTGTTTTGAATCGCCGAGCCAGCTCACCTACGAAGTTTTCCCGCAGCAGGGCTCGGATCAGATGACAGACATTACTTTCGAGATACGGCCAAGTGGGGAGATAATCGTCACCCCCTGGCCCTTCTCCGTGCCCATCATCTCCGGCGTCACCTATGCCTTCGAAGCTCAAGGCTACCCTGATACGCTCAATCCACTTGTTGTTCCTTTCAAAATCATCCAGATTGGTTCAATCTTTAACACAAGCTGACAAGCTGACATCCTATAAATACGTTTGAAAATAATCGCGAATGGCTTCCTCTAAATAAATGCGATCCACAAGGCTGCGGGGCGAATGGCGCGCGTCAGGGAAGATCATCAGGTTGTAAGGCTTGCGGGCCTTAATCAGCGCGTTGATCAGCCGCGCCGTATGGCGGAAATGGACATTTTCGTCGATTAACCCGTGGAGCAAGAGCAGCTTTCCTTCAAGATTAGCAACATGAGCCATCACGCTGCCGCTCTCATAGCCCGCCGGATTTTCCTGCGGTAGGCCCATATAGCGCTCCGTATAGCCCGTATCATAACCATCGTAATGCGTGACCGGCGCACCGGCTATGCCTACCTTGAAGGTCTCCGGTGCGCGCGTCAGGCACATTAGGGTCATATACCCACCATAGCTCCAACCATAGACGCCTACGCGTTCAGGATCTGCCAGACCCTGGTCGATCAGCCAGTGCACGCCATCCACCTGGTCGCGCACTTCGATGTCGCCCATGTTGTGCTTTATATGGGATTCAAAGGCCAGGCCGCGCCGCGAGGTGCCGCGATTATCGAGCACAAAAACAAGGAATCCCTGTTGGGCCAGGAACTGGGCGCGCATGTTCACCGTTAAATGCCAGCAATCAGACACGAGCTGCGAGTGCGGCCCGCCATAGACATAAACCAGGGTAGGATAGGGGCCTTCACGCGTGAAGGGTTCCTCATTTTCCGGTGGGCGATAAACAGCCCCATACAGAGTGTCGCCATCGCGCGATTTGAGGGTCACCAGTTCCGGAGCGGGCAGCAGCAGTTCTTCCAGACGTGTATCCGGCGTCCGAATGGACGGATCGTAAATCGTATGCAGCAGTTGGCCATCACTCAGGCGGCGCAAGGTGACAACCGGCGGTTGGGTAATACTGTTATAGGTATCAATAAAAGTCTCAAAAGCGGGATCGATAACGGCCGTATGCATACCCGGCTCTGTCGTTATACGCCGCGGCTCCTCCCCGGCAAAAGAAACAGCATACAGATGTTTCTCCAGCGGAGACTCCTTCGTACCCAGAAAATAAATTACCTCAGCGCTTTCATCCACAGCCACGAGGTCATCGACCTGCCACTCACCACGGGTCAACGGCCGAATAACCTGGCCATCTCCATTCAAAAGATAAAGATGCCTGAACCCGCTGCGCTCCGAAGCCCAAATGAAACCCCAGATGGGGCCCGCGCTTTTCTTCAAGGGCCGGAATATTTTGTGCAGGTTAATCCAGACGTTACTTTTTTCGCGTAAAAGAAATTTGCTATCGCCGGTTTTTTGGTCAAAAACCAGCAAATCAAGCCGGGTTTGGTGGCGGTTAAGAATCTGCGCGGAAAGTCGCCCATCGGGCAGCCAGGTGACGCGCGCCAGGTAGATGTCTTCATCGCGGCCCAGATCCATCCACACGGGATCGCCGCCTTCGCGAGCAATGACGCCTAACCGCACTCTGGCATTCGGCCCACCGGCGAATGGGTAACGGTGATCCTCCTGCGCCGTTTCACCGGTTGTATCCTTCCCCTGGTGCATGATGCGGTAAACGGGAATATGCGTTTCATCTACTTCTGTAAAGGCGATCTGCTTGCTGTCCGGCGACCACCAGAAACCCATGTAGCGCGCCAGCTCTTCCTGGGCCACGTACTCGGCCAGGCCGTGAGTCTTACCCGTGCCTCGCGCGCCATCGGTGATACGCCGCGGTTCGCCGCCCGCCGCGGGCACGACAAAGATCTCCGCATCCTGTACATAGGCCACCCAATCGCCGTCTGGCGAGAGGCGCGGAGACAGCGCCGGATAGGCCGTGTCCGTTACCACACCACGCAAATGAGCCCCCTCGCCATCCTGCACGTAAACGCCGCTGTTGAGGGGCACCAAAATACGGCCGTTCTTATGCCAGAAATAACGTGTGATGCCCAGCTCCCGCTGGCGCTGCCGCTCGCGGCGCAGCGCTTCTGCGGCCGAAACATTTTCTTCGGTCACACCTTCGTCGGGCGGCAGCACCAGCAGGCTGTATTCTCCGGTCTGCGGATCAAACACATAAAGCTGGCGCGTGAGGCTGCCGTCCTTGCTGAACAGGTAAGCGATTTTACCGTTGTGGTAGGTGAAGCTGCCGGGAACGGCCGTGCCGGGCAGGGGATAGATGGCAACATCTTCCGCGGTAAGAGGGGTTCGAGTCATGATCAAAGTCCTTTATGATGCCGGGATCAATAGCACGGCATGGGCGGATTATACTTTAACTCAGCACGACATGTTATGGGTTAGCTGGCGCAGGTATCATTCAGGGTGTACTATTTTTAAAAAGCAGACATGATCGAAAAAGAACTCACGAAACCTGTTAATTTATGCAAGGCAAATGGAAACTTGAATCCTGAAGCCGTCGGCTGGTCTCGAAACCCACTGCATACCTGTAATCTGATCGGCCATTGGCCACGTAAAAAACGCTGGAACTATTGGGCCATCACATCCGCGCCATATCTCTTTTCAGTCACGGTCAGCAATGTTGATTATTCAGGCCTGGTGTTCGTCTATCTAGCCGACCTCACCGCCGGCTTTTTCGAGGAAACTACGCACATCATCCCCCTTGGTCGTGGCTGCGACCTGCCCGAGACAGTCGACGCCGATCTGTATTATGACGCCAAAGGGACGCGCATCGACATGATCCAAACGCCAAACGGCGTCGATCTCGCGGTAGACGGCGTCGATCTGGCGATAGACAGCGTCAATCTGGCGATAGACGTGGACGATTTTGCGGGACAGGCGCTTTCCGCCCGCTTCACGATCAGTAAGCCGCCCGGCCATGAGACGCTTAATGTCGTCATTCCCTGGAATGATCGCACCTTCCAGTTCACCAGCAAGCAGAATACGCTTCCCGCGGATGGTATGGTCGCGTGGGGCGGGGAGAAAAGAGTATTTAGCGGCGATCAGAGTTTCGCCTGCCTGGATTACGGCCGTGGCATCTGGCCGCGCGACTGTACCTGGAATTGGGGCAGCGCCTCCGGGCGCCAAAATAAACGCACAATTGGGCTCAATCTTGGTGGACAGTGGACCGACGGGACAGGTTACACGGAAAACGGCATCTGTATCGACGGCCGTTTGACCAAAATCTCTGAAACCCTGCACTGGGACTACGACAAACGCGACTTCAATAAGCCCTGGCGTATCACAGCCCCTTCCCATGCCGTCGATCTCACCTTCACACCGGCCATGGAACGTGTTGCCGCCAGTGACCTATGGCTGGTTAAATCAGAAGTGCACCAGATGTTTGGCTATTATGACGGCACAGTAAGGACCGTGGCGGGTGAAACGATCCCCATTGAAAAAATGTTTGGCTGGGCCGAAGATCACGTGGCCACTTGGTAAGCCGGCGCGGCCACATGCTGCGTTGGTCAGCCAAAACGCTAAAAAATCTTATATATAATATAATAGACACGAGTTGGGGCGATTTTCCGCGCCTGAGAGCCTCCGTAACAAAATTTTCGCCAGAAAATCAGCTTTTTTCTTCGAATTTTTTTTCTTAGAATGTTTCCTAAACGAACGCTAGACCTGGAGGGGCAGCCAGGGTGGGTGGGGAAAACATCTTCACTTATAAAAACCATGAATAAGTTGTTATTTATCTTATTAGGACTAAAATTCTCCTCGCTAATTTTGCTAGGTGAACACACAAATGTGCTTCACGTGAAAAGTATAAAAAGGATATGAACGAAACTATAGAGCCTGGCAGTAGTCCCCAACTGCTGTCCGACCCGCCAACTACATAAGCTCCCCTGGTTGGCTTTTTCCCTAGGCCTCCAGGGTATAAATTATCTGGAGGTCTCCCATGTTCCAAACAACTCTTGATGATGTATTGTCCCAGGTGCGGGCGCACCTTGAACAAGATGATCTTGCCGGTGTGGTTGCGCTCATTGAGTCAATGCGTTCACCGGATCAAGCCGATCTTTTTGCCGAGTTAGATGAGGCTGATCAGACAGCGCTGCTGCCCCAGCTAGATCCCGGCGATTCGGCCGATATTCTGGAAGAATTTGAAGACGAAGACGCAGCGCGGCTGGTAGATGGCCTGACCGTAGGCGATCTGGCGCGCATCGTGGATGAGATGGAGCCGGATGAAGCGGCCGACTTGCTGTCTGTGCTGGACGATGATCAGGTCAGAGCGATTTTATCCCACCTTGAAGATCCCAATGAAATACGGCCGTTGCTGGTACATGCCGAAGACAGCGCCGGCGCCTGATGACATCCTCACACCTGGTCTTACGCAAGCGTATGACTGTGGCCGATGCGCTGGCCGCCATCCGCACCCTGGAACCGGATTCGGAAGAAATCTACCAGTTGTTTGTGGTCGATCGCTATGGCAAGCTTTCCGGCGAGATCAGCTTCCGCCAGCTGGTCATGGCTGAACCAACCGCGCTTCTGCAAGATATCATGAATCCTGAAGTCATATCCTTACCCATAGGAGTGGATCAGGAAGAAGTGGCGCGTCTTGTTGCGCGCTATCATTTGTCAGCTTTGCCGGTGGTTGATGAGGGGGGTCTGCTGGTGGGCGTCATTACCGTAGATGATGTGATCGATGTCCTGGTTGAAGAGGCTACTGAAGATATCCAACGCCTGGGTGCAACCGAGCCATTGGAAAGACCCTACCTGGAGACGCCGCCGCTGACTGTTTTTCGCAAGCGCATCGGCTGGCTGCTGCTGCTTTTCGTCACAGAAACTTTCACCGGCACCGTTCTGCGCCACTTTGAGGATGAACTCGCGATTGAACAAAGTAAACTTTCTCAAACCGCTGTGGCATGAACTGCGGGTAGGTATCTTACTCGGTTTAGGCATGGGAATTGCCGCCTATGCCAGGGCCTTACTCTGGGATACCGGCACCGGCGTCGCTATAACCGCAGGTGTTGCCATTTTTATCATTGTCTTATGGGCCAATATCCTTGGTTCTATTTTACCGCTGCTGGCCAACAAGTTTAATGTGGATCCCACGGTGGTATCCGGCCCGGCGATGACGACGTTGGTGGACACACGACCGGGTTGTTCATCTATTTCACCGTGGCCGGAATCATGTTAAGTCGTTAACGCCGTGGTTTCTGGGCCGCGATTTTCAGGCCACCGTGTCAGGGGTGGTGGAGCTGTTTATATGCTTATACTCCATACTTAATTTAAGT
>JBJYWP010000085.1:0-18758 GCA_046259485.1 Promineifilaceae bacterium (SeqCode) | reverse complement strand
TGGAATGTTTCGCCTTCATTGCCACGGCCGAAGCGCAGCCTGATCGCGCGGCGCGGCTATTCGGATCGGCCGAAGCCCTGCGCGAAACGCTGGATGACAAAATGATGCCCGAGGAAAAGAAAGAATATGACTATCATGTAGCCGCTTTGCAGCAGATGATGGACCCCAAAGCGCTGCAAGAGGCCTGGCAGGCAGGGCGTAAGATGGATCTGGACACGGCCGTGGCCTTTGCGTTGAGCGCCTGAGTAGGGAGGAGCGTACATGAAAACACCTGGCAGGCTCTTAGAGCGGCTTGAGGCGATCGGCCGTTCCGTCGCCGGGACGGGCCGCGGCCTGGCCGTGATCGGGCTGGGCTCCGTGGGCGCGGAACTGAAGCGCCTGGACGCTTACTCCGACCTGGATTTCTTCGTCATCGTGCGGCCCGGCGCTAAAAAAGATTTTCTCGATTCCCTCTTCTGGCTGGAGAATACGGCGCCTGTCGTTTATTCCTTTATGAACACCGTCGACGGCTACAAGCTTTTATTTGAAGACGGCATCTTCGCCGAGATGGCCGTCTTTGAAGCGGACGAGTTGGCGGGCATTCCTTTTACGGGCGGCCGTTTCGTCTGGCAAGACCCTGATTTCCAACTTCCCGTACCCCTGGAAGGTAACAAGCTGCCGGCCGCGGAAGCGGAACACGCTATAGAGTGGCTGGTCAACGAAGCGCTGACCAATCTCTATATCGGCCTCGGCCGTTTTCAGCGCGGCGAAAAACTGAGCGCGGCCCGTTTCATTCAGGGCCACGCCCTGGACCGCCTACTGGAACTGGCGCCCCTGATCGAGAAACCGCGAACCGCGCAGGCTGACCCCTTCGATCGCGCGCGCCGTTTTGAGCAATCTTTCCCGGGCACGGCTGTCCACCTGCCCCAATTCATGCCCGGCTACGAAAACAGCCCAGCCGCCGCCCAGGCCATCCTGGCCTTCCTGGACAGGCACTTCGAGGTCAACCCGGCCATCAAAAAGGCCATCCTCGATCGCTGTTAACGGGGATGGCCTTGATAATTCAATAATGGTAGCGCACCTGGGCAATGAATATCGCATCTTCCTGCACCTTATAGACAATTCGATGCTCGCTGTCTATACGCCGCGACCAATATCCGGTCAACGCGTGACGCAGCGGCTCAGGCTTGCCCAACCCTTCATAAGGCGTGTGCTGAATTTCTTGAATAAGCCGGTTAATGCGTTTCAACAGTTTCTTATCCGTTTTCTGCCAGTATAAATAATCCTCCCAGGCATGTTCGGAAAAGATCAGCTTCACTCAACCAACTCCCGTTCAACCCCATTGCCGGCTTCCAGTTCCAGAATAGACTGGAGAAGCCTTTGCGCATTGCGCGGGCTGCGTAACAGGTAAGCGGTTTCCTCCAGGGCCTGGTAATCATCCAGTGAGATCAGGACAACCGCCTTGTCCTTCTTGCGCGTGATCGTGATAGGCGCGTGATCGTCGATCACTTTATCCATCGTTTTTGCCAGATTATTTCGCGCGTGTGTATAACTAACTGCTTCCATATAGCGAGCACCTCGTATCATTCCTGTACAGTTTATTGTACAGGTTTGGTTTTTGAAAAGCAAGGACTTTCAAACCAGCCTCTTCTCACGGCAAGGAATTTCAAGATGAGAATTTACCCCTGTCATAACAATAACCTTTCGATAACATCTTATAATACGAACGGTTTTTCGGCCGTACAGGTAGAGGTAAAAAGTGATGGACAACAAATGGTGGAAAGGAGAACGGGGTGAGTGGTACGTGGTCATGCAGTTCATCCTTTTTGGTCTCATCTTCATCGCCCCTTTCCTGACCGCGCAGCTCAGCGGCTGGCCCGATCCCTGGAACCTGATCGGCCGTGTGTTGGGCGTCCTCCTCATCGGCCTCGGCGGCGCATTGGCCTTTGCCGGGCTGGTCAATCTCGGCCGTAACCTGGCCGTCGTGCCTTACCCCAAAGAGGATGCCAGCCTGGTCGAGTACGGCGCCTACAAGATCGTGCGCCATCCCATCTACAGCGGCGTCATCCTCGGCGCTTTCGGCTGGGGGCTGGTCATGAACAGCCTGCCCACCCTGCTCCTGGCAGCGATCCTCTTCCTCTTCTTCGACATCAAATCGCGCCGTGAAGAAAAATGGCTCGGCCGTAAGTTCGAGGACTATTCAGACTACCAACAGCGCGTACATAAGCTGGTGCCCTTTATCTACTAGGAAAACCTCCGAGGTCTTTAAGCAGTTAATCTTCCAGCGCAAATTGTTTAAAGACCTCGGAGGTTTAGGTCGAATTGAAAGAGCCGGGTTGGTTAGGCCCGGCTCTTTCTAGAACGGAGGAGGGTTAGCAAGGGAAAAGAGTGAAAACTTGAAGCTTATTCGTTGCTAACATCCGGGCAGGGATCGATGGAAAACCGGGCACATTCGTCGGCAGAAAACTGCCGTGTCAGCCGCGAATCGGTCAAAGCTAAAAGACGTTCATCATCCAGGGTATAGACCCGTAAAACGCCGTCTTTAGTTGTCATCAGCTCATCTCCTTCCAGGTTAAACCGGGGATTGTCACCAGGTACGATGAGGGATGTCGATATCGACTCGCCTGGCACCAAATCGTCAAGTTTAGAAAGATCCCACAGTCTGGTATCCCCACCACCGGAGGTAGCCAGGAGCTGTCCATCAGATAACAAGTCCGTCCTGAATACGATACCCGTGTGGCCTGATAAAGTCGCAAACAACTCGCTGCGCGCGTTTTCTTTATCAATTGTCCATAATTTGGTTAAACCGCCGGTGCCGGAAACAGCCAACATTCGACTGTCGGGCGTAAAGTCAAGCCCCCAGACAATATCACGACCGGGAAGCGCTGCCGGAAAGGCGAACAGCTCCTGGCCGGTTTGCGGATCCCAGATAGTGATATCTGATAGTTCTCCAGCGGTGGCCATCATGCCGCCATCCGGGCTAAACGATACCCGCGTCACCCATTCCTCTTCTTCGTCATCATCGAGGAAGAGAAGCGGCTCGCCTGTGGCGGCGTCCCAGGTGCGCACCTTGCCGTCGGTACCCGAGGTGGCGATGATACGGCCGTCCGGGCTGTAATCAAGCCCTAGTACGCCCCTGTAAAAGCCACTGCCCACTTCGTGCCCCTCCATGCGCAGCAGCTCCTTGCCCGTTAACATATCCCAAACGCGCGCCGTCCCATCCATACTTGCCGTAGCGATTTGCTGCAGCTGTGGATGGAAATCGACGACCGAAACTGTATCATCATGTCCCTCAAAAACCTGTATCTCCTGGCCCGTTTCCAGGTCCCAGAGCTTGACCAAACCATCAAAATAGCCTGCTGCCAGTATTTTCCCATCAGGACTTACATCGGCATAATTAACGTCGCCCACGTCTATCGAAGACAGCTCCGATTCCCCAAGCGCTGTCAGGTCCCAGAAGCGCAGGTCGCCGCGATCGTCGCTGGTCACCAATTGCGTACCGTCCGGCGTAAAGTTCAGGCTACCGACTACTGTATCATGGCCGAGCGTGAGCAGTTCCTGACCGGATGGTATGTCCCAAAGCCTGGCCGTTTGATCTCGCCCTCCTGTAGCCAATTGCTGGCTATCCGGGGTAAACTGTAAACCATAAATCCCAGCCCCTTGGCCGCGCAAGACAGCATCCGGCGGTTTATTCCCTCCCGTGAGCTCGGCCAGGTCCCACAAGAGAATTTCATCTCCGCTGGCGACGGCCAGCCAGCGATTGTCCGGACTCAAGGTAATAAAGGTGATACTACCGCTAAAATCAACCTGCTTATCGGACGTTCCTTCCACCGGGTCCCAGAGAATCACCTTCCCGGCATCGCCATCGCTGGAGTAAGTAGCCAGAAGAGTGCCATCAGGACTGTAAAAAGGTTCAACCCAACCATCATACCCCGTCAGGCTGGCAAGCTGTTCTCTGCTTTTCAAATCCCATGAATAAACCGCACCATCCTCGTACCCCACAGCTGCCTGGCTCAAATCGGAACTGATCGAGTAAGCGGTCATGCCGGCCATGCTAAGCGGTAGATCAATTGTTTCCAGGCGCTGCCATGTATCCGTGTCCCAGACCGCAAGGCTAAATGATTCACCCGGATCAAGTGTCACGAGGCGAGTATTATCAGGGCTGAAAACAGCCGGCAGGAGCACGCCGCCATTGACAATACTGATCGGTGTCTCGAACAACAGTTCGTTATCAGCAACGCGCCAGACTTTCGCCGTCTCATCATCAGATGTGGTGACCATCAATTCGCCGTCGGGACTATAGGCAATACCAGCAATAGACGCTTGATGCGCCGGCAATCGGCCGCGTAGGCGAGACCCAAGCACGGCAGCGTGCAAGGCGTTTCTCGCCTCGAACGTGCTTTGCGTAGTCAAGGCCTCCCTGGCCAGCAGCATGGCCAGTTCCGGATCGATTGGTAAAAGCCTCGCCGACTGTGCCCCCAGTTCCCGCGAACGGGCCAGGCGCGCCTGTTCTGCAGCCATCTGGCGTTCCCCTTCGGCAACTTCTCTCTGTTCCTCTGCATCCTTCTGCGCCGCTTGCGCTTCCGCCGCCGCGGCAACAGCCTGCTGCTCGTTCTCTTCAGCAGTGACCTGGGCTGTGGCCCGCGCATCAGCCTCGGCGACCGCCTGCGCTTCACTGGTAGCCGCCAGGTCAGCATTTTCCTGCGCTGCAATCGCGCTCTTCCCGGCCGCCTGGGCATTGGCGCTCGACTGCCGGGCGAAGAAAATAGCTGCTACAGCCAGCAGCGCGGCGACGGCCAGTGCCCCGGCAAGAAACGCCGCACGTCTCCTGAGACGGCCGGCTGCTTGAGCCTGTTCTTCGGCGCGCTCCTTCTCCGTCTCCGCCAGCTGCCGCGCCGTCTCCAGTTCGCGCTGCCGCCGCGCCTCTTCCTCCTCCCTACGCCGGTCGCGGGCGGCGAAACTGGCGGCCAGAAAAGCTTGCTCCGCATCGGTTAATGAGACAGCCGCTTCTTCCGGCCAGCCGGCATACTGGTCCAACCGCGCGCCGCGCAGCAGATATGCCTCACCTTCCCCCGCCTTCTGCCACTCAGCCGTTTCCACGGCCAGCAGTCTTTGCAGACGTATATCAGATCGGCTCTCATCCAACCATGCCCTCAAGCGCGGCCACTGGCGCAGCAAAGCTTCATGCGCCACCTCCACTGTCGCCCCGCGCGTCAGCGGGTCGCGGTCAAAAGTCAGCAGGCGGTAACGGCCGAAGAGATCGATCACGCCCGAAATCCCAGATTTCGGGTTTGAGATTGCGGATTGTGGATTGTAGATTGCGGATTTTTCGATGTCGGATGTCGGATTTTCGTCTGCTGATGGCTGACTGCTGACTGCTGACTGTTCACTTTTTACCGGTAACTGAATACAAATGCCCTCCAACTCCGATCTCAGCACCCGCCGTCGCGTATCCTCAACGCCTTCACCCAGCGTGACCAGGCGCAGGAACATCTGTCGTGCCGCTTCTTGCTGCGCTGGATTGAGGCAGTTGTAATTTTCTTCAGCTCGTCGGCCCAGGGCGCTGAGAACGCCGCCAACTTCCTCATAAGCCGCGCGAGTCATCACCTCATTTTGGCGTTCATCGAACAGCTCGGTCATGGCATATTGCAGGAGAGGTAAGGCCCCCGGCTCGTTGATCACATCGGCGACTATTGCCGGCGTCAGGCCTTTTTCCATTTTCACGCCTGCTCTGCGCGCCGGCTCTTGAATGGCCCAGGTCAGCTCCTCGGCCGTCATCGGCAGGACGATTTCTGTGTTCTCCTTGATCCATTGGCCCAAGAGTTGGACTTGCAGCGGCCGGTCGTAGAAGTCGGCTCTGAGCGTGATCAACACGCGCAGGGGGCTGCGCGGTGCCATGATCGCCGCCAGCAAACTGTCCAGGAAAAAGGCACGCCGTTCTTCATCTTCGACCAGCGTGAACAGCTCTTCAAACTGATCGATCACCAGCAGAAGCTGTGCGTTCTCTTCATTGGGCAGGATACGCCGGATTGTGCGCAACATGCCCCGTTTGTCTTTCTGCATCGGCTCCACCAGGCTCGGCGGCGGGTCTACGGCCACGGGCAGCAAGGCCAGCGCCAGTTCCTCCAACGGCCGTTCTCCCGGTACCATCTCGGCCACGAACCAGGCCTCAGAGCCCTTGATCGCGCCCTGGCGCAGGGCGGGGATCAGGCCCGCCTTGACCACGCTCGATTTACCGCTGCCGCTGGGTCCCACGACGGCGACAAAACGGGACTCACAAAAATGCTCGACCAGCTGCTCAACAAGCTTTTCGCGACCATAGAAGTCGGCCGCATCCGTTTCCTGGAAGGCACGCAGCCCTTTGTAAGGGTTGGCGACATCAATTTCAGCCGGGATAGGAATGGGAACACTCACATCGACCACGATAGAAGGGCTTGTCCCATTCCCTCCGTGCAGGGCTTGCCGGAAAGCCTCCGCCAGAGCCAGAACATTGTCGTATCGATCGGCCGGCTGCTTGGCCGTTGCCCGCTGCAGCACAGCGTCAATCTGCCGCGGCAAGCCAGGTCGGCCGGCGCTTACGGGTGGAATCGGTTCGTGCAGCTGTTTTTGGATGATTATGGCCAGGGGCAGGTCGGAAAACGGCCGTTCCCCGGTCAGCGTCTCATATAAAACCGCGCCCAGACTGTAAACATCTGACTGTGGACTGACTGCTTCATCACGCAGTTGTTCCGGCGAGATGTAATCCGGCGTACCCAACATCGCGCCGGCGGCCGTTAGCTGCAAGCTACCGCCTATTTGCCTGGCGATACCGAAATCAGAGAGATAAGCGTTACCCGCTTCATCCAGTAGAATATTGGCCGGCTTAATATCAAGGTGAACCACCCCCTGCCGGTGGGCGACTGCCAGGGCGGAAGTGATCTGATCGACCATTTTCATGGTCGGTTCGAGATCCCAGGGACCGTTTTCCAGCGAGGCCAGCAAATTCCCGCCACGCAGCAGGCGCATGACTAGGTAAGCGCCATCCGGTTCCCGCCAGTAGTCATAAAGGGGCACGATATAGGGGTGCTCCAGCCGAGCGATCACCTGCGCTTCGGCCTCGAAGCGGCGAATGAATTCCGGATCATCGGCATATTGGTGACGGATCACCTTGACGGCGACTTCACGGCCTACGACCGGCTGCACGGCACGGTGAACAACGCCAAGGGTACCCTCGCCGATTTTCTCCTTCAGCTCCAGGCCGCGTACGCCCCGCGCAGCCTGCGAGGTAAAGTCTAAATCTCCGGCGCGAATCTGTTCGTAGCGTTCCGTCGTGCGCGCCGCCGGCGCCATGTTCAACTCTTCAGCCAGCAGACGGCTGAAGCGCTCATACACGGCCAGCGCTTCCGTCCGCTGCCCGTTGAGGGCCAGGACCTCCATCAACTGGCGGTAGGCGCTCTCGCGCAAATCATCTATCTCTATCTGCTGCTCGGCATAAGCGCGCGCCGTGGCATAGGAAGCCTCCCGCGCAGCCATGGCCGTCAATATCTCCAGGGCATCTAGCGCCTGGCGCCGGTAGCGCTGGCGCTGTATTTCGGCCCACGCTTCAAATTCATTGCTGTCGTCGAGATAAAAGTCGGCCAGAAAATCACCCTGGTACAGCGCCACGGCCGTTTCCAGATTCCGGCGGCAGTCGTGACAGAGAAGAATATCCAGATGGTCATGCGCCTGGGTGCTTTCAATGAGCATTTCAAACCTGGCAACATCGCTGCTTACATCGGCCAGGGGGTTAAGCCGGACGGTATGCCGGTTGGCCAGCAGCAGGGGCACGGCCGTTTCTATCTCGTTCTCCCCATCCTCGCTCTTTTGCGGCAGGTCCGGTACCGCGCGGCGTAAATTATAGATTATCTGGCGCAGGTTTTGGCGCGCCGAGCGCTCAGGCATGCCCGGCCAGAGCAGCAGCATCAGGGATTCACGGCGCAGGGGCTTCGTTGGCTCCGCCGCCAGGCACACGAGCAATGCCTGCACCTTGGCTGTGCGAAAGCCTCCCAGGGGTTCATCGTTTAGCGTGGCCTGGAAACGGCCGAATAGTGAAAGAGAAAAAGCACTCATTGGTACTACCTCCAAATCCTGGCAGTCGGTTTCAAGAAAAACTCAAGCGAACGGTCTGAATAGAAATCTTATGGCGTGCTCTCGGGCCGCTACTGGTCAAGCCCAAACACAAAGCATATCTTAACACAAAACCCTCGCGACAATGAATTTGTTGACGCTTTTGGCTGATCTGTTGACGGTTGATGACAAAAAACTGTCAACAGACCCCAGTTTCTAACCCTAAAGGTGCCAGGCACTATCGCTGCGCTTATATAAATGCCTCGCACCTAACGTCCCCAATTGCTACCCATTTTTCTCATGTTGACGAATTGTTCACGGTTTACGGCCGTCTGTTGACGGTTATGCAAAGATTCGCTAACGGCCGACAGCGAGACTGAGAACAAGAAACAGCACAAGGCGCCGGGAGGCGCAGAGAGGTGGCAATGTTCCGCAAAATCTTGTTCTTCAGTTTGGCTCTTTTCCTTATCGGCGGCGTTATGAAAGTGACGACCGGCAGCAAACCGGCCCTGGCCTCTCCCATCACGATCGACAAAACGATCGAACAGCATATCCTGGACTCTACGCTGCGGATCACGCTGTACGCCCCGCTGACCGATGCGCAGGGCAACCCGCAGTACGTGCTGGAGAATGGGCAGCAGGTTATGCAGCTCGCTGTCAATGAAGGATTGGGTACGCTAACTCGCCAGGGCGGCGACCCGCTCATCGTAACACACGATCACTGGCCCCTGCTGACGCCGGACCTACGGCGTGTGCAGTTTCACAACGTGGCTAATGATCTGCTCCTTGATCTGAGCGGCGAACAGTTTTTACAGCTCGTCCGCTACCGGGATGGCGGTACGATGGTTCTGGCCGCGCCTCAGGAACTGGCCACAGGTCGGGCCTCCATCTCCCTGGGCGACAGCCGCAGCGCCGGTAAGAATGACACCGTTTACCTGGCGCACCGCTCTCAAGGCGGTGGAATTAGCGTGGCGGCAATGGTGGTGCAAAAAGAGACGACCTACAAAGGGCAGCCTGTATTCCGATTAAGCAGTCTGAATGGCGAAGTGGTGTTGGAAGGTAACTCCGGCGGCGGTATTGTGGCCGGCGGGTTGTTGATCGGCAATATGTGGGGGACAGTATTGGTTGAAGATGTGTCAGGACCAGGCGCTCATTCGCCGCAGCAAACAGCCTTCAGCCTTGCCGCGCAGCTGCCGCGGGAAATGTCAGCGAATTAACTCACCAAAACCTCCGAGGTCTTTTAACTATTCGCACGGGAGGATCGACTTCTTAAAGACCTCGGAGGTTTAAACAAGATCGGCTATCATACCGGTATGAATCAAAGAAATACCTGGCTCTGGATCGTTGCTGTCGTGATACTCCTACTATTGGTGGGCGGAGGAATCCTCTATTCATCCTTCGGCCGTCAGGTCAATCTGGCCGGGGTGACGGCCGCCGGCGATGAAACGCCCTTGCAGCTCCCTCCCGGCTTCACGGCGCAGATATTTGCCCAGGATTTAAACGGCCCACGCTTCATCACTTTTAGTCCTGAAGGCGTTTTGTATGTCGCCGATCGCGGCAAAGACCGCGTTGTCGCCCTACCGGATGGCGATGGCGACGGCCGGGCCGACGAGGTACGCGTGGCCGCCGAGAACCTGGAGAGTCCGCACAGCCTCGTCTTTCACGAAGGCAACTTGTTCGTCGGCGTGCCCACGGGCGTCATCCGCCTGTCGGACAGCAATGGCGACGGCGTCTTTGAAGAGCGAACGACCCTGATCGACAACTACCCCACCAACGGGCACAGCACGCGCACGGTTTTGTTCCTGCCCGACGGCCGAATGGTCGTCTCTGTCGGGTCAAGCTGCAACGTCTGCGAAGAGGATGATCCGCGCCGCGCGGCCGTTCTCGTCTATGACGGGCCGGAGGCAACCGGCGAACGCGTTTTCGCCGGCGGGCTGCGCAACGCCGTGGGCCTGGCCCTGCATCCCGACAGCGGCGCGCTGTGGGCGACGAATAACGGCCGTGACATGATGGGCGACGACCTGCCGCCGGAGACAATCGAGGTGCTTGAAGAGGGTTCGGATCACGGCTGGCCGCGCTGCCACAGCGGCCGTATTGAAGACCCGGAGTACGGTTATCCCGGCGCCTGCGACGACGTAACGCCGCCCCTGGTGGAAATGCAGGCCCACTCCGCGCCCCTCGGCCTGGCCTTTTATACGGGGGATGCTTTCCCTACCGAGTACCAGGGCGATCTTTTCATCGCCTTCCATGGCTCCTGGAACCGCTCCGTGCCTACCGGCTACAAAGTCGTGCGCCTGCCGCTGGACGGCGAGACCCCGACCGGACCTGTAGAAGATTTCGCCACCGGCTGGCTCGATGAAGCCACCGGCCGGGTAAGCGGCCGTCCCGTGGGTCTGGCCGTCGGACCCGACGGCGCCCTCTACGTCAGCGACGAGAACGGCGGCTTTATCTACCGCATCAGCTATAACAGTGAACAGTGACTAAATACTGGCAACTGGTAACTGGTAACCGGCTACTAAACCCCGCTTAATTCGTACAGAAAACGGCGTACTTCCACGGCGTCGTCTCCGCGATCGGCCGAATCTTTGGCCAGCAGCTTGAGGATCAATTCCTGCAAAGCCGGCGGCACCTGATCCTTCATCGGCGGCGGCTCTTCCTCTAAATGCGCCTGCAGGACATCTCTTTCATCACCCAGATAAGGACAGGCCCCGTTAAGAAGCTGGTACAGGATTATGCCCAGGGCATAAAGGTCGGTGCGAACGTCAATGGGCCGGCCCAATACCTGTTCCGGCGCCAGATAGGCTACCACCTGCCGCAGCCGCGGCGCTTCGAGCAAATTAATGCCTTCGTCCAGTCTGCCCAAGCCCATACCACCGATCTGGATCCTCTCGCCGTCGATGTAGACCTTGTCATCCTTCAGATTGCCATGGACGATGCCCTGCTCGTGCGCATAAGCGAGGCCGGCCACAATCGCCTGGGCCATGCTTATTTTCTCAGCAAAAGACAGCTCATCAGGATGTCCTTGCAGCAGTTCATCCAGGGTTCTCCCCGGATGGTACCGTTCGACCAGATAGGCGACGCCGGCCTCCTCGGCCAGATCAATGATAGGCAGTAAATTGGGATGTTCGGCCGCCAGAAGAAGGTCACGCTGGCTAAAAAGCCGCTGCAAGGTTTCCGCGCTGTAGGCGGGATCAAAAATGCGAATGGATACCGGATCTTCTGTATGCTGGTCGGCGGCGAGTAAAACCGCTCCCATCCTGCCGCGGGCCAGGACGCGTTCGATTAAAAAGCGTTTCCCCAGCAAATGACCCGGCAGTTGGGCGCTGCGGCGCGCGGCCACGGCCGTTTGCGCGGCTTGGATCGTCGGATAAATAGCGAAAAAATCGGCGAAGCCGCCCAACTCAATGACCCGTAAGGCGCCCGGCGACGGTGCGGCCAGGACCAGAGGCGCCTGGCCGGGCTCATTTTGCAGAGCCACCAATTTCTTCAAGCTGGCCGTGGTCAGCGTTTCCACCTGGGAGAGATCGATGATACGGCCGGCGGGTATCGCCTGTTCATCCAAGACCAACATCTGCTCGACCGCCTGACGCGCACTCTTCTCGTCAAAGACGGAGCTGGACACCCAGACATGGGCGCCGCGGTGATCATTGTCGCCGGCCCGGCTCACGCCATTGAATTCCAGTGTCAGCCCCTCATAGGCGACTAGAATTTCCAGGGCTTCACGTCCGCCCAACTCATCGCGATAACCGCGCGCGTCCCTCAAAATATGCTGCAGCACAACATCGTCATTGGTCGGATCATGGTGGAACAGGATCAGGCGCCTGACACCAGCGGCCAGGGCCATTTCCACGCCGATCAGGGCCGAACTGTGGCCCCAATCTTCCTTTACCCAACCTTCACCAAGCGTATACTGCGCGTCAAAAATAAGCGCGTCAGCCTCATCGAAGAAAGCGAGATGCGGCTGCATAACCGCGTCATCCAAGTGTTTGAATTCCGCGTCGCTGGCAAAAACAAAAGTGTGCTGCCCGTCCTGAAAACGATAGCCATAACTATCACCCGGGTGAACGTTCTTGATCGTATTGATATGTACACCACCCACTGTAAACGGCTCGCCTTCGTGCAGGGTGATGAATTCGATATCCGCTTCCATCGAGGACATAGGCACGGGGAAGTTGAGGTAATTTTGCTGGTCTATAAGCGCCTTTTGCATATCATGCACGCCGTAGATAAAGATCCGGTTTCCGGGGGTATAGGCGGGTAAGAAGAAGGGGAAGCCTTGAATGTGGTCCCAATGCGGATGGCTGAAAAGGAGATGCATCTCTCCTTCGCCCTGGCCGAAAGGCCCTTTCATCAGCTCCAGACCCAGCTCGCGGATGCCCGTCCCGGCATCGACGACGAACAAGGTCTCCCCGGCCTGGACTTCAACACAGGTTGTATCTCCTCCGGCCGTGCCGCGCGAGAGCGCATTCAACCCCTTAACATAGCTTCTAACAGCGGCCTCATCGGCCGTATCCAGATCCGGCATTTGCTTACCGGCGCGCAGGATTGCGTGGACGATTTTTTCTTCAACTTGTTCTGGTCTAAGAGGCGCCGGGAGAGAGCCTCTACATCCCCAGATTTTAACTCTCATAACTTTTTTCAAACGTTTAATTTTCTGTTGCCGCCGCCTCCAACCATGCAGCAGCCACCTCAAACTAGCAAACTGTCCGGATTTTAGACCGACCTGTAAAGAATATTATACTCATTTATCAAGGCATCGTCTGTAAAGTAAAAGACGTCCGGGTATAATCCTTCTTTATGAATCAAATCAGCACCTCCGTCACGCAAGAACTGGACGCCCTAGGAATTCCTTATCGCGTCTTCACCCATCCCGGTCCGGTGAACTCCCTGGAACAGGCGGCGCGCGAGCGCGGCCAGGACCCTTCTCAGGTTATCCGCAGCCTGCTTTTCCGCCTCTCGGCCGAGGAATTCGTTCTGGCCTTAATGGCCGGTTCGGGCCAGGTCGACTGGAAGACCCTGCGCCGCTATGTGGGCGAAAAGCGGCTGACCACGGCCAGTGAAGAGGAAATGCTGGAAGTAACCGGCTACCGGCGCGGAGCGGTCTCACCTCTGGGCCTGCCGCAGCCGCTGCGCATCCTGGCCGATCCGGCCGTCTTTGTCCCCAAGGAAATCTCCATCGGCTCTGGCGTGCGCGGCACTACGGTCATTCTACGTTCGGCCGATTTGCGCCGCGCCCTACCGGATGTGGAGATTGTTACTCTAGGAAAATAAAATAGTCCACAGTCTCTTAGGCTACGAGACTGTGGACTACCTGATTACCTAACCGGCTGACCAGCTACCTACCTGATCACCTGACTACTTGCCCCCTGACCACCTGATCGCTTCCCACCCCAAATAATAATCCAGCTACCCCATCCTCATCGCCAAAATTGGGTAAAGTAACAAGTATGCCGTCAATCTCATCCTGGTGTTTGCGGAACAACGCGCCACATTTTTGCGAGTCGCTCCATGTTTCAACCGCCCCTAACGGCGTGGTCTCTTCATCAAGAATGATGGTATTGATGCCGAGCTCAGCCAGGCGATCCAATATTTTTTGACGGCCTTTACTAACCAGATGGTCAGCAAAGAATGCACGATTTGTGGCAATTACACCAAATGTAGTCATGACTATCTCCTTTCTCTATCTAATCTCACTCTTCAAGTATTGCTTCTACTTCTTCACGGGTAGGCATGCCCGGTTGAGCGCCTTGTTTTGTCACGGCCAGCGCGCCGACGTCGTTGGCAAATCGCGCCGCGTCGATCAAATTTTTCCCTTCCCCTAAAGCCACGGCAAGGCCGGCCACGAATGCGTCACCGGCCGCTGTAGTGTCAAGAACTTCTACATCGCGCGCTGGAATCAGAATGAATTTTTCCGTTTCTCCATCTAATACCAGCGCACCGCGACTGCCCAAAGTCAGCACAACACTACCGACCCCAAGAGCCAGTAACTGCCGTGCCGCTTCCCGGCTTTCCGCCGGCGTACCGGTGGGCATGCCCGTCAACTGCGCTGTTTCCGTTTCGTTTGGAACCAGGACATCAACGCCGGCCAGAAGATCGGCCGAAAGCGCGCAGGCCGGTGCCGGATTAAGCACGACGGTCACGCCTGCTTCGTTAGCCAGATGAACGGCCGTCTCAATTGTTTCCAGTGGCGTTTCTAAAGGCATGACCAGCAAATCAACATCGTTTAGCGCCGGCCATGCCTGACGTACATGATCGGCCGTCAGGCAAAAATTCGCGCCCGAGGCAACGGCGATGCTGTTTTGTCCCTGTTCGTTAACGACAATCATAGCCACACCTGTCGCCGCCGTCTCATCGCGCCCGACATGCGTCACGTCGATGCCCTCCGCGCGGGCGCTGGCCAGGAGCTGGTCGCCAAAAGCATCCTGGCCCACACGGCCAATCAATGAAACCTGCGCACCAAGGCGGGCTGCGGCCACGGCCTGATTGGCTCCCTTTCCCCCAGGAAAAGTGGCGAAATTCTTACCCAGAATGGTCTCGCCTGGTTGGGGAATAGCCGGTACTTCAACAACCAGATCCATATTCAAACTACCAACTACCAAGATATGCGGCATCAGTACCCTCCCAGGTCACCCTAGTCCAGATTAAACCCCCAGGCGCCGGCTACCAGGATAAAATTGGCATAAGGCGTGTATTCACCAGTTCGGATTACGGCCCTGGAGTCGGCCGTTTTTTATGACTCTTTCCATTTAATGTTACAGCCAATACTCGGCCGTTGATCTTCCATTACCGGCTCTCCGGCAATGACTGCATCTAAGGCGGCGCGAAGATCTTCACCCGTTAACGGCACATCATTTCGCGGGCGCGACCCATCCAGTTGACCACGATAGACCAGTTTCATTTGATCATCAAAAACAAAAAGATCAGGTGTACAAGCCGCCTTATAAGCCTTTGCTACGCTCTGATCTTCATCATAAAGATAGGGAAAAGAATAGCCCTGCTGTTCGGCAACTTCTTTCATCCGCTCAGGCGAATCCTCAGGATAAGCTTCGATATCATTTGAGTTGATTGCCACAAAAGCAACGCCTTTCGGCTGATAATCGTTGGCCACCCTCACCAGTTCCTTGTTAACATGTTTAACGTAAGGGCAGTGATTACAGATGAACATGATCACCGTCGCCGTATCGGATTGAATCGCCGCCAGGTCAACAGCCTCTCCGGAAACGGTATCTGGTAACGTGAAGCCTGGGGCAGCGGTCCCCAGTGGCAACATAGTAGATGGTACAGCAGTCATATCAAACTCCTTTCTTTATAATGATTTAGCTCAAGCTGCTGCCTCGAATAGATAACTAAAGCTAAGGGCTAAAATAAGGTGACCTTTACTTCGAAATATACAGCAGTCACAGCACGGATATGGTAACAGGTCAAGGCCCACATCCTAAAGTATACCCTCCCTCCCATACAGGTTGTAGGGTTTGTCCGCATAGATAGTAGAGACGCTGGATACGGACCTGCATGCTTGGTGGTGTGAGAGGGGGCGACATTGAAACGCGCGATAATAAAACCGCTGAGGGCACCCGTCAGAGCAAGACAGAGTGCATAAATATTCAACGGTTGGAGTAAATTCACAAAGCGTTATTGAGCTGATCGATATGGGTATGCTTATTAACCGGACTCAAGCCCTGGCTGGGGAGGATGCGAACAATGGCTAATATTGATGAATTACGCCTAATGACCCGTGTGGCACGCATGTATTACGAACGTGATATGCGCCAATCTGATATTGCCGGCCAGCTGGGTTTATCACAGGCGACGATCTCGCGCTTACTTAACCGATCGAGGGATGAAGGCATCATCCGTATATCAGTAAACGTGCCGCAGGGCGTCTATTCAGAAATGGAAGAGGAGCTCGTTGCCGCTTATGATCTACGTGATGCAATTGTGGTCGATTGTATCAGTGAAAACGAACAGATTGTGCAGCGTGATATTGGCGCCGCGGCGGCCTATTATGTGGAATCGACAATTAAACCCAATGAAGTCATTGGCCTGTCCTCGTGGAGTTCAAATTTATTGGCTCTAGTTGATGCCATGCACCAGGTACCACGCAAACCCGGCGTGCAGGTCGTGCAAATCCTGGGTGGTGTGGGTAATCCTGGAGCCGAAATGCACGCCGCTCGCCTTACCGGACGGCTGGCCAGATTGGTCAATGGCAAGGCCACATTTCTACCCGCACCCGGCATTGTCGGCTCTCCAGCTTCGCTTAATGTACTCCTGGCCGATCCTTATGTTAACGAAGCAATGGCTTTATTCCAGCAGGTGAGTCTCGCGTTAGTTGGCATTGGCACGGTAGAACCTTCTGAACTGCTGGCTGAAAGCGGCAACATCTTTTCCGGGACAGAATTAGATATCCTGCGCGGCGAAGGGGCTGTCGGCGATATCCTGCTGCACTTCTTTGATGAATATGGCCAGCCAATCGAAACATCTCTCAATAGTCGGGTCATTTCTATGTCCCTCCCCCAACTGCAGCAGGTGGACAGGGCCGTGGGAGTGGCCGGAGGCCGGCGCAAACAGGAAGCTATCCTCGGTGCCCTGCGCGGTAATCTCATTAATGTTCTTATTACCGACTGCTATACCGCCAAGCGCTTACTAGAAAAAGCATCGCGATAAGTCCTAAAAACAATTTAGATCAATAAACACAGGCGAGACAGCCAGGGGACGGGATTTGCCCATCCTATGGCTAGTGCGCTAGAGTTGTCGCTGGATGGGTGTGAAACACACCGGCCTGTTGAGACCCCCGGTAAGAGAGGATGGAATGACTAAATGCCCTATTTGCAAAGGTGAAATGGTAGAGGAGCTGCTGGACTACGATGTGCAGCTTGAAGATGGCCGGGAAGTTCGGCTTGAAGAAGTCCCTACCTGGGTCTGTGAACGGTGCGATTACACCGTGGTTGATGATACGGTGATTGCCACCGTTGAAGATATGCTGGAACACCTGGATACCTTTGAGAAGAACGAGGAAGAAGAATAGAAAGTAAACACCTGCCTTGCAAGTTGCCCTTTCCCGCCGCCAAACTGTTTACAAGTGCTTGACACAGCCGGAACCAGGATCAATACTCTTTGAGAAAATCATGACCCAAGCAACGGCCGAAAAACGATCACCGAATGTCCACTGGCTGCTGAAGCTTTTTGCCCAGGGCGTCTTGAAACTTTTTGGTTGGACGACCGAAGTCGATGAGGCCCTGGTCCATGCCTATCCCAAATATATCCTTGTCGCCGCTCCCCATACATCGAATTGGGACGCTGTTTTTGGCTGGCTGGGTTTCATGGCCGAGGATATCGGCGCGTCCATTATCATCAAACAAGAATGGCTCAATACGCCGCTGATAGGCAGGCTGCTTTCAAGTATTGGCTGCGTGGGCATCGACCGCAGCGGTTCGCAGAGTACCATCAGGCAGGTCGTCGATCTATTCGAGAAAAGCCCGCGATTTGTGATGGTTATCGCGCCGGAAGGAACCCGGGATAAGGTCGAGCAGTGGAAGGCCGGCTTTTATTTCATCGCTAAAAAGGCAAAGGTGCCCCTAATGCTCGGCGGCCCGGACTATCGTCGCAAGGTTTGCACCATCGCTCCTATCGTCGTCCAGCCTACGGGTGATATTGAGGCGGATATGAACCATTTTAAGCCCTTCCTGGATCAGATCACGCCCAGGCATCCGCAAAAGAAATCCGAGATGGTCTTTAGAAGTAAATAGCGGGTGATCCCTTGGGTGCGCGGGTGATTTTGTGGTATGGTTGTATAATAGTAACTTGCCCGGGTAACCCACCTGCAAAATTTTTAAAGAGTGAAAGGTTTTCCACCAGATACACCAGATAAAGGAAGGAAAAGAAATGGCCGTCGACGTCGGATCCGCATCAAGTAAGATTAACCCGCAATCAGATTGGAAGAAGATAGTTAAACCTTACCAGACGGCCGATATGCGCCGCAGCGTCTGGCAGGCGGTCCATACTTTTGGGCTGTTCTTTGCCGGCTGGATCCTGGCTTACCTCAGCCTTTCCGTGAGCTACTGGCTGACGCTGCTTATTGCTGTGCCCACGGCAGGATTCCTGGTGCGCCTGTTCATTATTCAGCATGATTGCGGCCATGGCTCCTTTTTTAATAATCGCCAATGGAATGATCGTCTGGGCGGATTCTGCGGTCTTTTTACCCTGGTACCCTACTACCAGTGGCGCAAGAGTCACGCCATCCATCATGCCAATTCCGGCAAGCTGAATGATATGCGCGGCACCGGCGATGTTTATACCATGACCGTCGATGAATACTTTCAAGCCTCGAAATGGCGCCGGCTCGGCTACCGCATTTTTCGCAATTCCTTCTTTCTGATCGGCCTGGCCCCTTTCTTCGCTTTTGTCTTCGGTTACCGCTTTCCCTACAAATTTGCCCAGGGCAAAAGCTGGGAAAAAGAGCGGCAGAGCGTTTACTGGACGAACCTCGGCATTCTCATTTTGGCCGGCCTGACCATTTGGGCGATCGGGCTGAAGTCGTTTCTCCTGGTGCAGATTCCCATCACCTATGTGGCCACCTCGGTCGGGGTCTGGTTCTTCTTTGTCCAGCACCAATACGAAGACGCCTATTGGGCTGATGAAGAGGAGTGGAATTATGTCGATGCGGCTCTAAAAGGGAGTTCCTATTATAAGCTGCC
>JBJYWP010000084.1:0-1665 GCA_046259485.1 Promineifilaceae bacterium (SeqCode) | reverse complement strand
CCAGGCGCTGCTGCAGCAGCCGGTATTCGCGATCCGCATTTACCTGGTGGGCCATCATTTACTCCTTGTAGTCAGGTGGTCAGGTTGTCAGCTGCTGAATGGCTGAGCTGCTGAAATGCTGATTCGCTGATTTGCTATTCTCCTTGAAAAAACGATCAACCAGATCCTGTGCGTAATACGCGCAGCATTCGAGTGTTGAAAAAGACATGATTTCGCCGCAGTAATAGGTGTGGCGCTGCCCTTGCAGCGCTTCCAACCGCTCGTAAAAACCACCGGCCATATCGGCCGTTTCCACGTGTGGAAAATAGGACCAACGGCGCGCCTCTACGACCTTCTCCAGCCGGGCCCCCAGCCGCCCCAAGTCACTGGCGCAGTTGGCCTCGATCACATCCTGGCTAGTTCGGCCGTCGCCTAACACGTACAGCGTGTAATAACGCGCTCCCAGGCAGCGACAGTACCAGATCATCAAATGACCCTGGTTGCATGCAGCGAAGTTGGCGCGGATATAGCCGATGTCTCGCGGTAATCCGGTGATCTCGCATAACAGCACCCAGTAATCATAAGTACGGATGCGCGAAAAGAGTTCGCGCTCCTCGGGCGCGGCGTCCAGAAAGTCGAGTGCCTCATCCAGCGGACAGGCCAGGATCAGGACGTCCAGTTCAAATTGTCCCCTGGTGGTTGCGACAAGCACCTTATCCCCACGGGTCACGCGCTGCGCCTCGGCCCCCAGGAGCACCTCGTGCTCGCCGCTCAAACGCTCCCACAGCGTCTGGATGCCCGCCGGCCAGATATAGCCTTTGCCGCGCGCGCAGTCCAGGATCATGGGCCGGCTCAGGTACTTCATCATGTAAGCGGCGGGCACCTGCTCCGCGTAACCGTAACCGAAGCCGGTCGTGATTTGTTGGAAAAAGACCGGCACCTCGGCCAGACCATATCGGCTGGCGAATGTCTCAAAATTCTCGTACAGTTCAGGGTGGATTTCGGCCAGGCCGGGCTCGTAAACGGCGTGGTACTTATAGGCACTCAGAGCGGCCAGTTTTGCAAAAAGCTGCCACAGTAAAGCGGGGAACTTCTGCCTGGGGAACATTGCCGTCCGCTGCCCGTCAGGAGAGTAATAGTGGCCGGGCACACAACGGCCGTGTTCCAGACCCACGCGCCCAGCCAGGCCGCCAATCACCTTGTAGTGCGGCGCGCCAAAGACGGCGCCCAACTCATAAACCTGGCCGTCAATTGTGATGGACTCACACTTTCCCCCAATCCGCTCCCGGCGCTCAAAAAGGACCACGTTATCATAGCCAGCCTCGGCCAGAAAATGGGCCATCGCCAATCCCGAAGCCCCCGCCCCAACAATACCTATCCGTATATCGCACATCCCGAACCCCGTGTTTCGCATTTAGTAGACTCCTGCCCAATAGGCTATCATTTTCCTGACAGCCGGGTCAACTGACATTTGTCACATTTTGGGGGTAGAACTTTTGCCGTCATAATAAACTAAAAAAAGACCCCGAGTAAATCGGGGCCTTTCTTCAATTATATGTGAGCGGGCGCTCTGGAGGCTTTACTCCATCACCTCGCTTTCAAGCGGTACATCCGGCCAGGCGACTTCAAGAGCGTGGGCCATCCCCTTGCCCAACCATCCCATTTCCGTATCTGGTGCGGGATTCA
>JBJYWP010000083.1:0-31298 GCA_046259485.1 Promineifilaceae bacterium (SeqCode) | reverse complement strand
GTTCAGCTACGATCTCTGGGGCGATACGGTTAACGTCGCCAGCCGCATGGAGTCCAATGGCTTAGTTAACCGCATCCAGGTCACCCAATCGGTAAAAGACAAACTTGATGGCCATTTTAATTTCGAAGAGCGCCCTCCCATCTTCATCAAAGGCAAAGGCATGATGGTCACCTACCTCATCGAAACTTAACTATCAAGCCCCATTCTTAAAACACCCTACTTTCGACCAAAAAAACCGCGGGGGCTACAATTCAGGCTATGAATAGTCGCCCTGCCCGCTATTCCCTGGCCTTGATGGTCCTCTGCCTGTTGATTGCCGCGGCCCTGCGCTTTCCGGAGCTGCAGATCATCCCCCCCGGTGTGCACTACGACGAGGCGGCCAATGGTATCCTCGCCGGCGATATCGGCCTGCGCGGCGAACGGCCGGTTTTCATCAGCAGCTACACCGGCAAGGAAGCGCTCTTTTTCTACCTCGCCGGAGCCCTCATGCGCCTCGCCGGTGAATCCGTTTTCTCCCTGCGCCTGACCGCCGCCTACGTGGGCATCCTCACCGTCGCCGCCGCCTATTGGCTAGGCCGCGAAATGCTCGCTGACCGCCGCCAGGCCCTCCTGGCCGCCGCCTTACTTGCCGTCAGCTTCTGGCACGTGCTCTTCAGCCGCCTCGGCTTCCGCGCCGTTACCGAACCCCTGCTGCAAGCCTTAACCGTCGCCGCCCTTTTCCGCGGACTGCGCCGCGGCGAGGACCGCTGGCTCATCGCCGCCGGTGTGCTTCTCGGCCTGACCGCCTATACCTACCTCGCCGCGCGCGTCTTTCCCGTTCTAATATTCTTCGCCTTGCTGCCCCTCTTCATCGGTGGCGAACATTGGCGTTTACGACTGCGCCAGGTTGCTCTTTTCCTTGGCGTAGCTTTGCTCACTCTCCTGCCCCTGCTCGTCTACTTCTGGACCGATCCGGACGCCTTCTGGGTACGCATCACCCAGGTCGCGCCTTCGGCCGTTCCCGGATCGACGCCGCTGACGATCTGGAGCAGCCTGCTGCAGTCCTGGGGCATGTTTTTCCTGCGCGGCGATCCTTTTCTACGGTTCAACCTGCCCGGACGGCCGTTATTCGGCTGGATCGTCGGCGGGTTCCTTGTAGTAGGCTGGCTCATCTGCCTCTGGCGCTGGCGCCGCTTTCCCTACGACTGGCAGCGCGTCGCCATTTCCCTGCTGATCTTTGCCCCGCTGATCATGATCCTGCCAACCGCGCTGGCCACCAACGAGGTGGTGCCCAGCAACCTGCGCGCCATCGGCCTCATCCCCTTCATCTACTATCTGCCGGCCATCGGCTTCGTCATCCTCTTCGCCGACCTGGAAAAGCGCTTCGGCTTCCCGCCCCTGCAGGCGGCCGTGATCATCGCCTTCCTGCTTATCCTCCTTTCCGGCGGGTTGGCCACGGCCCAGGCTTATTTCATCGATTGGGCCCAAGACCCCCAGCTCCTCTACGAGACCGACGGCGACTTATCGGCCGTTTCCGAGTTCCTTAACCAACGAGATATTTCCGGCCAAACCGTCTATCTTGCCGCGCCGCACTATCGCCATCCGACCGTTGCCTTCCTCAGCGACAAATACGAAGCCGTCAAATGGCTGCCTCAAAGCAGAGCTCTGGTCCTCCCGGCTGAAGGATCGGCCCTCTATATCTATCCCCACAACAGCCCTCAACCAGCGTGGACGGCCGAAATTTTAGCCGGAGCCACGTCCCTAACGCTGGCCGGTACGCGCTTTCCCGAGGATGCCTTCACCGCGCTGCTGCTGCAAACACCTCCGCAAATTGCCATAGCCAATCCAGTCGACGCTCAATTTGGCGGGACAATCACGCTTCTTGGCTACGAAATTCCCCAACCGGCGGGGGCTGGTTCCGCCCTGTCCCTACGCCTCTACTGGCATGTAGATGCCGTCCCCACCGCCGCTTACCAGCCCTTTGTGCAGCTAGAAGACAACCAGGGCTATCGCTGGAGCCAGGTAGAGACGTTTGCTTATCCGGCCGAACAGTGGGCGCCTGGCGAAACCATCATCCAGCAGGTGGATGTTCCTGTCCCAGCCGGCACGCCGCCGGGAGATTACCGCCTGCGCGTCGGCCTCTTTGATCAGGCAGCCGGCCAACGCGCCCCGCGCCTCGATCCAGCCGGAAATTATGCCGGGGATGCCGTCTTGCTGCCCGGTGTGCCCATTCTCGCCGGACCCGTTCCCGACGAACTGCCCCTGCCTCCGTTCGCCGTCAACGATCCCGCCGCCCCAAACCTGGAACTGCTGGGCTATGAACGAGGCGCGCACCAGGTGTTCACTGGTGATTCCTGGGGCTTTGCTCTCTGGTGGCTGGTATCCGGCATCCTTGAACCCTACACAATCAAGCTCGATTTGAGTGACGTCGAAGGCAGCGCCTTTACCCTCCTGGAAACACAACCGGTTTACAACACCTACTCATTTGAAACCTGGCAGACGCCGCAGTTTGTAATCGACCGTCAAATGGTAACTATCCCCGCTGAGTTCCCCCCGGGCGAGTATCGCCTACAATTGCACCTGCTTGCTGAAGATGGTACCGCGGTCTACACCGCCGGCCTGGGCCCTCTGCAAGTCATCGCCACGGAACGCCTCTTTACCTCACCGCCGCTGGACCAACAGGTGGGGGCGATTTTGGGCGATGAGATAACTTTATTAGGTTATAACTTGAGTCCTGTTGGGGATGGCCAGGCTGAGCTGGTCTTGGCCTGGCAGGCGCTGCAAACGCCGACGGCCGATTACACCGTCTTTGTTCACCTCCTCAATCCTGACGGCACCTGCTGCGCCTGGCAGCAGGACAGCATGCCCGTATCCGGGACCTACGCCACAAGCCGCTGGCTGCCTGATGAGGTCGTTCTCGATCGCTTCACCCTCCAACTACCTGCCGATTTACCCCCGGGCGATTACCCGCTGGAGGTGGGGCTTTACATCTCCGAGACCGGACGCCGCCTAGCCGTTCAGTCAGCAGACGGTACGGCTTCCGACGCCGTCCAACTCCAACCGCTTCCACTCCCCTAACAAATCGGCCATCCCTCCGGCACCAGTACGTATTATGTAAACACCACGGATATCGACGTCAGTTTCCGAAAAAAAAGAAACAATCGTTAATCGCGGCAGCAGCTGCTTTCGCCCTTCGGTGTTGCTCTAACCTACGCGGATTCTTGCCCCGCGGCCGGATAAGATCCCAGCACCTTCAGAAAGGACGCCTTCTTTAAAATACCCAACAGCGCTTCCTGCACGGCCGGATCTTCTTCATGCCCTTCGAAATCGATGTAAAACAGATAATGCCAGGGCCGGTTGCGCCGCGGGCGTGATTCGATCTTGGTCAGATTGATACCGCGGTCGGCCAGTTCCGCCAGCACCTGCGAGAGCGCGCCGGGAATATGCCGCGTGGTCAGGATGATAGAGGTCTTGCTAGGATCATGCCGCTGCGGCGTCTCATGTCCCAGCACGAAGAAGCGCGTGTAATTAAAGCCCAAATCTTCCAGGTTCTTAACCAGAATCTCCAGGCCATACGTCTCCGCTGCCAGAGCGCTGGCGATCGCTGCTGTCCCCGGCTCCGGATTCTTTGCCAGGTCCCGCGCCGCTCCGGCCGTGTCGTAATAAGTCACCGGCTCGATGCCCATGCGCTGCAAGGTCTGGTCGCACTGGCCCAGCGCCTGGTAATGTGACTTCGCCCGCTGAACGTCGGCCAAAGTCGTTCCCGGAGGGGCCATCAAGCAGTGCTCCACGCGCACGATCACTTCCGCCTGTACATGCAGATCATGGTCGACCAGCAAATCATATGCTGGGGTGACCGTTCCATGGAGTGAGTTTTCGATCGCTAACATGCCATGTGTGGCACGGCCGTTCTGGATCGCCTGAAATATTTCCAGAAAACTGCGGCAGGGCAGCGCCTCCGCCTCCGCTCCGAAATGCTGCCGGATCGCCTGCTCAGAGTAGGCGCCATGTTCACCTTGAAAGGCGATAATCATAATCTTCTCCTTTCATTCCATAAGATCATGACAAATGTCACTCATTTTGTGAAAAATGCAACTTTCTTCGTCTATCAATATTGTGTATTATATCTAGCAGGGACAGAAAATAGTGTGTTTTATCAATAGGAATTCCTTGCGCGGGAAAGGTTTCGACCGTCGCTCCTACGCAAGGTTTGGTTCTCATGACGGTCGAGGTTTTAAAACCCCCCAGCGGAGGATCGAATGAATCTCACTTATTCCGACAAGCCATGGGTTAAGCATTATGATGAAGGCGTAGCCGAGACAGTGCCTGTGCCCGATCACCCCCTGCACTGGTATCTGGCCGAAACGGCCGCTAAAAAACCGGACAACGTGGCCATAATTTTTCAAGGCCGGGAGATTAGCTATCGCGAACTGGACGAGGCAGCCAGTGCGTTGGCAGCCGCCTTAGTCGCCAGCGGTTTTAAGAAAGGGGATCGCGCCGCCATTTACATGCCCAACACCCCTCAATTTGTGATCATCTATTTCGGCATCCTGCGCGCCGGAGGTGTGGTCACGGCCACGAATCCCCTCTATACAGAGCGAGAGCTGGAACACCAACTAGCGGACTGTGATGCTGAGACCGTGTTTGTCATGAGCCGCTATTATCCCCTGTTGAAAAATGTGCAGCGCAAGGGCCAGACGCAGGTTAAACGCGTTATCGTTACTCAGCTAAAGAACTACCTGCCCACGGTCAAAAAGATCCTTTTCAGCCTGGTCAAGGAAAGAAGCAGCGGTGATAAAGTCACCTTATCCGCGGGGGATACCTGGTTCCAAGATTTCCTGGCCCTCGGCTATCGTTCGCCCAAAGTGGATGTTGAAGTTACGAGCGAGGACCTGGCCCTCCTCCAATACACCGGCGGCACGACCGGCCTATCCAAGGGCGCCATCGCCTGGCATGAAAACCTGGCCGCAAACGCGCGCCAGCTGCAAGAGTGGATCACCGGTTTGCGTTATGGAGAAGAAGTCTTCATCACCGCCATCCCTCTCTTCCACTCTTATGGCATGGTAACAGGCATGATTCTACCCATTTCCATTGCCGCCAAGATGGTCATCATTCCCGATCCGCGTAACCTGAAAGACGTGATCGGCAGCATTCAAAAATACGGGGCTTCTTTCTTCCCCGGCGTCCCCGCCATGTACGTCGCTATCAACAACAACCAGGATGTCGTTGAGGGAAAATACGATCTCACGTCCATTCGCGCCTGTCTTTCCGGCTCAGCGCCGCTCTTAATGGAAACGAAGGAACGCTTTGAAAAGCTCACCGGCGGCAAACTTGTAGAGGGCTATGGGCTGACGGAATCACATGTCGTTTCCCACGCCAACCCCCTCGATGGCGATAACCGCACCGGCTCCATCGGTTTGCCAATCCCCAATATCGAATGCCGCATCGTAGACGCTGCGGAAGGCGAGACGGATCTGCCCGTCGGCGGCATCGGCGAACTGCTGCTCAAAGGGCCCAACATCATGAAGGGCTACTGGAATATGCCCGGCGAGACGGAGAAGACTTTACGAGATGGCTGGCTTTATACGGGCGATATCGCCCGTATGGATGAGGATGGCTATTTCTATATCGAAGATCGCAAGAAAGACCTGATCATTGCCGGCGGGTTTAATATTTATCCTCGTGAAGTCGAGGAGGTATTAATGACCCATCCGGCGGTAATCGAGGTGGCGGTCGCCGGTGTAAAGCATTCTAAGCGCGGTGAAACGGTAAAAGCCTGGGTGGTGAAAGTGGAAGGGGATCCCACCACCGAGCAAGAGATGATTGATTGGAGCAAAACCCAACTCGCCAAATACAAATACCCGCGCATGATCGAATTTCGCGAAGAACTTCCCAAGACCACCGTCGGCAAAGTATTGAAGCGCGAGCTAGTTAAGGAAGAAGAGGAAAAACAGTCAACCTAGCTGTCAAAACTGGTTACTGGTAACTGGTAACTGTTTACCACTAACCGGCAAAACCGGCTGCAGCGCCCGCCATAAAGGTCCTTCCTGCCGCGCTCCCCGGCGATCGAGATCGCTGTTGGCGACAATAATGCCCTTGCTGGTGCGGTTTGTAAGCCCGCGAATGATGCGGCTTAGCAGCTGGTTGCGAATTGCAAAATCATCAGCCATGGTCCAGGGTTCCAGCGGATATCGCCGCTGCGACAAGACAAAGGCATTGCTCAAGGGCTGGCGCGGGATGTCCCACCAGCCGCTGGCCGCCGTTTCCAACCAAACCTGAACCTGAACTGGCTTTCCGGCTAAAAGATAACCATAGATCGTGGAGATCGTTAGCCCGTCGGGATCAGGAGGTTCGCCGAGATCGGGCGGGTTGGCGCTGACTAGGCCTTGGTAAATGCCGTCAATAAATGCCGTCCCAATCTCCTGATTCGTTTTTAAGGCCATCGGCCGTGCGGCCGTTCGCAGGCGCGTCGCTGTTTGCACCAACCAGTTACACACTGCCGCCCCGGCCAGATCCGGCTGTGCCTGAAAGCGGGAGGAAGAGAGCAGTTCGGCGAAAAGATCGTGCAAAAAGATATCCAGAAGAACGGCCGAATCAATATCATCCAGCCAGAGGCGTAACTCTTCAACCCGAGCTAAGAACTCAGCCCCAATGCGCTCATGATATTTCTCATCTAAAGACGCGATGGGTAACAGATACGGCCCCTTCTCATCATATAGGTTGTCCGCGATCAGCTGCGCGCGTGCGGGATCGAGTCCGAAAATGCTGAGCGACAATGCTTCGGCCACATCATAAGTCGATGGGCTGATTTGCCACTGCGGGAAAGCCAGGGAAAGCCATGTCAACCAGGCGCGAACGCGTGGTTCATCGCGCGGACTGCTGCGCCGCCGCAAAATTCTGTAAGGGATACTCGCCTCACCCAATGCCTGGGTAAGCATATAGCGCAGTGCGCCGTCAAGATAAGGCGCGATAATGGCGATCTCTGACGCGGGAACGCCTTGATCCAGCTGTGCTTGTAAGAGAGGAATAAGCTCCTCAATCATCTCGCGTCGATAACGACCGCCGGCCAATGCTAACACAGCTTCGCCCGCCTCTCCGGCCGGCAGGGAGGTTTGCTGCAAGGCGTTATCGACCTGATTGGCTAACGCTTCTAACTGCGGGGTCGTTTGGAAGGATTGGTCGAAATGAAAGACCAGCTCGCAGCGGCTCTGGAAACGCGTCGCCCCGGTGGGATCCGCGGCCATAAAGCGTTTATAACCCCCGCCCTCATCGTAAACAATCGCTGCCGACTGCGTGAGTTTGATCAGGCTTTCCACAAAATGCTGTCCCGCGGGTGTCTGCTCTTCGATATTATCGACCAGCAGGTGGCGATACCGTTCGCTGAAGTAGCGATGGAAGGCCGGATTGTCAACCAGCTGCGTATGAAAAACTTCGATTGTCAGCGAAAGATCCAGTAAGCTGTTTTGCAGGCAAAATTCGCGGAACCTGTGCGCGACAGCCCCCGCGTTTTGTAGGTGGCGCAGGCGTTCCTTTTCGCCACTCCAGGCTGCCATCTGCCGTTCGATTGCCTCATCCAGGGTCAGGCTGTTCAGCGCCGCGCGGTTAAGCGTATCCAGAAGCTGGCTGATGATTTGCTGCGGTCGCAGGCGTAAATCGGAGAAAGCCCCCGCGTTCAAATCAGCCTCGACCAGGCGCCACATCAACAATTGGGCCAAATCATAGGTCAATAAAGTCGGCGGCTGGTAAGGATGGGCGAATCCCGATTTCCCGGCGACCAGGGGCCAGAAAAGGGTTGTCATATCCAGGGCCAGCTGGTTGTAGGTTGAAATAGTCAGGTCGGCGTATGGCCCCAATCCCGAAGTGCGAACGGCCGATTCAAAATCCTGCCGCTGTTCCGGCTCGGCCACCAGGACCATGATCGTGTATCCCGGCTCACCCGATTCCAGCAGTTGGATGAGACGCTGCTTTAAGGCCGCTGTCTTCCCGGTACCCACGGCACCGCGCCAGAAGCTCGACCCCGAAGCGGAGATCGCGGCACTTTGCACATCGGTCATGAGTTACATTTGACGGAACATCATATGCACCGCGCCGAGATGAATCTCATCGCCGTCGGCGAGTTCTACGCCATATTCCGGAACCTGGCGTCCATTCACCCATGAACCGCTGGTGCTGTTTTCATCGAACAATCGGTAATGGCTGCCTTCCAGCATGAACACCGCATGCTGGCGTGAGACAGTTAAATCATCACGGAAGGCAATATCGCACATGGAAGGGGATCGGCCGATGCGCACCATAGCCCCATCAAGTTTTACCGTTGGCGGCATTTCGGTAACGGATTCAATAATTTCCAGGTAGGCATTTAACGAAGATTGACTTGTCGCGGTGCTGGAGGGCATCCCCCCAACCATAGCCTGGGAATCGTCAATGGTAGAATAGGTGACATTTTGCCCTGAACGATGTGAGCTCTTACCCGGTACCAATCGGGAGACCAGCCCGCTGCGCATTAGGGCATAGATCAGCCCGACCACCACTGCCAGGACAACGAGCACCAGAAAAACATTCAAGACAATGCTGCCGATATTGCGGCTCGGCTGCAAGGTTTCCGGAATTTCCACGCGCTCACCCTGAACAACATTTATAATGGCCGGTGCGTTTGATGCCTGGAGCCCCTGTTCGTCCACGATAAGCAGCTCCAGTTCATTTGGACCATACTGCAGGTTGCTCACTTCGACCGAAAAATCATCCAGCTGATCGACCGGAACACTGACGACATCACGGCCGTTAACCTTCAAGGTCGCTTCACTAATTTCCCGTTCGAAGCCGTCCAACCAGGAGACCGTCGCTCCCAGGCGAAGCAAAATAGGTTCATCAAGAGAGGGTAATGTTAAAGAAGCAGCCTCCTCGGGGAGGTTGAGCGTGACTTGCGGTTGATTTTCCGGCACTTCAATGGTCGTCGAATCGCTGACTGCCGGATTGGAGGCCAGGCTGAGCGTTACGTCAAAAATACCGCCGCCTAGACTGTCCATCTGGAAAACGATGCGCGTGTGGTCACGGAAAGAGGCGATTGTGTCCCAAAGTTCACTGACGCTTGCGCTGTCATCCAGTGCCGCTGCGAATCCGCGCGTGCCTTCGGCCGTTTCATCTAAATAAGCTTGCCCTTCCTCTTGTTGAGCGATGGTCAAACCTGTGCCCGGCACCCAGATCGAATTAATGGCAATATCCTTTTCATTCGCACTTTTTATGACTTCCACAACACTATGTTCAGTGCTCACCACATCCGTACCGTCGGACATGACGACCACGGAGGTAACCATTTCCGGATTTGGTTTTAGCCCTTCAATTTCATCAAGCATGATGAATAGGCTGTCCCTGAGCGCTGTAGACCCCGTTTCCGGAGTTAAACCGTCCACGAAGAAATTTTGTACTTCTTGATGGAAAGTTGTTGGCCCGAGGAGTGTTTTCGGGTTGCTCTCCCCAACCTGATAAATGGCGATGCTGTCCACATTTTCCTGCATGACCCCGCCGGTTGATGCGTATTGTTCGATAGCCTCTTGAATCGCCGGGATCTGGTCCTCGACGCTGTTTGGCAGATCAACAAGGAAAACCGTGAACGTACCTACCGGATAAGTGCCCGAAACGGCGGCATCAATGGTTCTTCCACCACTTGTCATCACAACGGGATCATTGTTGAAATCAATGGTTTTCCCGTCCAGGTCGCGCCCATAAACGTGCAGCGCGGCAGTTGGTGGAGAGGTGACATCATTGCCGGTAATGAAGATTTGAGGCAGGAGAGGTTCCAGCGTCGGTTCCTCTTGCGCCGTATCTTCATCCGTTGGTTCTTCATCCTGGCCCAGCACAGGCAACGCCAGGCTGAGCAGCAGTAGAAGACTTACTATTACTACCAGAACATTATTTAGATTACGAAATTTCCCCCGCATACGATTTTCCCCTAGGTTAAATTTACCATGCTATAATAGCAAACCACGGCGGGAATGTAAACATAATGTTTTCCCGAGAACTAGAATACAGCTGGCCGGATAGGATATGAAAAAGCTTTCAACAGGCATTTGTTACTTAATCACACTATATTTTTTCCTGTTTTTGGCTTTGCCCATATCTGCTCAGGATGACGCCCCTCGCTTACAGTTGGTTGGTGTAGATGCTTCAGAATTTCCAATTGTGCGGGTCACGATTCTAACCGCCGGGGATCAGAGCCGCCCGCTAACCGATCTATCACAATTGACCCTTCATGAGAACGGATCACCGGTCACCGATATCTCGTATGAGAAAGTACCGGCCGGAGTTGACGTTGTTTTTGTGATCGACGCAAACCCGGATATTGTCGGGGTTGATGACGATTCGGGCTTAACTCGCCTTGAGAAGGTGCGCGAAAGTATACGCAGCTTCGCCGAGAGTTATATGAATCCCTCCGGGTTGGACCGGGTTTCGATCATTGTCCCTTCCACAGATGGCCAGGGTGGGGAATATTTGATACAGGATGAGACCGCGTCCGAAGCGGTAATCGCCGCGATTGATGCTTACCAGCCGGAGACTTTGCAGCTTACACCCCTCAACGCCATGGTCGAATTAGCCCTGGACCAAATGGAGGCGGAAACGGAGAGTCCCCGTTTCCATGCCGTCTTGCTCTTTACTGACGGCCGTAGACTGCCCGATCAGCTTTCCTACCCCTTATTGACTGCGCAGGCTAATGACAGCAATACCCCGATCTACGTCGCAATTATCGGAGCGGTGGCCGATGAATTTGAGATTGATAACGCGCGGCGCCTGTATGAACCCACACGGGCGACTTATGTCCATATGCCAACAGGTTCTGAAGAGGCCCCGATCTATGAAATCTGGCAGCAGCAGGGCGACCAAATACAACTCGTCTATCGCTCACAGCAGCGCCAGAGCGGCCGTAACCAGATGAATATCACCCTTGGTTCGACCACAGTCGGGGATAGCTTCGAAGTGGCCTTACAACCGCCCGAAGTCTTAATGCCCGAGGAAAGCTTGCAGATACATCGTGTCGGCGCTACCCACGATTCCGCGTTGACAGATCTGCAGCCGGCCGTTCAATCCATTACCGCGGCCATAAACTGGCCGGATGATCTGCCCCGCATGCTGCGCGATGTGACGCTGTTGGTCAATGATCAACCGCAGGTCAAGGAAAATGCTGTTTCAGATCAGCCCGTCGACAGCATTACGATTAATTGGGATATTAGCAGCCTAGGACAGGGAGATTTCGATCTCGTTTTAACGGTCACCGATGAGTTGGGCTACCAGGGTACGAGTGCGGTCATGCCGGCGCATATCACCTCGGAATGGCCGCCTGCTCCCACCGTTGTTCCCACGCCGCAAGCAATCGAAGAGGATGAGTCAGCTGAGACTGCGCAACCTGCGCTCTCCTTGCCCTGGGAAAACATGCCATGGTTAAACACGGAAACAATAGCCGCAGCCCTTGCCACACTGCTGTTTCTGGCCTTCCTCTTATTTTGGCGCAGACGTGGTCAAGAAACGGCCGAAAAGAACCCACAGGATTTATTGATGACTGCTGCAAACTTCTCCTCCGCAAAAGAGATGGATCAGGAAAACCTGATTGCCCGGCTGGAGCCGTTCGCGGGGACGGCCACCGGCGCCATCGAAATAACCGGTAAAAACATGACGATTGGAAAGGATGAGGAATTGTCTGACATCGTCATTACTCACCCCAGTCTGGCCCTCTTACATGCTCGAATCAGGCATCAAGAAGATGAATACTGGCTGTTTGATGAAGGAAGCGCTGGAGGAACCCATCTCAATTACGAGCGCCTTGGCCTGGCGCCGCGGATCCTTCAGGATGGCGACGTCGTCCAATTCGGCACTGTCAATTATCGCTTTCGTTTACGGCCACAGGGGTTCCAGGACGGCGATGATCTAGATGAGCCGGCCAGCGATCAGGTCGTCATCTTAGACATGGATGGACTCATGGTCAATACGGAACCCTTGTCTCGCCAGGCCTGGGATAAGGTCTTGATGGATTTAGGCAGTGGGCCGCTTGATGATGACTTTTACAAGACGCTCATCGGTTATCGCCTGTGGGAGACCTCAGAAATGTTGGTGACCTATTACAATCTTCCAATAGAGCCGGATGAATTGGGCTGGAGAAAGAAAGTCCTGTTCGCTGAAATTCTCAGCGCGGGAGTGCCGACCATGCCCGGATTATTTGAGCTCCTGACTGCGTTAAAACAACGGGGCATCGATTGGGCGGTTGCTACCTCCAATTCTCGCCAGGCGGCTGAAACTATCCTGACCAAAATTGGCCTTTCCGGCAAGTACAAAGTCCTGGCCGCCGGGGACGAAGTGCCCAACGGCAAACCCGCGCCTGATGTTTATCTTCTGGCTGCTGAACGACTTCATATAGCGCCGGAACAGTGCCTGGCTATCGAAGATTCATCCATTGGCTGCAGGGCAGCTTACGCGGCGGGCATGATGGTTATTGCCATCCCGCACGAAGACTATATGGAAGAAAAATTCGAATGCGCCGACCATATCATGACCTCCTTGTTGGACGTCAGCGGTCGCCTGGATGAAATGCTTGATGAGCTTAGGCGACGATAAGCAGGCATTGATTAAGATGGGGGCTTGTGATATACTTTGCGTTGAAGTTCCGAAAACTGTTTATGAGCGCCGGAAAGTGGGAAAACCCCACTTTTTTTGTTGTTAAACGAAAGCTTTGGAACCTGTATTTTATTGAAATTGGCATGGTGAAAGTCGGTCATGATCCAGGTCGGCTCTCAAATTCGAGAGATTGTTTTTTTAGAAAACTAAAACTGATATTTGATAAGGTGAAAAGATCTTATGAAGAGCGAATTTCTCTTAGCCTTTAACGAAATTTGTGAATCGCGTGGTTTGCCCAAGGAAGATGTTCTTGAGGCGTTGAAAACGGCGTTGGTTTCCGCCTACCGGCGTGATGCGAACGTCAGCAATACCCAAGAGGTGGTTGCTGAGATCGATCCGCGCACCGGTGAGCCGACGATCTTTGCTGAAAAAGAGGTCGTGGACAGCATTTTCGATAATCGTACAGAGGTTTTGTTATCTGTTGCCCGGAAAACGCATCCTGATGCACAGATGGGTGATCTGGTGCTTGTTGATAGCACCACGGAAAAATTCGGCCGTATCGCCGCTCAAACAGCCAAGCAGGTCCTGCTTCAGCGCGTTCGCGAGGCCGAGCGCGAGCACCTCTTTGAGGATTTCTCCGGCCGCGAGGGCGAACTGGTTAACGGAACGGTGCAAAGTATCAGCGGCCAGCATATCACCATCGGCCTGGGCCGTACCGAAGCGATTTTGCCCAAAAGCCAACAGGTTCCGCGGGAGCGCTATCGCGCACATGACAAAATTCGTGTTTATGTACTGGAAGTACGTCGCACCAGCCGTGGGCCGCAGATTGTCGTGAGCCGTAATCATCGCAACCTGCTGCGCCGTCTATTGGAACTTGAAGTTCCTGAGATCTACAACGGCCAGGTCGAAGTAAAGAGCATTGCTCGCGAAGCGGGCCAGCGCTCTAAGGTAGCCGTCTTTGCCTTGCAGCCCGGTGTTGATCCGGTCGGGGCCTGTGTAGGTATGCGCGGCGTGCGCATTCAGAGCATTGTCCGCGAATTGAACGATGAAAAGATCGACGTGATCGAATGGGATCCTGATCAGCAGTCCTTCATTTTGAAGGCCTTGAGCCCGGCCCGAGTTTCCCACGTGTTCCTGGAAGAGCATCCGGATGAGGGACGCACGGCCGTTGTCATCGTGCCTGACGATCAGCTCTCTTTGGCAATCGGCCGTGAGGGCCAAAATGCACGTCTGGCGGCCAAGTTAACCGGTTGGCGCATTGACATTAAGAGCCTGACCGAAGCCGCTGTAGATGCTCTGGATCATCTGGATAATCCTGCTGTTGACCCCGCCCTGGCCGCTGATGAAAAACGACTGGAGCAGATTAACAACATTCTTGAGAAGAAAGAAGCCGGCCGTCCCATAACGTCTGAAGATTACCTCGTTCTTGATCGACTGATTAGAGATGTCGAGGGGCGAATTATTGCCCAGCGGGCTGAAAAGCACGCCGAGATTCGCCGCCAACGCGCGGAAATCCGCAAGCAAATCCCGGATATCGCCTGGCACTTGGATCTGGAAGAACTCGATTTGCCTGGACGTATTCACAATCTTTTGCTGGATAATGAGATTGAAACGGTTGGCGCTGTTTTGTTAACCCTTGAAATCGATGAACATAAATTCCTGGAATTCCGCGGTTTCAGCGATGAAATGTTGGATACCCTCAAAGAATACGTTGACGCTTTTGAAATGCCGGAAGTGGAGCAAATTGAGGAAGAGGCGTTAGCTGAAGGCGAGGCCGTGGAAGAAGAACTCCTGGCGGTTGAGGAAGAAGCGGCTGTCGCTGTCGAAGAAGAACTGGAAGCTGAAGCAGAAGAAGCCGTGGAGGCGGAAGCTGACGAAGAAGAAGCCTCCTTTGAGGAACTCTTGGACGAAGAAGAAATCTTCGCCAAAGAGGAAGAACTTGAAGAGGAAGAAGCTGTCGCCGACATCGACGATCTCTCCAAGTCAATTTATGAACCTCGCGTCCAGGAACAGCCGAAGAAAAAGAAAGGCAAGATCGTTGTTGTTTCACCGATTTCAGAGGAGGAAGACGAAGACGACGAAAAGAGTACCCAGCGGCGCGGACGCAGCTACGTGTACGATGAAGAGGTTGGCGAAGTTGTTGTGAAGCGTAAACGCAAGGGCAGCCGCCGGCGCGGTGGAGATTGGGACGATTTCGACGACAATATGATGGATTAATTGTTTTGGCCAAGAAGGTGTCGCGCAAACAGAAACATATTCCGCAGCGAATGTGTGTCGTTTGTAGAAAGAGGTATGATAAGCGCCGGCTGACCCGAATCGTCAATTCACCCGAAGAGGGTGTTGTTGTCGATTTATCAGGTAAAAAAAACGGCCGGGGCGCTTACCTGTGCGATCAACTTGTTTGCTGGGACAAAGCGATAAATGGAACAAATTTGCTGGAACAGGCGCTTAAGTGTGAAATTTCACCTCAAGAATTTGAAGCACTCGCTCAATTTAAGCCTGTAGTAAGCGAGAGGATGGAATGATAAGGATGACGACAGAGACCCGATCGGTCATTGAGGTACCAGACTATATAACGGTACGTGATTTAGCCACAGAAATGGGCGTCAGCCCCATCGATGTCATAAAAGAGTTGATGAGTAATGGCATCATGGCCAACATCAACCAGCAAATAGACTTTGATACAGCCTCCATTGTCGCTGAAGAAATGGGGTATGAAGTTGTCGCGCCTGTAGTCCAGGAAGAAGAAGAGGACATCGAAGAAAGGGTTGGCTGGCGCAAAGTCCTGGCTGAAGAAGAAGAACAAGACCTCAAGCCACGACCACCGGTTGTCACCATGCTCGGTCATGTCGATCATGGCAAGACCTCGTTACTAGACGTGATCCGGCAGACTGAGGTCCAGGCCGGCGAAGCGGGCGGCATTACCCAGCACATCGGCGCTTACCAGGTGAATAAAGATGGTGAAAAGATCACTTTCCTGGATACGCCGGGCCATGAAGCCTTTACGGCGATGCGCGCGCGCGGCGCACAGGCGACTGATATCGCCATCCTCGTGATCGCCGCCGATGACGGCATCATGCCGCAGACGCGTGAAGCGATTGATCATGCGCGCGCTGCACGAGTGCCGATCATTGTCGCCCTGAACAAGGTTGATCTTGAAACCGCCAGGCCCGATCGCGTTAAACAGCAGCTGGCAGAAGTCGGTTTGATTCCTGACGACTGGGATGGGGACACGATGGTTATTCCCGTCTCTGCTAAAGAAGTCTTGGGCATTGAGGATTTACTGGAAGCGATCCTGCTGATCGCCGAGGATGTGCGGCCGCGGGCTAATCCCGATGCTTCTGCAACGGGAACCGTACTCGAAGCGAGTGTTGAAAAAGGGCGTGGGATTATGACCACGGTGCTCGTGCAAAACGGGACCCTGAAAATGGGTGACACGCTGCTGGTTGGTGAAAATTACGGCCGTATTAAGGCCATGTTTGATTACAATGGCAAGCGCATCAAAAGCGCCGAACCCTCAACCCCGGTGTCCGTAGCCGGATTAAACGGCATTCCCGAAGCCGGCGATCAATTCCGCGTTGTCGAAAGTGAAAAAGCCGCGCGCAGAGTGATCGCTGAAGAAGATTTGGAACGCCGCCAGGCCGAGGTTACCAAGTCGACGCCGGTGAGCCTGGAAGAATTCTTTAGCCGCATGCAGGAAGGGGAATCGGAGACGCTTTACCTGGTTGTCAAGGCGGATGTGCAGGGGTCATTAGAGCCCATTGTCAACTCCCTTGAGCGGCTGGCAAATGATGAAGTGGATATTGAGATTCTGCGTGCATCAACCGGAAACGTTACCGAGAGCGATATCATGCTCGCTTCGGCCTCAGATGCAATTATCCTGGGATTCAATGTGGACATTGATCCGATAGCCAAAGCGGCCGCCGCCAGCGAACAGGTAGATATTCGCAATTACAACATCATTTATAAGCTGATTGAAGATGTTGAGAAAGCGTTGAAAGGTATGCTTGCTCCCGTTTATAGGGACGTCGTCATCGGCCGTGCCGAGGTCAGACAGGTATTTCGCATTCGCAACGTCGGCACCGTGGCCGGTTGTTACATGCGTACGGGTGAAGCCCGTCGAAATGCCAGCGCACATGTCGTTCGCGGCAGCTCTTTGTTATTCACCGGTCCGGTGAGCAGCTTGAAGCACCTTCAGGAGAATGTGCGTGAAGTGAAAACCGGGTTTGAATTCGGCGTCAGCATTGAGGGCTGGAATGATTTCGAAAGAGACGATATTATCGAATTCTTCGTCACCGAACGCGTAGAGGTTTAAACGATGAGTAAGATTCGGCAGGAAAGAACGGCCGAGCAAATCCGCATGATTCTAAGCGATTTGCTCAACCGGGAAGTGAGCGATCCTCGATTACAGGACCTAACGGTCACCCGGGTTGAGGTCGATCGCGAGCTGCAAGTCGCCAATGTCTACCTGAACGCCTTGGGTGATGAATCGCGCGAAGCAGAAGTCATGAAAGCCCTGGACAAAGCCGGTGGTTTTCTACGCTATGAATTAGCCCAGCGTATGAGTGTCCGCGTTGTACCTGAACTGCGCTTCCATTGGGATCCAACTTTGGCCTATGCTGATGAATTAGACCAGATTCTTAGAGAGTTGGCCGCGGAAAGCGCGCAGCAGGATTCCCCGCTTGAAGAAGAAGAATAAATGAACGAACACCTGCTGCTCATTCAAGGTTAGGAATGACAACCCGGTAGTTCACCAGAAAGTATAAAGCAGAAATTTGAGTAATCTTATCCGGCACACCCTGGAAAAATCCGACCATGTTCTGGTTATCACCCATGTCGATCCAGATGGGGATGCAATTGGTTCTTTGACGGCCGTTGGACAGGCGGTCAAGCAGCTGGGCCTGCGTGTAACCCTCGCCTGTGACGATCGGGTTCCTTCGCGGTTCCGCTATTTGGCGATGTCTTCCGATGTGCAGCGGTCCGCGGACCCGCGCATCGCTTATGACCTGTTGTTCGCAGTCGACTGTGGGGATGAGCAGCGCATGGGTGATGTTTATGCCGATCTCCCCAACCCACGGCCGTTCATCATCAATATTGACCACCACATCACGAATACCCGGTTTGGAGATATTAATGTTGTCAAACCGGAAGCTACATCAACCGTAGAAGTTCTTTATGGTTTATTCCTGGAGTGGGGTATAGAGATAACGCCGGAAATTGCCACGAGCCTGCTGACCGGTTTGGTAACCGATACGATAGGATTCCGCACCGTCGGCGTCACGGCAAACACACTGCGCACGGCCGCCGATCTGGTCGATGCCGGCGCTGATATCGGTTTTGTTTCCCTGAATGCCCTTAACATGCGCGCTTTTTCAACCATGAAATTGTGGAGCATCGGCATGGACAAGATGCACCTGGATGATGGTTTCATATGGACCGCGATCACGAACCAGGAGCAGGAAGAGGTCGGTTATCACAGCAGCAGCAGTGTCGGCCTGACCAGCTTGCTCTCGGATGTTGAAGAAGCGGTCATGTCCGCCGTTCTAATGGAAGGCCAAGATGGCATGGTCAAGGTCAGCTTGCGCTGCCGGCCCCCTTATAATGTATCCGAAGTGGCTGTAAAGTTGGGCGGCGGCGGCCATGCTCTGGCCTCCGGCTGTACCCTCCCCGGCCCGCTAGCCGAGGCGGAAGCAACTATCGTCCAAAGTTGTAAAGAGGCCATTAAGGAACAATCGCAGGAAATAGCGGCTGTTAACGTAGAAACGGCCGCGGACTGACAGGCATCCTTATGGCGCTTGAAGGCCTACTGCTGATTGATAAACCCGTAGGACCGACCTCTCACGATATCGTTAACCAACTTCGCCGTTTGAGTGGCATCCGCCGCATTGGGCATGCCGGCACGCTTGATCCCCTGGCTTCGGGTTTGTTACTCGTTTGTATCGGCCGGGCGACACGGCTGCTGGAGTACTTGCTTGACCAGCCAAAACGGTATGAAGCGTCTGTTCGCCTTGGCCAAAGTACGGATACGTTTGATGCGCAGGGGGAAGTCGTCGCTGAAAGACCGGTTATGGTCACGGGCCAGGATATTGAAGAGGCTCTGCAACAATTCCGCGGCCCGATCGTGCAATATGCCCCCGCTTATTCGGCCGTCAAGAAGGACGGTGTGCCGCTCTATAAATTAGCCCGCCAGGGGATAGAAGTTGAGCGGCCGTCCCGCGAAGTGACCATTTATAACTTGCAGCTTTGTTCCTGGCAGGAACCGCTTGTGGAGCTGGATGTCTCCTGTTCTTCGGGCACCTATATTCGATCGCTTGCCGACGATTTGGGAAATGTCTTGGGCTGCGGGGGACATATCAGCTCTTTGCGCCGCAGCGAAGTGGGTTCCTTTGCGGTGGACGAGGCCGTGGCGATAGATAGGTTGGACAGCGACAACTGGTTCGACTATCTCCTACCGCCGGATTCGGCCGTTGAACACCTACCTAAAGTCGAGTTTTCGGCCGAAATGGCTGCTAAACTGCTTCTGGGACAGCGTGTCCCCGGCGTGGGTGCGCAGCCCACGGGAACGCCTGCCCGGGCTTATGAAGCGGGTTCACGCTTCCTGGGTATCATCATCGCCGACGACCAATCCTGGCAGCCACATAAAATGTGGGTCTAGCTGCCCAACCTCCAACCAGTCTTTCGTCGCTTAGACGATTCCATTTGATCCTCCAATTAAGTCAATCTAGTGACGGGGTTAGCGGCTGCGGCTTGAATAATGCTTTCCCGCGTATTGTTTCGATTTCCGGAAACAATACGCGGGATCGAACGCCTGAGATAGAGGGCGTGCGATATGGGCAAGCTGGATTACTTGACATAATATTTTGAGGATGATTAAATCCTATCCTTAAAGACTACTAGACTCCCCGAGTAACTGGTACAATATTCCCCGGTACCGAAACGGTACCGCTGAATTCGGAAACGACATATTGTCCCTATGATTCAACAGCTATTACGCGTCAATTCCCTGGCCGAAATCATCGACCCCCAGCCAACTTATCTCGCCTTAGGATCGTTTGACGGTGTGCATTTAGGGCACGAGACTGTAATCCGCGACATGGTAGATGAGGCGCGGGCGGACGGAATGCGCTCGGCCGTTTTAACTTTTTTCCCGCACCCCAAGCGTGTCATATCGGGCGAGCACGGCCGTTTCTATATCAATACGCTGGAAGATCGCGTGCGGCTGCTGGCGGACGTGGGTCCCGACCTGGTGATAACGCATAACTTTGATGCGCAGGTGCGCAATATACGCGCCGCGTATTTTGTCGATCAGCTGGTCACCTATGTGGGCATGCGCCAGATTTGGGGCGGCAATTTCTCCTTTGGCTACCGGCGAGAAGGAAATATTGATTTTCTGCGTCTTGAAGGGGTGAAGCGCGGTTTCGAGGTGCGGGCGGTGGATGCGCTCGTCATGTTTGATGGGGCGTTGATCAGCAGCAGCCGTGTGCGCCGGAGCCTTGATGCCGGGGATTTTCATGATGTAAACGGCTGCCTGGCCCGGCGGCACAGCTTAAGCGGGGTGGTGGTCCGCGGCGACCAACGCGGGCGCACGATCGGGTTCCCCACGGCAAACCTGGAAGTTTGGGAAGAACTTCTGCTGCCGGCCAACGGGGTCTATGCCGCTTATGCCTGGGTGGGCGATCGCCGCTTTGCTGCGGCGGCTAATGTAGGCGTACGGCCGACAGTAAACGGCCGTGACCGTACAGTTGAAGCCTACCTGCTCGATTTCGACGAAGATATCTATGGGCAGACGGTGCGTTTGGAATTTGACAGACGGATCCGTCCCGAGCAGCGGTTCTCGGGCCTGGAGGCTTTGCGCGCGCAAATCCAGCAAGATGTTGACCATGTTCGTGAAAGTTTGCTATAGGGGCGAGATAGAAGGCTGCTGCTAGGTTTGGCACGGCCATGGGTTACCGAGGAGAAATATTTGGTTACCCATGGCCATCTGTGCCATTGGGGAAGGAAGAAGGAAAGGAATTATTATTAGCATAGGCGACTAATCTTACAGAAAATATTACGCAATCTGAATCATTTGGTCGCAAGTTTTTGCCGGGGGTAAAAGCGGCAGAAAAAGGAGGAGGGCCACCCATGTTGGCCAAGGTATACAGCTGTGCCATTATCGGCCTGGATGCTGAGATCGTTGAAGTAGAAGTTGACATTAACCGCGGCCAGGTCAATTTCATGATTGTCGGGCTGCCCGACGCGGCCGTACGGGAGAGTCGCGACCGCGTTCATGCGGCGATCAAGAACAGCGGGCTCTCCTTCCCCTACAGACGCATCACCGTCAATCTGGCTCCGGCCGATTTACGCAAAGAAGGTCCCGCCTATGATCTGCCCATCGCCGTGGGCATCCTGGCCGCGACCCAGCAGGTATGGCCGGATAAGCTGGAAGATGCGCTGTTTGTCGGTGAGCTGTCCCTGGAGGGCACAACGCGGCACACCAAGGGTATCTTGCCCCTGGCCGCGCTGGCTCGTCGCGAAGGGATCTCGCGCGTTTATGTGCCAATGGCCGATGTGGCCGAGGCCGCGCTCATGCCGGACATTGAAGTCATCCCCGTCACCGGACTGGGCGACCTGGTAGGCCACCTGACGGGAATGGCGCCGGTTGAGCCTTATACAGTAGATATCGAGGAAGCCTTTAACGAAGAGGGGGATTATGCGGCCGATTTCGCGGACATCATGGGCCAGGAGCACGTCAAGCGGGCGATGGAGGTGGCGGCCGCCGGCGCGCATAACGTTTTGCTCAGCGGCCCGCCTGGAGCCGGTAAAACCCTCATTTCCAAATCCCTGCCCAGCATCCTGCCGCGTCTGAGCGTGGATGAAGCGCTGGAGGTGACCAAGATCTATTCCGTGGCCGGTCTGCTGCCCTCGGACACGCCGCTGATCCGCACACGGCCGTTTCGCGCGCCGCATCATACGATCAGTTATGCCGGTCTGGTGGGCGGTGGAGCGTGGCCGCGGCCGGGTGAGATATCGCTGGCCCACCGCGGCGTGCTCTTCCTCGACGAACTGCCGGAATTTGGCGAGCGCCTGCTGGAAGTGCTGCGCCAGCCGCTGGAAGGATTCCCCCGCGAGGTATCTATCTCCCGCGCCTCGGGGACGATTACCTTTCCGGCGAACTTCATGCTCATCGGGGCGCAGAATCCCTGCCCCTGCGGCTACTACGGAGACCCTACGCGAGCCTGTACATGCAGCAACGCCATGATCACGCGCTATCAGAAGCGCATCTCCGGCCCGCTGATGGATCGCATTGACCTGCACGTGGATGTGCCGCGCGTGGAGTATGAGAAGCTTACCGCGGCCCAGCGCGGAGAAACATCGGCCGTCGTGCGTGAACGGGTTGAGGCGGCGCGTGCGCGGCAGACGGAACGTTTCGCTGATCTGGAAATTTACACCAATGCCGAGATGGGACCGGGCGAGGTGCGCACTTACTGTCCGCTGGATGAAACCAGCAGCCGCCTGATGCGCAGCGCGATGGCGCAGATGAACCTCAGCGCCCGCGGTTTCCATCGCGTGCTCAAGATCGGCCGTACCATCGCCGATCTCGCCGGCGAAGAAAGCATCCAACCCGCCCACTTTGCCGAGGCGCTGCAATATCGGCCGAAACAGGAATAAAATATGCAGCGCGAAATGCCATTTCGCGCCACGCGTATTATTAGTATAGGGTTTGTAGGCTGTATTTCGGGGGGAGGATGCGTGCGAGAGTGTTCTGGACCGGTTAATCGCCTGACTTATGCCGTACTTTTTGAATGGCCTGTGCATAACTTTCGCGTTCTTTGCTGAGGCTGTCGAAAGCGTACGCGGAAGCAGTGATGGCCAGTATAAAAAATGTGATGGTTAGTAAGATGTTCATTTGAGACTTGCTCCAAAAACAAGCGTACTTCAAAAACTAATAATAGAACTATAAGACAGGAATCTTACATAAAATCTTACTTTCAACTTTTAATTCATATTCAATCCGTTTGTACCTCCGAAATAGGAGGAACATGATTGCTGAAATTCGGGGACGCCTCGATCGCCTGAGCCTGGTCGACCCTGGACAAAAAAAGCCGCTCAAGACGAGCGGCTTTTTTCTTGGCGGATCCGTGAGGGCTAAGGGTAAAAAATCGCTTCACACCTCAGGTCGCATAGATCAGCTTCATTATTACAATATTCACTGGATTTTCCATCGCGCAAACACTCCCGGAAATCATAGGCGCAGCCACCAAAACATTCGGATGGTGTGCTGGGGCCGATATCGAACAAACCGCCGCCGGCAGCCTGCATTAATCTGTTCAGAACGCGCAGGGCCACGATATTCGGATTTTCACCTCCACAATCGCCGCCACCGCCACAGCCGCCACTTGTTTGCTCACGACGGGAAGCGGCCAGTCTCCGGGCTTTGACACTGCCTGAACGCACGCGCATAACAGAGACATCCGCATCACCATTTACAAATAACACGGTGGGTTCGTCCTCTTCGGCGCCGTCAATGAAATGAAGTACATCATCGGCGGGAATATCCATATAACTGGCCCCGACGAGGGAGGGATAAACACGCACAAAACCTGCTGGACCTTCAGCAATGAAGCCTTTTATTTTGGCCAGCGATTCGCCATCTCCGGCGCGGTCTCTCGCTTTTAGAATTGGATTCACCTTCGGATTTTTCTTTTCTGACATGGAGTTTATTTCCTTTCCCAAAAATGGGTTTAGTGAATTTGAGTTTGCGGACTAAGACCATGACCAAGATGGCATGTGCCTATTTGCCCCAAAACTCATAGTAAAAAACGAGAGAGCAGCGGGAAGAATAAGTGGGACTCATTCTGAAATGTCCCGACGCTGAAGTAACAAAGACCAGGATAAGGCGACGGCCGATCAATGTCACCCTCCTAGGGGGAGGGAATGAAGGCGGGAATCAAATGGATCTTATTGGTAGAATTGAAATGCCTTCGGCCTGCCGCCCTTTACACAAGAGAAAAAAGGGAAGCTTTTTAAGAGGCGGGGGAATGGTAATTTAGGCAGCACTTTATCGAGAAAGTGAAAGGAATCAACGGGATGGTAATCGTTCGCCTTCAATCCACACTCGCCAAATTCATCTATCTGGCTCTGGTGATTTTCGTAATCGGCGGTTGTCGTGGGCAGCCGGTCGTTAACCAGGCAGCGGATATTCAGCCCACAAAACCCGCGTTAAGTGTTGGCTTCCTTGAAAAATCATCATCACCGCAAATCCGGGTGATGAGCTTCAACGTGGGTTGGGATTCGATCTTTGCCGATGACGATCCGCTGAACGACCGCTGGCGGCAGGACAGCAGCAGCCCCAAGTTTGAACGCATCGTGAGGGCCATTGATCCGGACGTCATCTGCCTTCAGGAGATAAGTCCCCTTCGAGACCCGCAACAGGTGGGCGACATCCTGGACGGCCTGCTGCCCTTGGAAAATGATCAGAAATGGCAAACGCAGCTGGGGATGGACAATGTCATAGTCTCGCGTTTCAACCTCGAAGAGGAAGCAGCCAGGCGTGTTCAATCGGGGAGTATCACGAACTTTGGGCACGCGATGGCACTCGTCGATCTGCCTGACGAGGTGTACAAGGAAGACCTCTATCTCATTTGTACGCATTTCAAATCCCAGGGCGGGCAGGCTAACATCCAGGCGCGGCAGGCGCATGCGGATGCCATCATCGCGGATATTGGCGATGCCAAGACGCTGGGTGGGGAAATCGATCTTCCTTTCGGCACACCGATCGTGGTCTTGGGCGATCTCAATGTGTACGACACCGACCCGGCCCATCACCTGGTGACGCTGCTCAACGGCGACATCGAGAATGAAGATAAATACGGGCCGGATATTAAGCCCGATTGGGATGAGAGTGATCTGGCCGATGCGCTGCCGCACCACAATGGAACGGGCGAGGATACCTACACCTGGCGTGATGATACGCAGGAATTTAATCCTGGGGAACTGGACCGCATCCTCTACACAGACAGTGTTATCCAGGTGGAAAATAGTTTCGTCCTGGATACGGAAATTATGACGGGTGAGGAGCTGGCGGCTGTGGGGCTGCAAGCCGGGGATGTGCTGATGGACCCCAAGACGGGGCGCTACGATCATCTTCCACTGGCGGTGGACATCTCGTTTCGGGATTTGCCTCTCCAGCCGTAAGGAGATTGCTAATCGCCGAGAATCATAGGCAGGACGACGTGATTTGTGAGTTCCGGCATGGGGGTGGGCGTAACAGGCGTGGAGCAGTTTTGGCGGAAGTTGGCCACGTAATAAGCAGTTTGTTTCATGGAGCGCACGTTATCGGCCGAATTCGCGGGATTGGTTTCGTAATCAACGCCTGTCGGCTTGCCCATATAGCTGATATCGGGGTTTGACCATTGATTGATCCGCGGGCAGGATGTACCCGAACATTGGTAGGCCATGATTGTGCGGAAAGTTTTATCGGGCGATTGGTAACCGTATGAATAGGGGAAAACCGTGTTGGTGTAGGTGCTGTTTGCCCGATCGTGTTGGTTCCCCATATTGTGTCCAAACTCGTGAGCCATTGTTAAGGGGCTGCACATTGCAGATCCGACGTAATCCAGCGCGGAGACATTGAGAGCCGTGGGCGCAAAGGATGTCGTGAGACTGGTCATCAGGTAGCCGACGCCGCAGTAATTGTTGACCGTTGATTGGCCGATAATCAGCGAGACCATATCGGCCAGGTACTGGTCGCGGGCCTGAAGCACATCATTCAGGAATTCGTCATTTGATAATCTCAGGCGTTCTAGATCGGTCAAGACATCGCCCGTATCCGGGTAACTGGTTTCCATCACATGTACCAGCCTGTAAGTGAAGGAAAGTCCGCTGTTTATATTGGCGGTGTTCATGTCCGCGACGCGCTGGTTGATCAAGGCTTCAATGGCATTTTTGCCCCCGGCATATTCACGAGCTCCAGGTGTATAGGCGACAAGTAAATCTATGCGCGATCCATCTTCGCAGTAAAGGGCCGTATCCTGATCCACCTGAGCGGAAGCGAGCGGCGCGGGGATTGCATCAGCGGGACCTTCCACCTCGATCCGGTTCTCTAGATCGATCTCTTGCAGCATCTGACGGCCGTCTCGTGAAAGGATGATATAGCGCTCAATTCCTCCCGGTGAGATGCTGCCGGTCAGCATATTGCCAACGACCGATAAGGTGACGCTGCTGTAGGGATCGCCTACTAAATGACCTACCCAGACATAACCTTCAGCGCTGGTCGAGAGATCGGTGCGGTTGTGTACGGCCGAAATAGTTTCGCCGTCGAATAGATCGATTTTTAGTTGGTTGGTCTGTGGATTTTTTAGAGCGTCCCAGTTAATCTCCACCCACCTGGCCTGGGAAACACCCTCCTCCTGGAGGGGATCCTCAAGCGCAAGCGAATCTTGCGCGGGTTGTTCTTGCGTAAGATCAACAAACAAGGTGGCTTCGCCGGCCATGGCATTTGGCAATCCAAATAGGAGAGAAATAGCCATGGTTAAAAGTAAAAAGGCAATAATGCCGACGATTGGCATTTTATTTCTATTCATACAAGAAAATGGCGACCGTCAAAGATTTGCTACCGATCTTATTTGCCAAACCTGAAGCAGGCAAGCTTTTTTCACGAGGTACACAACTTAGTATAATATCGACTATATTGTCGTGGATTAAGAAGGTATGTTCTGTTTAGCGGAACGAACAGGTGGCATGGGATTTCCTGGCAGACAATCAGTAGGCTTGAATAATTCTAGAAGTGAGAGCCAACAACTTACCGTTGCGCTGCAGGACTTTCGTAATGCGCGCAGACGGGCGGCCGTTCGTGCTGTTTTGGGACGGTTTCAAGGCAGCTCCCTGGAACTGCTGTCCTATGAAGAAGTCGCCTCGCAGCTGCGTATTACCGGCCAGGTTGAGCGCGGCGTTCGCGATATTGCGGTAGAAAAGATCGTAGGCAGCGTCGGCCGTTACGATGAATTTGACAGTGCCTTCCTGCCCAAAAAAGATCACGATGCCCAACGATGGGCAAGCGTGCGTGCTGCTGCATCCGATCCCACGAAGCTGCCGCCAATTGACGTCTATCAAATTGATGATGCTTATTTCGTGATTGACGGCAACCACCGCGTTTCTATCGCCCGGCTAACGGGGTTGGAGTTTATTGCCGCGCACATCATCGAGATCCGCACGCGCGTGCCTTTACCGGACGATCTGCGGCACAACGAATTGATATTGGCTTCTGAACAGGCCGCGTTTTTGGAGCGCACGCATTTGGACCTGCTGCGGCCGGAAGCGGAGTTGGAAACAAGCCTGCCCGGCCAATACGACAAGCTGGAAAATCATATCGAAGTGCACCGTTTTTTCCTGGAAATGAACGAGGAACGGGAATTGTCCGATGAAGAAGCGGTGCAGAGCTGGTATGATGAAGCCTATCTACCGGTTGTAGAAGCGATTCGCGAGTATGGGCTCATGCGTGGATTTACGGATCGCACGGAAACGGACCTCTATTTGTGGATCGCTGAAAACCAGGCGGCGCTGCGTAATGAACTGGGCTGGGATGTCGGTCCGCAAACGTCCGTCGGCAACTTTTCAGCGCCACAAAAAAGCCGCCGGCTGCCTAAATTGGATCGTCTCTATCAGCGCGTGCTGCGGGCCGTCATCCCTCAGAGGCAGGCAGTAAAACAGGCATGGTCTGAGGATAAGCTGCTCGATCGCTACAGCGATCGTCTCTTTGCCATCATCCTGGCCCTCGCTGCGGATGATGAAATCGAAACGGCCGTGGCGCAAGCCGCGGTTCTCGCTCGCAGCGAGCAGGCGCATTTATTCGCTGTTCAGTTACTGCCCGCCGTGAAGGGTGATCGCCCTGAAGCGCAAATTCGGACAGGAAGCGTATCTTTTGAGAACGAATTGAGCGAAGCGAGCTTTTTAGAGGAAATTAATTTCGAGCGGCAAAATTTATCCGAGGCTCTCCTGCGGCGGCTCAACCTGGTTGATCTACTCGTTTTGACGACGACGCTGTTAGCCGGCGAGACAGGGTGGCAGGAGAACGCCGCGGCGATTCTCGACAGGAGTACGCGACCCCTTCTGCTGGTGCCCGGATCTTCCAGACTTATTAAGCGTATCCTGCTCCTTTATGACGATACGCCGCAAGCCCATGAAGCCTTATTTGCCACCGCCTATATGGCCGAAATGTGGAACTGCCAGGTCATTATACTTGCCCGGCCGGATGCCGCTCCGGGAGCTCTAAACAAAGCTGCACCTTATCTTGAGATGCATGAAAGGCCGCCGGAAAGCATTCTCGCCGGTCCCTTCGTTCCCGATCATGTATTCCAAACGGCCGTTGAACAGCATTGTGATCTGGTTGTTGTTGGCGGTTATGATCAAGGCCCGCTGAGTAAGAAAGCTGTGGCCAGCTGGCTGCACCAGGCGCCGGAAGGATTGCAGCGCCCTCTATTTATTTGCCCCTAGACAGGATTGATTATCTGACGCACAATTATATAATATTGTTTAGGAGCCTGATTTATAGCTTTTGGGGTGGCCGTTTAGGTAAATTCGAGCGCAGCAACAACTAAAAAAGTCGGTAATCAAATAATATAAAAACTTGACACAACGCGCACATTGTTGTACATTTTGAAGCATTCATCATATAAAAACCGCCTAAAAATTTTTTAGCGAGAGGAACAATAAAAATGGTTTTACATTACAGTTTAAGAGAGCAGGTGCTGCACGCCATCGGCATTCGTATCATTAGCGGCGAATTGCAACCTGGCGATGTATTGCCTAAAGAAGATACATTGAGTAAGGAGTACGGTGTCAGCCGTACGGTTATTCGTGAGGCGGTCAAGGGATTGGCCGCGCGCGGGTTGGTAGAGTCACGCCCCAAGGTGGGTACGATCATCCGGCCGCGGAGCGACTGGCAGATGTTAGATCCGGCCGTGCTGGAGTGGGTCGCCGCATCGGAAACTAACGGCGAATTCATGTACCATCTTGCCGAAGTGCGCCGCGCAATCGATCCGGCAACGGCCGAACTGGCCGCGCGTAATGCTACCCCGGATGATCTCATCCGGATGCGTGATGCATTCGCGCGCCTCGAAGAGGCAATTGATGATGACGAAGCCTGGGCCCACGCCGATCTGGAATTCCATGAAAGCATCGTCGCCGCAGCCCACAATGAATTCCTGGCCTATCTCATTCGCGCGCTGCGCAAGCCGCTGCAAAGCAAGCGGCACATCAACATCGCGCTAATCGATTTGCTTGATGACAGCACGGTTGCTGAACCCTACAGTTCCTCGCAGGATGAAGTCCTTTCACGCCATAAAGAGGTCTTGGTAGCCATTGAAGCGAAAGACGAACAAGGCGCACGCGAAGCTTCTAATCGCTTGCAAGAGCGCGTGACGAGCCTTATGGAGAGAGGCGAAGATTAAAATTTGTTGGTCGATTTTGTAACGAAATCGGAAAAGAAAAGCGGGCAGCATCCCAAGTAAAGGGAAGCTGCCCGTTTTGTATTTGGGAGTGAAGAAATGAACATCGGTGTAGCCACCATCGCTGACATCCAGAGCATTGAACGGAAAGCGCTGCGCAAGCGCGATCTTCCTCAAAGTACTTATGAGGCTTTGCTGCGCGGAGAAAGTATCAACCCGAACAAAATCGCCCTACGCTTTTTCCTGCAAGGGGAGGCTTATGCGGATCAGGTCTTTTTTACCTATAAAGACATAATCGGACTGGTCAATCAGGCGGCGAACATGTTCCATGATCTGGGCATCGGGGAGAACGACGTTGTCTCGATGATTTTGCCCAATTTGCCCCAGGCTTTTTTCACGATCTGGGGTGCGGAAGCAGCGGGGATCGTCAATCCGATCAATCCCATGTTAGAGCCGGCGGTGATGGCCGAAATTATGAACGCCGCGAAGACTAAAGTGCTGGTGACCCTCGGCCCGTTTCCTTCAACGGACATTTGGGAGAAAGTCGCTTCAATTGTCGATCAGGTAGACAGCCTGGAGACGATTTTACAGGTGGACCTAGCCAATTATTTATCCACTATCCAGCGCCTGGCTGTGCGCTTCATACGGTTTCGCGCCGGAAAAGGCCCGCACGTTCGCGCCCGGGTTCTTGATTTCGGAGGGACAGCCTATCGCTATCCCGCCGAAAGCCTGGTCAGCGGCCGGGAGATTAAGGGCAGCGATATCGCCTCCTATTTCCATACCGGGGGCACAACCGGCACGCCTAAGCTGGCGCGGCACACCCATTTCAATGAGATTTACGATGCCTGGGCCGCCGCGCAGTTCATTGACATGACGCCGGAGAAGGTGTTGTTTTGTGGCCTGCCACTCTTCCATGTCAACGGCGTGATTGTGACAGGGATGCTGCCTCTTATGCACGGCGCCTCCCTGGTGTTAGGAACGCCGCAAGGGTATCGAGGCGGCGTCATCCCTAACTTCTGGTCAATTGTCGAGCAGTATAAGATTAATTTTTTCAGCGGCGTGCCCACGGTTTACAGCGCGCTTCTGAATGTTCCGCTTGAAGAACAGGACATCAGCTCCCTGGAGTTTGCCGTATGCGGCGCCGCGCCTATGCCGGTTGAAGTATTCAAACAGTTTGAAGAAAAAACGAAGGTGCGCATTCTGGAAGGTTATGGCCTGACTGAAGGAACCTGCATCAGCTCAATCAACCCGCCTTTGGGTGAGCGGCGTATCGGTTCGATTGGTTACCGCCTGCCATTCCAGGAGATGAAAGTTGTTCACCTGGATGAAAACGACGCTTTTGAAAGGGATTGCGCCGTTGACGAAATTGGCACGATTGTCATTCGCGGTCCCAATGTTTTTTCCGGTTATACCGAAGAGGCGCATAATCGCCACGTCTGGCTAGAATCCGCGGATGGGCAAGGGCCCTGGCTAAACACCGGCGACCTGGGCCGCCAGGATGCGGACGGCTATTTCTGGCTCACGGGCAGGAAAAAGGAACTGATCATTCGTGGTGGGCATAATATCGATCCTAAATTAATTGAGGATCCGCTTATTGAACATCCTGACGTGGCTCTGGCGGCGGCTGTCGGCCGTCCCGATGCGCACGCGGGTGAACTGCCCGTGGCCTATGTTCAGCTTCAACCCGAAGCCTCGGCGACTGAAGAGACGCTTCTGGCCTACGCCCAGGAAAATATCGGCGAGCGTGCGGCCGTTCCGAAAGCGATTCATATCGTGGATGAGGTGCCGCAAACGGCCGTCGGCAAGATCTTCAAACCCTTTCTGATCCAGCTCGAAGTGGAAGATGTCTACAGAGAAGTGGCCGCGGCCGTTGAAGGCGTTGCCAATGTGGAAGTTTCAGTCAAGCCACACAAGCTATACGGCATCGCCGCGGATGTTCAGGTAACGGCCGAACCCGGCGTGGACACGGCGGCCTTAGAAGAAGCCCTCAACCGCGCCCTGGGCCAGTACGCAGTGCATTACCAGTTGACAGTTGACAGTAACCAGTAACCTAACTACCCGACAGTTTTATTCAAAGGATGCGGACTATAACGGATTAAAGCTGATAAATAACTTTTTTCAGTGCTCGTCAGCTCTAGTCAGCGTCCTGAATCTCTTCTCTGGGCAAAGTGTCGGGTAGCTAGACCAGTAATCAGTAACCAGTCGTTGACCGTCACCACTAAATACTAAAAACTATCTGCTGAGTGCAATTATTTCCGTTACATCAACACTTAGTGCTTGAATGTGCAACAA
>JBJYWP010000082.1:0-5084 GCA_046259485.1 Promineifilaceae bacterium (SeqCode) | reverse complement strand
CGAACAACTCGTTTACCTGCTCTTCTGTGGCATCAAAAGACAAGTTTCCTACATAAATCTTCTTCGACAAATCTTTCACATATCTCCTAAAAATTAACAGCTTCCTTCTTCGCGCCGCAACTGACGCTTACTTGGGAAACAGAATTACTGTATGATTATCGTATATTTTTCACTTTTGTCGACACAAATACGGTTTAATGATGCAATGCTCATAATCAGCGCAGGTGTGTCGCTATCGCTGCCTTGCTATGAGGCTAATGTGCAGCGCACAGAAGCAGCCGGCCTGCTTCCAGCGCCTCTCCAGAAGCCTGTGATTGAAATTACCGTCTGCGGAAAGGAAACATTATGGAAGCATGTTGGGGAGGCCGGCGGGCGGCTTTTGAACATGAACCGTATGTTATAATGCTTTCAAGCTTGTCTGGACCTTGGCATTTGAGCTTCGATTTTTCTGCCGGAGGCAAGCTGTCATCTGCCGCAAGGGCTGGTGGCTGAACTATGGGGGCAGCCAGTAGGTGAAAAGGAGTCGAATGAGTAATATCATTGACGATGGACCGCTCTCTTCGTGGGCGGAAATAGCGAACGCACTTAAGCAGATCGGCTCTGTCGAACAAAAACCACTGCCGGCTTCAAGGACGGCGTTTCTGCAAAGCGCTGGCCTGGGCACGGCCTTTCTGACATTTGATTTTGGCATTGATGGCGTATCGATTGAGATCGCCAAGTATGCCCGTGTTTTGGAAAAGCTTTACCAGCCCTATGGCGATGCCAGGCTTCATTTCATCGCCGGCGATTTTTCACCCCAGACCGGTGCGATCCTTAAAGCTCATTGGCCGCGCTTCCGAATTGATGGCATTAATGGCTGGTCTAAGTGGGACGAGGGCAAATGGTTCGACGCGCTGTTCCAGCAAGAGATGCCGGCGGGTAGCCTACGCTCCTCGGAATTGGCTGCGGAAGTTTACCGGCAGGCGCGAGTGATCGCCGGCAAGCTTGGCGATTACCTGGTTGATAACGAGATTAACCTGTTGATCTCGGTGAATGTGGCTTCGAATCCCGGCAACCTCGCGCTTACGCTGGCCCTGGTGCTCATCACCGAGGCCTTGGGCACCGTTGTGATCAATTCCAACCATGATTTTTACTGGGATAAGGGAAAACCGTCCGCTGAAAGAGAGCCGGGGGAGGAAGTGGGCGATAGAGACCATTTTTTCCGCAATGCTGATAACCGGCCTTTCTTTTCCTTGTTGGAGATGCTTTATCCATGGCAAGGGCGCAGATGGCTGCAGGTGAACATCAACAAAAGGCAGTCGGAAAGACTTATTGAGGAATTTGGATTCCCGCCACAGAGCGTCTTCGAGATAGGGACTGCCGTCAGCGACAGGTTGTTTGAGGATTACACGAGTGAGGACGTCAAGCATGCGCGTCTGCGCATGGCCAATATCCTTTCAGATGGAGACACAGTGATCTATCCGCACTCCCTCAGCGACCACGAGCGGATTCTTGACGAGTGGATGGATGCCCAGGTTCCCCAGGTAATCGGCGCGCGGGACGGTCTGCGGTTGGATCTTTTCGCGGATGATATTATTTACTTGCTGCAACCCACGCGCGTGATTGCCCGCAAGCGCATTGAGAAGGGGGTAGAATTAATCCAGGCCTTGCTGCAGGGGCCGCTGCGGGCTACCTTCGAGCAGAATCCCGCGCGGCAACTGGTTTTACATGTCACCGGACCAACACCACTGGAGCATCAGGAGGATCTTGAAACGATCCTGGATGTCTATAGAGACTTGATCGAAAACCTGCCTCCCGCATTTTCCGAGCGTGTTTTTTTGGCCTTCTCCTGTGGCCACGAAACGCATGTTTCTTTTGAGGAACATTCCCTGGAAGATATGAATATTACTGATATCTATCGCATGGCGACGGCCGTGTTGTTCCCGAGCGAGACCGAGGGGCGTGGTCTGCCGATCATCGAGTCGGGGGCCGTGGGCATACCAATTATTTGCAGCCGCTATGAGCCAGAAGAGGTATTTGCCGGCGTGATTGGAGAGGATCTGCCGCAAGACTTTCGAATCCATTATCTGCTGTTCCCTGAAGAGGAGTTTTCTGAAGCGTTCCTCGAGGAAGTCGCCGATCTGTTAATCCATCCTGAAACGTGGGCGAAGTGGCGCGAGCACAATCGCCAGGCGGTTCGTTTGCGCTACAGTACAGCGGCGCTCAGCGCCGCCTTCCGGCGCCTGCTTGATAGCGCGTATGAAATTGCAGAGTAGCGAGCACTATTGCTGAATAGCAAACAGTATTGCTGAATAAACCTAATAACTGCTGCGCCGATATAGTGCAGGAATCTAGATATTTTTACGATTGGAGATCCAATATGAATATAGGATTTATTGAAGATACACCACTCCACGGAGGCACACAGCTGTGGGTCGCCGAGGCGATACGCGCCTTTTTGGCGCGTGGTCAAGAGGTTACTTTACTTGCACCTGAAGGGAGCTGGATGGTCGAGCAGGGAGCGGATTCCGGGGCGCAGATTTTTACTTACGATTGGGATGAAGTTGTTCAGGAAGGTGACGATCAGGTTCAAATATGGACAGAGGCACTGAGCCAGTGCGACGTTGCTGTCTGCACGGTCCACCCTCCCAGAGAAGGGTTTCACTGCGCGGTTTTCGCGGCACGATGCATTAAGGAGGCCGATCTGCAAACGTTTCTTCTTCCCAAGACGGGCACTATCGTTCCAGAGTATGAGCGGCGGTTCTACCGTCCCGACGATACGATCAATAGCGAGGTGATTGCTATCGCCGATTTCACGCGGCAATATCTGATTAAGAGCTACGGCATCCGCGAAGAATTCGTCACTCTTATTTATCAAGGCGTGGACACGCAGCGCTTCAGATCCACGGCGGATGGTAAGAAAGAGGCGAGGAAACGGTATCTGCTGCCGGAAAATGCCGCCCCGGTGCTTACTTCCGTGGGATCCTTTGAACATCGTAAGGGCCTTCCTCTATTGTTTGAGGCGCTGGAGCAGCTGGCGAGCGGGCCTCTGCCAGACATTCACCTGATGCTGGTTGGCGATGGGCCGGACGAAGTGCTGCTGAGAAATCTGGTGGAGGGGTTGGGGTTGTGTAACCATGTTAGCTTCTTTCCATTCACATCTGAACCCGACACTGTGTTCGAGCGTGCAGACATAACCGTTCTACCAAGCCTCTACAAGGAGGGGCTTCCAAACGTATTGCAGGAATCCATGGCGATGAACGTGCCGGCGATCTCATCGAGAATTGGCGGGGTGCCGGAAGTGGTTTTCGATGGCCAAACAGGTTACATGTTTGAGCCGGGAAATAGCGCGCAGCTGGCGGAGGCAATTCTAAAACTCTGGACAGATCAAGAAGCTTATCGGAGAATGTGTTTGCAAGCTCGAGAAGTGATCACCAAGCGATTCAATAAAGAAGTCCAGTTTGATGTATTCCTCGAGCATTTCCGAAGCATTACAGGAGAACTGAATGGTAGCTAAGTCATTAAATGTCGGCTTTATCTCATTCCGCTTTGAGGGGACGGATGGGGTTTCGTTGGAAACATCGAAATGGGCACAAATACTCGAGGAGATGGGTCATACTTGCTATTATTTCAGCGGTCTTTCCGACCGCCCCAAAGAGCGTAGCATGGTTGTTCCAGAGGCGCATTTCCGCCACCCGGAGATTCGCGAGAGGTATTATCGATTTTTCAGAGAGGTCGTTCGCACCGGGGAAGACACGGCCTGGATCCATGCGCGACGGGAGTTTTTCCGGGAGCACATTTTGCGATTTATACGAGAGTTCAACATCGATTTGTTGATCCCGCAGAACCTACTTTCTTTCCCATTGAACATACCGCTTACTTTGGCGCTTACGGAAATAATCTCTGAGACGGCTATGCCCACAATCGCTCACCACCACGATTTTACCTGGGAACGCAAGCCACTTATTGTTAACACCGTTGGCGATTATATCTCTATGGCTTTTCCGCCTGCTCTGCCATCCGTCCAACACGTGGTCATTAATTCTGAAGCAAGGCACCAGCTCGCGCGGCGAAAAGGCGTCAGCTCGACGCTTGTGCCCAACGTCATGGACTTTGAAAATCCGCCATCCGATGCCGATAAATACGCGGATGACGTGCGCCAGTCGCTTGGTTTGGAAGACGACGAATTGTTTATCCTGCAGCCGACCCGAGTTGTGCAGCGCAAAGGGATTGAGCAAGCCATCGAGCTGGTCAGCCGTTTAAATCAAAAGGCACGCCTGGTGGTCAGCCACGCGTCTGGCGATGACGGCTATGAATACACAGAAAGGATCCAAGATTATGCCCGGCTGCTGGGTGTAAATCTGCTTCTCGCCGACGATATTTTTGATGAATATCGGGGCTTGACAGATGAAGGTCGTAAAATCTACAGCTTGTGGGACGCTTATCCCCATTCCGATCTGGTGACGTATCCCTCAACGATCGAAGGGTTTGGCAATGCGTTTCTGGAGGCGCTGTATTATAAGCGCCCGATAGTGGTTAACAACTACACGATTTTCAAGACGGACATCCGGCCGAAAGGGTTCAGGGTGATTGAATTTGACGACTATATTACGGATGAGACTGTTGAAATGACCCGTAAAGTCTTAGCGGACAAAGAGCTTGAGATCGATATGTGCGAGCATAATTATGAACTGGCAAGCCGCTATTTCTCCTATACGGTATTGAGAAATAAGCTCAGCATGCTGCTCGATAATGCGTTTGGTACCAACAATTATTAACAGTTGATGGCCGATAGTGCCGCGGAAAATGATGGACAAATAAAAATCACTCAAATCAAGTTGTTTTGGGGGAAGCTCAGCCAAAAATTGGCCGTAGGGTGCATAAACTATGGTGCAGGATCCAGTTGTAGGCTACTCCCCATATAGGTTAAACGGATACCTTATCCAGGTCTTTAAAATTAGTTGCAATCGGCAGCCGGTGGGTTTCCTAACGCCCAGGCTTGTCTGAATGGAGAAGAGAAGAAATGCAAAATATATCCAACCGCTTAGTCATCTACCTGTTAGGTGCGGCCAGCTTGTTCATTATCCTTTTTGGCATCCGCGGCC
>JBJYWP010000081.1:0-14740 GCA_046259485.1 Promineifilaceae bacterium (SeqCode) | reverse complement strand
CTCAGTCTACGATGAGGCCTCAGTCTACGATGAGTTGGGCGTGGCCGGCGGCGCCAGGATAGGCGAACCGGCGATCGTGCTCAAGGATGTCTACAAGGTTTATGAGAATGCGGCCGGTAAATTTACGGCTCTAAACGGCGTCGATTTACAGCTCAATTACGGGCAGTTTGTGTCCATCGTCGGCAAATCCGGCAGCGGCAAATCGACGCTGCTCAATATGATCACGGGCATCGACCACCCCACCAGCGGCGAGGTCAAGGTCGCCAACCAGCATATTTATAATCTTTCGGAAAGCAAGCGTTCCTTGTGGCGCGGGCGCGAGGTGGGCATTGTCTTCCAATTCTTTCAACTCCTGCCTATGTTGACCCTGCTGGAAAATACGATGCTGCCCATGGATTACACCGGTGCCGTACCGGCCGCGCAGCGCGAGATGCGCGCCTTACAGCTTTTGCGCATGGTCGGATTGGAGAAGCAGGCCGATAAGCTGCCTGCTTCTGTTTCCAGCGGCCAGCAGCAGAGTGCGGCTATTGCCCGTGCCCTGGCCACGGATCCGCCGATCATCGTCGCCGACGAACCGACCGGCAATCTCGACTCGCGATCGGCCGATGTGATCATTCAGCTCTTTAACGAACTGGCCGATCGCGGCAAGACGATCGCCATTGTCACCCATGACCCGACGCTGACGCGGCGCACCGACCAGACAGTCATTATCGCCGACGGTGAAATCATTGATAAGACCGTCGCTGCAGCCCTGCCGATGCTCGACCACCCGGAACTGTTGAGCATCACCCACCAGGCGCAGCGGCGCGTGGTGCAGCCGGGCGAGACCATCCTGCGCCAGGGCGAGCCGGTGGAGTGTTTCTATATGGTCGTCGATGGCCAGGTGGAGATCATGCTCACCAGCCCCTCCGGACGGCAGACGAGCCTGGCCTGGTTAGGACCGGGCCAATATTTCGGCGAGGTTGAGCTGTTACGCGGCGGAGAATCCATCGCCAGTGTCTGCGCCGCGGGCGACAAACCCGTGGAGCTGGCCGTGATCCCGCGTGACCTGTTTATGGCCGTGATCGGCGGTTCTCGCGTAGCTGAAGAGACGATGGCTGAGGTTGTCCAGGAACGGCTAGCGGAAAACATCGCCGGGCGTGATGGGGAGGTGAGCTGATGGCTAAGGGACCAAAGGCGCTACGGCCGCGCTGGCGCAAGGTGCTGGCCGATCTCTGGGATAATAAGCTGCGCACGGCGCTGGTTGTGGCCTCCATTGCCGTCGGCGTCTTTGCCGTGGGCACCATCGGCAATACCTACGCCATCATCTCCGAAGATATCAATGTCAGTTATGCCTCGATCAATCCGGCCAATATTGAAATTCTCACCGACCCATTTGATGACGAGGTAGTTGATGTGATTAAAACCGTACCCGGTGTGGCCGATGCCATAGGCCAGCATTTTGTCGGTGTGCGCCTGAGTAAAGACGGGGAAACCTGGATCGCGCACAATGTCGTGGCCCAGGATGATCCGGCGAATTCGCCTATCAGCCAACGCCTGCCTTACGCGGGAGAACCTTATCCCGGAAGGCGCAATTTCGTGATCGAACAGAATAACTTCTATGAGAATGATTACGAAATTGGGGATACCTTGATGGTTGAACTCCCGGACGGCAAAATCCGGCAGATGGAGCTGATCGGCAGCGTGCGGGATCAGGCCGGCGTGGGACGCGATTTCGCCGCCCTGCCTAAGATTTATGTGACCATGGATACGCTGGATTGGTTAGGTGAGCAGGAAAACTTTAATCGTCTGCTGGTCACCGTTGAGGGTGATAATGATGATGAAGCGCATATTCAGGCCGTCGCGGATGCCGTCGAGGACAAGCTGGATAAGACCGGCCGTGACGCCTACCGCACGCTGATCGGCAAAACGCACGAACATCCATTTGGCTCGACGGTGGAGGCGATGCTGGCCGTCATGGGCGCTCTGGGTATTTTGGTCATGATTCTCAGCGGCTCATTAATCGCCAATACGCTGAATGCCCTGCTCAGCCAGCACCAGCGGCAGATTGGGGTGATGAAACTGGTTGGTGCGCGCAGCTTCCAGGTACAGATAATGTACACGCTGCTGATCCTGGCTTTCGGCGTGATCGCCCTTATCATCGCCCTGCCCCTCTCCGTGGCCGCCAGCTACGGGGTTTCCGATATGCTGGCCGATCAGATTAATATCATTTTACAGCCCTATCGCTTCGTACCCTGGGTTGTCGTGGTCATGGTTCTCGGCGCCTTGAGCGTGCCTTTGATCGCCGGCTACTTCCCGGTGCGTACGGGCTCGCGGACGACGGTCAGGCGGGCGATCAGCGAGGACGGTATGGGTGGAGCGCCCGCGGAAGTGGGTCGATTGGCGCGCATCGGCGAACGCGTGCGCTTTATATCACGGCCGATTATGCTTTCCATCCGCAACACTTTCCGGCGCAAGGGACGGCTGGCGCTGACCCTGTTTACGCTGACCATGGCCGGGGCGGTGTTTATCGCCGTCTTTAACGTGCGCGCTTCCATGCTTGGTTTTCTGAATCAGTTGGGCGAGCATTTCGCAGCCGACGTCTCGCTGACCATGGAACGGCCGTATCGCATCCCCATGATCGAACAGGTGCTTTACGAGGTCGACAGCGTGGTCGCCGTTGAGGGGTGGGGCGGTGCGCAGGCGCAGATCCTTGATGAAGACGACAATCTGGTTGCCGACCTGACCATCGTCGGGCCGCCTGCGGACAGCAAGCAGATCGATCCGGAAATGGTTGCCGGACGCTGGCTGGAGCCGGGAGACGATCGCGTGATCATCGTCTCAGACTCTATTTATAAGGAGTATCCCGATATTCAACCGGGGGATACTTTGCATCTCTCGGTCATGGACGGCCGTACTGAGGATTGGGTGGTTGGCGGCATCTTTAAGTTTACGGACATGATCGAAGGCGTCTTTGGCTACGCCACCTTTGAAACCTTGTCTCACATCGCCAATACGCCGGACCAGGCATCTTCTTTCCGGATCATGACCAGTGATGAATCGCGCGCGGAAGAAGAGGCGACGGCGCGCGAAATTGATACCCGGCTGCGCGAAAAGAACTTCCTGGTCAGCGTCATCGAGTCCGGCCGGGCGACCCTGGAGCAGGCGGCTACGGGCATCAATGTGTTGATCATCTTCCTGCTGATGATGTCTATTCTCACTTCGCTGGTAGGCAGCATCGGCTTGATGGGCACCATGGGCATGAATGTGCTTGAGCGCACGCGCGAAATCGGCGTGATGCGCGCCATCGGCGCCGTGGACCTGTCGATTATGGCCTCGGTCATTATCGAGGGCGCGACTATCGGCTTTATTAGCTGGGTCCTGGGCGGGATATTGGCTTTCCCCTTCAGTATCTTGCTCTTGGAATTAATGGCCGTCGCCTTCAGCACGCCCGTTGAACCTGTTTTCACGCCGCGCGGTTACATCATCTGGCTCGGCGTCGTCCTGGTCTTAAGCGTGATTGCCAGTGTCCTCCCCGCGCGCAACGCCGCCCGGCTAACCATCCGCGAGGTACTGGCTTACGAATGAGCCGCTGTCGCGGGGGCATCATGGGTGAGAACTCTGTTTCTTAGCGTAGAGCCAAAGATAAAAAACCAAACAGCCCCTTGTCTATTTGATAAGGGGCTGTTGTTGCTCATAAAGGGTCTAACCGATCGCTATTTCTTCAAAATTAGTGGCAAGTAGGTCGGTTGTCCGGTTTGGAAAGTAACCGTTGCTGCATTATTCTCCAGCAGCGGATCGATATCTTCTTCGTTCTCTAAGAAGACTTCGATTGTATTGGTCAGGATTGATCCTAGATCAACATCGTCGTCGATCTTCACCGTCACCTCAAACTGCCATCTGCTGTCAGGCCACATATTGCCCCAATCCCAACGAAGCGTGCCGTCCGGCATCAATAGAGGCACCCAATTTCTTTCGGGATCGTCGGGGTCCGTGGCTTTGATGAACGTCATCCCGTCTCCTAAATCATCGACAAGGTAGGTGTTACCCATCGTCCCCCAATTGCCTCGGGTGGCGTTGCCAAACTCCACGGCGAACACAATTTCATTGCCAGGGTTTGGAAATTCGCTGATCAATTTTTTCTCGACGTAGAGGTTTGGCCCCGCGTAGGCAGTATCCTCATCACTGTTGTTGGCGGGGTAAACATCACCGGCAATTGGCGCCTCTACAAGATTCGTAAAGGCCAGTCCCTGCTCGCCGACAAAGCCGCTTTTTACATTGAGGATGAAGTCGATAGACAAGCTATTACCCGTCTGCAAATCTGGGATCGTCCAGATAAGCTTGCGCTGCGCGACATTTTGGCTCAAGGTGATTTCTTCCCAGTAATTGTCCCACCATTCACCGTTGAATTGCAGCTCTTGGGGATATGTGTCAACGATTTCCACGTTCGTTAAAGTGGTGGTACCGTTGTTCTCCACGTTGATGGAGTAATGTATTCGATCTTCACCTTCCCACCAGTGTTCCTTAAGGACACGCAGATTGGCGCCGGGCTCGTGGATCATTTCCTCAACACAGGCTGTATTGTTGCTCGGCTGCTCATCATCACCGCTTATGGTAAGGGTGGCGCAGTTGACGATGGTTGTGCCCGCGTTGACGTCATCCAGTTTCAAGCGTACGCTGATTTGCTGGGCCTGGGCAGGCTCAAACGTTCCCAGGTTCCAGGTGAGTAATTGACCGTCGATATTGTCCGGCGGGAATAAAACCCACACGCCGTTCAATTCCGACCAGGATTCAATGAAAGAGGTGCCGGGAGGCATCATGTCGGTGACCGTCACGCCTGTAGCCATGTTGCCATTGTTCATGGCATGAATGTTGTAACCAGCATATCCACCAGGCGTGAGTACACCCCAGCCAAAGCCTTTGTAGATGTTACCGTCCCAGCGCGGATCACCGGCTTCATACCAGGCCGTACTCTGGTTGTTTTCAGGATCGGTATCGATTGGCGTACTAATAGTCACCTCATTTTGCAGCGTCGTCCCCGGATTTACACTGGCATCCAGAAAGACGCGCAGCTCAATTGTGTCACCCCAGTTCCCAGGTATGGTTGGAGCTGTTAGGATAAAGTTACCCCCGGCGCTGGCTTCCTCCCAGAGGTTATAATCATTACTCGAACGCCAGCTGTCAATAGTGACTCCCGAAGGTAATATGTCGGTCAACTCAACCGGGCCGCTGGCGACAGGACCATTATTACCATAGTTGATCATATACACAAACGTCTGTCCAGGTGCCGGATCCCAGGGTTCGGCCCATTTGTCAACGTATAAATCGGGCTCTTCGTCGACGATCCCGACCTCCGCCTCGGCAAAATCGTTCCAATCATTCGGATCCGAATCAGTACTTCCCACCACTTCATTCACTAATGTATCTCCGGCAGAGGCGCTGTTGTCGAGGACCAGGTAAAAGTCTTCGTATTCGCCCGGGTTTAGCGGGCCTAAAGTCCATACCACTTCGTTACCGGCAACAAGCGGAGCAACCCCGCTGCTGTCCGAGGCATAGGTCAATTCTGCTGGCAAGGTGTCAGTGAGCGTTATCGTTGAAGCCACTGCTTCACCCTCATTTCCATAGCGCATATGGAAAACGACCGGCTGGCCGGGAGCCGCCTGCCCACTCCCTTCAGCCCACTTGTTGACAGAAAGGTCCGGCGCCGGTTCGTAGAAGACGTTTATTACTCTATCGCCGTCCGGTTCCGCGTACATGACGGCTATATCCTGGCCGGGTTGGATATCCCATTCTGTAAGCGGATCCCAGGCACATAGATAAGGATCAGACCCATCCGCTTTCGCAGTTGAATCTTTTCCGTCCACGCCTTCAGGAGCACCCCAGGGATGGCATTCGACAGGCAGTGTTCCGCTTAACCAGGGCACATTGATGGGGCCGCTGATTTGATTGGCTCCCAGATCAATTGTGCCGTCGATGTCACCCACCCTTACACTGTTTGAATAATCATCATCAGACTCAAAAAGAACGGTATCCCCGACCACGATGTCAGGATGCGCAGGAGACCAGTCTTCGGAGCGGGTTTCAAAACCATCCTCGCCCCAGCCGCCTCCAACTGTACTATTCACAACGGCCGTAGCCTTCACAGTATCTGAACTATCCATGACGGTGATGGTGAAGGTATGGCCGGCCGGATAATCACCGCCAACCCATTCATGCGCGTAATTGACACGCATCCACGGTTCCTGTAACGTGCCTCCAGGACCGGCGGCTACAGGAACGGCCGATCCCATTAAACCGATCGATAAGATGCCGGCTCCTAAACCGGCAACTAACAACAGTAAAACGGTCAAGCGTCTCATGCTATCCTCCATATTTGGTTGTTATATTAACTTGGGTCCAGCTACCCCGAACGATAAATTACTGGCACTCTGCACTCTGCTGAAATCGTGACAGTCAGAACATGCTCATTCAGCGTAAATTGAAAAACAGGAAAAAGGCAAGTGACATTTGTCACATAATTTTGTGACTTTTGTAATGTATTCCGGAAAGATATACCGTTGAAGGGCCTGAAACGCTTGAAGGGTCTAAAACGCTGCTGCTTTTATGGCTTGTAGGCGATTGCCTCAATCTGTATGCGGCAGCGCGGGTCGACGAAACGGCTGGTGGCTGTCATGCGCGCCGGATAACCGTTGCTGAAGACCCCGCGATAGACCTCGCGCATTTCCTCAAAATCGCGCGGATCGCGTAAATAGACGGTCACTTTCAGAACATCATTCAGGGTGGCGCCGGCCGCGGCCAGGATTTGTTCCAGGTTGTTGAAGCACTGCACCGTCTGCGCGGCGACGCCTTCTAAAACACAGCCCTGATCGTTGGTAAACCCGCCTATGTGCGAGGTGAAAATAAAACCACCGGCAGTGGTACAGCTTGAGTACGTATGGCCCGAATCCGGTTCGTTAAGATCGATGAAATTAATCATAACCAGTAACTGTTCCTCCCTTGTGCTGTTAAACGAAACTGATGTAATCAGGCTGGTACATATGCTCCTTAATGAAGGCCAGTAAGTCAGAAGGACGAGGTTCGCCGGCCAGGTCTTCATCGTAAGCGATCTCGGCTACAGCCAGGGCGATAAGGGCGGATACATCGCGAATCTTGGTCAACGGCGGGTAGACCCGCCCTAAGGCCAGATCTTCTTCGGTCACCTGCCCTGCCAGCGCTTTGGCGGCGGCCAGGAACATGTGGTCGGTCACGCGTTTAGCGCCGACAACGCTTAATCCGAGACCGACGCCGGGGAAGATGTAGCTGTTGTTGCCCTGGCCGGGTACCAGGGTACGGCCGTCGGGCAGGGTCACCGGCTCGAAGGGCGAACCGCTGGCGAAGATAGCCCGTCCGTCCGTCCACCCGTATGCCTGTTCGGCCGTACATTCGGATTTAGAGGTGGGGTTGGAGAGGGCGAAGATAATCGGCCGTTCGTTCAGGCGCGCCATCTCTTCTACGATCTCCTTCGTAAATGTCTGCGGCTGGCCGGAAACCCCGATAATGGCCGTCGGCTTTAATTCTTTCACGGCTTCCGCGAATGAAGTCAGCGGCGCATGCTCATGCGCAAAGGGCAGCTTGTGAACGGCAAGGTCCTCGCGGCTGTTTTCGACGAGTCCCCGGGAATCAACGAACCAGCAGGCCTGTCTCGCTTCATGCTCACTGACGCCTTCCTCCACCATTTGTGCGACCAGCAGTTCGGCAATCCCGATACCCGCTTCACCTGCGCCCAGGAAGAGGAATTTATGGTCTTTCAAATCCCCGCCGGTCAGTCTCAGCGAAGCTAAAATCCCGGCCACGGTAACGCTGGCCGTGCCCTGAATGTCGTCGTTGAAAGTTAAAACCTTGTCGCGATACTTCTGCAAGAGACGGAAGGCGTTGTGATTGCCAAAATCCTCGAATTGAATGACCGCCCGCGGGAAGTGCTTGCTGACGGCCTGAATGAACTGATCGATAAATGCGTCGTATTCCTCGCCCGTTACGCGGGGGTGGGGATGGCCGAGATAAAGCGGATCGTTGAGTAAAACCTCGTTATTTGTGCCAACGTCCAGCGTAATCGGCAGGGTGGTGCTGGGGTGGATGCCTGCGCAGGCGGTGTAGAGCGACAGTTTGCCGACAGGGATGCCCATGCCGCTGGCCCCCAGATCGCCCAAGCCCAGAATACGCTCGCCGTCGGTGACAACGATGACGCGCACATCATCGTAAGGCCAGTTCTGCAAGAGTTCTTCGATCTCTTCCCGATCTTCGTAGGAGATATAGAGGCCGCGCGGGCGGCGGAAAATATGGCCGAATTCCTGGCAGGCCTGGCCCACGGTCGGGGTGTAGATAATGGGCATCATCAGTTCGATATTGTCCATCACGACCTTATAAAATAGATTTTCGTTGCGATCCTGGAGATCGATCATGTAGGTGTACTTCTCCAGATCGTTGGGCTTCTTGAGAAAATTATCCAGCACTCTTTTAGCCTGAAGATCCTGGCTGATTACCCGTGGCGGCAGCAACCCGCGCAGGCCGAGGCTTTCCCGTTCCTGCTCGCTGAAAGATGTACCTTGATTGAGCATTGGGTTGTGTAGGAGGTAGATGCCGGTAGGCATATTGCTGTCTTTTACGGGTTCCGTGGACTTTTCGACCATTCTTGATTCCTCTTTTATTTGTTTGTGGGTTAAGCAGCCGCACAATCCTTTGTGTGTTGGCGCGCAAGGGGTTGCGCGGCTGCCAGGATTGGTGCAAGTTTCACCTTTATTATTGCTGATTATTAACCTTTATCTGTTTTCTATGCCTAGTATACCAGTGGATCACAAGGATTGTGTAAAAGGGTCATAACTACCAAATGAGGGAGGGAGTTGGAAACGGCCGTTTCCCTTAGACGTTATTCAGATAGTTCGGGCATGACCAAAGACAAAACCTGCGGGGCTGTTTTGACAAGACCGAAGGCGATGTAGGCTTGACCGACGGTCGAAAGGATGGCAGCCCGGGTAGCATTGTCCACTTCATTCCAGACCATACTGAGACCAATTCGGGTCAGCTGCATGCCTCATTTAGTGAGCCCAAGATTGAGATACTGTATCGCATTGATGATCGCGACTTGACCGACCGTGCGCCAGCTGCCCATCTCTAAGGCCAGTTTCTCCAGGGCTTTCTGGACTTGTTGTGTGGGCGGATTATCTCCCTCGAGCAGACGCAGTTCGTAGGTGGCCGTCACAACCGCCGGATAGACAGCGGTGGATATTCCTTTCGTTAATGCCAGCGAAAACTGCTCTCGGGCAGCCGCCTCGAGTCCCTGCCCTTGCAGGCTGATTCCTAAAAAACAGTGGAACGTGGGGGCCATGAAAGCCTCCGACCCGATCTTTTTCAAAACGCCTTCAAAAACGGCCGAAGCACCCGCGGGATCGCCCTCCGCAAAAAGCTTGACCCCGTCAGTTTGCGCGGCAATGGTTTCCGCGGACCTGGCCAGGTGTTCTCCGGCGATATTCTTAAATTCCAGCTGGATTTTTGGGGATGCCGCCCGTTTGTTCAGGGCATACTGCGACGTGAAAAGTATGACCCGCGCAAAGGCTCTAATGCGGCCATGTGTGGCGTCAATGCCTAAATCCTCGAAAGTCTGCAAGGAGCGCTTAGATAATTTCAATGAGCGGGGTATTTCGGATAGACGCGCCGCAAAAACTGAATCGGCTTTATCCAAGAAAGCGTGCATACGCCGTTCCGCGGACGGCACGGGCCGGCGCATCCCCTCGAAGAATGCTTTTCCCTGACCCCATGTCCCTCTTGCTTCAAAATAGACAATAATATCCCAGCAGGACTCCAGTAAATCGTAATAGTGATGTTCTACAGCCAGCCACCAGACGCGCTCGACGTGCTGCCATTCGGAGTGCAGCGAGCGCAGGTATCGGACACGAAAGGTCTCGAGCAGTCGGCCGGTCTGTTTAGAAGTCCAGGCCAGGGTAATCTCCATGAAGCGTTTTTCCAGACTTTCGGCGCTGTATCCGGCGAGCTCCGCCTGTTGGGATAGAAACCGGCGCGCGAGGCGATGAATCATTAACCGCGTACCCGAGGTACGCGTAATAAAGGAAGCCTGGATCAGGCGTTTGAGCACCGCCGGCCGGCAGCCGGCGATAGACATGGCCATTTCAGGAGTGAAGGAGCCGTGCAGGACACTTAAGCGCATCGCCGCATCCTGTTCCGCTTGAGGAAGCATGCGCCATGAATAATCAAACAATTCCCAAAGACTTCTTTGTCGTTCCGGCCGGTCGGCGGCATCGTGCCAGACATCTTGCATATCTGATTGTAGATGCTCCAGGATTTGCCGTGGGCCTAGGATGTCACTCCAGGTCGCTGCCAGTTCAATAGCTAACGGCAGGCCATCGACGGACGTACAGAGTGCGACAATATCCTCCGCAGCCTGGTCCGACGGCCTATACCCGGGCAGCCGGCGGCGCGCTGCCGCTAAATAGAGCTGGTAGGGGGCCGAGTCGCGCCCTTCTTTAACGGAGAGACCGTCAAGGGGATAGAGCTGCTCGGCCTGCAGGTCGAGAGCCTGGCGGCTGGTAAGCAGCAAATTGAGGCGTGGGCAATCGGCAAGCAGACGGCCGATTTCGAATCGAAGGTCCATTAAATGCTCGAAATTATCCAATAAGAGCAGAACTTGTTTGCTGCGCAGGTAATCATCGACGATCTGCCGCTGCGCATGGACACCATCCACGGGAATATAGAGGCCTTTGATCAACGCCTCCCAAAAACCTTCCTCGTCGTGGACGTTGTCCAGGGGAATGAAATAGACGCCGTGATCAAAACGATCCACCAGGGATTGCGCCGTTTCCAGGGCCAGGCGTGTTTTCCCGACGCCACCCAGGCCGGACACGGTGATCAGACGCGGGTCAGGCCGGTTAACCAGGACCGCCAGTTCTTCCACGGCGGCCTCGCGTCCCAGAAAAGGCGTTGATCCGGCGGGAAGATTATGCTGAATCGGTAAGGCGCCGCTTTTTTGGCCGAGAAGCTGGTTGGGGGCAAGCTGCCAGTCGGACAGCAGTTGTGCCGGCACGTGCCCGGGTGGGTCCATTAATTCGCCGAGAGGGGATATCCGGCGGCCAGCAAGAGCCTGTTGGTATCCACGGCGGGGAGATGCAAGGCGCTGGCTCTCTTAAGGATTGGTTCGACATGGCGCGGCCGTTGGCTGTGACCGTAAAGCCAGTTTTCTAAAGTGCGCCTTGAAATGCCGCAAAGGCGTTCCAAACGCCGGACACTGGTGTCGGTTTTGGTCAGAATTTTTTCTAATTCCCCGGCGAATGTCCTTTGATCCTCATTTTCCTGCATTAAAACTTGATCTCGATGTAGAAATTTACCAATTGTCCGGACTGGAACAACATTATTATGGATCGTTTGGTGGCAAAATGCCACCAGTACAATTAGGTGAATCATGGTAAAGTATTATCAATCAGGAGAGCAGTTCCAGTCGCTTCCTGTTTTTAAAAGCCAGGGTTGTTCCAGTTTCCTTTGCTTTTACTCCGTTCTAAAGCAATAAGCGCTCAAGGCAGGTGAAAGTTCTGATGACTTCGCCGCCGGTGAGCGCTCATTGCTTTAAATTGCACGGCGGCTTTCCGATTCTGCATCCCCGGGCTTTACCTGTCTAAAGTTTGCAACCTGTTCAAAGAAGAGTATGATAGAGATGTAGTATGGTATAATTAATTACGCGCAGTTTCGTTTACCCCAAGCATTTTCTTACATAGTCAACAAAAAAGGAGATCTACCAATGCCTCGTATATCACATGGATCGGCGATTTCTTTGGAAAAACTGAGAGCGAATCTGGCAGCGATTGAAGCGCTGAACGAGTCTCTAGATTCACCCGTGGTTATGGCGCCGCCGCGCCGGCTGACTCAATTTGGGTATTTATTCCCTGATTTGCAGGCTGACGAACACCTGCTCCCGCCCGGGGCGCAAACGATTGCTAATCTCAAGCGCCTGGGCGCCTCAATGCGCGATATGACCCCGGATGACGACAGAAACTCCGAAATCCCGTCAGCTTATACCTATCTGGGGCAGTTCATCGATCATGACATCACCCTGGAAGCCCTCTCCGACACCTTTCTCGCTCTTGACGATCCGACGCTGTTGAGCAGCGAGCAGGTTTTGCAGCGCATCGAAAACCGGCGCACGGCCGCGCTCGATCTGGACAGCCTCTATGATCCGCAGGCGCAGTATGATGGCGACCATATGCTCCTGGGGAAAGTCTTTCCCGTTGGCAAACCGGTGCCTAATAAGGATGAGAATAATGATCTACCGCGATCGGGCCGTGATGCGAACGATCCCCGTTTCGATCGCTTTGCCCTGATAGGTGATGCGCGGAATGACGAGAATCTGAATATCGCCCAACTGCATCTGGCTTTTCTGCGAGCGCATAATGAGATTGTAGACGCGGGACACAGCTGGGACGGTGCGCAGCGCGTGCTGCGCCAGCTTTACCAATGGATCGCGGTCAATGATTTTCTGGTGCGTATCGCCGGCCAGGAGATTGTCGATTCGGTGAAGACGGCCAACCATTTCTTTGACCCGCCGGCCGGCGAGTTTTTTATGCCTCTTGAGTTCTCCGTGGGTGCTTACCGCTACGGCCACAGCATGGTGCGCCAGGCTTATCAGTATAATGTGTATATCCATTCCCAAGGCGGCGCTCTCTTCAAAGGCACGCTTGACCAACTCTTCACTTACACCGCGCTCAGCGGGCAGTTGGGCACGGGCGACGGCTATGATACGCTGCCGGATTACTGCATAATCGAGTGGGAGAATTTTATTAACCCCTTGAGGAACGCCGCGCGCTGTATCGACACGCGCCTTGTCGAACCCCTGTACCATCTGCGAGATGAACTGGGCATCGAACTGCCGGGAATCCTGGCCAGCCTGGCCGTGCGCAATCTGCTGCGCGGCTACAAACTGCGCCTGCCGACGGGACAGGCTGTGGCCGCGCGCATGAATCTGCCGGTGCTGGCAGAGAGTGATTTGCGCGAATTGATTGCCGCGAATGCTGACCGGGCCGGTTTGAGCGCCGGTGATAAAACGAATCTTATCAATGCCGGATTCGATCAACGAAGCCCGCTTTGGTTCTATATTCTGGCCGAAGCGGAGTTGACTCAAAACGGCATGCGTCTCGGCCCGGTTGGGGGCACGCTCATTGCCGAGGTCTTAATCGGTCTGGTGCGGCGCAGCGCGGACTCGATCTTCAATATGACCCCTGGGTGGAATCCATCGCACTTCAGCCAGCAGATGAAACGGCCGATGAATCCGAACTACCATTTGATGGCTCTGCTGCGCCTGGCCGGTGTACACAGTTAGGGCGCGGGAACATTCCCGGCTTAATTATCCGCTCCCCTGGCTTGTATTTACAACAGCGCCCTCCAGTTCGTGGAGGGCGCTGCCTTTTTAGGGTAATTGCTTGTGGTTTAGGCTTTGCCCAAAACGGCCGCCAGCAGAGCCATTCTGACGAACATGCCGTTTTGCACCTGGCGGAAATAAGCGGCGCGTGGATCGTCGTCGACGGCGTAGTGGATTTCACCGACGCGGGGCAGGGGGTGCATGATGACCATCTTTTCTTTGGCTTCTTCCATCAATTCCAGCGTGATTTCGTAGTGGTCTTTGACCTCTTCATACTGCGCCATGTCGGAGAAGCGTTCTTTCTGCACGCGGGTGACATAGAGTACGTCCGCGTTCTTAATCACGTCGGCCACGTCATGGGTTTCGCGCACGTCCACGCCGGCGTCTATGACCTGGTTCATGATGTTCAAGGGCATGCGCAGGATTTCGGGGGAGACGAAGCGCAGGCTGACGTCGAAGTGCAGCAGCAGCTTGGTCAGGGAGTGCACGGTACGGCCGTAACGCAAATCGCCGACCATGGCCACTTTCAAGCCGTCCAACTTGCCCAGCTCATCTTGAATGGTGAAGAGATCGAGTAAGGCCTGCGTGGGATGCTCGCCCGCGCCGTCGCCGGCGTTGAGGACGGGTATGTCGGCATAATCGGCCGCCAGCTGCGCCGAACCGGTTTGCGGATGGCGCAGGACGATGGCGTCGGAATATTGTTCCAGCGTGCGCACAGTGTCGGCCAAGGTTTCGCCCTTGCTGACTGAGCTGAACTGCACACCTTGGGTGATTGGAATGACCGATCCGCCGAGCCGTTCCATGGCGGCGATGAAGGACGAGCTGGTACGCGTGCTCGGTTCGTAAAAGAGGCAGGTCAGGACATGTCCCTTCAGTAAATCAATGCCCCCGGCGCGGCGTACGATATCGCGCATCTCTCTGGCGCGCGCGAAGATATAGGCCAGTTTTTCGCGGTCGAACTGGTCCACGGACAAAATGTCCATGCCGGTAAACCCATTGCCGAGTGCTGCCTTTTCCGGCAGAGAATCCAGGTCCACGAGTGGTTTAAGGTCTTGAGTGATCATCATTTGTTCTCCTTTTTTTAAGTTCCTCAGTTGGTCAGTTTGTCAGTACTTGTTGATTGATCTACTGAGAAACTGACGCACTGAAAAACTGAAATACTAAACTTCTCTCTTGCTCCATCCATAAAAAAAGCCTGATCCCTAAAAGAGATCAGGCTCTAAATTACTTTTTCTTTCCGCAGGGCGGATGTTTTTCTCCGAAGCAATGAATTTCATCATCTTTGCACCGGGATCGTAGTGTAGCATGGATGAGCGGGATAGGCGAACGAATTTATATTTCGGATTTGGGATTGCGGATTGCGGATTT
>JBJYWP010000080.1:0-2461 GCA_046259485.1 Promineifilaceae bacterium (SeqCode) | reverse complement strand
AAACCAAGAAGCTATTTTTACGATTTATGGAAATGCAACTAAGCACGGCCATGCGTGAGTATCTGGCCGAGATCTATCGTCTGCAAGAGGATTCCCCAACAGTCAGTACAACCAGTCTTGCTGAACGCCTCGATGTGACTGCACCCGCCGTACCTCGAATGCTCAAACGACTCAAAAGCGCAGGTTTTGTGAAGCATGTGCCCTACCAGGGAGTTGAATTAACAGACCTGGGGCGGCAAGAAGCCCTGCGTGAATTGCGACGGCATCGAATATTGGAAGTATTTCTCGTGCAGGTAATGGGTTTCGAATGGCATGAAGTTCACCAGCATGCCGGCGATCTGGGCAAAGGTCTAAATGATGTGGTCGTGCAGCGCATGGCGGAGATGACGGGCTACCCGCAGCGCTGTCCTCATGGTGAGCCGATCCCAGATGACGAAGGTATTCTTCCCGAGGTCGATGATACCTGCCTGATAAATCTAACCGTAGGTCACAAAGGGACAATCAGTCGCGTTCGCACAGATGAAGCGGAAAGGCTGGCCTATTTTTCTTCGCTCGGGGTAACTCCTGGTGTGGCGTTTGAAATCGTGGGACGAGCGCCCTTTAACGGACCTATACGGCTGAGATTAGGCCATGACGAGGTTGTCCTCGGCGTTGAGCTGGTCAAGGCATTGTGGGTGACGTAGGGGCGACAAAAACGCCGTCAAGTTTAAACGAGATTGGAAACGTAGAATTTGCTACCGGGTGGGCATTGGCGCGTCTGTAAGCAGGCGCCACCAGGCTTGCCATGGGCGGGCATTATATGCCGGGTCCGGCGTTGAAGTGGGAACGGGGGTTGCTATCGGGGTTACATCAACAAATAAGGGAACGATTCTCTTTTCACCCGGTTTCAGCTGGCCTGCTTCGTTTCGCGCATAATCTTCAACATAGGCTTCGCTTTTAACATACTCGCGAGTCATTACGAGCTCAACCTGGCGCGTTTTTTCTATACTGACTTTTTCGACCATGACTTCTTCGTTAGCTTCCATCAGTGCGCCTGCCTGTGCCCGGCGATTGAGATCGAAACCGATGAATACACCAAAGACGATCCCAGCCAGTATTAAGATTTGGGGCAGGGATAGTAATGGGCGTTGGCGATAACGCAAGCGATCTGAATTTTGGCGGGTGCTTTTGTATGAATGTTTTTCTGACATGGCTTGTAAATCTTAGCCGTTATCGCTTGACTATGCAACAGTAACTTGACATATTCTTAGAACCTTGTCCCATTCGTAGGCGCTAGGTAGAATTCAGAGATGGACTTCCAGGCACCGATTGACTATCTCGTGATAGGTCATATTTCGCTTGATCGGACTGCTGCTGGACCGATTATAGGGGGTACGGCCGCTTATTCCGCTGCGACAGCAAAAATCTTGGGTTGCCGCACCGCGGTTGTAACAAGATATGCTGATATCGATCAAATGGATGCCTGGCTGCCGGATGTAACAGTCTATAATATTGCGTCTCCGGATACGACCACTTTTGAGAATATCTATGAACCTGACGGCCGTGTGCAGTTTATCCACGCCGTTGCCGGAGACATTGGTGTCGAGGATATTCCTCTTTCCTGGCAGCGGGCTAAGATTGCTCATCTGGGTCCGATTGCTAATGAAATTGATCCGCGTGTCATAGGCTTGTTCAGCAACAGCATTGTCGGCCTGACGCCGCAGGGGTGGATGCGGCGTTGGGATAATCAAGGCAGAGTATTTGCCCGCTATTGGGATGAGGCAAATGCCTATCTTCCACTATCCGCGGCTACCTTCATCAGTGATGAGGACCTGGTTAAGCCGGTGATGTTGGACCACTTTCGGCGATTTTCCAAGGTACTTGTCATGACTCAGGGACCAGCCGGCTGTATTGTTTATTTTGGAGGTGAAGTACGCAGCTTTCCCGCGCCAAAAGTCAATGCGGTTGACACGACCGGTGCGGGAGATATATTTGCTACAGCATACCTGGTTCGCCTGCACCAGACTGCCGGAGACCCATGGGAATCTGCACGTTTTGCCAATGACATAGCCGCCCAATCGGTCACCGGTCGTGGATTGGTTGATAAAATGCTGATTTTGAATGAATATTTATCCCGTGGCGATTAAGAACCTATCCGAAAAATAAATTGACCTAAACAAAAGATGCGCCTCGTGGACAATCAGTTTGACCAAAAACAAACGTCCAACGAGGTGCATCTTGAAAAGCAAGGATAAACAAAAGCCCCAAAATGTCGACTATTTCCGTGTCCCGCGCCCATTGTGGCGTCGAATCAAAAAGCATTTGCCCAAACCGCTTAAGAAGCGTGGGCCAGGGCGTCCACGGGCTGACAATCGGGCGGTCATCAATGGCCTCTGGTACATTTTGTGGACAGGTTGCCAATGGAAAGCAATCCATCGCGATTGGTTCGGTGTTTCCAGCAGTGTTTTGCATGAGCGGTTCC
>JBJYWP010000079.1:0-48079 GCA_046259485.1 Promineifilaceae bacterium (SeqCode) | reverse complement strand
CGACGACAGCTACCGTCATTTCATTTACGATCCCGACCAACCGGAATGCCCGCAGCTGGGCGTGATCGAAATTCTAGGCGACCTCTACTTCGGCGCTGTTAACTATGTCGAGGATTTCATTCTCGACCATTCCGCCAAACATCCCGGGCAAATTTACCTGCTGCTGCGCATGCACAATGTCAATACGCTCGATTTCAGCGGCATATACATGTTGGAGAATATAGTGCGCTATTATCGCGAGCGCGGCGGCGATGTCTTTATGGTGCGTGTGAGTTCCGGCGTGATGCAGCGCATGGTTGATACCGGTTTCGATACCTACCTGGGACTGGATCATTACTTAAACGAAGACAGCGCGATTAGCGAGCTCTTCTATCACACGCTCAATCCCGCGGGCTGCATTTATGAATGCCCTTACCGCGTATTCATGGAATGCCAGAATTTACCCAAGAGGCTCGATCTCATCGAACCCGATCTTGACCAGGACCTCGATTTGGGCGAGATCCATTGGATAGATGCCCCCGGGTTATGGGACGAACTGCATACAAAAGAAGCGGATGACCAACCGATCGTAGTCGATGTTCGCGAGCCGCGAGAATTTCGCCAGGGGCATATTGCCGAGGCGATTTCCATACCCCTCAGCCAGTTTAAAATGGGCGATCCGGCTCTGCCAAAGGACCGGGATATCGTCATCGTCTGCCGTACCAGCCGCCGCAGCCAGCTCGCGTTAAACGCTTTACGCAAGTTCGGCTATCAAGATTTGCGGATTTTGGATGGCGGTATGACATCCTGGGAAGCGGCCGATCTGTTGGAGGCCGTTGAGTTCTTGCCCGATAATGGAGAATCCTCATGACAACCAGTATTCCTTTTCGCAATATCGGCCTGGAATTGGTACGCGTCACGGAAAACGCCGCCTTCGCCGCCAACCGCTGGATTGGCTCAGGGAATATGGAAGGTGCGCACCGGGCCGCGCACCGGGCGATGTTTGACACCCTCAGCCAGGCGGGCATTAACGGCCGAATCGCGATTGCTGAAGAAGAGCGCATCCCCGACCAGGCCATCATTTGCGGCGACACGATCATCGGCGACCCTACCACGAATGAATTGGACGTGGATATCGCCGCCGATCCGATTGACGGCACCGCCTTGCTGGTAAAGGGGCGACCCGGGGCGATCTCTTTCCTGGGTTTGGCTCCCTTGGGGACGATGTTTACGCCGCTTCCGGCCAAATATATGAATAAGATCGTCGTCGATCGCCAGGCGGCGGCGGCGCTCGTTCCGGAATGTCTGGATGCACCGCCGGCCTGGACATTGGCCCTGATCGCCCGTGTGAAGATGAAGGAGGTGCGTGACCTGACGGTCATTGTCCTCGCTCGCGCGCGGCATGAAGAACTTATTGAAGAGATACGGGCCACCGGCGCGCGTATTCAGCTTCTGGAAGAAGGAGATGTCGCCGGCGCTCTGGTCACGGCGACCGTGGACAGTGGCGTTGACCTGCTGATGGGCGTCGGCGGCGCTTCACAAGCTGTCTTAACCGCCTGCGCTGTCAAGGCTCTCGGTGGCGCGATGCTGGCTCAGCTCGCCCCACAGACCAAAGAAGAACACGAAGAGATCGTCGCCGCGGGATTGGATATGCAAAAAATCTATACCACCGACGATCTTGTGCAAAGCGACCAGGTCTTCTTTTCGGCGACAGGAATCACCAGTAGCGCGATTTTATCCGGTGTGCAGACGCGCGGGGGCTACCTTGATTTGCATTCCCTGCTCGTGCGTTCAGAAACCGGGACCCGCCGCTACATTCACGCCGAGCGGTCACTGGCCATGTAGGGGTTACTCATTCAAGAGTCTTTGATGCCGTAGGCTGCAAGGGTCTGGGAGTTAAAGAGCCACAGCAGACCTAAGATAGGCTGGATGAGGGGAAAGAAGCCGTAATCAATGCCGTAGTAGCGCCACACGGTACGGCCGATCACGTCGGGGTATAAAATACTCAAGGTTCCTACCAGCAAGACGAGGATCATCTCCAGGCTCAGGGCGACGACGGAAATGCGCCAGGCCCACTTTTTATGGACAGCGAAGCCGATTGTGGCAATGAGGTAGAGCAGTGCGGCAACGGCCGTTAATGCCGGAGCGAGGTAGTTCGTAACCCCTTCCTTGAAAAAGAGCTGGTAGAGGGCGCGAAAGCCGGTGGAGATGGCCAATACCGGGTAAGAGAGGCCTAAAATGACGCCGGCGGCGCGGATAAAGCCCGATAGTTTAGGGACATCCTCGCCAACCTCATTCTGCGAGACGGCCGAATTTGTTTCTTCGTAGCTATCTTTATCTTTTTCTTCATCCATAGCCCGCCAATTTTAGCATAGTGAGTCGCGAAAGAAACTTGCAGCGGCGTGATGGGCGGCGAAGGGTGATTTATCGCCCACGTGGGTGAGTATCGTTTAAATTTGGCAGGGTTAATTATTTAAGGCATGCTAGAATGTTGACCTGACAAAGCGGCTGTAGCCGGCGGAGCAGGCTGAATGAACAACGAATTTACTCCGGAATCCCCTTCAGAATTTGGGAAGTCTATGAATGAAAATGAATCGATAGAGAGCGAGGATGAGATCATCATCTTGCTGCCGGCATGGAGCCAATCGAGCAGGGACACACGTTTGGCGGCGGCTCTCCCGCCGGCGAGTACGGAATCAGCGCCCAAGAAATCCCAACGGTGGGGATGTATTGCGGGCCTCATCGCGGCGCTGATCATTTTTAGTCTGGTCGCTTCCTCCTTATTCAGCCTTTTCTGGTTTTGGAATCTACGCAATGAGCGCATCGCCGAGGTGGTGGCGATGCTCGATGAGAGCGCGGGCCGCGAGGCGACAGAGCCCGAGGGTGGGAGCCTGGCAGCCACTGACGGCCTGGGTGCGCGCGACCAGGTGATGGCCCCGGCGCCGACGAGTTTGCCCGGCGAGCCGGTCAACCGCATTGTTTTTATCAACAAAAACCGGCAGATTGAAACGATCAGGCCTGACGGCGGCGATCAGCGACAGCTGACCGCAGACGCAAAATCTTATCTGTTTCCGGCATGGTCGGAAGACGGCCGTTTGATCGCCTCCATTGGATCAACCATTAACGGTACGGGTATTTATCTCATGCCCGATGAAGCGCAAACCTCGCAAATCGAGGAAGTGCATTTCAGCGTGATGGATTCCGCTTTTTATCTTTACTGGTCTCCGGACAGCCGCAAAATCAGCTACCTGGCCAATGCGCATCCCAGCGGTATCACCTTGAATATCCTCGACCTTGACAGTGAGGGAGAGAGCCGCACCATTGCCGCCGGCAGTCCCTTATATTGGAACTGGTCGGCCAACAGCCGTAATATGCTGGTCCACGCGGGCAGCGATACAAGCGATTCCCAGTTGGGCATGATCGATTCGGAAGGCTGGCCGGTGAGCGGGCAAATCCCGGCGCCGGGCCCGTTCCAGGCGCCGGGTATTTCGCAAGACGGCCGTTTTTGGGCTTATTCACAATTCCAGGCCGGGGGCACCACCTGGCTCGTGATCGACGATCGCCTCACGGGGGAAGATGCCGCCCATAGACATGCCGGTTCGGCCGCTTTCACCTGGAGCCCCGTAAAAAATGAATTGGCCTTTATCAGCGGCGACGCCCATGATTCAGCCAGTTTCTGGGGTCCGCTGCGCCTAATGGATGCGCAGACGGGAGAGATTGAGCTGCTTTCCGCGGAAACGGTGGTAGCTTTTTTCTGGTCGCCGGACGGCCGTAAAATCGCCACGATCAGTGTGCCTGACGGAGGGCCTCTGGGTGAAGAGTTCGAAGTACGAATCGAGAAGGATCGCCGTCTGGCCCGCCACCTCAGCGGCGCGGCCGAAGCGCCGGCCGCTCAAATAGCGTCGAATTCCTTTCACATCATCGTCATCGATGTCGAGAGCGGCCAGGCTTTGTGGCGCCTGGAATCAGGTCTCTCGACCATCTATTTGACCCAATTCCTGCCCTATTTCGACCAGTATGCCTTTAGCCACCAGATCTGGTCCCCGGACAGCGCCGCGCTCGTACTGCCGCTCGTGCAGGAAGACGCCGTCGAAATCACACGCATCGATGCCGACGATGGCCAAACAACCAAATTAGCCGACGGAAGCATCGCCTTCTGGAGCAGACAGTAGCCGTCAGCCGTCAGCTGATAGCTACTTAATCTGATGCTTGAGGATGCGCAGCTGGCCTCGGGTCCAAATGCCGGCGAGGACCAGGCCGGTTAGCAGGCGCGGATATTTGTCAGAATAGAACTTTTCGTAGAAGACTTCCATCGCGCGCACGGATTCGCGAGCGACTTTGACGCGCGTTTCCTTAGGAGGCGCGGCGATAGAGGCCGATTCCTTGCGCAGTCCCGAGCTGGCTCCTTTGTAGTGTAAGACATCCACGTGCGGATAATAGATTATTTCGTAGCCTATCTGCTGGATGCGGTAGCAGATGTCGATATCTTCACCATAGAAGAAATAAGTCTCGTCCCAACCGCCCAACTGGTCGAATACTTTGCGCGGCATCATCATGAAGGATCCGGCGATCACGGGCACGGCGTGGGTCTGATCGAAATCGGCATAGGATTGGAAGTAGCCGTTAAAGGTTGAGCTGTTGGGAAAGAGCTTCCCCAAACCGCTGAAATGGCAAAGTGAGTTCCAGGGCGTGGGAAAGCCGCGGTGGTTGTCGGGATCGCGTTCGCCGGTGGGGTAAACGAGGCGCACGGTGATCGCACCGGCATTTTCGTGCGCATCCAGGTAGGTAAAAGGCTGGATGAGCGCCTGCTCGCTGAGCACCGTATCGGAGTTGAGGAAAAGCAGCGCACGGCCGTTTGCCTGGGCCGCGCCTAAATTATTGGCCGCCGAAAAACCGCGGTTTTCCGTGCTGGCCAGCAGCCGCACCGTGGGGTATTTTTCACGCACCATGGCCTGGCTGCCGTCGGTGGAGGCGTTATCAACGACGATGATCTCTAAACCGTTGGGAGGAGAAACGGCCGTTTGCAGGGAAGCCAGGCACTCATCAAGAAGGCGGCAGGTGTTATAGTTGACAATAATGATTGACAGGTCCACCAAAAGATTTCCTCTACTTATCTTTGGCAACCTGTTCTAAAAATATTGTGAACGTCGCTAATTCTGAACGCGTTCGAGTTAGTGCTGGACGCATTGCATTCACTAGTCTAGCAATGCGAACAGGATCAAATTGAAAAGCATAGATGTTACGCACAACATGGCGAAACCGAAGAAATTCATCCAATATTTGCACCGTTTCAGCCGAAAAAACAGCTGCCGTAATTCAGGTATTTCTAGTTGCATTTGCTGCAACAAATCTCGGTGCCAGTTAGCTCCCCCAGGAATATAACCGTCTACAATCAAGCCAATTTGCTGAAATATACGCTCAAATCCGGTATAAAAGTCGTGTAGATTTAGAGCAACCGCATCAATGAAAAGGTCCTCTTCCTCCGATTGATTCTGCGCCGCCAGAACCCCTCGCTCAGCACGACTAATAACATTTTCGAGGTCATCCAATTCTTGATCAATTCGCTCAATCAATACAAAGTATTCTGGAATCAAAGATCCACTCCATCCTTCTCAATTACTTTCAGTAGAGAAGGTCGTGCTGTGTTAACATCAACTAAATTTATCGCTATATCAGCATCCAGATCCATGACCGCGCCAATCGCGCGGAACGTATCTTCCGGGTCGATACCCCAGGCAGCGATATCCACATCAGACCATCGCGTAAACCGTCCTTCATGAACAAGAGAACCAAAAACAACAATGCGGGATACATGAAATTTATCTCTCAACATTCGGACAGCTTCTCTTGCAATCTGCCACCCTTTTATTCGAAGTCTCTCTGTATCCGCCTTCTCTTGTTCGCGGATGCTAAGCGCGGTCGCACGGTATTTGGCTATTTCTATAGGTGATAGATCCAACTCTGCCGACATTTCAATATGCTCCTAAACAAGAGTATTGTTATTGTTGCACAGTCTTGATAGTTTGGTCAACGGCTGTTTTTCGATAATCATTCGGTTCAGCAATGAAATAATGGTCAAATCTTAATATTCTCTTTTAAGCAGCAAGAAACAGCATCCCTGTGATATACTAAGATTCAATCAACTAGAAAAATCAAATACATTTATTTCTTGAGTGGTCACATATACGTCAAAAGTGGCCGCTTTTCATGTGCCATAAATACTATGTCTGTAAACGGAAACCTGGCCGATAATGTGGCCACGCGGCGCACATTCGCCATTATCTCACACCCGGATGCCGGGAAAACAACCTTAACCGAGAAGCTGCTGCTCTACGGCAACGCCATCCATCTCGCCGGCTCCGTGCGCGCGCGGCGCGACCAACGCAGCGCCACCTCCGACTGGATGGAGATGGAGCGCGAGCGCGGGATTTCGATCACCTCTACGGTCTTGCAGTTCCCATATAAGGGACATATGGTCAATCTGCTGGATACGCCCGGCCACCAGGATTTCTCCGAGGACACTTACCGCACGTTGACGGCCGTCGATAGCGCGGTGATGATTCTCGACGCGGCCAGAGGTGTGGAGTCACAGACGCGCAAACTCTTTGAAGTCTGCCGCCAGCGGGGTATTCCACTGTTTAGCATGATCAATAAGATGGACCGTCCGGCCCTGGACCCCCTGGAACTGCTCGACGAATTGGAAAATATACTGGGCATGCAGCCGGTGCCTATGAACTGGCCTATCGGCGACGGCCAGAAATTTATGGGCGTCTACGACCGCCGCGACGGCAAAGTGCATCTTTATGACCGCACGGTACGCAACCAGACGATCTCCCCGGAGACGATCACGACGCTCGACGATCCGCGCATCCTGGCCCAGTTGGGTGAGGAAGAATTTGAAGAACTAAAAACGAATATCGCCCTTCTCGATGAGTTGGAGCTGGACTTCGACCGGCAGGCTTTTCTGAATGCCGAGCAGACGCCGGTATACTTCGCCAGCGCGCTGACTAATTTCGGCGTGCAGCTGTTTCTGGATGATTTTGTGCGTTACGCGCCGCCGCCGGAAGCGTATCCGAGCGATGAAGGGCCGGTTGACCCGCTGGATGAAGATTTCTCCGGTTTCGTTTTTAAGATTCAAGCCAATATGAATCCCAAACACCGCGACAGTGTCGCATTTGTGCGTGTTTGCAGCGGCCGTTTTGAACGCAATATGCCGGTGAACCATTCACGCTCGGGTAAGACGATCCGTCTGCCACGGCCGTATAAATTCTTCGCCGAGGAACGCGAGGTGATCGAGGACGCCTACCCCGGAGACATTATCGGGCTGCCCAACAAACGGGATTTTCAAATCGGAGATACGATCAGCGCCGGACGGCCGTTTAATTTCCAGGCTATTCCCCGTTTTGCGCCGGAACATTTCGCGCGCCTGATCAACCTCGATATCAGCAAGCAAAAACAGTTCCTGAAAGGACTGCGGCAGCTGGAAACGGAAGGCGCGATGCAGCTCCTTTACGAGACGGATGCCCACCGGCGAGACCCAATCGTGGCCGTGGTCGGCGTGCTGCAGTTTGAAGTGATGCAGGCGCGCTTGGAAAGCGAATACAATGTCACCACACGGTTGAATAATTTGCCGCACAGCCTGTGCCGGATCGTCGAAGGGCCGGAGGAATTGATCGCCGCGCTACCCTGGCAGTACAGCATGATTCGCACCACGGACCATGAGGGGAACCTCGTGGCGTTGATGAACTCCGAACACGACCTCAACTATTACGCCAGCAAATATCCGCAGTTATCCTTCAGCGAAATCCGCTAGGCGGGTCTCCTAAACGGCACGCCTTTGCAGCGGTGGGGGTAAACAAACACCTTAATTGACCCCCGGCGAAATCCGGTGATAATCATGCCATTCAAGGCCCTCGTGAAGAACAGGAGGGCGGGAGTGTCGTGAAAAACGGCCGTGAGTGCGGCCGTCAACCGGAGAGCATGAACAACAAAGACGGCGAGAATGCCACGGACCAGTTTGCCCACCCCATCGAAGAAGAATTCGCGCGGATTCTCGATTATTACGGCATTCCCTGGGAATATGAACCGCGATCGTTCGATCTGGAATGGGACGATACGGGACGCGTTAAAGTCGCTTTCACCCCGGACTTCTACCTGCCGAATCAGGATCTCTTCGTCGAGCTGACCACCCTGCGCCCAAAGCTGGTCAACAAGAAAAATCGGAAGCTGCGGCGCATGAAGGAACTGTATCCGGAGATCAATATCCAGTTATGGAAACGCAGCGATCTGCGCAACTTGATGCTCCGTTATGGCATTGACGAACAGGTGACAAATATCATGGGCACGAAAGCCCAAAACAGCGAGAATGAGTGATTTTTATCCACCCGAGGCATATGGCGAGCTAGCCGAAAGTATCAGCCAGGTTTTGTATTCCGCAGATGAGATCGCCGCGCGCGTACGTGCGATAGGCCGCGAAATTTCAAGCGATTATAAAGGAAAACGGCCGATTCTGGTCGGCGTGTTAAAAGGGGTTTTTCCTTTCATGGCCGATCTGTTGCGGGCGATCACCATTCCCGTGGAAGTAGATTTCATGGCTGTCGCCAGTTACAGCAGCAGTACGCGCGATCTCGGTTATGTACGCCTGCAAAAAGATCTCGATATGCCGATCGAAGGGCGTCACGTCCTCTTTGTCGAAGATGTCATCGACACCGGTTTGACCTTGAATTATCTCCTGCGCAATCTGCACGCGCGCGGGCCGGCTACCTTGCAGGTATGCTCCCTGTTTTGCAAGCCACTGCGGCGGTTGATCAAGATTCCGGTTCGCTACCGGGGATTCGATTTGCCGGACAAATTTGTCGTGGGCTACGGCCTCGATTATCGCGAACTATATCGCAATTTGCCGTATGTAGGCCTGCTCAAGGCGGAAGTTTTTAAGCCGGAGTAAATAAAAAGAGATGCCATCTTATCTTTTAGAAAGATGGCATCTCTTGTTTTATAAAAAAAGAGGAGCCCCAAGTAACCTTTTTCGCCGTTCCTTCTCGCTTTCAGTTTAGCCGCTGCATATTGGTGTTAGTTCGTATCACCGACACCTAGAGCATCTAAACCTGCCGTTCTCTTGCTGCAAATCCCAGATATTGGCTTTCTTGCCCTGCCCTATTTCTAGGTCCAGAGCCCGCCAACTCCCGTTTTTAGCTGTAAAAGTGTTTCCGCTTCCACTTACTTCCGGTTTCCCAGAAGTTTTATGGTTTCCACTTCAACCTCGACGGAGAGCGTTCCAATTTCTCGGAGCTTCCTCTACCGCTGCGGGCGAAGTCTTTGCTTCTCCCACATTGGTACTTTACATGATATCATAGCTCTTTCAGCCTGGTCAAGCCATTTTTTCAGAGCATTAATTTTAAACATTCGCGTAATACCCGATCAATCAAATGCGGTCGAAATTGTAGCACATCCTTTAGATTGTGCGGCAGTGCTCCATTCTTCAATTTCATGGCAACCTGAAGGTTACCTACAAATGAATGCCACTACCTTAGCGGGCCGTAAATACCGATTTATATTATAAATTTTCATTTATAGGTCTGTAAATTACAGAGGATAGATGCGTACCCTGCGCCGGTCGCCTTCACCGGTACTCTCCGTGCGCACACGGGGATCTTCGCGCAGGGTCATATGGATAACGCGCCGCTCGTAGGCGGGCATCGGCTCGAGCGTGACCGGCGTGCCGCGTTCAATCGCTTTCTTACCCATGCGCTCAGCCATTCGCGCCAGCGCCTGCTCGCGTCTTTCTCGATACCCCTCAACATCGATCACGAAGTTCGCGTGACTGCGAATACGGTGGCCGACCATCAGGCGAGAAATATGCTGCAAGGCATCCAGGGTTTCACCACGAGCGCCGATCAACAGGCCCAGGTCTTCCCCGGAGATATTGAGCACCGGGATACGCCTGCCGGTCAGATCGTCCTCAGGAGACATCGAGACCTCAATCACTGCCTCGACGTTCATCTTATCCAACAGGGATTCAAGAACATCCACGGCGACGGCCGATTCCTGTGCATCACCTTCCTCAAGGACTTCCTCAACAACCTGAGTTTCCTCGACATCGACGACCTGCACCGGTTCTTCAACGTCCACAGCCTCAGGTTCGGATTCAGGCTTACCTTCAACTTCGGCCTTAACCGGTCGTTTCTCAACCGGTGGTTCCACGGGTGTTTGTTCGACCACGGGCGCGGTTCGAGCGCTCAGGCGTACCACCGCCTCACGCCCGCCAATGCCCAATACGCCGCGGCGCCCCTCGTCAATGATTTCAATATCGACCTGATCGCGAGACAGGCCTAATTTGGCGAGGCCGGCATTCACCGCGTCCTCTACGGTCGCGGCTTTTTCTAGAATAGATTGCTGTTTTTGTGCCATTGTTTTTCGCTTTTAAAAACCTCAATTAAAAAACCTCTGAAGTTTCGAAATTGATCTTATGGGAAAGGACTCAATTACAAATTTCAGAGGTATTGTCCGCTAATTTTTCTTCGACCGTCTTTTGCGTTTTGATTTTTGTTTCGTTGAAGACGGCGCGGGTGGATTACTGCTGACGGCCGTTATCTCCGCATCGGACGCCTGGGCAACTGCTACATCAGCACTGCTGGCCGCCGGTTCATCCAGGACAATTTCTTGTTTGCCCTTCCTACCCTTCTTTTGAGCCGCGGCCTCTTCCTTTTCCTTAGCCGTGACGCGGCGCATATAGTAGCCCTGGGCGATACCGATGAGATTGGAAAGCACGAAATAAATCGAGAGACCTGAAGGGAAAGAGAGCGAGAAGAAACCAAACATCAAGGGCATGGTCGTCTGCATCGACTTAGACATCGCCTGCGTCGGGTCTTCCTTACCATCCTTGCTGGGCGGCGTCTGCGGCGTTAACAGCTTCTGCTGCAAATACATGGTGCCAAATACCAGGACAGGTAAGACATAATAAGGGTCCGGCTGGCCCAGGTTTAACCATAAGAAAAAGTTATTGATTGGTAGAAGCGGCGTCAGATTTATGAATGAATAAGTCCGCTGGGTTAATTCAAACATGGCCTGCGGCGTTGATCCGAGGGTGACAATAATCGCCCGGTACAGGCCGAACAAAATAGGCATCTGGATCAGCAGGGGCAGGCAGCCGGTGAGGCTTTCCATGGGATTATAACCAATCTTTTGGAACTCTTCTTGCAGGCGCTGGGGGTTGTCTTTATATTTTTTCTGAATCGCCTGAATCTGCGGCTGCATTTCTTGAGTGCGCTGCATCGAACGCTGCTGCCGTAAATTGAGAGGAAGGGTGATCGCGCGAATTAAGATGGTAAATACGGCGATGGCCAACAGATAGTTGTTGAACAACAGGTCGTATAGGACCAACAAAGCGTTGATCATCGGATTGACAATAAAGGTATCAAACATAAGATTTTTTCTCGTTCTATACCGGCGGAGAATTTAGGTTAAGAACCTTGCTCCGCCAATTCAACGATGACGATTATCCCTACTCTTCTTGCGAGGCCGGGGCGATATTCCACAATGGTGCGCCGCTCTGCATATCGTAAGCGCTCAATATAACAGATTCGCTGTTCATTGCCACAACAACGGAGTCCTGGACGGCTACCGGCGCGGTAAATAACGGCGCGGGTGTAATCTGGCGCCAGAGCTGTTCGCCGGTGGCGGCATCAAATGCGGTCAGAGCTCCGGCGGTGACATCCTCATTGGAGGATTCTCCCTCGGAAGCGATATAAACGACGCCGTCAACCACCAGGGGGTTGGTCTGCACGGCGCCGGGGGTGGTAGACTGCCATAATGAGGCCCCGGTTTGGGCATTAACGGCAAAAACGTTGCCGTCGATATCGGCATAATAGACCACGCCATCCGCATAGGCTGGCGCACCCCAAACCCAGTTTTCGGCCGGCGCGGACCAGACGATGTTGCCGCTGGTGACATCGACCCCATGTACCTGGTTACCAAATTCAGCGACGTAAACCAGGTCCTCATCGAGGACGGGCTGGGAGGCAATAGCGCCTTCAAACTGCGTATGCCATTTTTCAACGCCTGTTTCCGCATCCAGGGCATGGAGCGAGCGATCCAGAGAAGTCACATAGAGGATGCCGTCGCGGTAAGCCGCCTGGCCCCAAATACTGTGCCCCGTTTCAAAGGGCTGCGGCCATACCGGAGCCCCGGTGGCTGCGTTGAGGGCAAACATTTTATTATCGGCCGTTCCGACATAAACCACGTCACCTACCTGTAAAGGTGGGGCTACGATCTTATCGGTGGCAACCTCGCTGGCGGTCCAGTCAATGGCCGCCTCTGGGCTGGTATTTTCAAGAGCGTAGACCGTGACCGTAACTTTCGGGTTTAGCATGCCGCCGGGAGCGCCGTAATCGCCGAAAATGACCCGGCCATCCTGCACGGAAGGCGCGGAGTAAAACTGCACCTGGCGGTTGACTTCGTCATTGGGGCCGGGGAATGTCCACTGCACTTCCTGGGTGGCCGCATCATAGGCGGTCACCGTAAAGCCGTTGGCCAGGTAGAGATTTTCTCCATCGGTGGACAGGCCGGGCCAGTTGCTGCTGGCGACACGACTGCCGCAAGCAGTGAGGAACAGGCCGGCAAAAATTAGTAGAAGGAATATCGACCGGAATGCCGGCCGTTTAATTGTGGTCAAAAAATATCCTCCATCAAGGTACTGGATCGTATCCGCCCGGGTTAAAGGGATTACAACGGGCGACGCGCTTAACGGTCAACCAGCCACCTTTTATAAATCCATGTTTCTGGACCGCTTCATAGCCGTAATGCGAGCAGGTCGGCGTGAACCGGCAGCTCGGCGGCAATACTTTGGAAAAGGTGAGCTGATAGAAACGAATCAGGCCCATCGTCACATGTTTAGGGATTTCGATGATGAACTGGGTAATTGACTTCATGAGGCGTTCCCTAGGGACCCGGTCTAGCCGGGAACTAGCTCCAGCAAACCCGCCCGCTGCAGCAAACTCGAAACGGCCGTTTGCACAGCCGCATAATCCGCTTTGGGCGCGGCTTCACGGACAATAAACAAACAGTCCCAACCTGGCTCAATCATACCAAGCTGTTCTCGTACCGCTTCGCGCAGCAGGCGTTTGCCCCGATTGCGCGCAACGGCCGAACCGACGCGGCGGCTGGCTGTGAAGGCAAAACGTGTAAGCGGAGCGCTGTTCAAATCATGCTCCCCGGCAGCCCGCGTTTCGGCGCGGACGACCAGCAAAACAGCCAGCGGATGGCGCCAGGCTTTGCCCATGCGCCGCACACGTAATACGTCTGAACGACGTCTCAGGCGGTAGCGTTTCGGTAACATCGGCAGTCATTTGGGCGACCGCCTTATTTACCTCCCCCATAACGCTTCACCGAACGGTAGGCGGTAGCCGAAGTCCCGTTCCAGTTCACGCTTTTGACGTGGTTATTCATCTTGGGGGCCAGCTGCTGGCGACCCTTAGCGCGCCGGTTTTTCAAAACTTTACGGCCGCCTTTGGTTTTCATGCGGCTGCGGAAACCATGGACGCGCAGCCGGCGTCGAATTTTTGGTTGATAAGTTCGTTTAGGCATCAGTAATTCTCCTAAAAAAACCAGGGCTCAGAGCCCTGGAAGAATCTTCTTTACGTTCCTACTTTCTCTTGGAAAATAACCAGGATAGTGGTCGCTGTATTTTCAATACGGCAGGCGTGCCGTATTGTTGCACACCCTTAAAGCGACGTAATAGTATACCCTATGGCCGGAGTGCGGGTCAAATGGGGAGTGTTCTTCGGGCAGGTCTCCGGCAATCGCTCATTTTGGCTTAACCGTGGACTAAGATTGTTAATCAGATTGGTCCAATCACATAATCCAAAGACCTTCACGACTATCGAGCCAGATTGGACCAATCTCTATAAACCACCAAATTGGTCCAGTCTTTTAATCCAACTATTTTCTTGACCATCTAGCCAGACTGGACCAATCTACACAAATTAAGACGCGCGCTCGATCTGCGCCCCCAAAGACTGCAGCTTGGCGTCGATAGATTCATAGCCGCGGTCGATCTGTTGAATATTGTGAATGACGGAAGTGCCCTCCGCGCAGAGAGCGGCCAGGACCATGGCCATACCGGCCCGAATATCCGGGCTGGGCACGCCCTGCGCGCTGGCATATAGTTTGCTGGCTCCCTGGATCAGAACGCGGTGCGGATCGCAAAGGACGATGCGCGCGCCCATGAAGACCAGGTTGTCCACGAAGAAGAAGCGGCTTTCGTACATCCAGTCATGGAGCAGAATCGAGCCCTGGGACTGCGTGGCCAGAACAACGGCGATGGACATCAAATCAGGTGGGAAACCAGGCCAGGGTAAAGGCTTGATTTGCGGGATACGGCCGCCGATAGCCGATTCGATACACATCGGCTGTGAGCCGGGGATGAGGATATCATCGCCCTCATCCAGCCAATGTACGCCCAGTTTTTCATAAACGATGCGCACCATACCCATGTTTTGGGGATCGGCGTTCTTGATGCGCACCTCCCCACCGGTAACGGCCGTCGCGCCGATGAAACTGCCCACCTCCATAAAATCCGCGCCGATACGAAATTCACCCCCGGACAGGCGTTCCACACCGTTGATTTCCAGGCGATTCGTGCCGATGCCCGTGATCTGCGCGCCGAGTGAATTCAGGAAATTACAGAGATCGCGCACGTGGGGCTCCGAGGCGGCGTTGAAAATGATCGTTTCTCCTTTAGCCAGGACAGCAGCCATGATCGCGTTCTCAGTGGCCGTAACGCTGGCCTCCGCCAGGAGCAGAAAACCGGCCCCGTGCAGTTCGTCAACGTGCATATCAAACTTGCCCAGACGGTTTGTCTCCACTTCGACACCCAGCGAACTCAAAGCCTGGACATGGGTATCCAACGGCCGTCCGCCAATCACATCACCGCCGGGCAATGGGAGCGTTATGGCGCCCATGCGCGCCAGCATCGGCCCGGCAAAGACGACGGAAGCGCGCGTGCGGCTGGCCAGGGTATGTTCTAATTCCGTCTTATGCACCTCTTTAGCATGCACGCGGTAGCTGCCGGATCCGAGCCCCGTTACTTCAACGCCTAGGTCCTGTAAAATCAATATCGTATTGCGGACATCCTGGATATCGGGAATATTGTGTAAGATCACGGGCTCGTCGGTTAATAAACAAGCCGGCAGCAGCTTCAGCGCGGCGTTCTTATTCCCACTCGCGGTAATGGTACCTTTTAGGGGAACACCTCCGGTGATCACAAATTTGTTCATGGGAAACTCCTATTTTCTCAATGTGGGTTTAAAATTTCCTTCAGCCGCGGCTCGACAGCTTTTAACGCCTTTCCCCGGTGACTCAGCGTATGTTTAACTCCGGGAGGTAGCTGGGCCATTGTGCGATCCTGATCGGGGAGATAAAAGACGGGATCGTAACCGAAACCCCCTTCCCCGGCAGCTTGCAGAGCAATAAAGCCTTCAACCCGGCCTTTGGCGGTGGTCAAAACACGGCCGTCCGCGCCAGCGACGGCAATAACACAGACAAAACGTGCGCCGCGATCTTGGGGCGCTACCCCGGCCAATTGGGCTAACAAATATTCATAGCGCTCTTTACTGCTCAAGCCGGCTCCACCATAACGTGCCGTTTTCACGCCCGGCGCCCCTTCCAGGGCATCCACGACCAGACCGGAATCATCGGCCAGGGTCAACAAGCCGCTCATTTTGGCATATTCGGACGCTTTTAATTGGGCGTTGGCCAGGAACGTCGCTCCCGTTTCTTCAACTTCCTGAATCAATCCGATGTCATCAAGACTCATCCAGTTCATGTTTAAACCGGACATCATCTCTGCATATTCGGTAACCTTTCCTTGATTATGGGTGGCTACCAGTATTGTTCGCGTGATCATATCTCAAACCTGTTTATATTGGAATAAAGTTCAGCAACAAGCAAACTATTTGCCTTTATGCTATACTCAAAGCTATCAATTTTACAATAAGGAGGGGTGCATGATGAGTAAATCACGTCCATCCCGTTTACGGTTCAATTTTGGATTCCTCCTGGAAGCGCCTAACGGCACCTCTCGTGAAGTCGAGCTAGATTATCCCTCAATTCGAGTTTCTGATGACATGACGCTTGAGCCGCTGCGCGGTTCTTTCACGGCCACGCGCATTTCGGAGGGAATTTATCTGAGTGGTCAATTGAACAGTCGCATCCTCGTGCAGTGCGTGCGCTGCCTGGAGGATGCCATCGTCCCTCTCACTTTGGACATTGACGAACTATTCTATTATCCACCAGAAGCCGCGCCGGCCGAAGCGTACGTGGTAGGCGAAAATGGCTTTATTGATCTCGCACCTCTGGTTAGGGAACTGGCTTTGCTGGATACGCCTATCCAGCCTTTGTGCAAGCCCGACTGCCAGGGTTTGTGTATGATTTGCGGCCAAAACCTGAATGAAGGGCAATGCGACTGTGAAGACGAAGAGATCGATCCGCGCCTGGAAGCGCTGCGAAATCTCTTGAATTAATTGGCTATATTATTTACCCGGAAATTTATAGCGCGACAATTGTGGTCCAATTACAAAGGAATTTCCGGGAAAATTGAATCACCAGACTCTTCGCAACCTGAAGGTTGCGCTACAAGGTGACCTGACCAACTGACTCACTGACAAACTGACTCGCTATTACTATGTTTTACGATAGGGCAAAAATCTATATCCGCAGCGGTGATGGCGGCGACGGCATGATCAGTTTTCGCCGCGAAAAACATGTTCCCCTGGGCGGCCCCGACGGTGGCGACGGCGGTAAAGGGGGCGATGTTTCCTTCGTCTCCAATAACAACCTGAACAGCCTGGTGCAGTACCATCGCAACAATCATTACCGGGCCGGCAACGCGGGACATGGCAACCCAAAGCGCAAGACGGGAGCCAATGGCGAATCCCTGATCTTGGAGGTTCCCGTGGGGACCGTTATCCGCAACGAGGAAACCGGCGAGGTGCTGGCCGACCTGACCCAAGCGGATCAGGAGGTTCGCGTACTGACCGGCGGAGACGGTGGGCGTGGTAATATTCGCTTCGCCTCCAGCGTCAATCGCGCGCCGCGGCTGGCTGAACGCGGCGAGCCGGGACAGGAAATGTGGATTACGATGGAGTTGAAGCTCGTCGCCGATGTGGGCATCGTCGGCGTGCCCAATGCCGGCAAATCAACCCTCTTATCGGTCGTCAGCGGCGCCCGTCCTAAAATCGCCGATTATCCCTTCACAACCTTGCAGCCTCATCTGGGCGTCGTTACCCTCGACGGGTATGACACCATGATTATCTCCGATATCCCCGGCCTGATTGAAGGCGCTTCGCAGGGCATTGGCCTGGGCCACGATTTCTTACGCCATGTGGAGCGCACTCGCGTTTTGATTCACTTACTGGACGGCGCGGCCAGTGATCCGTTGATCGATTGGGCCATGATCAACCAGGAACTCGCTCTTTACGATGTCGCCCTGGAAGAAAAGCCGCAGCTGGTGGTTCTAAACAAAATCGACCTGCCCGATGGCCGTGCCTGGGAGCCGATCATCGCTGAAAAGATGCACGAAGCGGGCGTCCCATACTGTGCCATTTCGGCCGTTACCGGAGAAGGCGTACGTGAAATGCTCTACCGGGTGAAGCAGATGCTTGACGAGACCCCCTTACCCGAAGTCGCCCAGGCGGAAGAAACGATTATCAGACCGCCTGAGGACGAAGGCTTCACCATTGAACGTCTCAATGACGGCTGGCGCGTTCGAGGAAGAGCAATCGAGCGCGTCGTGTCCATGACCTATTTTGAGTTCGACGAAACGCTGACCCGCTTCCAGCGTATCCTCAGGAGCATGGGTATTTCCGAAGCCATGGAAGAAGCGGGCGTCCAGGTTGGCGACACCGTCTATATTGGCGACCAGGTGCTTGAATGGGGCGAGTAAGCAACAACCCCTCTATTAAACTTCGCTAAGAAAGCAACCCTTCCTCACTGCTAACTCCTGTCTTTTCTGACACCTAACTCTAAAATGAAGAAGCTAGGGTGGTAAACTATCGATGCATTTTAACCGAAGCCTGATACTGATCGTATTAGCTATTCTCACAATCTGCTTTCTTGGCGCAGCTTATACGCTGTGGTTCAACCCCACCGGCCTGCCGCTCGTCGGCCAGGTAGAATCACCGAACCTGGTGGTTGAACCCCCATCCACCAAACCAGGAGATGCCCAAAAAGTAAAGCTGACCATCTCGGAAACAGGAATCACGGCCGTGACAGCCTCACAGCTCAAAACGGCCGGTCTCTTAGTTTCCGAGTTATCAAGCGATCAACTAAGTCTGACCCATAATGGAGAACCGGTACCTTTCCTGGTTCAAGATAACGGAAAGGAATCCACGCTCTATTTCTATGCTCAGGCTGAAGAAGATCCGCACAAACCTCTGGCCGTCTATGAACTTCAACCCGGCCACGGCCTGTCTATGCTTGAACGAAATGCCCAGCCCTTTAACGAGGGGGGTGAAATTGCCGAACAATTTCTGGATTGGGAAGAGGATGTCCTGTTCGTCGAAGATGGGCAGCCCGGCGATGCCTGGATGGGCGACCTGCTCCTGGCGCCGGATCGCTGGTACCTGGTCCTGAACAATATCCATTCTGATGGAGAGCCGGCGACTTTGACGGTTAATCTCTTCACCAACGTAGAGGCGCAGGGCGACGACCAACACCACGTCGAAGTACGGGTCAATGGTCAAAGCCTGGGCGATCATTCCTGGCAGGGAGCCGGCGAGGAAATTATACGGCTGCCCATAGGCGCGGGGGTTTTAATGTCCGACCAGACGAATACTGTCGAACTCCTCGTCTTGGACGATACGGCTCCCGCCGGCGAAGGGATTTATGTTGATTCCCTGGAACTGACATTTGAGGGTCCCATCAATGTGACCAATGGGGCGATAACGTTTCGCAGCGATGCGCCGAATATCCGCGTGGATGGGGCCGGTGAAGATTTCATGGTCTTCAACATCAGCGATCCGGCCTTACCGCTCGCCTTATATGGGGCGCGGTCGGAGGGAGATTCAGCCCATTTCTCGGCCGGTGCGCGGGATGCGACTTATATTGCGCTTAATTCGAGCAATTCGATCAAACCAGTTGTAGAAAGCGTACCTGCATGGAGAAAGTCCCTGTTTGATCCCGATTGGGAGCCTGATTACATCGCCATCGTCGCCGATGTGGCGGGCTTTGAGGAGGCGCTTGAGCCGCTGCTGCTGCACCGGCGCGATCAAGAGCTGGCGGTGGCGCGCGTATCCGTGGAACAGATTTATGATGAATTTGGCTATGGCCACCGCGATCCCCAGGCCATTAAAGATTTTATCTTTTATGCCATTGAGAATTGGGGGACATCCGCCCCGCAGTATATCCTGCTGGTCGGCGATGCCAACTATGATGTCACCAATATGACGGTCGGGAAAAACCGCAACCGCCTGCCCACCTGGGTGGCTTACTCAGAGGATGCCGGTTACGTCGCTGATGATTCGTGGTTTACGTTGGACGATGAGGGTCAGTCGCAGATCGCAATCGGCCGTTTTCCGGCCCAGAACGCACCACAGCTGCGAGCCATGGTGCAAAAAACGATAGCTTATGAAACGGCCGCATCACTTCCGGATGCCGCCTGGACGGAAAAAGCCTTATTGATCGCCGGTGAAGAACCTGGAGATGATGAAGAAATCGCCGCCATGACCGGCGCCCTATCAGAAGACGGCTACTCCGTTTATGATCTTTATTTGGACGGTGATGAAAACACCAATCACAAAATCATGAGCGCCATGAATGACGGCGTCAGCCTGATTTATTATCTTGGGCAAGGCAGCGAAAGCGCCTGGGGTACCCAGGCCATCTTACAAAACACGGATACCCAGGGGCTGCGCAATTCTCCCAATCTGCCGCTCTTAACTACGTTCACAAGCCCAAGCGGCGCCTTCGCTCATCCATCCAAAGACTCGCTGGCTGAAAGTTTGCTGCGCGCCCCCAACGGCGGGATCATCGCCGCCATCGCCCCCTCGGGCACGATATCCGCTGCCTTTGAGCCGCGGCTGGCGGCGCTGTTCTACGAACAGCTTACTACCCCTCAAGCAAACCGGCTGGGCATCAGTTTTAGAAATATGTACAACGATGCGGCCAGGGATTCCCCAGCGCTGCAAGAAGCTATGGCGGCGATCAATCTTCTCGGCGATCCCGCTCTTCTTGTCGCCGGACCGGCCGGAAATACAACCGATTCACAGTAAGGAGCATCTTCATGAAATCGCCAATCGCATTACAACTTTATTCCGTCCGCGAGGACCTGGCCCGTGACTTTGAGGGCGCATTGCAGAAGATCAAAGACATGGGCTATACGGCCGTTGAGACGGGACAGTTCGCCGGCGACCCAACCATGCAGGCTGAAAAATTCGATGAATTTGGCCTGGAAGTCGTCGCCGCCCATGTCAAAGCACCGGTCGGCGAAGAAAAAGAAAGTTCCCTGGACTTCATGAGGGCTCTGGGAATTCAACGGCTGGTCGTGCCCTCCATCGATTCGTAAAAATACTTCCAATCGAAAAATGGCGTTGTTCAAGCGGCCGATTTCTTAAACTAAGCCGCGGCGAACAGTTGGGATTCGGGCCTCTCTTTCTTCTATCACAACCACGAATTCGAATTCAAGAAGTTCGACGGTGAACCGGCCTATGACCTGCTGCTGGAACAACTAGACCCGCGCATCCTTTTCGAGGTCGATACTTATTGGGTGGAGACCGCAGGAAAGGATGTCGTCGATCTGCTCAACAGGCTGGGCGGCCGCGCCCCACTGCTGCATATCAAAGACGGTCCTTTGCTGCGCCCGGAACCGATGGTAGCTCTAGGTGACGGGAAGATGGATATCGAAAAGGTATTAGACGCCGGCGATACGCAAAACAGGTGGCTGATTGTCGAGCTGGATCGCTGCGCGAGGAATATGATGGAAGCAGTCGCCCAGAGCCTGACCTATCTTACGAGCTTGTAGGAAAAATTTAAGCCCGGGGATTAGCGCCGGCCAGGCGCAGTTTGGCTTCGGCAATCCAGGCCGCGGAATCGTCCCAGTCCGCCAGACCGGCGAAATGGGCCACGCGCGCCGGGGTTTGTTTGGCCAGATCGCCAATGGTATGAATCCCGGATTCGTGCAAACGCTCGACGTATACAGGCTCGATACCTTGAATGACGCTTACATCTAATTGATCCTGATCGGCCGTTTCTTCACTCGTTAAAGGCATTAAGGTTTGGGCAAGCTGGGCTTCAAAGGCGGCATTGGCCAGTTTGGCTTCGCGCAGTTGGGCTGCGGCAAAAACTAGATTCTTTTGCAGCCGCTCCGTTTGAGCAACGCGATCGATCACCTGCTTGTATTGTTCTGCTGCCTGCTCCTGCTGGATGGCCGCCTGCTCCAACCGCCCTTCATAACGCTGTTTTTCCGCCTCAAGCTCGCCGACCCGCCCTTCTAAACGGACCAGATTTTGCTGCGCGTCTTCAAGTTCTAAACTCGTGGAGTCGGTAATCTCGTTCTGATCGCGAATCGCCTCACGCAGAGCCTTATTGGATCGCTGCAATCGCGAGCGCTCGCCGGTGAGCTCGTCGATTTTGTCCATCATGCGCTGCAAGGTGTCGCGCAAAGCGTTGAGCTGGCGTTCAAAAGAGAGGCGTAAAGCCTTCTTTTCTTTTTCCAGGCGACGGCCGAAATAGAATCCGATAATCGCGAATGCTGGAATAAAGCCAATAACGAACCCGGCCAGTATCACAATCAACACTTCCAGGCTAAAATCACCCAGGCTCAACAGCCTCCTCCTACCAATACACCTCTAATTTTATGCCTCCAGCCCTCAGCGCTAAGCCCTAACCACCCAGGCGTTCTTGAGCCTGAGAAATCCAGTCTTCGGCCCTATACAGAGGGAGAACCCCGCATATTTCCATGAGCTGTTCAGGCGTTCGCTGTGCCAGGTCCGCAAACGTTAACACTCCCCCGTCTTGCAGGCGCCGGGCATAAACGGGACCGATGCCGGTTATCGCCATCAAATCATCGGCCTGCAGCTGCGCTGCAAGGGGCGCGGGGACAATCTTATCAATTGAATCTACGACCTTCGAGGGAGCTGGGGAGTCTTTAGCGGCCAAACGCAAACGAGCTTCAAGTTCGCGCACACGGGCATCGGAGGCGGCGAGGCGATCGAGCACGCTCAAAGCCCCATCCTCCGCAGAGGTACTCTTTTGATAGTACCAAAAGATGATGCCCAGAAAGCCGCCTATCAATAAGCCAACCAGGAACTTTGGAATCTTCATTTGTTGCTACCTTTACAGAACACAGGCTGCACTATTAAATATTTCCAACCCGAATGCAGCCTGGGCGGCTAAACTACAATCATTTTAATGATTTACGTTATGTAATGCAAACTATGGCGGAAATTTCCGCCGAAGAATTCGGCGCTATGAATGGCTGTTGTTGAGTCAGTTGGATTATCGGCGGGCGAAAAAGCCAAATCCGGCAATGGTAAAACCGATCAGGATCAGCGGAGCCCACAACCAGACAGGACCTCCGAAGGCGGCGACGATTGCGCCGGATAGGAGGGTGAAGCTGCCGAAAATGGTCCCGCGCAGGATACCGACCGGGTTATCGCGCTGGCTCTTCATTTGCTGTTCGGCGTAGCGCATCACCTCGTTTAAAACATAAGGGCTGCGATAGAGGAGATCGACAACTTCGGGGAGAACAACCAGCCCGTCGCGCAGGACCTGGCGGATGTCGACCCTGTGATAAAGCAGCCTTTGCACATGTCCTTTAGCGGCATCGGTGATGTCGATCCCCGGGGAGAGGACATTGCCCATCCCTTCCAGGGTGATCATTGACTTGACCATGAGGATGATCTCGCCCGGATACTGAATATTGTAGCGCGCCGCGGTTGTCACGGATTCCAGGATCAGCTGCCCTAAAGAGAACTCATCGAAATTAGGCGTGCGCAGCCAGCGGCGATTGAGGTCTTCAACGGCGCGGCGGAAGCCGTCGGGGTCGCTTTTAGGGCCGGCGATGGTCATGGAGACCAGGTAGCGCGCGGCATTGGGCGCATCGCCGGAAACCAGGAAGTAGAGATAATAGAGCATGCGCCGCTGGATCTCGCTGTCAAAACGGCCGACCATGCCCAGATCGATAAAACCGATGCTGGCATCATCGAAGACTATTAAATTGCCGGGGTGCAGGTCGGCATGGAAAAAGCCGTCGCGGAAGATCATTTCGATCGTAGCCCCGATGCCCAGGTCTATGGACCTGTCTACCTGGCGTCGCGTCAGGTAATTAAACAGGCGCGCATCCGGCTTATGGCCGCGGAAGAACTCCATACATAAGACATCCTGGTTGCTATAGCTGCGATAGATGATCGGAAAGTGGACGTTCGGTTCATCGGCAAAATTAGCGGCAAATATTTCGGCGTTATTGGCCTCATTGCGCAAATCCACTTCCAGCAGCGTATAGCGGCTGAATTCACTGATCAAGCGCCGCGGCTGGAAGCGCCCGGCAAAGATTTGGGCCACCCGCCCGGCGAGACGCATCAGGCGCAGATCATTTTTCACCATCTGGCGCACATTGGGCTTCAGCATCTTCAACACCACTTCCTCGCCCGTCAACAGCACGGCGCGGTGCGTCTGCGCCAGAGAAGCGGAACCCAGGGGAACCGTATCCAACTCCAGGAGAAAAGAATCGATGGGCAGCATCAGCGTGCTTTCTAACAATTCCACGTAACGATCAAAGGTCAGCGCCGGCAGGCGATCGAGCAAATTTTGCAGCTCGTCGGTCACCTCTTTAGGAAGGATATCTTCGCGCAGGCTGAGAATCTGGCCCAGTTTGATGTAGGTGGGGCCAAGCATCTCCAACCGTTTGCGGAACTGCAACGCGAAGGGCTGGCGGATCAAGTTGCGGTCTACAAACGGCCAGGAAAACAGCATCAGCAGCTTGAGGAAAAGGAGGGTGAATGACCAGTCCTTACCAATCGCCTTTTCGCGCTGGATATAGGTGTAGGCGCCGCCCAACAAAAGGCCTGTGCCATGTTTGATCAGCTGGAGATAGCGGCGGATAATATTTTCCGACCGGTGTTCAACCAGGACCTCATATCCCGAATTGTTTTCTGAAACCGTCATCGGCAGCGGCGCTCCCCTCTTCTAAGCCTTGAACCTATTCGCTAAAACGGAGGACATTCTTTTTACCGTACTTCCGCCAATACCGGACTTAGCTGCGATCTGATTTGCAGAGCCATCTTATCAGAATAAGCGCTGATCGCCTGGTTATCCCCGGCTATATTGCGCGCGCGCAGGATGCATTGTCCCATCTTAGTCCGTGAAATTTTCACCGAATGGCGCGGGGTGAATATATCCTGGAGGCGCTGCGCGGCTAGAAGGATAGTCTCATAAGCGGGAAGCATCATTAATAAACCAGCCTTGCGGTAACCGAGCGCCTCTTCCGGGAGCGCTAAAACATAGCGGACAGATGCTTCTAACTCTTCGACGACATTTAATAAGACCATCGCTTTCCAGGCTGACGGAACCCCGTCCAGGCGCAGGGGTGTGTAATCGACTTCTTTCAGCCAATCTCCGGGTAGGAAACAGACTCCACGCTGAAGGTCGCGCTCGAAATCTTTAACGATATTTGTTTTTTGCAGCGCACGGCCGCAGGCGTCGCTGCCGTCGATCAAAATTTGCTTTTGCGGATCGACAACATCATAAAACAAAATCGCCAGTTCGGTGATCATTCTGCCTACCGTACCGGCCACATAAAAACAATAGAGGTCATAGTCGGATTCTTGAACAGGCAGGCGAACCTGCTCGTGGTCGAAGAAAAAATCAGATGTATAGGGATTGCTGCTCCGCTCCATGCCGAAGGCCATCATGGAGGCCCATCGGCGAATCGGGTCACGGTAACTGCCGGGCAGCTCGGAGTATATTTGCCACAACATCAGCCCTTTTTCACAGGTCATTAACTCTTTCTCAGAATCTGTCAGGCCGGGCCAATTGAAGCGGTCCCAACCCCTTAAAATTTGTTCGGCCGTTTGCGGAGCGTCAAGCAGCGTGGAAAACTCGGCGAAACGCTTCTTCTGCCATTCAAAAGGCTGGAGCGTATCTTCAATATTATCGACAACGCGGCAAATTAAATACGCCGCAGCCAGATAATCATCCAAAGGGGATTCAACCTCAGGAGCTACGAGGCTAAAAGAACGAGAAACGCCGTTCATGTACGAAGCAAGATAACTCTTCTGCTGCGGATTGAAATTCTCGGCCAAAGTATCCTTTCCTAATTATCTATGGAAACGAGAACTGGAAATCGAGGATCAGCAATCCTCAATAGGGTAGACTCGCTTAGCTGTGAGTTTTCAAGATTCGTTATTATGGTATTGTAATTAAACTATGTCAACGGCAAATTAATGTTGGAATCTGGCCATCGTCAAGCACACCGTTCACGGTGCTGCCTAAAACAAGATACCTCACCGGCCGGTAGCCAAAACCACCCATAATCAGCAAATTAGAGCCCTGGCTTTTCGCTGTCTTAAGCACGGCTTCCGTGATCGGCGCTTCTTCAAGGATATATTTAACATTAAGTAGATTATTAGCGATTAAATAACGACGGGCGTCGTCGAGGACGGCCGCTTCCGTATATTCCGTAATCACGGTCAATACGGTCAGTTTCATGTGCCAGCGCGCGGCCAGGTAAGCGGCCACAAAAAGAGCTTCATCCGCTTTGGGGCTGCCGTCATAGGCCAGCAGTCCTTTATCCATGTGCGTGATTTTCTCGCCGGTTATGACCAGGATCGGGCGTGGGCAGCGCTGGATGAGAAAATCAACACCGGAACTGAGGCGACCGCCAGGGCTGTATTCCGTGGCAAAGGTGAGATTGGTACTGACCAAATCCACCCAGGGCGCGCGTTGAATCATCAATTTTCCTTCAACACCTACTTCAGCGGCAAATTGACCTTCCACGCCTGCTTTGCGGCAGCGCCGCCGGAATTCAGCTTCTATTTGGCCGGTCTCCGTGCTTTCCAAGCCCAGACGACTGGAAACAGCGTGGATAGCCAACAGGTTGGCTTCTTCGCGTTGGGCAACCATCAAAGTGTTATCCAGCAAACGCCAGTCGGCTTCGGTGCCTTGCAAGGAGATCAGGATATCGTTGAAAAGGCTGATGTTGGTCGTCGCCAGATCGCGTTGTTTGCGCCACTCTCCCGGCGGCGGGCCATCGCCCAGATTCGGGACCAGAGCGTCGCGCAGGCGGGCTCCGAGGCGGTTAATAAAAGGAGAATGGGATTTGGATAGAGATGACGCCCATTCAGAAACAGCCGGCTGCGCCTTAACCTCCCAGCCCAAGGCTTCCTCCAATTCTTCACGCCGTTCCGACAGCAGGATATACATATCCGTTTCGGTACGATCCTGAAAATTACGCATGATGCCTTGATTGCGGATCAATTTAAGCACGGGTAAATAGACTTCATCGTACCAGGAGGCAGCCGCCTGCGGTAAGGAAATCTCCTGCCCGTCGGATTGGCAATGATGGCGGTGGTGATCAATTTGCGCCAACAGTGTGCTGTACTGGTCTATGAAAGTAAGCTCAAGATCGGCTTCCGGCCGGGACTGATCGAGTTTTGTCTTTTCCAAGAAATCGATGTAATTGGCGCGAGCGATTATAGCCCGGGGATCATCATCCGCATCGATAGATAACCGTGTTTCGATTTCCGTTACATTGGCGGAAATCGTCTCATTGCCAAGCTGGCGAGCGACTGAAACGCGGTGATTGCCATCCTTGACGAAGTAAACATCGCCTATCTTATAGACATCAATCGGCCGCCAGCCGCGCATTTCGATCACAGCCGCTTTGACATTGGCCCACCGTTCAGCATCGCTGTCCCGTTTAGGCAGGAAGTCGCGGGTGAAATCGTCGGCGCGACCCACGCTGCCGACAATTGCCTTGAGGGGGATCTCCTGCACGCCATGTTCGAAGGTATCCGTAATGTTTAATTTATCGCTTAAATCACGATAAGCGAGGAGTTGGTCGGATCGACCCAGAAAACGACTTAGCAGCTGGCGCAGTGCAGCTTCCTGGCGTGCTCGCCGAAAGTCTTGCAAGGCCTGTTCATAGCTTTTTGCGGACACGAAACGTATTATACACGAGCGGTTTCCGTTGCTATAATTAAACCTGCTTTGGTCATAATAGTATAAGCTATGCGCTGATTTATATCGGCTTCTGAGCTTGAGTAGGAAGTAAGACATGAAACACAATATTGAAATCGCCATTATCGGCGGCAGCGGCGTTTATAACATGGATGAGTTAAGTGAAGTCGAAGAGCTTAACCTGACGACGCCTTTCGGCAGCGCCTCGGATGCCCTTATCCTGGGCACGCTGCATGATGAACGCGTGGTTTTTCTGCCGCGCCACGGCCGGGGCCATACACTGACGCCCACCGAAGTCCCCTATCGCGCCAACATTTACGCGCTTAAGACTTTGGGTGTGCGCTATATCATCTCCGTCAGCGCCTGTGGATCGCTGCGCGAAGATTTTGAGCCGGGGCATATCGTCATTCCCGACCAGCTCTTTGATTTCACCAAAAACCGTGAGAGTTCATTTTTTGGCAATGGACACGTGGGCCATCTCTCTCCGGCCAACCCCTTTTCAAGGGAGTTAAGCGCCGCCCTGGCGACGGCCGTTTTGGAAGCAGGAGGCACCGTCCACAAAGGCGGCACCTTTATCACCATCGAAGGACCGCGGTTCTCCACCAAAGCCGAGTCCGACCTGTTTCGCAATTGGGGCATGAGCATCATCGGTATGACAACCAGCCCCGAAGCATTCCTGGCCGCGGAAGCGGAAATTGCTTACGCCGTGATGGCCCATGTGACGGATTATGACGTCTGGCATGAAAGCGAGAGTCCGGTTACCGTGGAAATGGTTGTTCGCGTTCTGCGCCACAACACGGCCGTCGCCCACAAATCATTAAGTAATCTCATCGCCTCCAAGGCAAGTTGGGCAGGCTCTATGGCCGCTCACGGCGGCCTGGAAAATGCGCTGATCACGGCCAAGGATCGCATCCCCCGATCCACCCGCGAAAATTTGTCGCCGATTACTGAGAAGTACTTACAGTAATTTTAGTAAGAAGTATTTAGTATTTAGTATTTAGTTATGACTAAACACTAAATACTAAATACTGTCATGTACATGGAAGAGGATTTCCACAAAAAAGCCGGCCAACGTGAGGGGCTGCTGTTGATCATCACGGCAGCCTTTGTCTTGTGCAACGCCACTGCGCTGAGCCTGGCCCTGGACGGCCGTATCGCCTGGAGCCACTTATGGGCGCCGCTGGTTTGGACAACGGCCGTGGCCCTTGCCTACCTCCTTCTCACCCGCTTCCGGCCTGACCACGATCCCTTCTATCTGCCCTTATTCGCCTTGCTGAGCGGTTGGGGCTTAATTCTCGTCGATCGCCTGGCCGCTAACTTCCTGCACCGCCAGGTACTTTGGGTCGTCATCGGTACGGCGGCGATGCTGATTGTAGCCATCCTGCCGCGCAACCTGCGCATGCTGCGCCATTACCGTTATACCTGGCTCCTGGCCGGGCTTTTCCTATTAGCCTCGACTCTTCTCTTCGGTGTGAATCCCTCCGGCTTTGGCGCGGCTCTATGGCTGCCCATCCCACTGCCATTCATTAATATGAAGGTCTTTCTACAGCCTTCCGAGCTGCTAAAACTGCTGCTGGTTGTTTTTCTGGCCAGCTACTTCGCCGATCGCGAAGCCGCCCTACGCCGCGGGCAGTCCCGGGCCGGGCTACGCGGCGCGCTGCCTTATCTGGCACCGCTCCTGCTCATGTGGGGTTTCTGTATGGTGCTGCTGATCTGGCAGCGCGACCTGGGAGCGGCAACCTTATATTTCCTGGTTTTCCTGGCGCTGCTCTATCTGGCGACCAGTGATCCGCGCTATGTTTGGTTCGGATTGCTGCTGCTGTTAGCGGCCGCGGCTATCGCTTACTTTTGGTTCGATGTGGTCGCCTTACGCATTGATGCCTGGTGGAATCCTTGGCCGGAATCACTCGACCGCGCCTTCCAAATCGTCCAATCTCTGTACGCCGTAGCCGCCGGCGGCGTTAGCGGACAGGGTGCGGGACAGGGGTTTCCGACTTATATCCCCGTTGTTCATTCTGATTTCGTTTTTGCCGCCGTGGCCGAGGAGTGGGGCCTGATCGGCAGCCTGGGACTCGTTGCCGTCTTCATGATCCTCACCTACCGCGGCTTTCATTCGGCGATGAAGTCATTCCGGCCGTTTAAGACCTACCTGGCCGTGGGCATCACGCTGCTATTCGCCATTCAGGCGCTGATGATCATGGGCGGCGTGACCAAAATACTGCCCCTGACCGGGGTCACTCTGCCCTTCATCAGCTACGGCGGCAGCTCGCTGCTGATCAGCAGTATTATGTTGGGGCTGCTGCTGTATCTGTCCTCTGAATCATGAAAGATACGCCCCCCATCACGCCCGATCGAGACAAGGTGCTCAATCTCAGCAAGGTGCTGCTTAGCGCTTTTATACTGGTCGGCATTTCACTTGTATTTTGGGGCGTCGTGCGCGCCGGGACGCTTCTGGCCCGGGACGACAATCCGCGCGGCCTGGAAGCTGAACGGCGCCTGCTGCGCGGGTCTATTCTGGATCAGAACGGCCTCGAACTGGCATTGAATGAAGGTCCCCCTAATGCGCAGCGGCGGTTTTACCCAACAGCGGCCGGCGGGCACGTTGTTGGCTATTACAGCATCAAGCACGGCACGAGCGGCGCGGAAGCGGGTTTTGATACCATCCTGCGCGGTGAGACGGATAATTTCTGGGCGGATTGGTTCCGCCAAACCATGCACCTGCCCCAGAAAGGGCGGGATGTGCAGCTGGCGCTTGATTACACCATCCAGGAAACGGCCGTTGCCGCACTTGGCGAAAATCTGGGCGGCGCTTTATTGCTGGAAATCCCCCGCGACGGCAAAGACAGCGCCTATGTCAGAGCGATGGCCAGCCTGCCGGGGTTTGATCCAAACCAGCTTGATGAGACATTCGAGGAGTTAGGCGCAGCCGAAGACGCCCCGCTGCTTAACCGCGTTGCCAAAGGCCAGTACCAGCCGGGCATGCTCTTGCAGCCCTTGATCCTGGCCTCAAGCATCGACCAGGGCCTGCTGACCCTCAACGAGACGGTTGAAGACCCCGACCGGCCGGTTCAGGTCAATGGTTCCGAACTACGCTGCGCCGCCCAACCGCCTGATCCGGCGACCTGGGCGGATGTACTCGTTTATCGCTGTCCGGCGCCCATGGTCGACCTGGCCGAGCGTGCCGGAACGGGCAGTCTGGATGCTGCTTTTTCATCATTCGGCCTCTACAGCGATCCGGTCTTGGAGATTGACACGGAAACCACGCCTGACCAGGCCATCGCCGACCCTATGCTGGCCGGGATAGGCCAGGAAAAGCTCTCAATTACCCCCTTGCAGGTCGGGCTGGCGATGGCCGCCTTGGCCGGTGACGGCAGCCTGCCGCAGGCGCAGATCGGCGCGGCGGTAAAAGATGTTTTTGGAGAATGGCAGCCGTGGCACATGGACGAAATCTTAAATGCTCAGGCCGCCGGTGTGGCCACGGCGCGCGCCGTGCGCAATGCCCTGCCCCAGGAAAACGGGATTTACGAGTTCAGCCCTGTTGTTTTATCCGGCCCTGAAGGGTTGCAGAATGCCTGGTACGTGGGAATTTTGCCCGGCGAGCAGGCGGATTACGTGGCTATGGTTGTTTTGGAAAACAGCGGCTCGGAAGAGGCGGCGCTTGCCGCCGGTAGGTCCCTCCTGGAAAAAGTGCAGTGATAAAAAAATAGGACCCAATTCACTGGGTCCTATTTCAATGAGACTTCAGCTTCCTGACAGTTTTAGTCTAAGAACTCGGACTAAACCCAACACTGCGTGGTGGTCGGATTAAAGCGGATAGATAAAAATTTCCGTGCTTGTTAGCTCTCGTCCGCATCCATTATCCCTTCCCTGGGCAAAGTGTAGGATAAACTTATTCTTCTTCGTCAAAGCCGAGGTTCATGTTGGCCGTCGCGGTAGCCAGAAGCATGAGCTGCTCAATCCGCGGTAGCATTTGCACCGGATTGGGGTGCAGGCCTTCCTGCACCAGGGCGCTTTCATAAAGCTGTTCGATCGCCGCATCAACTAGTTCCGAGCCGGGTTGCACCTCTAAGAGGTGAGTCAAGTTGACGATCAGCGGGTGGCGGCGGTTGATCTCCAGGATCTTCTTCGGCACTTCGTAATTCTCATCAAAGAAGCGCTGCAAGCGCTGGTAATCACGGCCGGCGTCGTCGGCCGGAGAGACAAGGCGTACCGGGCTGTCTTTCAAGACCTTGGACTCGCGCACCTCAACCACTCGATCGCCCAGGGTTTTCACGCAGCGGCCGATAAACGTGTTAATTTCTTTATCGTCCAGCAGCGGGGCCGGCTGTTCCGTCTGCGCTTCATCCGCGGTCTCAGGCAGTTCCAGCGCCGCGTCATCGATATTGCGCAGCTTCTTTTCTTTATATTCGGACAGCATCGGCGCCAGATAGGCATCCAGGGGATCTACCCAATAAAATACTTCCAGATCGCGCGTTTTGAAGGGATCGAGATGCGGGCTGCGGGCCACTGATTTCTCGTCATCGCCTAGGAGGTAATAAATCTCTTCCTGGTTCTCGGGCATGCGTTCGATGTATTCATCGAATGAAGTCAGTTCGCCGCCGCTCTTGGAAGAGAGATAGCGCAAAAACGGCAAAATGTCTTCCTTGGCCGAAGGATCGGTGATCATGCCTTCTTTAAAAACACGGCCGTATTCATGCCAGAAACGCGCATACTTCTCAGAGTCCTTCTCCGCCATGGTTGCCAGCTCGCGCAGAATGCGCTTGCGCAGGGTACGACCGAGCTGGCGCATGAGGCGCGTCGACTGCACCGTCTCACGGCTGACATTCAGCGGGATATCTTCCGAATCGATCACGCCGTCGACGAAGTTGAGCCACTCCGGAAGCAGGTCCGTAATGTACTCTTGAATCAATACATTATGCGAGTAGAGCATCTGGCCCGGTTCCTTGCGCAAGGAGAGGATGCCCGGTTCCCGTTTGGCGGGAATGAAAAGCAGCGAGCGCAAGTGTACAGGGGCATCGGAAGCGAACTGGATGGTCAGCAGGGGTTCTTCGAAATCCATCGTCATCTGCTGATAGAACTGGTTCGTATCTTCTTCGCTGACTTCCGATGGGGATTTGCGCCACAAGGAAGTCTGCTGGTTGGCCTGCTCCTCGCCGACGTAGATTGGATAGCGCACAAAGTCGGAGTATTTCTTGACGATCTGCTTCAACTTCCATTCACTGGCGAACTCTTCGGCATCTTTTTTCAGCGTCAGATGCACTTCGGTGCCGCGATCCTCTTTCTGGGCGTCTTCGACGGCGAAGTTGTCGCTGCCGTCCGATTTCCAGGATACGGCCGTTGCCTGGGGATCGTAACTGCGAGAGATAACCTCGATCTCATCAGCGACCATAAAGGCGGAATAAAAGCCCACGCCAAATTGGCCGATCACCTCGCTCGCATCGAAGTCCTCTTCATCGATATGTTTCAGAAATTCACGCGCGCCGGACTGGGCGATTGTGCCCAAATTTTGTATCACCTCTTCACGTGTCATACCGATGCCGCTGTCCTTAACGACGATCTTCTTCGGCTGGCCTTCTTCAACCTCCGGCACGTCGATATGGATGGCCAGTTCGGCATCCGGGTCGAGCACGTCGCGGTTGGTCAGGCTCTCAAAATGAAAACGCGTCAAAGCATCAGACGCATTCGATATCAGCTCGCGCAGGAAGATATCCCGTTCCTTATATAGGGAATGTGCTAGGATATCCAACAACTGCTTAATCTCCGCCTTAAAGCGGTAAGCTTCTGGAGTCACTTGTTCTTCACTCATATTCAATTCTCCCTCAATTGGTTGATTTTTTATGTTTTAGTCGCGGTTCCACGGCCGTCGACAAATAAAAACGGCCGAAACCGCAACGATCAGAAATTATAGATCATGAATGTTAGAGGGACGTAAAAAGGAGTATATCAGTATGTCAGTTTTTCAGTATCTCAGCCATAAACTGAGAAACTGAGCCACTGACATACTGAAAAACTTATATTCTATTGCGCTTGACTAATCAGACTGGCCAAACTTCCGATGGCTGCGGAGGCGGTGCAGGCGGTTATCAGCAGCACAATCAGCAGCGGTAGAAGCGAGATCACAACGGCCTTCCCGCCGCTAAATTCCTGGCTGATTTGAACCGCGCGGATGTAAACGGCCCCTCCCCATAAGAAAGCTACGAAAATCAGGACCGGGCCGAGGAATGGCAAAAAGCTGAAGATTTGCAGCAAATTGGGCACGGCGACAAGCGCCGTCAGACCGAAGAAGAGATTGAGAATTCCCCGCCCTCCGGCCAGTTTAGCGAAGAGCAGGACAATCACACCATAACCCAACCAGGTTCCGATATTGCCGATTACAGCCGAAATCCAGGTGCCGACGGCTTGGAGGAAAGCCATAATTGGCCGGGGCAGCGGCGTCGGCAAATTGGAGATCTCCACACCGATATTGATCCCGGCGTTAAAATCACCCATCATATCCTCGGGAGACATGCCCTCCGCGCCGGAGATCGGGAACATTTGCAGCATGCTTTGATACTGATCTTTAATTGCTAACGCATCTTCGGCCGTAAAACCCTGGTAATTCCTGATCAGAGTCTGGCCGAATACGGGAAAAGTAGCGATGAAAAAACAGGCCAGGAAAATCAAAAATCCACGCTTCATGACATTCTCAGATGCCAGGAAGTCGCGATAGGTTTGCTCATCTAAGGTGACAACACCACGTATAAAATCAAAAGCTGTTTGCATCGAAGAACCCTCCCGAAATAGCGGCGGACAACATCGAAGAAAATACGGCCGCACCCACGCCAAACATCACAACTAATAGCAGGAAAATGACCAGCATGGACAGCAGGGTCACCCACAGCGCCCGCCCCCAGGAAAGGTTGTGGGTCACGCGAATGGCCATATACCGGGCCAGCATGGTCCACACGCCTATCCCGGCCAGCGAGACTAAGGGAAAGACCGTGAATAGGGTAAGCAGCTGTGGCGCTGCGGCCAGGGCCGTCGTGCCCAGGGTCTGGTTCAACTGCCCCTTTCCACCAAATATCTTAGCCATCACATGCGCCACCAGGCCGAAGACGATCCAGGTGATCAACAGGTTTAGGGGGGTGAGAATGAAGCCCATCAACCCGGAAGTGGGCGAAGGGATCAGAAATCGCATCACCTGCCAGACTGAGTCCCATATCTGAAGCCAGACGACCTGAGCCTGCGGCTGCGCGGACATCATCTCCCACCAGCTCATCGTCTGTAAATGCTTGAGCACCGTTTCTTGGATGGCATTGAGATCGGGGCTCGTGGCCCAGGTTAAGAGGGTCCCGATATAACTCACCAGAGCCACGGTCAGAGCGAGGATTATCAAAATCACGAAACCCTTCCCGGCCGGATTTTTACGGTCGCGTATGGCGGCATAAGGTTGGGGCTGCAAAAAGAGCGCCTCCCACAGAATGCCAAAACTTTCTGAAATAGTTTGCACTGCTGCCTCCTTTGGTCTGCTTGAAGAAAGACCCTAAACGACAATGAAGCTTTAAACAAAGCCTCTCAACAAAGCTCATTTAATTATACCAGATAGGGGAAGTCCAAGAATAGAGCCTTTGACCAAAGCTCCCGGCGAATTATGGTCAACTATGACAACAGGGGAAAAACAAGATGCCATCTTTCAAAAAGATGGCATCTTGATCACATTAAAATCGTTCGGAGAGAATATCGAGTAGATTCGGACGGCCGATTTCTTGCAGCTCGTAGCGCACGCGCTGATTCGGCTTGTCGATGTCAATGATCCGCGCCAGGTCGATCGGCGTAGCCACCAGGACCAGGTCCGCCGGTGTGGCGGCGATTGTTTCCGCCAGGTCCGCCAGCTGAGCCGCGCCATAACCCATGGCCGGCAGCACGGCGCCAGTCGTGGGATATTTCTTATAGGTCTCAGCAATGGAGCGCACCGCGTAGGGATGGGGATCGACAATTTCAGCAGCCCCGAAATATTCGGCGGCGATCACGCCCGCGCCATAAGCCATCTCGCCATGGGTCAGGGTCGGCCCATCTTCAATGACCAATACGCGTTTGCCGCGCACGGCCGCGGGATCGTCGACGAAAATCGGTGAAGCGGCTTTGATCAGCACCGCCTGGGGATTCACGCGGCGCACGCTGTCCTGTACAGCCACGACATTTTCATGAACGGCCGTGTCCACCTTATTCAGCACGACAACATCGGCCATGCGCAAATTCGTTTCTCCGGGATGATAGCGCAGTTCATGGCCTGGGCGGTGCGGATCGGCGACCACGATGAGCAGATCAGGCCGGTAAAAGGGCATATCATTGTTACCGCCATCCCAGATGATGATATCCGCCTCTTCCTCCGCCTGGCGCAAAATCGCCTCATAATCAACGCCGGCATAAATAACCGCGCCGCGCTCGATATAAGGTTCATACTCTTCACGCTCCTCGATCGTGCAGTCATAGCGATCCAGGTCTTCCAGGGCGGCGAAGCGCTGCACAGCCTGTGCGGCCAGATCGCCGTAAGGCATCGGATGGCGCACGGCAACCACGCGTTCGTAGCCCAAATCATTTTGCAAGATGTCGAGCACGCGGCGTGATGTCTGGCTTTTGCCGCTGCCGGTGCGCACCGCGCAGACGGCGACGATCGGTTTATCGGAGGCGATCATGGTTTGCTTGGGACCCAAGAAACGGAACCCGGCGCCCGCAGCCAGCGTCCGTGAAGCCAGGTGCATCACTGTTTCATGCGAAACATCAGAATACGCAAAAACGACATCGTCGATATCGTATTCATCAATGAGTGCTTCCAACTCTTCCTCAGCGACAATGGGAATACCCTGCGGATAGAGAGCGCCGGAAAGCTGCGGCGGATACCGCCTGCCCTCAATATCCGGAATTTGCGTCGCCGTAAAAGCGATCACTTCGTAATCGTCATTATCACGGAAAAATGTATTAAAGTTGTGAAAGTCACGGCCGGCGGCTCCGGCGATCACAATTCGTTGGCGCTCGCGCTCGTTCATAGTAGAAAATCTCCTAATTTAAGTTGATCAGGCAGTCAGGTGGTCAGAACCTGACCACCTGACTACCTGACTCACTGAATTACTTAAAATTTGAAATGTGGGTTATTGGCACAAATAAGCACTTGTGCGGAGCCGGTGGAAATTATCCCAGGCTCTCGGCGCATCATACCACCTACAGCGGCGCGAAGGCAATGAGTTATTTCAGTTGCCCATCTCTTGCCCATAATTGCCAAATGCGGGAATTTCAGGCAGCCGGGTAGGGTTTCAAAGCTGTAAATCAGTAATATACGAAATTCACGCGTTTTTGGACAGTGAAATTTATGTAAAGAACTTGTATTTATCATTATTTATGTCGATTTGGGATTGATCTTATGAAAAGTAATTGTTATAATGCCCAGACAGCTAGAATTACATAATAAGCTCACAGGGCGCTATTTTGACGATTCTTTTTTGTCCTATGCCGGCTTAACCGCCATAATGTATAGCCTGTCCCCGCCACTTAGAATCGACAACAAAAATCGTACTACACGAATTATTGGGTGATTGCCCATTCTCGTATTGGTTTGTAATGGTAGTTTCAGTTATCGTACAGGAGCAGCGTACAATGGATCAAATACTACAGGACTTCCTCGTATTCCTTCGAGAGGAATACCGGTACTCGGATAACACGGTCGCCGCGTATCGCAATGACCTGACACAGTTTTATGAGTTCCTCACCGACCGTTACCCGGATATCCAATCCTGGTCCGAAGTCACCCCGGAAATCATTGACGACTATGTTGATGATCTCAAACATCGCGACAAACCATACGCATCCTCTTCAATCGCCAGAAAAGTAGCCGCTGTCAAGTCGTTCTTTAACCACCTGCACGCGCGAAATTTCATCTCCACCAACCCGACGAGTAATATTGACTCTCCGAAAGTTGAGAAGCGCCTGCCGAAAACTTTAGCCTCACAGGAAATCGAATATTTGCTGCTGGAGCCGCAGAAGGGTTCTACACCTAAGCATTTCCGCGACAGCGCATTGCTGAATATGCTCTACGCTACGGGCATGCGCGTGTCGGAAGTTGTCAACCTGGAAATGGAGGACGTCTTCGAGGACGATGAGGTAACCGTTGTCGCGGTGATGGAGAACGGCGAGCACCAACGGGATATCTTATTGGACGAGGATATGTGCCTCATCCTGGATCAATATCTGGAAGACGGCCGCCCTTATCTCATGAAGGACCCTGATGAAAAAGCCTTGTTCCTCAACCATCGCGGCCACAAATTAACGCGGCAGGGTTTATGGCTGATCATCAAGGCTTATGCGCGGGACGCCAATATCGAGTCTGACGTCACACCGCATACCCTGCGCCATAGTTTCGCGGCCCACAAACTGGACAGCGGGTCTGACTTAGAGGAAGTGCAGAAACTTCTCGGACATGCTAATATCTCAACCACTCAAATTTATACCCAGCTAGAAGAAGAGGAAGTGGAAAAAGCATAAATGAGTGACTACATTTCTCAGGCTCAGATAGACGAAGGAGCGGCGGCGGTCAGGCAGTATACGGATATTGTGCCCTCGTTGGGTCTCGTACTCGGATCCGGGTTAAGCGGGCTGGCCGATGAAGTTAAAAATCAAATCATCATTCCCTTTGACGAAATCCCGCACTGCCCCACTTCAACCGTAAGCGGGCACATGGGCCAGATGGTCATCGGGCAGCTTGATCAGCGTGACGTGGTCGTGCTGCAAGGCCGGGTTCATTTTTACGAAGGCTACTCGATGCAGCAGATCACCCTGCCGGTGCGTGTCATGCACGCCCTGGGGATTCAGTCCTTAATCATTACTAATGCCGCGGGGGGAATCAATGCTGATTTTACACCAGGCGATCTGATGTTGATCAGCAATCATCTCAATTTTCCGGGCATGGCCGGTTTCAACCCTCTCCGCGGACCCAATAACGACAAAGTAGGGCCGCGCTTTCCCGATATGACAGAGCCCTATGACGCTGAATACCGCAAGCTGGCCCATGAAGTCGCCGCGGAGCTCGGTTTTAAACTGCAAGAAGGCGTATATTCCTTCGTCGCCGGACCCAGCTATGAAACGCCGGCCGAGTTGGGCTTTTTGCGTATGGCCGGTGGGGACGCGGTCGGCATGTCCACCGTGCCCTCCGTTGTTGTCGCCCGCCATGCCGGTGTACGCGTCTTGGGCATATCGACAATTACCAATATGGCCATCCCCGATCCGAAACCGGGTACGGTCCAAACCCATGATGAGGTGCTAGAGACGGGAAAAATCACCATACCACGCCTGACGGCTTTGATTCACGGGCTAGTTGCTAAGCTTCCCTAGAACGGCCGTTATAAACCTGACAGGAATTTTTCCGCGGATACGCCATGGATCGCGTCTTCGTATTTTTGATCCAGAACGATATCTGGATTTACATCGTTTGTGTGCTGGGTCTCTTCTGGTACATATCCGATTTACTCAGAGCCCAGAGGGGCTTACGTTCAGCTGTTTTTGGCTTAGAACGAGAACGGGGGAAACAAAGGCGCAACACCGCCCTCTTCTTCGTCCTCTTATTTGGCGGGATTTTTGCCTCAGTCTTCTTCGTCAACCAGCGTATCGCGCCGACGCTGCCCCAGGAACTGCTTAAGCCGCCAACCCCTACGCCAAACCCTTTGAGCACGCCGCTGGAACGGCCGTCGCCGATGGGCACGCCCGCGACAGCCAGGCCGGTTGTCACCCCCAACCTGGCGCCTACGGTGACCTTACCGGGCGCGGAGGGCGCTGTCGAATCCGTCCCCGTGGAAGAAGCAACGCTGACGCCGACGCCCTACGTGCCGCCGACGCCCTTCATCGCCTGCACGACGGATCTGAATATCAGCGAGCCCAGCGACGGATCGGCCGTGCGTGGAGATATTTCATTTTACGGCACAGCGGATACGGAAAATTTCGGCGCCTATACCCTGGAAACAAATGGGCCACAGACAAATGGGCAGTGGGCTTCCCTGTTAGGCCGTGATATCACCACCCCTGTGCGCGAAGGATTCCTGGGTAATGTTAATCTCTCGATGTGGGGTTCAGGTCCTTACCTAATGCGCCTGACGGCGCTGGACATTGAGAATAATATCACCGGACAGTGCGTCATTCAGGTGACGTTGACCGGCGGCTCGTAGAACAAGAGCAAAGTCGAACCATAACGGCGGCGATCGACGAGAGTCAAGTTTTTTAAAGGCAGTTCCTCTTCTTCCTTGGGATCGATTTGCGCCACCACCAGACCCTGCGGATCTAAAAAACGTCCCGGCTCTTGATCCAGCCTGTTTAGCACCTGAACCCACAGCCCCATATACTGCGGCGGGGCAACGTAGATGAGATCGAACGGCGCGCCCTGCGGGTCTTCAAGATAGCGGAAAGCGTCCCGCTGCAAGACGGTCGCACCTTCTTCCAGATGGGTATGCCGCAAATTATCGTGTGTTGTGCGCACGGCCGGGGTCACCTTATCTACAAAGACGACATGCTCCGCGCCGCGGCTCAGCGCCTCGATACCCACCTGCCCCGTTCCGGCAAACAGATCGAGCCAGCGCGATCCGGGCACGAAACTGCCGAGGATGTTAAAGAGATTTTCCTTAACGCGATCCATGATCGGCCGTGTTGAATCGCCGGGCACCCGCTTTAATTTACGCCCCCTGGCTTTGCCGCTGATCACGCGCATGGGCACAGCTCCGCTGGGGCCGGTCTCCCGACCGTGCCCCTCGCCTATCCTCATTCCACCGTTATATCCATCAACTTGAAGCGATCACCAATCTGTTGGCCCTGACTGTCCAACAGCGGCAGCCGCCAGCCGTCAGCCTGCACCCAAAGCCCGGCAAAGAGTTCGTATTCACCGGGCGCTAAATCGGCCGGCAGGGTCAGCTGATGTTCATCACGCACATATTTATCCAACGGCCAGCGCTTGGTGGGAAATTCGCCCGGGTTAATCTTATCAGACTGGGCCACCAGCCCGTCCGGCCCCAGCAGGTGTACAAAAACCTGGTAATTAATATCCAGCTCTTGCAGCGCTTTCCAGTAAAGCGTTAAATACAGCGTATCTCCCGCCTTGACCTGCTCCGCGGAGATATCAAAGCCCAGCAGAGCGATTTGTTCACCGAAATCAGCATAGACCTGCACCTGCGCCGGTTCGGCCGTTGTTCCCTGGGAATTGTAATGCAGGATGCCCGAAGGCTCCAGCACAAAGACGAAGAGGGCGAAGATCAGCAAAGTCAGCAGCAGCACGGATCCGTCGCCAAACGGCCGTTCGGGCATGGGACCGGGGACACCGGGCAGCCGCCAGGCGATAACGATCGCGGCGATCAGGGATACGAGCGAGATCAGCACCGCGGCCGTCCGCGCCGGCGTACGGCCGAATTGGACATCAATGACGTGCGTGCCGGCGGTGACCGGAATGACGATAAAGCCCTCAGGCTTGCCCAATTCCGTCTGCACGCGTTCGCCGTCGATGGATACATGCCATCCCGGAAAATCGAATAGGAAGAGCCGGAAGCGCGTATCGCGGGGGACGGTGAGCGTGTAGCGCGTATGCAGCGGCTTGATCGTCTCCGTCTCCACCGTGGAGCCTTCGGGAAGCATATTGTGATTGATACGATCCGGCTGCAGGCCCAGGCCGAAGTTGGCCACGACGGAACCCTTGCGCTGCGGCAGAGATTCCACGGTAACGGGCACGTAATCGGCCGTTGAGGTCGTCCCTAACCAGCGCCCCGTATTCTCAATCAGGGACATGCGCAGTTGGTTGACTTCATTAAAGTCCGGCCAGGGCGCCGGCTGGCTGAGCGGCAGTCCCAAGAGGATGGGTAAAGAAACCAGGGCCGCGGCCAGCCAGGAATCGGCCGATCGCCAGGGATTTTTAGTCTGCCCACCACGCGCTTCGACCCAATCCAGCAGGCCGCCTGCTCCCGCGCCGGCGAGCACGGCCAGCATCGCCGAGGCCGCACCCAGCAGCCGCCAGGGGAATTGGAAGAAGGGCAAAAAGGGCAGCGTTTCCCAGAGAAAGGTGGAGATGGGCAGCATGAGGAAAATCAGCACGGCCAGAGCCAGGGCGAAAAAGCTGAGGTGACGCGGCTGGCGCACCTTGCGCAGCAAAAGCAGGATCAGGCCTAAACCACCCGGCAGCCACTGCGCCAGGCCCAGATTGAAGCGGAAAGCCGGCTCAGAAGCGCCCCAATCGAGGCGCAGGGAGGGCGCGAGCATTTCTTTGAGAGACAGGAAATGGGTGTGGAAATCATAGTTGTCCTGCTCGCCGATCAGGGTGCTGAGATTAACCAGGTTGCGCTCTAGAAAAACGGGCAGCCAGAAAATAGCGGCCAGTCCCAATCCCAGCAGCAGCGCGCCGCCCAGGTGAACGGCCGTGCGCCGCCGGTCCTCTTTTTCCGTGGTCAGGAACACGCGCCAGACAGCCCAGGCGCTGAGCATGCCGAAGAAAAGCAGGCCCATCAGGTTATGGCTCATGATCACCGCACCGACGAGGAAGACGGAGGCCAGCCAGGGCCATCGTCCCCCGCTGCGCCATAACCGGTCCAGCGCCCACAGCGCCAGGGCGAAGACACCGAAGCTAAAAGACTCGGGCATTACGCCGCGGGCGTGGGGATCGATGTACTGGACATAGGGAGCATAAATGAAAACGGCCGCGGCCACGTAACCGGCGCGCCGGCCCCAGTTATCGCGCACAAAGCCATACATGCCCAGAGCGGCGAAAAGGATCCCTAAAATGAAGACCGCCTTCACCCCGGCTACGGGATCGAGGCGCGGCAGGATGTCAAAGAGAAAACCCAGGTAATAAGTCAGCGGGGCGTAGTAGTTAAAAATCGGGTAACCATAGCCGTGGTAGAAATTAGGCGCCCAGCGCGGATAGAATTCACCGCCGCGCAGGAGATAACTCAGTTCGGCCAGGCGAAAGATATGCAGTTCGGCGTCGTTGCCCTCGGGCAGGCTGGCGCGGCTGATGAGAGGCCAGATGGCGATCAGAGCAATGGCCAGGACGACAATAAAACCGGGATCAACCCGGCGAAAAATGCGTTTCATTTTTACGAATGTCGATCTCGAAAGCGATAGCGAGTCACCGAATGAATTCGGCGCCTAACCTAAAACATGTTTAAAACATGTTTGCCTCACTAGCAGCAGAATTCATTCTGCTGTGGGGAGCGATTACCAATTAGGAAGATTCACTATTACTAATCATGCTGCTTCGATCAGTTCTGTGGTTTTCCTCTTTTTCAGGATTCTCGATTACGAAAGCAAAAGCGATAGCGATTGGCTCGCTATCGCTTTCGTAATCGCAATCGATCTTTCAAGTTTTCAAATAACAAGGACCGAGCATACCACGAATTATTCTGTCAGCTTCGATGGTTCCCTGACGAGTTGACCCTGTTTCAGCCACGATAATTTGTAAAACAATCTTTTTGTATAACAACCTTCAGGTTGTTGCTCCCCAGCAACCTGAAGGTTACTTTACATTAGGTCAACGATCTGGTCCGGGTGGTCGGCCACCTTCACGTCGGCGGCGCGCAGCGCTTCCACCTTGCCTTCGGCCGTTCCGCTCTTGCCTTCGACAATCGCCCCGGCATGGCCCATGCGCCTTCCGGGAGGTGCGGTGCGGCCGGCGATGAAGGCGGTCACCGGTTTATTCATATTATCGGCGATATATTCCGCAGCCAGCTCTTCAGCATTGCCGCCGATCTCGCCGATCAGGATCACCTGTTCCGTCTGCGGGTCCTCTTCGAAGAGCTGCAAGACGTCGATGAAGTTCAAGCCTTTGATGGGATCGCCGCCGATGCCCACGCAAGTCGACTGGCCAATGCCCCGTTCGGTCAGGGCGAAGACCACTTCATAGGTCAGTGTTCCGCTCTTGGAAACTACGCCCACGTTGCCGGGCATGACGATCGACCCGGGAATGATGCCGACCTTGGCTTCCCCAGGCGTGATCAACCCGGGACAGTTGGGCCCGATCAGATTGGTATGCAGCGTGTCCAGGTAATTGCGCACCTTGATCATGTCCAGCACCGGGATGTATTCGGTCAGGCAGACAATGAGTTCGATGCCGGCGTCGGCCGCTTCGTAAATAGCATCTACAGCGAAACGCGCGGGCACAAAAATACAGGTCGTGTTGGCGCCGGTTTCTTCCACGGCCTTCTTCACGGTATTAAATACGGGTACCTCCGTGCCACCTGATTCGAAGACCTGGCCGCCCTTACCCGGCGTCACCCCGGCAACCACGTTGGTGCCATAATCGATCATCTGGCTGGTGTGGAAAGAACCCTCGCGGCCGGTGATGCCCTGAACCAATAAACGTGTGTTATTACCAACTAAAATACTCATCGTTATTCCACCTCCCCCTTCGCGGCAGCCACCGCTTTCTCCGCCGCGTCGGACAGCGTTTCGGCCGTTTCCATCTGCGCATCTTTCAAAATCTCACGCCCTTGTTCGGCATTGGTACCCGCCAGGCGCACGACCATGGGCACATCCGTGCCGATCTCTTCCAGCGCTTCCAGGATACCCCGGGCTACTTCATCGCCGCGCGTGATTCCGCCGAAAATATTGAAGAGCACCGCTTCCACATTGGGATCGGAGAGAATCAGGCGCAGGCCGGTCGCTACCTGTTCCGCCTTAGCCCCACCGCCGATATCCAGGAAGTTGGCTGGGTCGCCGCCGAAGAGCTTGATGATGTCCATGGTGGACATGGCCAGGCCGGCGCCGTTGACCATGCAGCCGATATTGCCGTCGAGCTGGATGAAGTTGATGCCGGCCATGCGCGCTTCGCGTTCAGATTCCGGCTCTTCTTCCAGGTCGCGCATCTCGGCCAGGCGTGGATGGCGAGCAAGGGCGTTGTCGTCAACGCTCATTTTGCCGTCCACGGCCAGCAGTTTGCCCTCGCCCGTGATCACCAGGGGGTTGATCTCGGTCAGCGAGGCGTCGTTGGCCATGAAGGTTTCGTAGAGGCCCATCACCAGCTTAGCGAAGTCACGCCACAATTCCTTGGGCAGGTCCATGGCATCGGCAATGTAGTTGGTCTGGTAGCCGCGCACGCCGAGGTTGGGATCGATATGGACCTTAATGATTTTTTCCGGCGTCTTATCGGCCACTTCTTCGATATCCATGCCCCCGGCCGCGGAAGCCATAATCATCGGCAGGCGGCGCGCGCGATCGATGAGGATGGCCAGATAAATCTCTTGATCGATGCCCGGCGCCTGTTCATCAATCAATACCTTATTGACCGTTAAGCCTTTGATATCCATGCCCAGGATCGCCTTGGCCGCTTCTTCGGCTTCATCGGCCGTATTGGCGAGCTTGACACCACCCGCCTTGCCGCGGCCGCCGGTATGCACCTGGGCTTTGACTACCACCTTACCGCCCAAATCCTGGGCGATGTCGCGCGCTTCAGCCGGCGAATAGGCAACTTTGCCGTCCGGAATAGGCACGCCATGTTCGGCAAACAATCGTTTTGCCTGGTATTCGTGCAGGTCCACTGGATTCTCCTTATGGGTTAGTTGGTCAGGTAGTCAGTTAGTCAGGTAATCAGTTCCTGACTAACTGACAAACTGAATAGCTGAAACACTAAAAAAGACGAACACAAACGGTTCGCCTTTATGGGTCCTCTAAAAGTGCGACAAGATTATAACACGTCTCTAGATTGGTTCAATCTCCTATCTCCTCCTAGATTGTTTCAATCTTTTAAATTAATTCTATCCCAAGATTTGTTTTCTAGATTGAACCAATCTGACTTCGGTAACACACCTGTAAACCATTCGTAATCTCTACATAAGAACTGGGCACTATCCTTCAAGCAGTTAACGATTTACATCTCAGCAAAGGAGGTGCCCATTCGAACAGAGCAGACCTATTTCTCAATCGGATTTCACTTTAGCAAATTAGGAGATAAAAAATGAAACGCGTATTTGTATTTTTCTTAGTCGTTCTGGCGCTGGCCGTGGTCGTCGTTCTACCCGCAGCCGCCAATCGTGGTGATGGCGCATTAGGGACCGTCTATGTGAGCAGCCAGGGGTTGTATTACGACACCTTTGTCAGCGCACAGCAGCTGCCGATGCACGGCCGTTTTCAGAAGCTGGAAGCCGGCGTGACCGAATTCGGTCCTGGCGACCAGGGCTATGTCGGCGGCCGCTGGTGGATCGATAATCCCAACGAAGGCATCCCGGGCACAATGGACGAACACGACACCTACCTGCTCTGCCCCCTCCTCGGCCCTGGCCGCACCGAACCCTAAAATTTAACGCAGCCGCGCAACCCATTTCGCGCGGTAGGGGCGAGGCGGTTGGTATGCGGGCCTTCCGGTTAATTCCAAGGCCTTTCCCAACCGCCTCGCCCGCGTGTGCGTGAACGTATCACATCGGCGGGCGACCCAATCCGCATGAAGATTCATTCGCGGTCCAAAGGTTCCACCGTATTGGGTCGCCCCTACCAGATCGGGGTTCTTAAATCCGACATCCGACATCTTAAAAGGGATACGTCGCCCTATCAATCATCGGCCCGGCAGCAGCAGCATCCGATCCTCAATCGCCGCACGATCGGGCACGTATGCCACCTGCAAACAGCGCTGTAAGAGCTGGTTTGCCTCCAGATAAGTCGACATCTTTTCTACTTGTTGCCTATCCAACTTCAAAAACTGTTCAGCTTCCTCATCGCCAACTGGCATTTGTAGGTATGGGTCCCAACGGTCGCGGAAAGGCTTCAAGAGTTCAAAAAATCTTTGAGTCCAGGGCTCAAAATCCTTATCATTTTTCAGATTTGGTGGAACTCCAAGTTCACGCAAATCGGCAAGGAGAATGTTAGCCTGCCAGCCTTCGGCGAGCTCCAGACCATATTCGTAACCGCTTTCGAAAGCTTGTGTATGGCCAAAGCTTTGGAAAAATTCGGGAGTGTGAAATAGGGCTAGTTCAAGATCTAAATCATTGGAAATGCCGAGGTCAAAGTCGCTTGCTAAGGCTAATGCGCGAGCGAACAAAAAGGCGAAAGTATAGGCTTTAACTTGGATTAATTCATTTGTTAGGTTGAATTCATCCGTTCGGTAGAAGGGCGGGTCAAGATCGCTAACACGGACGAAAGCATGGCCAAGCAGAAATGCGCGTACCGCCGCCTCTTTATAGCAAACATCCAGTCCCGCGCCTTTTTGCTCCGCCCAGGTTAGAAAATTGACAAGCTCTGCATCCCCGGCCATCAGGTCTCCGACCGCGTGCAAATAAGCCTCACAGAAGATCGTCACATCACTCAGCATCCCCACCACCAGTAAAAATACCTCGCGCCAGCGGTTGTCGCCCACGTGGGTCATCAGCGCTTGCAGCGCGCTGCGGCTTTCGTTAGCCACGATATAGCGCGCCGTGTAATACTCCTGCATCGTCAGGTGCGAAAATGAGTGGATTGCGCGCGCCCTCTCCACCAGAATGCCGTGCTGCGCCTCCATGCTCTGCAGGACCAATGATCCCTCAGGATCTTCCAAGCCCGGCACACCGGCCAGGTAATCCACAATCTGCCGCGTCAGATCTGTCTCGCGCACAAAATAGACATCTTGCTTGAAATTGCGTTCGGTTAGATTTGCCAGCAGTTCCTGCTTGCGGTTGAGGGTTAATTTTTCATACACCGTATCGCGGCTGATATTACGGCTGGCGTCCCATTTGCTCAACAAGGCGCGCGTCGCTTCCTCGTATATCTCATACCGTTCAGGTGGAATTTCATTGCGCTCTTCATAAACCAGGCATAACAACGACAGGAGTAGCAGCACCTGAGCCAGTTCCCGCAACCCTACATTTTCTCTGTTCTCGAGCAGCGCGCGACGGCAGCCCCGCCGCTTGGTTTCATCCTCGGCAAACCAGCGATCGATATAACGGCCGATTTGCCCCTCGTCAAAATCAGCCATCTCCACGTACTAAAACTGCGTAAACGAATAATCCATGGCCGCCACGCGGCAGGTAATGACCATCGGGCAGCCGCCTTATTGGTAAACGAAGTTGTTGAGCATGCTGATCATGTGCGAGCGTTTGTCACCGGCTAGGTTGACCTCATCCAGGCCGTCGAAGAGCACAATCGCCCGGCCGTCTTGCAGGAGACGGGTGACAAAGAGCTGCGGGTTGGGAAAGTGGTGGACATTAATCTGCGTGCCGATCTTGTCGCGGCCGACTTTGTCTCCCTGAACCTGGTCTCCCATAACATGCCCTCCACTAAACGGACTTATTGCCCATTAAGAATAACATATTTCGATTACGGCCGTAATTAATATCCGGCCAACGGCGAGCCAGGTTGAAGCAGTGTGGGATAATGTCTATTCAAAAACCAGCCGGTAAATTAAAGAAGCAATCCGTATATTATTATTATTTTATTACATATTAAACAGCTAAAAACGCAATATCTGTTGCATTATGTTGCAAAATGTTGCATCGGTCCCTAACTCGGCCGTTTTCCCCACCCTACCAACAACCAATCACTGCCGTCCAAACGGGCGACCCAATCCGCATGAAACTTCATTCGCGGCCCAAACCTTCCACGGATTGGGTCGCCCCTACCAGTTCGTGGTTTTTAAATCCGACATTAGGGCAAATGTGCAATGCACAAGATCCGACAACATGACGTTCATTTTGATTTATTAATCGAATATATTGCCAGGTACAATACACATCCCACATCCGACATCCCACATCCGAAATCCCAAATCCGAAATCCAAAATCAATTAATTTGCCTTTTTAGTGGGGGCTCATTATACTGCCCGCTGCCTTTAGGTTGTGGCCGCGGCTTATATACCCCGGCCGCGCCTTTTGCTAATTGGGGATTCTGCTCCATGAAATTAAAGAAACTGACATTACAGGGTTACAAGACTTTCGCCTCGCGCACCGACTTTTTATTTGACGAGGGCATCACGGCCGT
>JBJYWP010000078.1:4481-11112 GCA_046259485.1 Promineifilaceae bacterium (SeqCode) | reverse complement strand
CCTCCGAATGGCGGATTCAAAGTCCGCTGCCTTACCACTTGGCGACGCCCCACCACCAAATAGTCCGAAAATCGTAACACAACGCCTGGCAATTAGCAACTGCCGCGAGGCCTTTGAGAAGCATTTTATAGGCTTGTCTCAGCGACGGTTTAGGTCAGGTTTTCTCTCCCTTCAAGCGCACGGCCGAGCGTGATTTCGTCGGTATATTCCAGGTCGCCGCCGACCGGGAGACCGCGGGCTAATCTTGTCAGCCGCAGATTGCTGCCGGACAGACGTCTTTGCAGATAGAGAGCGGTAGATTCCCCTTCAAGCGTGGGATTAGTAGCTAGAATAACTTCTTGGAAATCCCCCTTGCGCACACGATCAACCAGCTCATCAACGCGCAAATCTTCGGGACCGATCCCTTCAACCGGCGAAATCGCACCATGTAAGACATGGTAACGGCCGTTGTAGGCGCGGGAACGCTCAATGGCCAGAACATCGAGGGGTTCCTCGACAACACAAAGTATATGAGAATCGCGGGTCTCGTCCTGGCATATCAGGCAGGGGTCCTGTTCGGTAATGTTGTAGCAGACGGAACAAAAGCGCGTGCGTTCCTTAAGATCTCGTAAGGCATCGGCCAGATCGAGCGCCTGTTCGCCTGAGGCACGTAATAAATAAAACGTCAGGCGCGAGGCCGATTTCGGACCGATGCCCGGCAGGCGCGCGAACTCGTTGATCAAGCGTTCAACTGTTTCGGGAAGGACTGAGCGGGCCACGTCTCGTTTACAACCCCAGTCCGCCGAGCATATCATTGATGCCTATATTGCCGGTGATGCCTTCCATTTTTTCAGCTGAAAGAGCCTGTGATTGTTCAATAGCCGAATTCACGGCAGCGACCAACATCTCTTGCAAAAACTCGGCTTCTTCCGGATCGAGCAGTTCGGGAATGATTGATATTGATTGCACGCGTTGGTGGCCGCTGATGACAATCGTAACTGCCCCGCCGCCGGAGGTGACAGTTACTGTCTCATTCTCCAGGGCGGCCTGAGCCTCGGCCATTTCCTGCTGCATCTGCTGAATCTGGGCCATCATATTGCCCGGCGACGCCTTCTTTTTTGCTTTTCCACCACGATATGGTTTTTTTGCCATGAGTTACTCCAGTTAATCTTCACTATTTGTATCTTCACGGATTATGCCGCCTAGTTCTTCGGCTAATTCGCGAAATTCATCATGTCCAATGGGTACTACATATTCACTGGTAACAACACTGCGCACGCCACATTTTGTTCCAAAGATCGAGGAAAAAGCGTGGCTGATACTGGACGCAGCGTCTTCTGTCTTGTCGAATTTTTCTTTAAAGATGGGAAAGTCAAAGCCTAGAATAATCATGTCGCCTTCAACGGCAAGCGGTTTGCACATTGCTAATAGGGGTGGAAGGTTTTTGTTTTCCTCCCCAACCTGGCTGACCATGTTACGCCATTGAATTTTAACGGGCTCCAGGCTTAAGAGATCTCTTTTTTCTTTGGCCGTATCCTCCACGGGTTGTAGCTCTTCGACCTCTTCTGGGGTTTTATCCGCAACGGCCGCCGCGCTTTCATGTGTATCAGCGGCGGCAGCCTCTTCTGGTGCTGCCTGTTCGGGGGCAGTTTCTTCTACAACCGGTGGAGGTGGTTTGGTTGGCCCGCGTTTCGCAGATGGCTGTTGATGAGAGACGGGGGCTGGTTCTGCCGGTAGAAGTTCCATAAAGGCCAGTTCCAGGGGCAGCTGCGGCTGCCAGCTGACGGTCTGTTTTTGCGCCGCGCCATGAAAACCACGGATCGCAGCGATTAATGACTCGCGCGCTGCGCGTTGGGCCTGGTTGGTAATGGCCTCTTTCTGAGCATCGGGTATGTCAAGCGATAAATCTTCCCCGGCTGCCTGGACGATCAGCATTGTACGTAGGTGGTTGACCATTTGTCGCGCGAACTGGCGTGCATCGGCCCCGGCGGATGTGGCTTCGAAAATTATATGTAGTCCTTGCGCCCCATCAGCGTTCAGCCAGGCATCGGTTAGATTGATCACGGCTTCGTTGGCGGCCGTTCCCAATACCTGCTGAGCGCGTTCCAGGGTGATGGTATCACCGGGGATGGTGACCAACTGGTCGAGTAAACTCTCGGCGTCGCGCAAGCTGCCGGCGCCCTGCCTGGCAATTAGTTCAACAGCCGTCGGTTCAATGGTCAGATTTTCTTTTTCCGAAAGTTCCAGCAGGCGGCCGCTGATCTCATCGATTGACAAGAGGCGGAAATTAAACTGCTGGCAGCGTGATTTGATCGTCAGGGGGACTTTATGTTCCTCGGTTGTGGCCAGGATGAACATAGCGTGCGCCGGGGGCTCTTCCAGAGTTTTCAGTAAGGCATTGAAAGCTGCCTGCGAAAGCATGTGCACTTCATCAATGATGTAGACCTTAAGCCGTCCTTGGTTGGGGGCGAAGTTGATCTTCTCCCTTAATTCGCGAATATCGTCCACGCCGGTGTTGGATGCGGCATCGATTTCAATCAAATCGAGAAAACGACCGTCGTTGACCGATTCACAGACTGCGCACTGGTTGCACGGCCGTTTGGCCGGATCTTCGTGGAGGCAGTTGACAGCTTTGGCCAGCAGGCGCGCTGTCGTGGTTTTACCCGTGCCTCGCGGGCCACAAAAAAGATAAGCATGTCCTACCCGGTTTGCAGCAACGCTGTTCTGCAAGGTACGAGTGATATGCTCTTGCCCAACAACTTCATCAAAGGTTGTGGGTCGCCATTTTCGATAGAGTGCCTGGGACATTATGATTAGTTTAACACCCCCCAATGGGGCTAGCAAGAGCCCTTATTAAGGCGCTTTAAAGTGGCGAAAAAGGTTGTCTCGTTTCTGTTCCAAAAAGGATTTGTAATCAGGCGCATCCTGAAGCATTACCGTCATCAGGATGGCATCTTCTCCGGTATCATGATAGTAGCCTTTGCGCAGTCCTACTTCTAAGAAGCGATATTGTTTATAAAGTTCCTGAGCACCGGTGTTGGTGACTCTTACTTCGAGTGTGACCAGGCTGGCCTGATGCGTGTAGCTAAGGAAGAGGATATTGAGCAGCAGCAGCTGGCCTAATCCATGCCTGCGCAAGGAGGGATCGACGGCAATCGTGCTGACATGTACTTCGTCCGCGAGCACCCAATAGCCCGCGTAACCTAGAAGCGTTTCCCCGCCGTTCGGCTCCAGCCGCGTCAATGCCTGGTAATGGGCCAGGTTGTTTTGGGTCAGTTCATAGAGGAAGAGTTTTTGGCTGCGTGCCGTTGGAAAGGAGCGTTCTTCAATGGCCAGTACATCGGGAATATCGGCCGTTTGGAGGGGGCGTAAAAGGAAGGGGGAAGGAGGCTGCAGCATCCGCGGGTGCCGGTCGCTCTTGAGGGCTCAGCGGGTTATTTGCCCGATGGATCGCGCAAATAAACCGGCGCCAAAGAAGCCGCATCGTCAACCAGCCCCTTACGCCAGCGCTGCCAACCGGCCTCGGCCAGATAGCCGGCGCGACGGACGGAGGCCGCCGCCGGCACCAGATAAAATGGTTTTTTACTGGCGCGAATCATTTTTGCCGCTTCGGGCGATATCTCACCGGCGAAAGTCGTCGGATTCTCCAGGTGGAACAGCAGCGTTTCCCAGGTTTCAATGATTGGTTTTTCACTTGGCTGCCAACCTTTTTTCTCTTGCCAGCGGTAGAGACCGGCGACGACGCGCTTACGGCCTGCTTCAACCGCTACTAAAAGAGACCCTGTTCGCAGCCCAATCGAAGAAGCGATAATGTCCAGCGTGGGGACGCCGATCAGCGGCGTTTGGTGGGCCAGTGAGAGGCCCTTAGCCACGGCAAGGCCAACTCGTAGACTGGTGTAGGAACCAGGTCCGATGGCAACAGCAATAGCTTTCAGGTCAGACGCCTCCAGCTCGGATTTAGCGAGCAAAGTTCCGATAGCCGGGGTAAGTTCGACGGTCTGTGTATGGGTTCCTCGCCAGCCCTGCTCGGCAATAATAGTTTTGCCATCGAATAAGGCGAGGCCGGTCCAACGAGTGGCAGTGTCAATTGCTAAAATCATGTTTTTTAATAAAGCTTATACACCAAACGCGCTGCGGCGGAACGCTTTTAATAGTTCCGTGGAGCGTCCCTCAGAAGCGATAAAACGCAGCTTGCGCCGAGTTTCATTGACGTAGCTCATTTCAATCCACAGGTGATCGACCGGTAAGTAATCCTTAATTCGCTCGGGCCACTCGATCATAAAAGCGCCTTCGGCGAGCAGCACATCTTCCAGGCCGGCGGTGATAATGTCTTCCTCTGATTCGAGCCTGTAGCAATCAATATGGTAAAGCACACGATCATCATGCATCCGGGGATATTGGTTGATCAGGATAAAGGTCGGGCTGGTTACGCGGATTGCCGTTCCCCATCCCCTGCCAACACCTCTGGCCAGGACAGTTTTTCCAGCTCCGAGATCGCCGGAAAAGCATAAGACATCGCCTGGCTGCAGGAGCTCACCCAGGCGAACGCCGAGGCGCATTGTCTGCTGCTCACTACTGCTGATAAAGTCTAAAGACTGGTCTGTGAGAATGGCCATTTTCTTTTACAATGAGTGAATTACCCAATTATCGTACCTATTATACCGCTGTCTGACAAACATGGTATTATTGCGAAGGGGTCATAAAATGCGCATTCTCGTACTTTCTGATATTCATGCCAATTTAGCCGCTTTTGAAGCAGTGCTTGAGGCTGCTGACGGCCAATGGGATCGGGTCTGGTGCCTGGGGGATCTCGTCGGTTATGGGCCGAACCCAAATGAATGCATCGCTCTGCTGCGGGAGTTTGATCATCTAAGTCTTTCAGGCAACCATGATTGGGCGGTGCTTGGAAAGCTGAATATTGCCGAATTTAATGAAGATGCGCGGGCCATGGTCCTCTGGACACGCTCTGTATTAGAGGAGGAGTCGCGCAGCTACCTGGAATCTTTGCCGTCATTACGTGTCGTGGATGCCTTTACGATGGCCCATGCCAGCCCTCGCCATCCGGTATGGGAGTATGTGCTTGATTATGATACGGCGGCCGAGAATTTCGCTTATTTCGATACCGCCTACTGCCTGATCGGTCACTCCCATGTTCCGCTGCATATCATAGAGCGCGAGCCCGGCGATTTGTTGGTTGAGGAAGTGGTCAACGGCCGAATCGTGTCCCTAATAAACGAAAGGGTTATGTTGAACCCGGGAAGCGTTGGCCAGCCACGTGACGATGATCCGCGTGCTGCTTATGCTTTGTTAGACAGCGAAAGTCTGACTTGGCAGTTCGGCCGTGTTCCCTATCCTATCGAAGAAACCCAAGAGCAAATGCGCCGGGAAAACTTTCCCCGTGCCCTGGTCGAGCGTCTATCCTATGGCTGGTAATATTCGATGTAAGATATCGGATGTAGGCTGTAAGCTATAAAATGTAGGGTGTTTGAGTGGGGAAGGGAGTCCACTGAGAATCTGTTTTGATTCCACCATTTACCCCAACTTTGGAACTTTTTAGGTGCCGGATTCGTTTAGTCAGTAGAAACCAACAAGACATTTTCTTCGAGAATGATTTGTTGATTGACCAGCTTATCAATAAATCGCAGCTTTTTGCTCGCTGATAGCTTTTCTAAAGGAGAATGAAGATGAGCATGAGAAAAATAATAGTAACCTTATTCCTGCTGGCTGTGTTTTTGGCCGGTTGTGCTTCTCGTGCGGAGGATGCAGTAAGCGGGTCCGTTATGCCGGTATCCGCCCCCCAAGCGGTTGAAATGGAAATGGCTGTTGAAGAAAGCGCCGCCGATATGGGTTTTCGTAATGACGCAGCCTATAACCAGACTTCCATCGCATCCCAGGATACGGCCGGAGTGCAAGAACGCATTATCATCCGTACGGCCGATATGAGTATTGTCGTTGTCGATACCGAAGATGCCATGAATACGATTTCGCAAATGGTGGAAGAGAATGGCGGCTGGGTAGTGAGCAGCAGTGTTTACCAGTATGATGAAAATGCCAAAACCGGTAATATGAGCGTGCGCGTCCCTTCTGAAGGCTTTGATCCTTTCCTGGATGCAGTTGGTCTCCTGTCCGTTGAAGTTACCCGTATCTCTACTTCGGGCCAGGATGTAACCGAAGAATACGTGGATGTTTCAGCCAGGTTGGATAATTTGGAAGCGACAGCCGATCGGGTACGTTCCTTTTTGGACGAGGCGAAGACTGTAGAGGAAGCGTTGGCCGTCAACCGCGAACTAAGCAATTTGGAGGGAGAAATCGAGGCGATGAAAGGCCGCTTGCAGTATCTTGAGCAGTCGGCCGCGTTTTCAAATGTCACAATCGATCTGACTCCAGATGTTCTTTCACAGCCGATTGAAGTCGGTGGTTGGCAGCCCCAGGGAGTCGCCCGCAGTGCGGTGGAATCCTTGATTGATGCCATGCAAACCTTGGTTGATATTGGTATCTGGCTGATTATTTTCGTGCTGCCCGTGGTCTTGGTTGTGGGCATCCCTATCTGGTTGGTCATTCGCTTCATACGTCGCCGGCGCGCGGCGCGACATGGTGAGGGGACCTTTACCGCAGATGACGCAGATGACGCAGATGGCGCAGATGGCGCAGA
>JBJYWP010000078.1:0-4381 GCA_046259485.1 Promineifilaceae bacterium (SeqCode) | reverse complement strand
CGCAGATGGCGCAGATGGCGCAGAGACCACAGATACCGCAGATAGCGCAGATAGTGTGTAGATGAATTTCGGGATATTAGCCCGCGGCAGGTGTGTTGATCCTCCGCGGGCAAACTTCCGGTGAATTAATTCCCTCGACCAAGGTCTTTAGAAGAAGTTGGTACCTGCTTGACGGCTGTGAAATCTTGGTTATAACTAGTCTTTAGACGTCCACAAGTTACCTCTATCAGAACATCTCCGACCTTCTTGTTTACAGCACCATAATGCCGTAGTTTGAAAAGTCGAGAATTTAGACAAAGGTTTTGTTACTCATGCAAGCACCAGAAGAATTCACCGGCCTGGGAATGCCCGTTTTCACAGCGTTTGGCTGGGCTGGAGAAGAAACAGCCCAAAATTATGCTTATTCACAGTTGGAGCAGTTCATTTATTTACTCCATGCAGCCATGGCTACAGAACTGCAGGAAGAACTACCCTTTAAGGGGCTCAGCCCCATTGATCACAGCGTGTATCTAGCAGCCGCTGAGAATGTTGAAGACGATGTTCATATCGCTTTTAATGCCCGTCCTCTGAGCCTTGAGATACAGCTGGCTTTAACCGACAAAAGCGCGCTTAATCGTGCCCTGAAACAAATCACTAAGAATCCACAAGGTTTCTTGAATTTACTCCGCCAGCTCGACCCCAATTGGGAGTTTCGAATCCAGCAGGTTCAGGTCGATGAGGAAAATGGAGACCGGGTAAATTACCAGGATCTCTATAAAGGCGCGGTCGCCGGATTGGATGAAGAAGGCATCGTTGAACTTGTCGAGAAGACAAATTATCTAAACAGCGATGAAAAATGGGTGACGCCTATTTATTTAAGTCTGCGTACGCCGTCTGATCAGGCCGCAGCTATGCAGGGTTCCATCATTCCAGTGATGAGTGAACGTATCAATTTACTTGACCCAATTGTTTCTGTTTTACTTGGTAGTTCAGTCAAAAAGGGGGTTGCGGCAAAAGTTGAGGTAAAGAAGACAGCAGCGCCCGAGGTTGAAAAAAGCGTGCCCCCTGAGGTATTAGAACAGGCAGAGAAACCTCTTTCTCAAGATGAATTTACCTACATCAGCGAACTTATGCCGCTGCATATCGATCGCGGTTTCGTGAATATGACACCCGAGTATTGGCCGTTCTTTGCGATCAATGCACGGACTGAATCTAGACCCGTTACTGTGATAGCTGGAAGTATTCGTGATGAGGATAGTGCGGTTTGGCGGCTGCAGCCCAATGATCTGGCGCGTCTGGTCTTAGGATCACAAGCGCACCGCTGGCTTGAAGATACTTTTGTGCCGGGTGATTACGTCCAAATTATGGCCACCCGGATAAGTGATTCAGAGATCCACGTTGTTCTCAAACCTCTTGGTTAATTACAAGATTCTGGAGCGTTTGTAGGAGGGTGTTGTTCGCGACATCCTCTTTTATCTTTTGAAAGGATACTTCCAGACACCATAGAATTACGATGGCCCGCACAAAAATTGTAGCTACAATCGGCCCTGCTTCTTCCCGACCGGAGACGATCCGGCGTATGCTGCACGCCGGTATGACAGTCGCGCGTATTAATTTTTCCCATGGCGATCATGCAACCCATGCTGATACGGTTCGTATGCTTCGCCAGGTGGCGGCCGAAGAGAAAAAAATCCTTGCTTTGCTAGCCGATCTCCAGGGCCCGAAGCTGCGGATCGGTCATGTCAAGGCCGGTGGTATGCAGCTGGCGCTTGGTGATGAGGTGGTCTTAACGCCCCATCCCGGCCAACCGGCGATGATCCAGCTGCCGCATCCAGGTTTGATTGAAGCAGTCCAACCTGGTAGCCGCCTGGTGATTGGGGATGGGGAAGTTGAATTTACCGTCGCCGAGAAAAAAAAGGATACTTTGCGCTGTATTGTCACCGTGGCCGGATTGTTAGGTTCAAGGAAAGGAATAAGCGCTCCGGGTTCGGATGTGGCCATATCGAGCATGACGCCCAAGGATCGAACGGACCTTGGTCTGATCGCTGAGCTTGATTTTGACTATGTGGCGCTCTCTTTCGTGCGCACGGCCGAAGATGTCTTAGAACTTCGCCAACTGCTGGAAGCCAGGGATTGTAACATTCCAATCATTGCCAAGATTGAAAAGAGCGAAGCGATCACCCACCTGGAAGAAATCCGTGATGTATCTGATGGGATGATGGTCGCGCGCGGCGATCTGGGTATCGACATGCCCGCCCAGGAGGTGCCGCTGCTGCAAAAGCGAATTATTCGCGCCTGCAATGAAGTCGGGAAACCGGTGATCACGGCCACACAGATGCTGCAATCCATGGTTGAACATCCTCGACCCACACGGGCCGAGGCCAGTGATGTGGCCAATGCGATCCTTGACGGCACCGATGCGGTTATGTTGTCTAACGAGACGGCCACTGGGGATTATCCGGTTGAGTCTGTTTTGATGATGAAGCAGATTGCTGAAAATATTGAACAGGCATTCCCGTATGATGTTTGGCGCCAGAGACGGATAGCCACCGAAACCGGCTCGCTCAACGTCGCCGAAGCGATTAGCGCTTCCAGCTGCTCGGTAGCGGAACAAATCGTGGCCAAGGCGATCGTGGCTACAACGATATCCGGCTACTCCGCACGCCAGATTTCGAAGCATAGACCGCCTGTGCCCGTCATGGCTGCTTCTCCTTCTACCAAAACGCAGCGCTGGCTGGCCCTTGTCTGGGGAGTTGAGTGCCTGCTCGTACCGCCGTTTGAGCGCACTGATGAATTATTGGAAGCGACGATGAAGGCTTTGCTGCCCTTTAATCTCGCGGATGATGATAAGGTTGTGATTACGGCCGGCGTGCCTTTTGGCGGCCGTGGTAAAACAAACATGATTCAGGTTCATTCAATTGGTGAAGTGAAAGGCAATGGGAATGCAGCAAAAGCCTAGCGGCTGGTTTAATGCTCCAAGAACACTCATTATAGGGCATCGCGGAGCCAGCACGGCGATGACGGAAAATTGTCTGGCGGCTTTTAGCCTGGCTGTCCAACAGGGAGCTGATGGGATAGAGACGGATGTGCGCTTTTCAAAGGACGGCCGTCTGGTTCTGTTCCATGATGCGACGCTTGAGCGGCTGAGCGGCAATCCGACTAAGATTTGTGATCTGACAGTTGACGAACTCAAACAGGAAGATATTGGGCAGGGACAAACGGTCGCCCTTCTTGATGAACTCTTTGATCTGCTGGGCGATGAAACCCTCTATAATATTGAACTGAAAGATTTCGGCCTGCGCGATCAAGGCCTGGTGGATCGTGTGTTTGAAGCGGTATCCGCTTATGGTCTGGAATCTCAAGTCCTCATTTCATCATTTAATCCAATCCTTGTGCGGCGGGCGCGGCGTTGTTTTCCGGCTTCGATACCGGTTGCCCTAATACGCGGCCCCGGCGTTTATCGCTATACCGGCTGGACCGTGAATACTGGGGTAGAGAATCCACACTATTCTTTGGTTGATGAGGTATATATGGCTGACGCGGCGGCTAAAGGCCGTCATATCTTTGCCTGGACGGTAGATGATAGTGTTGAGGCGCAACGTCTGGTTGATCTAGGAGTAAACGGCATAATCAGCAATGAACCCGCTCATCTATTGGAACACCTCGCTTTCTAACGGCGTGAAATTTTACTCTATTCAACAATTCCATATAAAGCAGCTTAATTAGTCAAGGTCAATTGAATCGCGGTACATAGAAGAACTCAAGTTGAAAGTTAAAGTAATTCTCAATCCTTATGCAAATCGATGGGGGGCACAGGAACAAATCGGCGTTCTGGGTGACATGCTCGCCGCTGCCGATCAGGCCTGTGATTTGACGGTAACTCAGGCACCGGAAGATGCGATAGATATCGCGGAAGCGGCCGTTCATGATGGCTATGACGTTATTGTCGCCGCCGGGGGCGACGGTACGATTAACGAGGTAGTCAACGGCATACTGCGTGCTACACCGGTTGGCCCGACAATTCCTCTTGGTATCCTACCTCTTGGATCAGCCAATGACTTCAATAAACTGGCAGGATTGCCCGATTCGCTTAGCGAGGCGTTTGATGTGATCCTGGCCGGGCACACGCGGCAGATCGACGCCGGAAAAGTGAATGATCGTTACTTCATTAACAACAGCGCAATCGCCATGGAGCCGACTGTGACCCTGGAAAGCTGGAAGATCAAGCGCATTTCAGGCGAGTCGCGTTACTTGTTGGCTTTGTTGAGAGCTCTGGCCCATCTGAGCGCCTGGCAAATGGATGTGCAATGGGATGGTGGCCAATATATAGGTCCGGCCTATCTTTTGTCTGTCTGTAACAGCGAGCGCACCGGCGGGTTTACGATGGCTCCCGGCGCGAAGA
>JBJYWP010000077.1:0-99487 GCA_046259485.1 Promineifilaceae bacterium (SeqCode) | reverse complement strand
TCATTTATGAGGCCGTCGACGACCCTTGAGTAACATTTTCTTTTGAGGCATCACGGATGGGTAAAAGAGATATCCTGAAAATGGATGCGATTTGCAGCTAGAATATCCCACATCGCAAATTTATGTCTAGCCTCAATAAAGGTATGATATAATTGATTTGTGCAGTCAGATGGGAACTGAAAATCTCGCTAAAGTTACCGACCCGACGGGAAACCGTGCCAGAGGATCCCTCTCTGTTGGACCCTATTGGGCCCCGTCCCGAAATTAATATTTTTAAGGAAAGGAGTTCTTCATGTCGCAAGCGCCGCAGCACGAGCATCCCCCTCATAAACTCCGTTGGAGATGGTTTATCCTGGTTGTGCCATTTCTCCTGGGATTCGTACTTTTGATATCTGTCTATATGACCCTCTATGCAGCTTCCGGAGAGCAAAAGGAACCGCAGAGAAGTATACTAGATACGACTCAGTTTAATTCTCCTGAAGCGCCGCCTGCACAGACCTCAAACCAAAATCGTTTTGAAATTCGCTATCCGAGCATTGACGCGCGGCACACCACGGGCGTTGCTTGGGGCGATTACGATGGGGATGGCGATCTCGATCTTGCTGTTGGCAACGGCCGATTTAATACCTCCGGCTCCTATGACATGACCAATCAGCTGTACAAGAATAGTGGTGGAGGTACGTTTGAGGAAATTCCTCTTGATCAAGAAGGGCTTGCCCGAGAATCCCGTGCTGTTGCCTGGGGAGATATTGATGGTGACGGCGATCTCGATTTGGTTGTGGCCAATTTCGAGCAGAAGAATCAGATTTACGAGAACGACGGTGGGCAGTTGATTTATGACCCACAGGCTAAGCAAGGCTGGCAATCCGTTGATTCGGCCCCATCGACCAGCCTGGCTCTTGGAGATTATGATGGTGATGGCGATCTCGATCTGGCCGTCGGAAATGATGGGGAACCTGACCAGGTTTTCCGCAATATCAATGGGACATATCGTCTAAGATGGCAGTCCCCATTGAGTGGTGCATCACAGACGCGCGCCGTCGCCTGGGGTGATGTGGACGGGGATGGTGATCTTGATCTTGCCGTGGCTAACTATGATGGCCAGGACAGAATTTATGAGAATGACGGAGGACGTTTACTATTCGATCCGGCCAAGGATTTAGGGTGGCAGTCGGAAAGTCGTGATGAACTCGCTGATTCCAGTGGTTTTTGTACCAAAGCGGTAAATACGCCTGGTTTTGTGGATCAATACTACAAAATCCGAACACGCAGCCTAGCCTGGGGAGATTGGGATGATGACGGCGATCTCGATTTGGCTGTCGGAGGTGGCAGCGATGAGGGAAGAAGCTGTGGTGCTTTCCTCAAAGTATATGAAAATGTCGATGGCGATCTTCAGTTCGATCCGCAAAGTAATTTAGGGTGGGAATGGACAGATTCTCAGAGCATGAATAAGCCATCTAATTTGGTTTGGGGTGACTGGAACAGCGATGGCAAACTCGACCTCTTTGTTGGTCTCAATGCCGGCGATGGCTATGGAAGTCGCAATCGCATTTATGAAAACAGGGGTGGGGCATTGGTTTTTGAACCGGGAAGAGGGATTGGATGGGAATCTACCCTCGATGCAGATTTGGATTCCGAAACCACCTATGCGATCGCTGTTGGTGATGCCGATGCTGATGGCGACCTCGATCTGGCTGTGGGCAACGGCGGATCAAGAAATGGCGGTCAAAAGAACTTAATCCTGAAAAACGCCGCCCCGGCCATCGCTTTTAGTCCTACGGCCTGGATTTCAGCAGATGCTAGAAAAAGCACCGATACAGCATGGGGAGACTGGGACGGCGATGGTGATCTTGACCTTGCCGTCGGCAATTTTGGGGACGTAAACCAGGTATATGAAAATGTTGACGGCGTTCTTCAGTTCGACCCGCAGAATGATATTGGTTGGGCATCCACCGTCGTGACAGATGACCTGACAACCAGCGTGGCCTGGGGTGATTGGGACGGCGATGGCGATCTCGACCTGGCGGTGGGCAACCAGGGGCAGCATGATCTAGTCTATGAAAATATAGGTACAACCCTATCCTACTCTCTTTCCAGCGGTGTGGGTTGGGTTTCGCCTTTAATTTCGGATACCCAGAGCCTGGCCTGGGGAGATTGGGATCGCGATGGCGATCTTGACCTGGCTGCCGGTCATTGTGGTGATGAGGGTGGTGAAGCCGTTCCCCAATTCGCTGTTGTTTATGAAAATGATGCCGGAGCGAAAACACTGCGCCTGGCCCCTGACGAAACACCAAAATCCGGCTGGATGTCAGGAACACCGCTTTGCGCCAAAAGCGTAGCCTGGGGAGATTGGGACAATGATACAGATCTTGATCTCGTTTTAGGGTCACGCATTTACGAAAACTATGCGGGCGACCTGGTATTAAACAGCTTCAGGGGCTGGGATGGTGGGATCGCCGCAACCAGCGTGGCCTGGGGCGATATGGATGGCGACGGCGATCTTGATCTTGCTGTAGGAACGGAAAAAGAGAATCGCGTCTATGAAAACATGGATGGGAATTTACTCTTTAATCCGCGTCAAGGTCATGGTTGGGAATCGCGTGATTTGAAACAAACAACGGATCTGGCCTGGGGAGATGTTGATGGCGATAAAGATCTTGATCTGGCTGTTTCAAATTCCGCGGATTGGAAATTTCAAGCCAATCAGGTATTTGAAAATGTCAATGGACAGCTGTCATCCCGGGCGGTCTGGGAGACGGCCGAACCTGGCGTTACAGAGGAGAGCTTGATGCGTTCCCAAGCGGTCGCCTTGGGAGACATGGATAATGACGGCGACCTCGATCTTGCCTTCGCGAATTTCTGCCGCGGCAGCGATTGCGACAGCGGAGAACGGCCGAACCACATCTATATTAATGAATTACAGGGCGGGAACATGCTGGTTGGCAGCCTCCCACGTCTCAGTATTGAACAACCCTACGGGAAAGGGTCGGCCGATTTCTATGCTTCGCCGCAAGTTCTAACTACAAATGCGATCACAATCCCCTTCATTTTGCGCGATTCACACGAAGTGCCGGTCGGCCGAATTGAAGTCTTTTACTCGCTTGATGGGGGTGACAATTGGCAGGAGGCGCGATCGGTTGAGGGGACAGTTACGACAAATCTGGAAACCAGCACAACCGGAATGCGCCATGAGTTTGTTTGGGACACTTTCGAGAGCGGGTTCTTTGGAAAGTCGGATAATGTTGCCATACGCATGATCGCCTATGACACACCTCCGCAGGATCAAAAACTGGAAGATGGATCGTATCGTTATTTCGATGGCATTGCCGGCTCATTCCAACGGCCGTTTGTAACCGCGACCTCTTTCCCCTTCCGCGTTACGAGCACGCAAATCCAGGTAGTTGATGCCGATAATGATGATGCGCCAGTTGCCGGCGCGTGGGTTTTCAGGCTGCCCGCAGGACAGGCCTCCGGAGCAGAATTGATGCCCAGTCCCGATAACCCGCTGCCCACGGATAGTCAAGGCTATCTGCCTGGTGGAGGAGAATTGGAGCAGGGCGACCGCCTGGTCGCTCTAAGCCAGGTTGATGCCAGCGCGGCGATACCATTCACGGACAAAGTGACGCTTTTCCATACCAGCGGCCGACCAATCAAGAATGGCCTTCTGATGCGAACTTTTGTCAACCCAGGTGAAGTTGTCCTCAAGGTTTCCAAAGATAACCCCTTGCTTCTGTTCCATATTACCATGGTCTTGGAATGGGATGCGCGGAATGATGAGTTGTTCCGCACGGACCTGACGGATGGCATACTGCGCGCGTCAGAGCTGCTTTTTGATGTGACGGACGGCCAGGCGGCTCTGGGCCAGGTGACTGTTTTGCAGTCAAAGGAGAATTGGCCATACGCTGATGTAGTGGTTCAGGCTGATAACGCCATGCGGCCGTCTGCGGCCATTGGTGGGTTTACCCAGGTTCCTCTCTCGGAAACTGTGCGCATCAATGTTTCCCCCGAGAATTTATCAGAGACGAAAGTCATCTCTAACGCCTACAGTAACAATCAGATCCGAATGGGCACTGTTTGGGATCCTTTTGGCGAATATACGGCCGATTTAGGACCCGATTGGTGGCAGGCATTGGCGCACGAACTTTCGCATTACCTGCTGTTTTTGCCCGATAATTACCTGGGCTTTAAAGATGAAGATGTGCTGGGTAAGATCGACTGCCAGGGCAGCTTCATGACCTCTACCTTTAACCCGGAGTACAGTGAATTTCTGACCGAGGAAGGATGGAGCGATATTTGTAAACAGAGCCTGGCCGAAATGACAACCGGCCGTACAGATTGGGAAACCATCACAAACTTCTATCCTATGCTCAAAGAGCCAGGTCCGGGAAAAGCACTCGAGGGACCCAGTAACCTGCCGCTTGGCGTAACCAGCGTTACCTTCTTTGATCCTAATGAATCACGTTCAACACTGCGTGCGCGGAATTTTGAGGTGCGGCGTGTCACTGTAGATGAGGACGGTAATCAAAGCAGCGAACGCTGGCGACTGCCGTCTGCACAAGCCTATCTTTATCAGACGCAGGGCACGTCTGATTTGACGGATGATATTCTAGTTCAGCTGGGGACACCGACCGGCGGCGGTGACCGGCTTAAGGTTCGTGGGGCCTATCAAGGCGACCGGCTCTGCCTTTTTGATCGCAGCGGCGATCAGGCTTACGCCGGCTGTGACAGCCGCCTCACATCGGCCGATGTGTCGATCAAAGTTCAGGAAGCGGACAATGAGTGGCAGCCGCAAATACAGATTACACCAGTGACAAGTCGTACGATGCAGGTCTCGGTGACACAGAGTATCAGCGATGGGCGGCCGCTTAACGTACAGTTGTTCCCGCTCCATTATTGGTCTAAACCCGATTTTGTAGGCCTGTCGCCGACGGCCGTTATGGACTCCGACGGTGATTTACATACGAAAGAACTTAAATTCCGCCTGCCCGCTTACGAAGTGGCCGCTCGGGTCTGGATTGAAGGCGATCCCGGCCGGGAAACCATTGATATATTCAAACTTAATCCACCCTGGCAGACAGCAGGCCCGAGCAGCGCAGCAATTGGTGGGCCGAGCAGCGCCGGTATCGGCGGTCCTAGCAGTGCGGCCATCGGTGGTCCAAGCAGTGCTGGTATTGGTGGTCCAAGCAGCGCGGGAATTGGTGGTCCGAGCAGTGCCGGTATCGGTGGCCCTAGCAGTGCCGGCATTGGCGGCCCTAGCAGCGCCGGTATCGGCGGACCAAGCAGTGCTGGTATCGGCGGACCAAGCAGTGCCGGTATCGGTGGACCAAGCAGTGCCGGTATCGGCGGACCAAGCAGCGCCGGTATCGGCGGACCAAGCAGTGCCGGTATCGGTGGACCGAGCAGTGCCGGTATTGGCGGAGCACCTATACTCTCGGCCGATGCCCAGGTTGTTGTTTATAGCAAACAGGGATTCTTTGAAGAGAACGGCCTTGATACACTACAGATTTTATCCATTGTCCCGCAGCTAAACAGCCATCCCTGGCTTGTTCCGGTAGGCCAGGCTTATCATGTAACGCTTGATCCGGATGTGCAGAGCGAGCGCATCATCAGCTTGAATTACTTGCAGCGCGATGTTCCTGAGGGGTTTGAATATACTCTTACCGTTTACTTTTTAGCGGATGGGGAAGAGGAATGGCAGCGCCTTGAGACTGAACGGTATGTGGAGAATTTAGTTGTGGCAGATTTGCAGGGTGCGGATGGCACCTATGCGGTTATGGCCACTATAGAAATGCCGGAGCTTGAGCCTGGTTCCAATTTATTCGCCTATCCCTTACCTGTAAGCCAGCCGGTGAGTGACGCGTTGAAGTCAATTGAAGGCAATTACTCAAGGGTTTACGAGATCGATCACGATGGTCAGGAAGTTGAGGTTGATGAAATGCAGTTCGGCCGGGTTTATTGGATAGATATCACGGCCGGTGAGGTTATGACGCCATTCCTGGCGCCACCGATTCGCCAACCTGATGGTCAATTGGGCTATCACCCGGCAGCAGAGACAACTCCTTAGAAGTTTTCTTTCCAGGCTTTCAGGAGAGCAAGGTTATAAGGTACGTTTTCAAAATATTGGAGGCGCGTTTCGCTGTCTTTTATTTTCTCAGCGCGTTTCTCTACCAAGGCATGGCCTGCTTGTAGGATTTCAAGCGCTTTTTCCGCAGCCTGCGGATTGGATTTGCCGGCTGCTGATAATGCTTGGAAGCAGATCAAATAGACTTGCACCGGCAGTTCAACGCCGTCGGTACCGTTCTGATCAAGGTATGACAGAATATTGGAAACAACTTCAGACGCTTCGGCTATTTGTCCCCGGTTTAGAGCGACTAAAGTCAGGCCGCTTAAACTATCAATTGACAGAGCCGGTGTTCCCAATCGCCGGCGCAAGGTGAGCGCCTTTTGGAAACAGGTCTCGGCGTCTTCTAGATGTCCAAGACTGATCTCAGCATACCCTCGATGGGTCAAAACATAGGCTAATTCACGTTCATTATTTAAAGTTTCAAGGATAGAAGCTGCTCTGTCGTGATAGGTAACAGCCGTTGATGAATCGCCTTCATAGTGAATGATTAATCCCAAGGTATCCAGGCAAATTGTTTGATTATGAGAATCGCCGGTCTCCTCGGAAAGCGCAAGCCCACGCAGATGATATTCTTTGGCTTTTGCATAATTACCTACTTCGAAATACAGGTTTCCGATGTTAATTAGTACATGTGATTCAGCATAGCGCCAGCCAATTTTATTGCACAATTCAAGCGCTTTTAGATAGTGCTCCATCGGTTCGGAAAAGCTTCCTAGTTCATACTCGATGATGCCGAAAAGGTTGTAACATCTTACTAGACCTTGTTTGTCGTCTTGACTTTCATAAGCGTAAATGGCTTGCTGTAAGAATTGATAAGCACGCTGATAATGGCCTTGCAAACGATGAGCCATTGCCAGATCGTAAAGGCATTCGCCTTCTAGAATGGGGGCTTTTAGGGCGTTAACCAAGGAAAGCGCTTTGTCCAGATACTCTTCTGCTTCCTGTCCGCGGCCTTGCTGCCACAGCGTCCGTCCCTGGCGATGGTAAGCCCTGGCCTCAGCTAATTGATCCTTCGCTGCTTTGGCATATTCAAGGGCCAGGCCGATTTTTTCTAAAGCATCTTCATAATTGCCTGTAACCAGGGCAAATGAGGACCGGCGCAGAGCGAGATCTGCCTTCTTAAGATCATCAGCTTGAACTTCTACGACTTCCTCAAGTTGTTCAAGGTCATTGCGCTGTTTATCTCTATTACCTAACCACTGAAATACTATTTCACGTTCGGATAGATATTCATAACGGGCTTCGTAATCGGTTGTGTCCGTTAATTCCAGCGCCCGGCCGAAATAGACGATCGCATCCTCATTACTATATGCCCCTTTAGCATGCCCACCGGCCGCGCCATAATAATGTTGTGCCTGCTTATTCTCCTCGGCGCGATCGTAATGATAAGCGATCTCTGCATAGTGCGCGGCCCGGCCCGGATCGGGATACACTTCTTCATAGGTAATTGCAGCCCGGTTGTGTAACTGGCGCAGCCGAGCACCAAGCTGCATATCATAAGCCGCGTCACGGAGTAAAGCATGGCGGAACACGTAACTTGCCGGCCCGGAAGTTACCCAGATCTTCTCGGCCGTTCCCGTGGTTAGACAAAATTCCAGGTCGATTTCGTTATCGACCATGGCGGCCAGGATAGCGGTCTCAAACTCTCGTCCCAACACGGCCGCTTTTTGGACTAAATCCTTTATATCAAACGGCAGGCGATCCAGGCGGGCAGTCAGAACAGCGCGCACATCTGTGGGGATGCTGGGATCACCCGGCAGAGTTCTTGCTGAGTCCGCTTCCACCTTTTCAAGGAGTCCATGAGCCTGGAGATACAGCAAAATTTGTTCGACGAAAAAGGGGTTGCCTTGAGTCCGTTCTTGCAGCAGGTTCACCAGAGCAGGAGAAGGCAAATGCCCGACAATGTCTTCCGCTAATTCGGCGACAGACTCCTGCCCTAATGGCAGTAGTTGGATTTCTACTTGAGGTACAGCCGGTTCAAATAGTCCCTCCAGAAGTTCCTCACGGCTGGTGATGACAAGCACAAAGGGATTGTTGGCAACATTACGCGTTAGTCTGTTCAAGAAAGTTTGCGAATCGCTGTCCCACCAATGCGCGTCTTCCAAATGAAGGATCAGGGGACGGCGCAAGCTTTCCGCTTTGAAAAATGCCTTTAGTCCGCTTAAGGTGTTTTCAAACCGTAGTTCCGGATCAAGCTGTTCATAGAGTGAATCTGTCCAACTTAGACCAATCAGGTGTCCTAAAAAAGAACGGGCACGCAAGAGTTCCTCTCTAAGCACTGGATCGATCGTAGCTTCAAGCAAATCCTCAAACTTCTGTTCGAAATGCTGCTTGTTGGCATCATCGTCATCCATCGGGGTGTGGTTAAAATAACGCAGCAAGAAGTAGCGGAAGGGGTTAAGCGACTGGCGCAGCAGCTCATCGGCCTGGCAGAAAAAAACGGCCGCCTGCTCTTGTTCCAGATAGGACGCATAAAGGGCATCTACGAGACGGCTTTTGCCTACACCCGCCTCGCCAATGACGGCCGCACTCCCCCCGAACCGGCCGTTAAAGATGGGCTGTATCGCTTCTCTTAACCCTTCTAATTCTTGTTGACGGCCGACCAGAGGTTTATCTTCAAAGCGCGATCCGTATTTTATCCGCCGTCCTTGAAGTCGATAAACTTCTTGCTCCTCGGCGAAACCCTTCAATGTTTTGGCACCAATGGACCGGACCTCAAATTCGGCCGATGCGCGTTGGGCAGTTTCCCCATCCAGCCAGATTTCACCCCAACCGGCAGAGGTCATAAAGCGAGCGGCTAAATTCACGCCACGACCGTAGCAAGTATATTCCTCTGCCAGTTCCGAACCGATCATGCCCGCATGGGCAATGCGATACGTGATCCCGGCGCGCAATTGAATCTTGCTGCCCCCTTCCAGGGCTAGAATAAAATCGAGTACATGGGCCAGATCATATTCATGACTGAGAGGTGCGCCCCAAAAAAGCAGCAGGTGACACCCTTTATCACCGAAATCGATGCGGTTGAGAAATCCCCCGTAGCGGTTTTGCAAGCGAAATAGATCTTGCATGAAGGTATTCAGTTCTTCTCTCGTAGGTGTGCCCTGCAGACCAATAAAGAGATTTAGAATCTGGCGGAACTCTCCTTCAATTTCACGTTCCAAGAGGATCCGCGGAACAAAGCGTGAGGCCAGATCGATATTCACCGGCGGTTTTCCCACCAGGTCTGGCGTGGGAAGTGGTCCTTCAATATGCTTGATGCGCCAATAATCTTGAACCTGTTCGGCGGCGCTCCATTCGCGCACAGCCTCATAAAAGGTATCACCGGCGACAATCTCCCCGGCGAAACCGTAAGTTTCAGCCTGGGCACACCCGTCGATTGCTGAACCACTGAAGAAATAAGTAGCCTGCTGACCATCTTCGGAGGAAATAATGCCCCAGGTCGATTCTCCAAGTGCTAAACCTATTTTGGCCGAGAATTCAAATAGACCGAAACGTGTCTCTTGATGGATGTTATCGGCCATGTGTTGTTGAATCTGCCGGGCGGCAGCCAAGGCGCGAATCTGTGGTAAGGCCTGGTTTGCTTCCTTTGGAAATACGGCCGTGAACGCGTCGCCGGCAAAGCCTGTAATAAAGCCGTTCTGTTCAAAAACACTGTGAATCAATGGTGTGAAGACCGCGCGCATAACTACGGCGAGAATTTCAGCGCCATATTGCCCGTGCTCCATCAGGGTTTCAGTAAGGCTGGTAAAACCGCTGATATCAACAAATAGGGCGGCACAGGTAAAAGAACCGGATGATGTTCCCAGCCGGAATTTTTCTACAATGTAAGGTGGAACAAGGTGATGCATACGCAGCGATAGGCTTGAGGTGGTTGTTAAGCAGATTCGTTTAGAAACAGGGCCAGCAGGTTATCGCTAAATGGATCGATATCTGTCAATGATTCATACCCTTGATCTACATCCGCCAGTTCTTGAGGATTTTTTTGTCTGAGTTCATCAATTAGTTTGGCGGCTTGGCCACGGCTGTTTCTATTAGCTGCCGGATGGTCTTGAATGAAGAAAGCGATCCTCGCTGCTTCCACCGGATCCTTAATGGTAAGTAACCGGGCCAGACTAATTTCGGCGTCCAATATTCTAGGTGTATTCGTGGACATTTTGGCTATTTGCAGAGCTTCCACAAAATATTGCTGTGCCACGCGTTCTTCTTGACGATCTAAAGCAAGGATGCCAAGGCTATTTAAAGTAGCGGATGTTTCATCCTGACTGCCGATATCTTGAAATATTGCCAGGCTTTCTTCAAGGTATTGTTGACCTTGTTCAAACCAGCCCTGCGCATGGGCCGTTTCTCCTAAATAACGCAGGCATAACGCTTGGCCGCGGCTGTCTTTGAGCGCCTGGCGGATGGCTAGACTTTGTTGAAAGTAGTCAAGGGCTTCTTCATAGCTCTTTTGCGCGTATGCGACCCGACCCAGGTTTGTTAGGGAAAAGCCGATGCTCCAACGGTTGTCAAGTTTCTTTTCGTAAGCCAGGCTTGCTTCACAGTGCATTTTAGCCAGGGAGTATTCCCCTTCTTGGTAGGCGATTTGGCTGAGTATGTTATTGGAGATCGCGCAGCCATAAGCATCGAGGCATTGTTCATTGATCAGCAGCGCCTCTTGAGCGAGGGACCTGGCTTCCTTATAACTGCCAAGTATTGCCAGTGCGGCGGCTGTGAAATTTAGTGAAAATGCGAGGGCTGTTGAGTCATCAGCTTCACGCAAGACAGCAATGCTTTCACGTAATTGTGACAGCCCGCCGTGCTGGTTTCCAAGCAGAAATGTAAACCAACCCTGGCGTGCTCTTAATCGCCCCCACAGACTATCCGAGTAGGGATCCCCGCGCAGGGGTTCGAGCTCGGCTGTCGCCAGGGCGAATAAATCAGCGCCTTCTATAAACCAGCTGCGCATGTAATAAAACAAGCCCAGCGAATCCAGGGCGCGAGATAATCCGTCCAGATCATGGTTTTGTGCGGCCCACTGCCACGCGCTGCGTATTTGTTTGATATTTTCTGAGATGTCGGAAACCGCCTGGTGTTGCTCCTTTCCTTGTAAAATATCACGCTGTTGATTTAAAAATTGTAAGTAAAAGGCAGCGTGTTTTTTCCGCACCTGGCTTGCCTCAGCTTCATCCTTTTCCAATTGCTCTGTAGCGTATTGGCGTAAAATATCGAGAAGCTCGTAGAGCCCTCCGATTTGCGGAGATTTTCGAAAATCTTGACGGTGTAACAATGAATGATCGACCAGGGAGCTCAAAGTAGCTAGCGATGCGCCGGTGACGGCCGTGGCCGCCTGGCGAGTAAATGGTCCATGAAAGACGGAAAGCCTGCGAAGGGTTTGTTGTTCCTGTTGATTAAGTAACTGCCAGGAGGAATTGAATACCGCGCGCATGCTGCGATGCCTGGATGGTAAATCCTCCATAGTGCTGCTCAGAAAATCAAGGCTGGTTTCGATTTCGGCGGCGATTTCTAAACAACTTAATGTCCTGAGCCAGCTGGCCGCCAATTCAATACCTAACGGCAGTCCTTGAACCAGTTGAGCGATTTGGTAAACGGCCGCAGCCGGGCAGTTTATTTCATCACTTAGACTGAATTCAGGTAAAAGCTGTTTCCCCAGATTTTCAAACAAGGCCACGGCGTGGTAAGGCTCCGAGGAGTCCTTGAGTTGAGACTGTTGGTGTTCCCCGCCGGTGATTAATTGACCATTCCCTGGATAAGGAAGCCCCTCAATCTCCAGCACCCACTCTTCATTAAAGCCCAGCCGTCCCCGGGATGTGAGCAGTATTTTAATACCAGGAGCTTCATGCAAGATATCCCTGATGAAGGGACGAATATCGGCGATTACATGTTCGACATTGTCGACAATTAGCAGAAGCGACTTGTTCTTCAAATAGCGTAACAGCTGTTCTCGTGGATGCCGCTGGCCGGAGAAAGAGAATCCAATTGCTTCAGCGACGGCCGTGACGAACGGGTCAAAATGCAAGGATTTTGCATCTTGGTCCGTTTCCTCGATTCGAATTCCCATTAGAGAAACAAAGAATACCCCGTCGTAGAAAGGACCGAGAAACCGTGTGGCGACACGCCAGCCGGTTTCTGTGGCGATGGCGGTTTTACCACTACCGCCTAGCCCCATGATCGTTATCAGCTGCTTGTCCTTATCAGCCAAATACTCATTCAGCAATGCCAATTCCTGCTCTCGACCCATAAAGTTAGTATGGCGGGGAGGCAGCTGGAATGGCCGGTCATTCCTGGCTGCACGAATGCGCGCATACAAAGATTGCGTCTCAGCCATTGGTTCAACGGCCAACTCATTTTCAAGGATTCTCTTAACGGTCTGGTACTGTTGTAGCGCAGCAGCCCGCTGCCCTTGATAAGCGAGCAGGCGCATTAACTGCTGATGCGCCTCTTCATTCCAGGTTTCGAGTCGAATCTGGCGCCGAACGTAATCAGTAGCAACAGCATAAGCGCCGCGCCGCTCATAAAAATCAGCCAGATCTTGCAGTGCAGCCTGTACCTTTCCCTTGTATTGCTCTCTTCTGAAGGCTATCCAATCTTCGAATGCGGCACTATCGTCAAGAGAAAACCCGTCGAGAAATGGACCGTGATACAACTGAACGGCGGTGATCAACTCCTGAATACAACCCTCACAATCCCGATCGCGATCTGGCCGATGCTTAGGACACCCGCCGAGGTGTTGAATGAAGCTCTCTACATCCAGAAAATGATCGCTGTCCAGATTAAACTGTGTTGATTCACGCGTTATCAGTAAGAACGGTGGATCGGACTTTTTATCGTTAATGGCGCGTCTCAGTCTGGTCAACGTCTGTCGTAAATTGGTTCTTGCCTGTTCTTCCGGCACCTCTGGGAAAAGTAAGCCGACCAGGCTTTCCCGACGATGTGCACGATCAGACTCGATGGCCAGGTAGGCCAGCAGTGCTTCGATTTTCTTCGCACGAGATTCGAGCGGTATATCGTCATTAAGCTGTGCTTTAAATGAACCCAAAAATTGGAGTGTTAGATGCATAGCTACCGCCGCAAATAAATTACCGGAAAGCCGGTATCGGGGCACCATTAAGGCTCTCGATCATTGTAACGTATTCACCCTGCCATGTCACGCGAATATTAAAGTCAAAGCTGACCGGCTAATGGATCCCAGTTTTTGAATAGGTCCTGATAGGCGGGATCGCGGTAGCGAGCTAAATCAAATGCGCCTGCATAATCGGGTAAACTCTCACCTGCTATATGAGCTGATACGAGTTCAGCCGCAGCCGGCGCAGCCATGATACCGAAGCCGGACAAAGCGCCAATCACATATGCGCCTGAAATGGGTAATGGGCCAATCAAGGGACGGTTTTCTCTCGTTTTGGTGTAGTAACCTCCATCAATTACCGGCGGAGACATGCGATCCAAATATATGCCCAATTCAGGGATCATGCATGTGAGACCGCGCATGATAATTTCCACAAAATCTGCTTCAAACGATATTGGCCATTGAGGGCGATTTCTCTGTATGATGTGATAAGGCCACAATGCCAGAATGGTCTTGCTTCCAGGTCCTCCCTCGGGGCGGAAGTGCAGCCCTGGGGGAAACTCATCCAAAAGCCAGGAGGTCTCTTTATCGAGGATTAGGTCGGCCTTGTCTGTCTCACTCCAGGGAAGATGAATGGGATCGTTCCAGATCATCAGCGGGGCATTTCGATCAATGATGCCTTCACTATCTTCGAAGGCAACCTTGCCATGGAGCTCATTATAAACAGGTAATCTGATATTCAACAGGTTGGTTACTTCCTGTAACATCGGTCCAGCAGCGATGACGAAACGATCTGTGTTATAGTTCCTTTGGCCGTCAGCAGACTGGATATGGACTGTTTGCATGCAATTGTTTTGTAATGTAACCGCCATCACCCGGCCGTTAATCAGGCGTACACCGGCGGACCTAGCCTGCTCCAGGAGATATATGCCCAGCTGTTGGGCGCTCAGCCAGCCGCAGCGCCGTGCATGCAGCATAGCGAGTGTGTCATTAGCTAAAAACGGGAAATTAGCTTGAATGACCTCTTTATTGTAGACCAGGTCAGCACCATCGAGGGCTGAATCGTAAGGTTCGTTTGCCGAATATTTATAAGCGCCATCTATACGCAGCGGTCCCGCCCCAAACTGCGAGATTTGCATTGCCTGCTGGGCCATTAATTCGGCGCGTTTAGCATTCGCCGTCAGATACACATATCCACGCTTATTGAGATGTATTCGATTGTCACTTTCTCTGGCCAATTCTTCTAACAGGTCGATGCTGCGATTCATTAAGCGAATCATGGCATCATCGGGACCGAGCCACCAATTACGATATCCTTCGCTGGACTTGTCGCTAGTCAAACTTAACGGAGGGCGATCATCAACAACGACCACATTCTTGATCCCGTGGCGCCGGGCAAGAAAAAAAGCAGTAGCTAAGCCGGCAATACCTGCCCCGCAGATTAAAACTTCAACGTGTTCAATTGTCCGTTTCATTCGTTGTTCTTTTTTTGTCGTTCTGCTCCGTCGCGACTGATAATGAAGTGATCTAGGTCGCGAGCAACATAGGTATTGGGGAAAATTGCGCACGCCTCGTTGTAGATATCTCTTACTCGGTAACGACGCGATAGGTGGGTTAGAATGAGAGTTTTAACGTCGGCGTCTCGGGCTAGATAAGCTGCTTTTGCCGCCGTCATATGGCCAAACTGCCTGGCCATGTCCACCTCTGCTTCAAGATATGTCGATTCGATCACGAGCGTTGAAGCGTCACGGCAAATATCATGCAGTGTATCCGTACGGCCGACGTCGCCGATATGGACATACTTTGTGCCGGGAACAGCGGGGCCAAGAACATCATCAGGCGTTATTAGCCGGCCATCGGGTAAAGTGATCGATTCACCGCGAACCAACTGTTTACGTTCCGGACCCATGGGGACACCTAACTCGAGCGCGCGATCGGCCAGGAATGGGCGATGTGCTCTTTCTTCAAAAAGGTAGCCAAAACAATCGGGTCCACGATGTTCAACCGGGAATGCCGTCAATCGGAAAACATCATCTTCAACGATGACCTGCCCTGATTCCAACTGGTGCAGATTGATAGAAAGAGGGGGAGAAATTTTTCCAGGGAAAACTACCCGGTAGAGCAAATTATGGACGCGTGTCAGGGTCGCCCGGCCACCGTAAATGTCCAGGGAATCCAAATTTTCCCATCTGCTCAAGGTGGACGTGAGGCCGGCCAGCCCAAGAATGTGATCGAGATGACTGTGTGTTAGGAGTACGGTATTGAGCCGTTTGAAACCCAGCCCGCTTTTTAGAATTTGCCGTTGTGTGCCTTCACCCGCATCCAGGAGGAAGCGATAGTGACGGTGCATAATAATATGACCGCTTAATCCGCGCTTTACCGAAGGTGCGGATGAGGATGTGCCCAAGAATACGAGTTCAAACATAACAATAAGTTAAAAATAGTGCCCAACAGCGGCTCTATTCTCTATGAAAGCCTGATAAACAGCAATAGGCGATTTGGTGGATTTATCTGGCTGCACCTGGTTGGTGTCTAAATAGGGCAAGAAATTAAAAGGGGTTTATGGGATATCTGCTTCTAAAAACAAAAACCCCCACGTTCACTCATGTGGGGGTTTTGTCCCGGGTGAGCTACCCGAGTGGCCTAGAGGATGCTGTCCTCCCTAACTGCATGTAAGGTGTTGAGTAATATCTGAAAGTCAGTCTTAATGGACCAGTTGTCGATATAGTCCAAATCAAGATTGTAACGTTCAATACTCGAGATAGTCCGAAAACGAATCTGCCCCAAACCCGTTAGTCCAGGTTTGAAAGTTGTAATTTGTTCAACGCGCCGTGTCCCAAGTTTTGCTACGTCATTGCGGGTTAGCAAGCTTGGCCCGACCAGTGACATCTGTCTATTCAGGATATTAAACAGCTTGGGTAGGTCGTCGAGTCCAAACCGGCGAAGGTACAAGCCAACGCGAGTTACACGCGGATCTGAGGAGATCGATCCCTCATTTTTTAATAAGGCTACCCAGGCGTTGCGGCTGCGAATGAGCCGGTCATTTCCATCCAGGTAGGTAGTCCGGAAATTATAGGCTGTGAAATAGCGACCAAATTCCCCAATAACGCGTTGTCTGTGAAGAACGGGCCCGGGAGATTCGAGCTTGATAAGCAGTACGATTATCAGGAAGAGTGGAGCCAGAAGAATTAATGTGGGTACCACGAAGAGATAATCAAAGGCTGCTTTGCCGGCTTGTTCCAAGCGCACATTGTTATCAATTATTTGTAATAATTGACCGGTAAATGTTGCTTTGGTTTTAATTGGTGCTCGGAGCATGTCCACTGCTTCTATCTAATACATATGCCTGTAATAAGCATGGCTAGCCACGCCATAAGTAGCATAAAATGGCACCCTTACAAAACAACTTACAATCGTTTTTTGGAGGCGAAAATTGGGAGATTCCCCAAGAGTCTGTTATACGGCCGTGGCCAAAGCTGTGAAAAATAAGACGATGATGGCGAAAAGGAGGTTTAAACGGAGTAATAAAATTTCGCGTTTCTGGATTTTGTCGCTCTCTGTTTTTCCTAACTTCGGTTTTTGTTCGGCGAGTAAGGCGGCCCTGGACATAGCCGGATAGAGGACGGATTGTAAATAGACTGTTATGCCGATCATGGCGATATAGGCTATGTGCTTTAGCAAGATTGCAACAGCCCACTGACTGTCAAAGTTCAGGAATCCGTGGTAGTTGCTGTCCACGGTCATCTGGTAAAAACCGGTAATTAGCAGCAGTACCATGCTCACGTTGGCCCAGAGGATAAATTTGCGCTGAATAGCCCACCATTGATTGGATGCTAAAGTTCCACGCTGTAAAGCTGGCCAGGCGAGAAGCGTGAGCAAAGCGATCCCGCCGATCCAAACGACGGTCGCCAGCAGGTGAATCAGGTAAGAAACCGCGAGTATCCAGGACATAACAATCAATCTGTCTGTTGAACTTTTGGCATGTCGCGCAGGGCATAAAACGCTTCACGCGGAGTACCATCTGGAAGTACTATCGACCACCACCATTGTTCATTTTCTTCGGCCTTCCAGTCATAGTCTGGGATATAAATCGTCGTCATCAGCCCGATCCATGGCTGCCAGTGTTCGGCCGCGTACTGGTAGGCGCGAACCAGGTAGTCTGCTTGCGTGCTTTCGTCGACGGCAAACCAGGCGTAATCGGGATTTACCTGGTCAAGCGTCCAACCCATTTCCAGAATGGCAATTTGCTTATCTGCATCTCCATTCTTGACCATGATATCGCGAATGTCTTCAACATGCCGGAAAGCGAACCAACGCCCTCCGCCATATTCCGCCTGTTCAGCTTCCCCAGGGGGCAGTTCCGGTGGGGCTTTGTAACCCGGAGCGTTAACCCCCAGGACATCGAAGAAGTCGGCTGCACCGGCATCATACATACCTTGGAGAAAATCCGTATCGGGCATTGCCTGGGCGCTGCTTGTTCCGGTCGGCGCCAACCCGGCAGAGACTACGATCGCCTGCGGGTCTGCGGCTTTAATGGCTGAATAACAAACTTCCAACAGTTCTGTATAGTGCACGGGGTCTGGGGGAAGATCGCCCCATTCTCGGCTTAAGTTGGGTTCATTCCAAACCTGGTAAGCGGCAATACGGCCGCGATAGCGTTCGGCCACGGCGCCACAGAAGTCGCCAAAATCATTCAAATCGCCAGGAGCCTGGTTTTCGTGCCAGAGGTTCTCTTCGGGTTCCGACCAAAAAGGTTGACGATCCAGGCGAATTAGCAGGTTAAGGCCTTTAGCTTCTGTTGCTTCGACAATACGATCCGGCCGGTACCAGTCATACTGGCCTTTTTCAATCCCTTCGATCTCGCGCCAGGGGAATTTCTGTTTTACCCAACCAAAACCTATCTCGCTCACCAGGTCAAGATCTTTTTCAATCAAGTCCGGCTTCCACCACATATTGGTGTGCATGCCGTAAGCCGGGGAAGGAAAATATTGCTTGACCGGCAAATTGGACGGTTCGAGCGAATCTGCCTGGCTGCAGCCTGGGAAAATGAGGCTTGGTATTAACAGGAGAACGAAGAGAAAAATATGACGCATTTAAGGATTGAATTTGAATGGAAAACTCCCGGCAGGTCATTCACCTGCCGGGAGAAAGGTTTTTATCGTGGTTTTTCCATATTAGCCAGCGCTTCAAAAGCTGGTCTGGGAATGCCCTGTGTATCTATGATACTGTAAGGGACAGGATCGTCCTCCGGTCCGGAGCCCTTGTTGCCAAAATCAAAATTAAACAAGTAGGCGAGCCATACATTACCTGAATCATGCATTTGTTGGAAGGCCTGGGTGATGAAATCAGCCTGTTCTTGAAGCGTGTTGTCTTGCGCGAATTCAAAGCCCGTGGGATAAGTGTCATACCCCTCGCTGCTGGCCCAACCAAATTCAGTTACGCACAGCTTCTTGTTTGGATCGATAGCCTGTACCTTTTCCGCATAGGTGTCCAGCGTGGATTTAAAGCTCCAACTGTGGTGTGGGTTGTCGAACGGGCCCCGGAAAACGGCCGTTGCCCCCTGGGGATCGGATGGCGCTTCTTCATAAGTTACATCCGGACCGATATTGTACCCATTATGATGGGTACCTACGCAGTCAGCGTAATCCAGTAACCCGGCAGCCAAAGCTCGATCCAGCCATTGGAAATCATCGATCCAACTGACCCAATCTCCACCGCCTGTCGGGGCCAGAGCGCCGCTGATAACAATGATATTGGGGTCATGCGCTTTAATTGCCTCATTGGCTACTTGCAAGAACTGCACATAATCTTCTGGGTTTACCCCATTTGCGGTTGCCCATTCGCGATCCAGGTTTTGTTCGTTCCATACTTCGATAGCGTCAATTTTGCCATCGTAACGTTCCAGCATTTCAGTTAAAAATGCCGTGTATTGGCCGTAATCATCAGGTGGTCCATTTTCCGTTCCATCAGAACGTGTCCAGGCCGGAGCACCGACAACGCTCACCATAAGACGCAGCCCGTTCTCGTGCGCCTGGTCAACCACACCATCGTAGAAGAACCACTGGTCCACATCAGGATCGGGATGAACCAGCCACCATTGAATTTGCATTTTCACCCAATCCACGCCTAGACCCTCTTTGGCGGTGCGCATTGTATCCGCAGGATCTCCGACGGTTGCATTTCCATGCACTTGCACCCCGTAACCGAAATCATCGGCCGACCAGGGTGCCATGGGTTGGGCTGCCCCTTCAGTCACTTCTTCCTCAGCGGCTGCGACAGGTTCAGATTGCACTTCCTCATCGACAGGTTGTGCGGTTTCTTCTTCGCTTGCCGGAGGTTGGCCTTCAAGATTGCCCTCTTCCTCGGTTATCACCGGTGGTGGGAGTATCGTTTCTTCGGCTGCTTCAGTTGTAGGTGACGATTGATCCTGGCTGACTTCCCCGGATTCCGTGGTTTCTCCTGGTGAAGCATCGCCGCAGGCTGTTGCGATCGAAAGGATTATGACCATTAAAAAGATTACATAGAACCATCGTTTCATTTTTGTTAACTCCTTAGAAAGGTTAGCAACCGTCCGGCCGGTCAAACAAAATTGAGCGGCTGAAATGCTGCCTACCGATCCACGCATGAGCTTGTATGATCAGAAAAAAGGCGCACCCTTACCAGAAAGGATGCGCCTGTTGTTAATAATTACCACGCCCCTTTAAACTGGCTAGCCACCCATCACCTGCCTAAGGGTTTCACAGGCGGGGCAGCTGCCGTCAGGCCGGATCATGGCGTAACCACCCTGAGGGTCGTCTCCGTACATTGTGAAATCGACATTGAAAATGATGGCTAAACGCGCTTTACCGCTGTTTGCAGCCAAGCTAACCGCTTCGGCCAGCCATTGTGCATGCTCGGCGACACTCGTGTTAGCCGCCCAGGAGAAGCGTGAAGGCACGCCGCCGAAGTCTTCACCGGATAGGTAGCCCAACTCTGTGAAGCATACCGGTTTTCCAAGGGATGAATAGTATAGATCTAATGTGGGTTGGAAATACCAGCTGTAATGGTTGGAACCGGCCGGGTGTCCGGTCGACTGCGATGGTGAGGTCGCGCCGGCATTGTAGTGTACACCGACGCAGTCCATGTAGTTAGCTGCTCCGGCAGCGGCCATGCCTGCCAGGAAGGCGTTATCATCGCAGCCATTAGCGCTGCACCCACCACCAAAGTAACCGGTGGGCGCCGGGGCGCCGCTGATAACCATGACATTAGGATTCGCGCCTTTGATGGCATTATAAGCCGGGGCCAGCATATTATTCACGTAGGATGCGGGATTAATCTGCCCTGCCGGCCACTCGAAGTCAATGTTCTCCTCGTTCCAAACCTCAATGGCATCGGGACCCAGGGCGGCGACGCCACGCAAGAACTCAACATAGCCGTTGAAATCGATGCTGTCGGGATATGTGGTCTGGCCGGGAATACTCAGCAAGACTTTAAAGCCATTGGCGTGCGCCTGTTGGATGCGTCCAGCAACAGCGCTGGGATCGTCACCAGGACCCCATTTGTGCTGGAACTTGATCCAATTCATGCCCGCGTAACTCATTAACTGTGGGTTGCCAAAGCTGTGGCTCTGGCCGCCAAGCTCAAAGCCGGTATTGGTGATTGGCGCCACAGCGATGGGTGCCGGCGCAGCTGCCGTGGTGGTAGAACCGCTGTCATCGCTCGTGCTTGCAGCAGCAGCTGCGGGAGGAGCGACTTCGATTACCTCTAATGAGGCGACATTAACGTTGGGGTTGACGGTAACGAGAGAGGCGAAAACCCAACCCTCACGGCCGTCTTCAAGGACGACGTTTAGCCAACTGCTGTCCGAATTACGGCCGATTAAATCAAGTTGTGTTCCCGGATCAGCGCCATCCGCCAGCGTTCCATAGGTGAGGCCGGGGCCGGTGCGAATGTTGGCACTGACTGCGACAACTGCGTCGCCGTCACCAGAGAAAGTCGGAGCTGCAGTGGCTTCTGCCGCTGCCGTCTCTTCCGATGCAGGTTCTTCTCCCTCAGCGGTAGGTTCGGGGGTTTCAGCTTCGGCGACTTCTTCCTCATCTGCATTGACAGCGACGGTGACAGTGCCTAAATTGGCAATATTATCACCGAGGGCGAAATCAGCATGGATAACGTATTCACCTTCCGTTTCACCGGCTTCCCATGTGAAAGCGAGAGCATTTCCACTTTCACTGGCTACTACGCTGTCATCCTCATCGCGCACGGTCCAGGCAATGGCCGCGCCGGGAGATTCTAGTTCTACGCTATCGCCTATTAAGTTATTCAAGACAGCCGCGTAACCCGTTCCATCCGCAATGGTTTGCAGACCGCGAATTCCTATACCGGATAGATTGAAATTCAGCAGCTGTTGGATACGGTGATTCAGCGCGGCTTCATTTCCCAGCCACACGCTGTGTGTTTGGCCATCTTTCTCGTAGCTGTAGCGATAAGTCAGACTGTCGCCATCCCACTCCAGTGGTTGAGCGCTTCCGGAAAGAGCGACTTCGACAGTTTCTTCAGGCTGGATTTCCTCACTGCCCTGTATGAACTGCAGCTCTCCAAAGTTAGCAAGGGCGTCTTCGTTCGATAAGGAAGAAAATGCATCTCCAAAGCCATCAACGGCCGCAGCAGAAACTAAACTGTGTAACTTGGTGCGATCGATCTGGCGGGTAACATCAGCGAGAAGCTGGGCCGCCTCGTCCTCTTGACCATATTCTGTCGGATTGAGGGGAAGTTCGATATTCAAAACATCCGCTATTTCCCCCAGGGTTACCCAATCCTGACCGTCGCTGTTCCACGTGCTGCCGTTAAATGTCGGTTCACCCAGAGTTATAGCTAACTGCAAACCGTGGGCATGAAGCGCATCAGCGAGGTTACGAGAAAATGTACTAAAGGCATCGGCTTGGTTTTCCGGAACTTGCTGATAATTTAATTCAATGCCTTGATACCCGCCTGTTTCGGCTAGAGTGACCAGTTGATCGATCTGATCTTGCTGTAACTCGACATTGCCGAGCAGGGTTGATAAGGCAACCTGGTCAATAATCGGGCCGACATTGGAAACCTGGACCCATTGATTATAGGCGCCGTCTGGTTGGCGTTCGATTTCGCCATCCAATGTGCCTTCGCTGTTCAGCTTTAACCCGCTGATCACGATATCAGAAACGAGCGGAAGCACTGCGGTAGGAAGCTTAGTTCCGGAACTGACGTAACCTGTGACAGCGACTTCCTCGGGTGCTCCGGTTTCAATCAAAGCGAAAGCCTGGGGAAGCTCTCGATCGTCGCTAACTATTTGTTGGCTCTCAGCGTCTATCTGGCTGGGGATAAAAGACCACTCGCTGCCGTCCCACCCATATAGATCTAGATCTTTGAGATTAGATGCATCGGTGGGGATGGGTAGGGCTATCTGGCCTTGCGCACTATTGTCTGATGCTGAAACCGTGTAAACATCACCGGTAATTGCCAGATTTTGCGGTGGCTGAGCCGCCGCATTGGCCCCGAGAAAATCGCTTTGGCTCATGGCGGTAATATCGGCCGAACCATTACTCATTGCCAGAGCAACCCCTTCGGGCATGGTTGCCGATTCAGCTCTCGTAGTGACAAAAGCACCGGCGTCGGCCGTTTCTACAGTATCTGTTTCACCCGTGCCGCTTGATCCAAAACCAAGGCGTTCTCCTAATGAAATAGGGGGTAAAAACAAGCCGATTAAAATCAGGACAGCAACGACGGCAAACCCACCAATGATAAGTGCGCGAGTTTGCCCCTTGCTGTTTGAGTCATTTTGTTCCATTTTCCTCTCCATAAAGTAGTTAAACCGTAAGTTTGAACATACCATTTAACTTAAGCAGCAATGAAAAGGCGGCTTTTCCCAAGCCGCCGTTATTGTCCCATTTTCGACGAGATTCTACCTAAGGAAAATGGGGCTGCCAAACACTCTAATGGGTTGGTTGTTTCTTGGAGGGTAATCATTGAGAAAACGTTAATTTTGAGATGTTTTCTACCATCTGTTAGTAAGCTTGACACCCCAAAATAGCTCTTGTTATACTTCGCAATAATGTTACAGTATGCTTTCCAATGAGGGGAGTATAAAATTGGGTCTAATGCTTAATAAGGAGAGTCTTAAAAACATGGCCGATTTACAACCAATATTCGATTCGATGACCGAGCGTTTTCAGGCGGATAAGGCCGGTGATCTTGACATGACGGTTCAGTTTGAACTTAGCGGTGATGGTGGCGGCCAATGGTATGTCGGCATTAAAGACGGGGCAATGGCTGTGAATAAAGGCAGTGTCGAAGCTCCAAGCGCAACTTTAAAAATGGATGCTGATGACTTTGCCAAGATGTCGCGTGGCGATTTGAATCCCATGATGGCCTTTATGTCCGGAAAGATTAAGGTTGATGGGGATTTGAACTCGGTCATGAAATTCCAGAATTTAGTTGGCCTCTAGTCTCTCCCCATCAAATGTAAAATAAAAAGGCCGCACAAAGCGGCCTTTTTTATACTGCCATATCGGTGACGATGCGTGTATATTCACGCCGTTCGGCCGTTTCCGGCTTGATATTTAACAACCCAAGTAATTGAATGATCAAGCCAACCTTTCGCTCCGCATCCTTACGTGACCAGGTGCGAGATTTGATTTCCAGGTAGTAGCCCGGCAGTTCGGGTTTGGTAATCTGATCGAGATTGACGGCAAAATCTGTTCCCTCGTAAACGATTCGCCAGCGCAGACGATCCTTATTGACGGCTATTTGACTGCTTGGTTGAAAATATTCTTCATAAAAACGCAAACTGTTGCTGGCTTCCGCCAGGAAGCGGGACCGTGAAAGCATAATGGCATGGTCGAACTCATCTCGCTCTTCTTCGCCAATCAATGTCAAACGTGCCCGGACCTGTGTGACTTCGCTATCTGGGCTGACAAATTCATCCTCCCGGTAGCGCAAGGTGGCGACATCTTGATCGCTGTCGTTAAAGAAGAAGTAGCGATCAAACTGGCGGTAATGAACATGCTTGACGATCTCGATTTGCTCGCTTTCCATAGCAGCAATCACGGCAGCATCGTCGGTGATGGGCACTTTGATCTGCACTTCAAAACTTTCTTGACGCTGGACACCGGCCAGAAATACGAGTTTGTTGTAGGGGCTGGATTCCCTTTCGGCTACGAAGGCATCGATTTGTCTGGCAACTTCAGCAGCTTCTTTTAACGTTGTTTCTTCATCAATGGTCAGCAGAGAGCCTTCACGCATCAGCCAACGGCCGTTACAAATCACATCCTGGACATCCGTGGCTTTGGTCGAATAGATTAATTGTGAATAGACAAAATCGGGATTGTGTTGAAAATGAGGATAGTTATGCATGCCATCCACGGAGACAATGCTGAGATCAGCGCGTTTCCCCGGTTCCAGACTCCCTGTTATATCCGCCATATGCAGCGCGCGTGCGCCGCCAATCGTTGCTGCTTCCAGGGCTTGCCGGGCAGGCAAGACAGTGGGGTCACTACTGGCAGTTTTTGCCAGCAGGGCAGCCAGACGCGTTTCTTCGAACATGTCCAGGTCATTATTGCTGGCCGGTCCGTCAGTGCCTACGCCGACGTTAAGTCCAAGCTCAAGCATCTGGCCGATAGGGGCAATGCCGCTGGCCAATTTAAGATTGCTGGTGGGGCAGTGGGCGATTCCGGCATTGGCTTCCTTAAGCATGAACATCTCAGAACGATCAAGATGGACACAATGTGCGGCGACAAGTTTAGTGTTTAAAATACCGTGACGTTGTAACCAGGACACAATATCGGTATGGTTATCGTTGCGGCAGTTTTCCACTTCCAGACCTGTTTCGCTAACGTGGGTATGTAGAGGAACGTCAAAAGCCATTGCCAGATCGGTGCAGGCTCTTAAGAGTTCGGGGGTGGCCGTGTACCAGGCATGGGGGGCGACAGCCGGTTGGATCAGTGGATGATCCTGCCACTTTTCGATAAAGCGCCGGCATCGAATCAACCCTTCTTCATAGGTGGATGCATCTGGAGCGGGAAAGATTAAGATCGTTTGGCCGAGCAGGGCACGCATGCCGATATGCGCTGTTTCTTCGGCGATCGCCTCCTCAAAGTAATACATATCGGCGAAAGACGTAATGCCGGAGCGAATCATTTCTGCACAAGCCATACGTGCTCCCAGGCGCACGAACTCAGGCGTTACAAACTCTCGCTCCAGGGGCATTAAGTAGCCCAACCAGACATCAAGTCGAAGATCATCATGCAGGCCGCGAAAAAGGGTCATGGGAATATGCGTATGGGCATTGATGATTCCAGGGATGATTACCCGTCCTTGGCAATCAATCACTTCTTTTGCTATGTATGCTTGCGTGAGATCGGCCGTCTGGCCTAAGGCAATTATTGAGTCATCGCGAATAGCTACTGCGCCATCGACATAGACATCGAAGTTGTCGTTCATAGTGACAACTGTGCCGCCGGTTAAAAGAAAATCAACTTTTGCTGACATAGGATTCATCCTGGTGCTCCGTCTTGTGGGTAAAGATTATCGAGAATTATACCGATAGCTGATATAATGTTACAAACTAGATAGGTTTGTGAGCAGAGGTAACAGAAGATAGTCATGAATATGATAAACGTGATCGAGCAGAAGCGGGATGGCGGTGAGTTGACCCGTGAGCAGATCGAATTCTTTATTAATGGTTATACAGCCGGTGAAATCCCGGATTATCAAGCAGCCGCCTTATTAATGGCAATTTATATAAACGGAATGAACCGGCGTGAGACGGTAGACCTGACAATGGCCATGGCCCGTTCCGGGGATCAGCTGCAATTACATAATATGGGGACGTTCGTCGTAGACAAGCATTCCTCCGGTGGCGTTGGAGATAAAACCACCCTGGTTGTTCAACCGCTTGTTGCCTCTCTCGGCGTACCGGTTGGGAAGATGAGCGGCCGAGGATTAGGCTCAAGCGGCGGCACGCTTGATAAAATGGAATGTATCGATGGCTGGACCTATCAATTATCTTTGGATGAATGTAGAAATCAGCTTGCTGATATTGGTCTGGTCCTTGCCGGCCAGTCTGTTTCTCTCGCCCCGGCTGACGGTCTCTTATACGCCCTGCGCGATGTAACGGCAACTGTTGGCAATAAATCATTGATTGCCGCATCGATCATGTCTAAAAAACTCGCAGGTGGGGCGGACGGTATTGTGCTCGACGTTAAGACCGGGAGCGGGGCCTTTATGGAGACTGAAGAAGAAGCCCGCGAGTTAGCACAAATCATGGTGGACATTGGCGAAGATGCCGGCCGGGAGGTTGTCGCCGTTATTACTGATATGAACCAGCCATTAGGTTATGCGGTCGGGAATGCCCTGGAAGTTAAAGAAGCCATCGACACTCTGAGAGGAGACGGGCCGCCGGACTTCCGGCAGCATTGTCTGAAGATTGCCGGTTATATGTTGTTGATGGCCGGTAAAGCGGAAACGATCGCTGAAGCGGAACAGCTGGCAGCGGCCGCATTGGATGACGGCCGAGCCTTGGCGAAATTCCGCGAAATGGTCGCCGCCCAGGGAGGCAGTGTTGAACAAATAGATAATCCTGACTTGCTGCCGCGGGCGAAATATATTGAAGATATTTTGATCTCGCGAGAGGGTTATATTTCCGGCATGGATACTTCTGAATTGGGATGGGCCAGTGTTAACCTCGGTGGAGGGCGTCGGGTAAAAAGTGATAAGATTGACCCGGCTGTTGGATTTTTACTGACTGTCAAGATTGGCGATCATGTTTCTGCCGGGCAGGTGATTGGCAAAATTCACGCCGATGATCCACAAAAGCTTGAAGAGGCGCGTAAACAGATCCTGGATGCAATTGAGGTATCTGAAAGACCTGTAAAAGCGCTGCCTCACTTTTATGGCTTCATTTCGTAAAGATTTGTAGGTAATAATTTGTACTGGCCGAAAGGAATGGCCGGAAGTTTGGGAAAAGAGAGATGAAAGTAGCACTGGGTATTGATATTGGCGGCAGCGGCATTAAAGGTGCGCTGGTGGATACCAAGCGGGGAGAGATGGTCACCGATAGATATCGTGTTCCAACACCACGTCCTGCTGTACCGGATGCTGTTATCGCTGTTATTGAAAGGATAAAGGATCATTTCAATTATGAGGGCCCAATTGGAGTGGGCTTCCCCGGAATTGTGATTGATGGGGTAATTTACTCGGCCGTTAATATTCACCCGGACTGGTACAAATTTAAAGCACAAAAAAAGATCTCTAAGGCGACAGGATGTGAGGTTGTTGTTGGTAATGATGCCGACCTCGCCGGCTACGCGGAGATGCGTTTCGGAGCCGGAAGAAAAAGGAAAGGCGGAACAATGATCTTTACCCTGGGTACGGGTATCGGTTCTTCCATGTTTGTTAATAAGGTTTGTGTACCGAATCTTGAAATGGGACATCTATATTTGCCGGGACATGAAATGGATGCGGAAAACTACACATCCGACCGTGTGCGCAAAGAGGAGAATCTGAGTTGGAAAGAGTGGGCTGAACGCTTAAACGAATATTTCCGACATATCGAGTTCTTATTTTCCCCCCAATTGATTATCGTTGGTGGAGGCGTCATTAAGCATCACGAAAAATACCTGAAATATATTCAAACGAATGCCAAGATCGTGCCGGCCAAATTGTTAAATGAAGCGGGCATCATCGGCGCTGCCGCCGCGGCTGCTAATGGAGGCGATTGTTCATTATAGAATCGCCAATCGGAGAAATAGATGATTAACAAGCTCCCTGGACCGCGCTTGGCGTTTTTACCTCAAGCGGATGCGCAAGCACTCGCTGAAGATATGGTCGCCATGGCAAACAGTGATGGCGGGTTGATCATATTTGGCGTTTATGAGAACGGAAAATTCGCGCAGGAAGTTTGGGAAGAGGAAGCAGACAGTGCTTTGCGTGAGGCGGCCACGCTTTGCCGCCCGCCTGTTCCGAGCAGCTGGCAAATGATAGAAACGGCCGATAGATCGTTGATCGGCATTAATATCGCCCGCAGCCTTGATCTACACACTCTTTATGACGGCCGTGTCCTGATTCGCAGTGGAGCGCAAAATCGTACTTTATCGGGGGATGAAATAAGAGATTTGGCTGCCAGCAGGCAAACGGCCGAGTTTGAAACCAAAGTGGTTCCCGGTGCGCGCGCGGAAGATTTGGACCCGGAAATTATTGAAGAATTTCTGGATAATCGCGAGGTGCGCAGTGGTGCGAGAACAGGTACAACGGCCGAGCTCTTATTTGAAATCGGAGCGACTGACCGCCAGGGCAATCCGACAACGGCGGGCATCCTCTTATTCGGAAAAAATCCACAGATGTTTTTCCCCCAAAGTGGTATCGTCTTTGTGAAGTTCCCAGGCAGTGAAGCAAGGGGGGAAGATGGCGGTATCGGCTACGGCCGTCGTGATGAATTAAGCGGTCCGTTGGCTCGTCTGGTAGCTCGCGCCTGGAACGTTGTTTTTGAAGAGATGCGCGTTGGCGCAACGGTAAACGGTCTGGAAAGAGAAGAATTGACCGAGTATCCGCGGTTTGCCGTTCGCGAGGCGCTGGTCAATGCGGTAGCTCACCGTGATTACCGCATTCAAGGACGGCGTATTGAGATCAGGATGTATGGCGACCGCCTGGAGATCATAAGTCCTGGCGGTCTTCCCGGTTATATGACGCTTGATAACCTGATCGACGAGCATTTTTCACGCAACCCGCGTCTGGTCAGCGGCCTTTATCAATGGGGATTTATTGAGGAGCTGGGCCTGGGTATCGACCGCATGATCGAGGAGATGGTCGATGCCGGGCATGCCCCACCTGTCTTTAGTGCATCAGCGCATTCATTTAGCGTAACTCTTTCGAACAGGCGGGAACGGCCGTCTACACCGAAATGGACTCGCAGCATGAACGAACGCCAGATGCAGGCTCTGGCTTTTGTTCGTAAAAATGGCAGCATCACCAATTCGGACTATCGTGGATTATGCCCGAATGTTTCACCGGAGACCTTACGCTTAGACCTGGTCGATTTAGTAAATAAAGGACTGCTGCTAAAGATTGGTTCCAAAAAAGGGACACATTACATACTTAAGGGACAATAAAAAAGAGGCTGCAGGAAAATGCAGCCTCTTTTTTTATTGCCCAGCCCTTGCGCGCTTCTAAATCTCCATAGACTTAGAATCAATCAAATCCTTTGCCTGGGCGATGAAATCGGCTGTGTCCTGAGGGCCACGGTCTTCACCTTCGCGGGTGCGCACCGCCACTTTACCCTCTGCCTCTTCATTGTCACCTACAACTAGCATATAAGGTATTTTCTGCAGCTGGGCATTACGAATTTGTTTATTCATACGATCGCCTGATTTATCAACTTCAACGCGCAGTCCCGCAGCGCGTAAATCCTTGGCGACCTGATTCGCGTATTCAATGTGCCTGTCGGCGATTGGAATCATGATCACCTGTACCGGAGCCAGCCACAAGGGGAAAGCCCCGTTAAAATGCTCGATCAGAATACCCGTGAAGCGTTCCAGACTGCCAAAAGGCGCGCGATGAATCATCACCGGACGGTGTTTTTGGCCATCCTCACCCGTATATTCCAGGCCGAATCTTTCGGGTAGCAAGAAATCAACTTGGACCGTTCCCAGCTGCCACTCCCGTTTGAGCACATCACGAACGATGAAGTCCAGCTTAGGGCCGTAGAAGGCAGCCTCACCGACTTCAACAGTGTAGTTCATGCCTACCTTGTCGGCCGCTTTGCGAATGAGCCTGACAGCTTCATTCCACATTTCCGGTGAACCGGCATATTTATCGCTGTTCGGATCGTTAATACCCAGTCGAGCACGGAAATCACTAAAACCGAGCGCGCCGAACACAAATTGAATAAGTTCAACCACGCCAATGAATTCTTCTTCAAGCTGCTCCGGAGTTACGAATAGGTGTGAGTCATCAATTGTGAAGCCGCGCACGCGGGTCAGTCCGCTCAATTCGCCGCTCTTTTCATAGCGATACACCGTTCCAAATTCCGCCAGGCGGACCGGCAGGTCACGATAGCTGCGTGGCTCACTGCGGTAAATCTCGATGTGATGGGGGCAGTTCATGGGTCTAAGCAGGAACTCCTCTTCATCAATCTTGATCGGTGCATATTGGCTGTCTTTATAGTAAGGGTAGTGACCGCTTGTTCTGTAAAGATCCAGATTGCCGATATGCGGCGTAATGACCGGCAGGTAACCCCGTTCCATCTGTGCCTGGCGCAAGAAATTTTCGAGTTCTTCGCGCAGGATCGCACCCTTTGGCAGCCAGAGCGGTAAGCCACTGCCCACCAGAGGCGAAATGTGGAATAAGCCTAATTGTTTGCCAAGGCGCCGGTGGTCTCGCTGCTTCGCTTCCTCCAGGCGTTTTAGATAAGCATCCAGCTCCGTGCGATTGTCCCAGGCTGTTCCATAAATACGCTGTAATTGGGGATTGTTTTCATCCCCGCGCCAGTATGCACCACTGCTGCGCAGCACTTTAACCGCATTTGCCTTGACCTGTTTTGTGAACCCTACATGAGGACCCCTGCAAAGATCGACAAAATCACGCTGGCGATAGATGCTGACCTCAGATGCCGGTTCGGTAATTGAATTACCGTTTTCATCTTCCTTGCCTTTCGCCAGATCGTCTATTAATTCCAATTTATAGGGCTGATCCGCAAAGAATTTGCGTGCTTCCTCGATGGACATGGTTGAATGTTCAAACGGCGCATTTTTCTTGAGCAGCGCTTTCATGTTCTGCTCAATTACTTCCAGGTCCTCGGGTGAGAAGGTACGCGGCTTGCCGTCTTCATCATAGCCTAAATCAAAGTCGTAATAGAAACCATCCTCAATGGGTGGCCCTATGGCGAGCTTTGCATCTGGGAAGCTTTCTAACACAGCTTCAGCCATGACATGCGCAGCCGAATGCCGCTTTCGATAAAGCTCTGATTCTTCGTACGGAACATTTCCATTTTCTGACATAAATAACCTCCAAATAAAAAATCGCCACAGCCCACATTGGGGCGATGACGATCGCGATTCCACCCAAATTCTGCAAGGTGATGCTTCACCTGCACTCATTGCGGCCGTTAACGAGGCCAACCGTCCTGTCATACTTTGTAGGTAACGATCCTACTTTCCGACAGTCACTCCTGGGTGGTTTTCATTGTTTTCTGACCGTGAGGGCTTTCAGCCTGTGGCCGCTCACTCTCTATTGCTAGAACTACAATTACTCGTCCCATTCAACGTGTTCATAATAAATTGTATTGTTCATTATAAGCCCAGGGTCTTACTTGTCAAGCTTTAGAGGAATCGTTAAGATCAAAAAGGTTTTGTTGGTTCGAGTATCAAGATTATTAAGAATGTTTGAGACATGACATCCGATCCTGATAACAAGCACGCTTCTACGGGCAGAAAAAGCTTTCCCATGACCTATGCGATCTTGGGTTTGGTGCTTCTCACATTTTTCCTGGTCAGCGCTTTCTGGCTCTATAACACGATTCGTGATATCGCTTCGGTTTCTTCGAACGAGATTGCCGAGTTTACTCCCGGCGAAGTTGAGACCGTCACGCAGCCATCAGAACAAAACCCGGATCAAGAAGAATTGGCGGAAGAGCCTTTACCCGTAATCATAACGGATGAACTTGAGCCCTGGTCGGGTACGGAGCGAATCAATATTCTGCTCCTGGGAACAGACCGGCGCTGTAATGAAACAGGACCTAATCACAGTGACACGCTCCTCTTAGCGACCATTGATCCAGAGAGTATGACGGCAAAGCTCTTATCGCTGCCGCGGGACCTCTGGGTAGAAATTCCAGGCTTTGGTGTCGATCGCATCAACCAGGCTTATTATTTTGGCCAGATTTATGAGTATCCCGGCGGGGGACCGGCGCTGGCTAGTGAAACGGTGGAATCATTTCTGGGAGTTCCCGTTGATTATTTTATAACTGTCGATTTTCAGAGCTTTGAGGATGCGGTAAATCTTATTGGCGGTATTGTCATTGATGTTCCGGAAAGTATTGATGATCCCAATTACCCGGATAACTGTTATGGTTATGATCCGTTTTCAATTGCGGCGGGAAAGCAGCGTTTGGATGGGGCGGCTGCATTGAAGTACGCGCGTACCCGGGCGACACTGGGTGGCGATGTTGACCGGGCCGGTCGCCAGCAAGCTGTGCTCATGGCCATACGGGACCAGGTTTTGAATTTAAATCAGCTGCCAAAATTGATTGCTCAAGCACCTACATTGTGGCGCACTTTCCAGGAAAATGTAAAAACCAACCTGTCGCTCGAGGATGCTCTGGAAATCGCCTTGCTCATTCAGGATATTCAGGTCGACAATATAGATTTGGCTGTTCTTGATTACGACTATGTTTACATTGAGACGACACCGGATGGCAGGCAGATTTTGGTCCCTCGTCGTGACCAGATCCGCGTTTTGCGTGACGAACTGTTCCCCATACAAGCTGTCCCAACACCCGTTTATGAAGATTTACAGCAGTTGATGGAAGATGAGGCGGCCAGGGTTGCCATTCACAATGGCACGGCTGTATTCGGCCTTGCTGCTGATACACAAACCTATCTGCAAAATTTAGGCGTAACTATTTCGGGAATCGGCAATGCTGATTCGGCCGCAATTGACCGAACCCAAATCATCGATTACGGCTCACATCCACAGACAACGCAGTTCCTCATTCAGGAAATGCAGATTCCACCCATGAATCTGAGTGAAGGGGAAAAAGCGGAAGGCGACTACGATATCCTTATCATTATTGGAAACGATTGGGCCGGCCAATTATCGCCGAGCGAAACATCATCCTAGAGTCTATTCTTCGCCTAATAAGTTCAAGATAGTGGCGTTTTCCCGCTGCTCTGTTAACCAAGAATCGAACCGTTCTTGCAGCAGCTGCTGGCGCAGATCTGCATTTAACGGCCGGTCCGGATCGCGGTCAGTTACCTTGACGATATAGTAGGTCGCGGTCCCGCTTTCGGGATCAGTTACTGTGATAATGTCGCTGACCTCTTCAGGTTGTAACTGATAAGCCGCATCTTCCACTTCGGGAACGATCAGCGAACCTCGGGCGAAAAAGCCAAGATCTCCCCCGGCCGGTCCGGTCACTGAGTCACGAGAATAACGAATGGCCAGGTCGGTGAAACTGGCGCCTTCTTCAATTTGGGCCAAGATCGAATCAGCAAGCGCTGCATCATCGAGTTGGATGTAACTGGCCCGGACTTGTTCACCCGTAAACGGAACATCGGCCGTAATCTCGGCGATCATCGCTTCGACCAGCATCTCTATCATTAGAGCTTCCTTGAATTCATCTTCAGTCCATTGATTCGCTGCGAGCCAATTTTCAAAACCACCTGATTCGCTTGCCGCCTGGCGCAGTTCTTCCAGTTTCGTGTCGACCATATCAGGCGTTATCGATACCCCGGCTGTATTTGCTGCCTGGCGCAGCAGTTCCTGTTCAATCAGCGCATCGAGTACGAGCAGATGATAATCTTGCCCATCTTCGCCAGGTGTAAGCCCAAGTTCGGCCATTCCCTTTTCATAACGCTGCAGCTCTTTATCATAAGCCGCGAGCAAAATTGGTTGGCCATTTACCATCGCTGCCAGCTGCGGTGTCGGCGTTGGTGGTGGTGTCGTCGGCGAAGGTTCCGGCGTAATGGTTGGATCCTCAGCGGGTTCCACCGTGACGCCGGATGATGCGGTGGCCGGTGAGGTTATTGATGAACTTTCTGACTCGCCACCAGCGCATGCAGTAAGGGCGAAAGCCAGCAGTAGAATTCCCAATAATAGGGATAATATGGAAGCGGGCCTGCTTTTGATCCCGGTTGTCGGGTTCAGAGACCCTTGTTGAGAGGTCCGATTCATGGCGCGCAGATTATACCTTTGACCGAAAAAGATTGCATAAGCAATAATTTTTCACCCACAAGTACTGTTGCTCCATAAGCCACATGAATCTATCATATCCGGTAGGATAAGACTGATAGTTTATGGAGGTGCATGTATGACACACGATGAAGATAAGCTGGCTCAAGATGTGAACATTTTATCGGCTATGGCTGATGAAATGGAAATATACCTGGACAGCGATGTGTTATTCTGGCACATGGCTCAGGGAGGCATGCCCGTATTGACCTTGGGTGGTTATTTGATGCGCCAACATCGCTTGCTTGCTCTCTACGATGAGTTAAGCGTGGAACAGCAGGCGGTGGTCGACGCAGCAGTCGCCAGGTTTAATAAGGCTTTGGAGGAACGGACGGTACGTTCAGAAGAAAAGGCTCACCGAGAGCTTGACGCCAGGCTGCGCCAGTGGGAAGAATATCTGAAGGATGTCGAGCGCGGCCAGGCCGGCCAGAAAAGCAACTACAGCACGGCCGTTGAAGCACGAGCGATGATCGCCGCCCTGACCGAATTCTTGCAGCTGGCTCCTTATGAACTGGATAAGCGCGTATTGCAAAGAACCGCCTTCCTGGACGGCCGCCTGCGTGCACGGTGGGAAGCAGGGGATTTCGTCTGGCCCGACGGTTGGCAAAAAGCCTACCCACGATCCGAATATTGGTGGCTTTACGGCGTTCCTCGCCAGCGTTCCTGAAGGGCGGCCGGGTACGCAGGTGCTAACTTTACGTAAAGCCGCGATCATGCTATATTATCAGCCGAGTGTGGTTCAGATTATGCAATAATAGGATTTGCTCGTCCGATTGCACGGAGGTGAAGAGATGAAGCCGCGCCAGAATTTGTTTTTCCTAGTCGTTTTTTTGTTCGTCATTAGCTTGTTTCTGGTAGCCTGTGAACGGCCGTTGCCGGGGGGATACAATAACCCATCCACAACGCCGGACGGCACGGTCCCGGATGTTCCGGTGGATGTTCCTGAAGTTAATTCCGACACCGCCTACCCTACTGAAGAGGAGCAGGCTGCCCCTGCGGATGCCGCAGAGGCTTATCCGTCAGACGCCGCCCAACCTGCAGAAGAAACCCCCGTTGAAGAAGGCGCTGTCGATCAAGCCTTAACTACTGAAGATCAATCCGCGGCTGACCAGCCGGCGGTTGAAGATACCGCCGCCGAAGGTGAAACCCCTGCTGCGGAAGATGGATCTGAAGAAGCGGCTGGTGAAGCTGAAGTCCCAGCAGCGGAAAGTACAGTTGAAGAGGCGGTTGAAAATCCAGGCACACACACCGTGTCCGCCGGAGAGAATCTCTACCGCATCGGTTTACTTTACGGCATAAACTGGGTCGATATTGCCGAAGCGAACGGCATCACAGATCCCACCAGCCTTTACGTTGGGCAGGTACTTGTCCTGCCGGGCGCTGACAGTGCCGCCGATGAGGAAGCGGCGCAAGAAGTTGAATCTGAGGAGCCGGTAGTTGAGGAAACCCCGGAAGAAACTGGGGAATCCGGCACTTATACCGTCCAGGCGGGGGATACGCTTAATATAATTGGTGCTTTGCTAGGGATAGACTGGACGGAAATCGCTGCCTTGAATGGAATCGTCGGTACACAAATCTATACCGGCCAAATCCTGATCCTACCCACTCCCGCAGCAGAAGATGCAGAACCACAGGCGGTTGATGCGGCTGGAGAAGAGACGACATATGTAGTTAAGGATGGAGATTCTATCTACAGCGTTGCCTTTGAAAATAACATTACTTGGACGGCTCTAGTCGAAGCAAATAATATTGAAGCACCCTATTCTCTGGAGTTGGGACAAATACTGGTCATCCCTGTAGGAGAATAATTTCGCCCACTTATCAAACAATCCCGATAAAAATTTATTAAAGGGTGCGGCTCTGCCGCGCCCTTCTATTTGTGTGTAAAACTATGGAAAAATGGCAAGGTGTTATCCGGCAATATAGTGATTATTTACCATTTTCCGGTGATGAGACGATAGTATCTCTAAATGAGGGGAATACGCCGCTCATTGAAGCACCGCGGCTGGCGGAAAAAATAGCGCCAAACGGCGGTTTAAAACTTTTCCTCAAGTATGAAGGATTGAATCCCACGGGATCATTTAAAGATCGTGGCATGACGGCCGCGATCACGCAGGCGGTCAAAGAGGGCTCTAAGACGGTTATTTGCGCCAGTACGGGAAATACGGCGGCCAGCGCAGCAGCTTATGCCGCCCGCGCCGGATTACGATGTTTGGTATTGGTGCCTGAAGGTAAAATTGCCCTTGGAAAGCTGGCCGCCAGTCTGGCATATGGAGCCGAAGTAATCAGCATCGATGGATCGTTTGACGACGCCCTGGATATGGTTCGCCAAATTGTAGAACGCCAACCTATAGCTCTTGTCAATTCGATCAACCCTTGGCGGCTTGAAGGGCAAAAGACGGGCGCTTTTGAGATTTGTGATCAATTGGGCGGACAAGCGCCCGATTGGCATTGTCTCCCGGTCGGGAATGCGGGAAATATTACCGCTTATTGGATGGGATATAAACAGTATGCAAAGGGCTTACCGCGGATTTTAGGCGGGCAGGCTGCCGGGTCAGCGCCGATTGTTCATGGACATATTGTGGAGCATCCGGAGACGATCGCTACGGCGATTCGCATTGGCAACCCGGCACGCTGGCGTCAGGCTTTAGAAGCCCTTGATGAATCAGATGGCCTGATCACGGCCGTTACAGACGAGAAAATTTTGGAAAGTTGGCAGCTCCTGGCTAGAGAAGAAGGGATATTCGTTGAACCGGCCTCGGCGACCGGTGTAGCGGCGCTCAAACAGCAGATTGAACTTGGAGCCATTAATCCGCGGGGCAAAGTCGCGGTTTGCGTGTTAACCGGTCATGGTTTGAAAGATCCGGGAACTGCAATTGATATGGCTGTGCCCCCGGTGTCATTGCCCGGCAATTTAGCTGCCTTGGAAGATTATTTGTCCGGTTGATCTATCTTTTTCCCAGAGGTGCGCTGTAAAGCTTTGCGCCAGCTCTCTTTCTCTTCATCGCTGATCTTTTCCTCGCGGAAACGATGATCGCTCTTGCGAATAAATTCATCAAGATCGTCGATAAGGGCTGAGAGCTGCTTGCTTGAAATAGTTACAAGTGCGTTAAACGCCTGTTGGCTGCGCGATGCGTTTAGAGCCTGGCGGAGATGGGAAATGCATAGACCGTCAGATGATCCCAGGGCTTCATGCATGGGCTGATCGTTTTTATCGAATGCTTCCAGCAAGGACGCGAATGCCAGTTGCTCCGCTTCAAATTGTCGTTCGCAGGCGGGGCAGATGGCTTTCGGGGGCAGATGGCGAAAGGTCTGCGGACTATCGGCCGATAGTTCAGAGTTGAGAGCACCGGCTACGGCCGCTCTAAACGTTTTTCTCCGTTCTTTAGCGAAAGTTTCCTCACCCAATTTGGTACGTAGAGTATTTAAGATGTCGCGGTGAATAATGGCTATGCCTAATGGGGCGCTTTCCCCGGACTCGGGCAGCAGCCAGGCGTGATCGTGGCAATAACCGTAAGCATCTCGTAAAGTGGCTCGAAGCGGGACATCATTAACCCCATCATAGATTACGCTGGTCAGGTGCCGCTGAGCGGAACGTTGTCCCAAACGGCAAATCGGGCAACCGGGTTCTTTGCAAGCGTCCAGCAGTTCGAAGTAACTGAACGTACTAGGCCGCTTAGCTAGTTTCACCCGCGCCCTCACCTTCCATGGTCAGATAGGATTCCATTACCCATCCGATTGTTCCGTCCACTGTGCTGACTTCTCGCCAGAGATCGCCGCCGACATTGGCATGGCCCGGCAGCAAGACGACAACGTCTCCACCCTGGAGAAGAGCGATATCTCGCCCACCAGGTGTGCGTTTGACGTACAGGGTGCTTGATCCAGTATTAATCACGGCCGTTTCTCCAAAAATTGGCGTGGGGGTCATCGTGGGCGTTGGCGTCGTTGTGGCAGTTGGTGTATTTGTAGGCGTAGCCGATGGCGTGCGTGTTGGCGTCGCGGTTTCCGTCGGCAGCGGTGTTCTTGTGGCGGTGGGTGCTTCCTCAGACCCTAAAGCCTCAGTTTCGGCGGTTGCTGTTTGTGCAGAGGAAGGCGAACCGGCGAAAGCACCGGTAACCGGTTCGAGGGGTTCATTGCTTGCCGCCGGTTCATTAGTCCCGACCGGTTCATTCTCTTCAGTGCCCTCGGCAGCAGCTCCGGGCGTTGCCGAAGCAATAGGTGCCATGGCGCCTGATTCATTTGTGTCACGAACTGCTGTGGCAGCCGCGACTTCAGCGGCCGGTGATTGTGTCGTACCTAGAGGGACGCCGGCGATGAAAAAGCCAAATGCCAGAAGCAGCAGAGCCAGCGCATAACCGGTAAAGGTGCGCGCTCTCAGGTCGATGCGTGAACCGGATAGCCCCAGTCGTCTCAGCAATTTTGGTGACTGGGCGATGTAGGCGATGATCAGCATAAGCATCGCGCCGGCGGCGGTAACACCCATGCCGAATAAAGTCCAAAGAGGAAATCCCATTGTCGATATTATAACCAAATAGTGTTCGAAGGTGATAATCAAAGGTAATGAAGGTATAATTAGTTGCTGTCAGATGGCAGGTTTTATTAAGCCTTTCTAAACAAGTAACCGTCTGACTGCTATTGCACAAATCCTCACAATTTACCACGGAGAGAAATATGGCTGACCAGTATGATGTGGTTGTTCTGGGCGCCGGCCCAGGTGGTTATGTTGCTGCTATTCGCGCTGCCCAATTAGGACAGAAAGTAGCGGTCATAGAAAAAGAATTCATGGGCGGGGTTTGCCTGAATATTGGCTGCATACCCACGAAATCTTTATTGAAAAACGCCGAAGTTGCTCACACCTTGCAGCATCGAAGTAAAGAATTTGGTTTTAGCTTTAAAGATTTAGAGCTTGATTATGGCACTGCTTTCAAGCGCAGTCGTCAGGTATCTCAGCGTCTTGTGAAAGGCGTTGGCTTCTTGATGAAGAAGCATAATATCGATGTTTATGAAGGGACCGGCCAGTTGACCGGCAGCCATTCGATTCAGATCACCTTGAATGATGGCGGCGAGAAAACTTTAGAAGCAGGTTCAATAATAATCGCCACCGGCGCACGGCCGCGCACGCTGCCGGGAGTGGAATTTGATGGTGAACGGATAATCTCCTATGTTGAGGGAATCACTTCGGACAGCGTTCCTGAAAGCATTGTCATCGTTGGCGGAGGCGCGATTGGGGTTGAATTCGCCTATATTTGGGCTAATTATGGTGTGGATGTAACGATTTTAGAGATGATGCCCCATCTCCTTCCTAATGAAGATCCGGAGGTTTCCGACGTTTTGGAGAAGGCCTATAAGAAGTTGGGTGTTAATTTCCAAACCGGCGCCAGGGTTGAAACCGTCGAGAAGTTGGATAACGGTGTGAAAGTGACTTTACAGGATGGGGCATCGCTCGAGGTAGACCAGATCATGTTAGCGATCAACTTCCAGCCTAATGTGGAAAATATCGGACTGGAAGCCGCTGGGGTCAAGTTGACCGATCGTGGCAACATTGATATTGATGAGCATATGCGTACGAACGTGCCCAATATCTACGCCCTTGGCGATGTGGCGACTGATTTCCGCCTGGCGCACATTGCCTCGGCCATGGGCATCATTGCCGCGGAAACGATTGCCGGGCATGAGACGGTCACTTTAGACTTTAAGATGATGCCGCGCTGTACTTATTCCGTCCCCCAGGTTGCCAGTTTTGGTTATACAGAAGAGCAGGCTAAGGAAGCCGGTTATGAAGTGAACATCGGCAAGTTCCCCTTCATTGCTAATGGTAAGGCGCTGGGTTTAGGTGAAAAGGATGGCTTTGTGAAGATCGTTGCCGATGCAAAATATGGCGAAATTCTTGGGGCTCATATGGTAGGGCCTGACGTCACAGAACTGCTTCCGGAACTTACCTTGGCCCATAATGCCGAATTAACGGCCGAAGAAATCGCCCGTAATGTACACGCCCACCCCACTCTAAGCGAAGTATTAATGGAAGCTGCTCACGGGGTTGAGGGCGAGCCCATTCACATTTAGGGAAGAGGAATAAACTGTTCTCTGCCCGGTCCTACACTGATGTAGCTGACCAGAACGCCGGTTTTTTCGGTGATGAAATCCACGTACTGGCGCGCGTTTGCCGGGAGATCCTCCAGGCGGCGCGCGCTCATGATATCTTCAGACCAGCCGGGTAACGTTTCGTAGATAGGCAGACATTCTCCAAGCGTTCGCAGATCGGCGGGAATGTGCTCAATGCGCTGCCCGTGGAGATCATAGGCTACACAAACGGGAATCTCCTTAAAACCGCTCAAAATATCCAGCTTCGTAATCACAAATTCGGTCAGGCTGTTTGTCCTGCGCGCGTGATGCAAGATAACGAGATCGAGCCAGCCCACGCGTCGCGGTCTTCCTGTTGTTGTCCCATATTCATCCCAGGGATTTTCCCCTGTCCCACGTAAACGCAGCGCTGCCGCGCCTGCCAGTTCTGTTGGGAATGGACCGCTGCCGACACGCGTTGTGAACGCTTTGGCAACCCCAACGATACGGCCGACATGTTTGGGGCCGATGCCGAGTCCGGTTAAGGCGCCACCTGCGGTTGGGTTTGAACTGGTGACAAATGGATAAGTACCGTGATCAATATCGAGCAAGGTGCCCTGTGCCCCTTCCGCCAGGACCGGTAATCCGGCATTGATCGCCTCGTCGATGACCAGTTCGCTGTCTACAAGATAAGGCGCCAGACGCTCCGCGTAACCGTCAAAATCGGCAGCAATTTGCGCCGCATCAAGAGCCTCCATGTGATAGGTGTTGACAAGGATTTGATTATGGGCATCTATATGGGCGTAAACGGCATCGGCAAGAGTTTTCCTGTCGGTGAATTGGCCGGCGCGGAGGCCGGTGCGACTGTACTTATCGGTGTATGCCGGACCGATACCGCGCAGGGTGGTGCCGATGGCTTCAGCGCCACGACTGATTTCCCGTGCTTTATCCTGGGCGATATGCGCCGGTGTAATCAGATGCGTCTTGTGGCTGATTCGAAGCCTATCCGGACTGACATCAATTCCTCTTTTAGCCAACCCATCCATTTCCCGTAAAAAGACTTCAGGATTCAGTACGACGCCATTGCCGACCAGGCATGTGACACCTGAATGGATAATGCCGGAAGGGATCAGGTGTAGTTTATAAGTTTCGTCCTTGATTGTGACAGTGTGCCCGGCATTATCGCCACCGCTGTAGCGGGCAACGATGCTGGCCTCGGATGCCAGCAGATCGGTGATGTGACCTTTCCCTTCATCACCCCATTGGCAGCCGACTATGATGTTGAGCGGCATATTATGTCCCTCCTCCATAGCTCCCTTTACCCAGGGAGGCAGGATTAATAATGTACGTTGACGAGTGTACCCACAGGTGCCCAATTGTAGAGCCATGCGGCATCCGGCAGATTGACATTCACGCAGCCATGACTCATAGGAGTGCCGAAATTATTATGCCAGTAAGCGCCATGAATGGCATAGTCTTCAAAGAAATACATGACATGGGGCACGTCAGCCAGGTCATAATTATAACCAAGATGATAACCGGACATATCCTGATATTCGTATTTCATATAGGTATGGAACTGGCCGGTTACTGTTGGAAACTGCCACATGCCGCTGGAGATAAGCGAGTAAAGGACGGGGGTTTGCCCCTCGTATGCTGTGAGGGTTTGCGTGGTTAGATTGACATCAATCCAGCGATCATCAGTTTGGGCGAAATCATCGTTCGCGGTATCGTCCTCAATAATGACTTCGCTTTCGGTATCTTCGAGGTCCTGAGTTTCCAGTTCCATATCTGCATCAGTAATTGTGTCATCTGCGGCCATCGCCAGATCCGCGTTTGTCTCATTGGGATCTGTCTCATCGACGGCCGTATTAAGGTCTGATTCAGGTAAACTCGCATCGGAGCCGGGTTTTTCAGCTTGCTCATCCTTTCCATCTTCTGCCACAGGCGTTGAATTCGGTAAAGCCTCTCTGGTTGGCGTGTCCGATTCGTTTGCTGCAGATTCTTTATCAATCCCCATTAATATCGCCGAAGGAAGAGCCTGATTGGAATCTGAAATAGTCATTGGTACAGGAGTTTCTTCGATTTCAGGAGATTCCTCCACTACCACAGTTTCATCCTGAGTTTGCGGCCCGGACGGAGAAGGAGTCGGCTGCGAATTCCGCCCGCTATCAGGAAGGTTTTTCGCACTTGTTTCAAAAGTCCTTGCTGGCTCCTCTTGGGTAGTATCTGCAGGCGCCGCGGCAACCCGATCAACGCTCTCAAAGGGCTTTAAGACAACCTGCTGATGCGCGCTCTGCCGGTAGTTAAGGCCCACCAGGCCAAGAATTAACAGCGTTCCCACCAGGATTGGCAGCAAGAGCCAGCTGTAGGAGAATTTAGTTGTAGCGGCCGTTTTGTTAGCGGCAAGATCTTCTTCGGCACGTTGTACAAGGGGGCTGTCCGGTTGGAGATAACGTGCCCGATCGATGTATTGTGCAGCAAGTTTCTTGTCAGGCGTGGCGCGAGCGAGCAGGAGCCAGGCCGCATGATTATTCGGTTCTTCATGAATAACCTGCCGCAGCAGGCGGCGTGCATCAACGAGGCGCCCTTCGCGGATTGCTTTCCTGGCTTGTTGCATGAGTGCTGCTGCCATATTTCAAGGTCCCTTTATGAAATCGTCGAATCTTTTTATGAAGAATCGGCTAATGCGTCTGTTACATCACCACGGACCGCATTAACGTAACAAAGAATCCCTTCAGTAATAGCCCTGGAGGGTACTTCGGCGCCTGTGGTAAGGAATTCACGATCCAGATTCATAAAGCCTGTTTCAATAATTATTGCTGGGGTGCCGAGCGCAATCTCCCGAAAAGCATGATAATCTGCCATATCCGGAGTCACTGTGTTTGCATGATAAGGCAGGTTTGTTACTTCGCTATATACCGTATTCATACAATCCAGCAATAATGTTGATTCGGTCATATAGGAGCCGGCGATCTTATAGCCGGTTGCCTCATCGCCGTAATAATCACAGGAATCAGCATGAATGGATACTAATGCTGTGCCGCTGAAGTCGTACAATCGTTCGTCAAATTCATCTAAAAGCCAGGCACGAATACCATAACCTTGCAAATCGTCAATAACGGTACGTGCTATATTGTAATTAACATCTACTTCTGTCAGCCCGTCTTCGCAGACTGCTCCGGAATCGTAGTTACGGTGACCGGAAATAATGGCAATGCGCAGCGGGGCGGGACTTTGCGCCATGCGCTGGACCACGGGTTTTGCCGGGACAGGCTTGAGGAAAGGAGCTGATAACCCGCTGCTTCTCACCGCAGAGACCGCTTTGGCCTGGCCTTCAGCCGGGCTGAAGAATATGTAAGTTGCCGCCAGTCCGCCACCGACCAACAACAAAAACAACAGGAATGGGAAGATACGTCTGATGATTGACAACCAGGTCACATCGGCCGTTTCCAACCTGTTGTTGTCATAACGTGAATTCATTATGTCGGTATTCTACAACATAACCGGATGAATTGAAATAGGGGCTTAAATCAGATCGCTGAAGAGGCCAGATACTCGGAGACAGCGAGTGCCGAATCCAGGTTCATGACGGTTTCGGCCAGGAGTTGTGCTTCCTCCAGCGTAATGTTTCGTATGACCTCTTTTACGGAGGGGATTGAAGGCGCGCTCATGCTCAACTCGTCCAGGCCGAGTCCGACCAGAAGCGCGGTCGCCTTAGAGTTACCTGCCAGTTCGCCGCACATACCCACCCAAATCCCGGCGGCATGACCGGCAGTGACTGTTTGTTTAATCAATCGTAATACGGCCGGATTCAGCGCCTGGGCAAGACCGGCGACCTGACTGTTCCCACGATCTGCGGCCATTGTGTATTGGGTCAGATCATTTGTACCGATGCTGAAAAAGTCAACCTCGGAGGCTAAAATGTCGGCAATCGCCACGGCCGAAGGCACTTCGATCATGATGCCCACGTCCATGTTTTCGTTAAACGGTACCTGCTCCCTGGCCAACTCCGTCTTGACCTCTGCAAGGATGCTTTTAGCCTTACGGATTTCATCGATCGTTCCAATCATGGGGAACATCATTTTTACATTGTAGTTGGCCCCTGCGCGTAAGATTGCCCTGAGTTGGGGTTTGAAAATCTCTGGGGTATCAAGGCAGAAGCGAATTCCGCGCCAACCCAGGAAGGGGTTTTCTTCCTCTCCCAGGTCGAGATATGGTAATGGTTTATCGCCGCCGACATCCAATGTGCGGATTATTAAGGGAAGCTCACCTAAAGCTTCGGCCGTCTGGCGATACGCCTTGTATTGTTCTTCTTCGCTTGGCGCTGTTGCGCGATCCAGGAATAGGAACTCGGTACGGAATAAGCCCACGCCCTCGGCCCCAAAATCGATGGCGACTGAGATATCCTTCGGGCTGCCGATATTTGCCGCGATTTCAATAGACTGGCCGTCCAGTGTAACGGCCGGTTCTCTGCTTTCCAGGCGTGCCATTTTTTGTTCTTCCTGCCATTGTTCTTGCTGAGTGCGCAAATCGCTCAGTTCAACCTCAGATGGCTCTAACCATAAAAACCCGCTTGTGCCGTCAATGGCGATTAGCTGTTGATCTTCAACGGTCCATAAAGCGGATCCAATACCTACCACGGCCGGAATACCCAGGCCGCGGGCCAAAATCGCGCTGTGTGCGGTTGCTCCACCGAGTTCCGTACAGATGCCCAGCACTTTGGACGGATCGAGCCTGGCGGTGTCAGACGGTGAGAGATCGGCGGCGATGAGTATCGATGGCTCAGTAAACTCTAGCGAAGGAGGCTCCAGGGCCATTAATTTACGCAGCACGCGTTGGCCGATGTCCTCAACGTCGGCGGCACGTGCTTGCATGTAAGCGCTGTCTAATGCCCGATATCCATCGGCCGTTTTGGTAATCGTATCCAGCCAGGCCGCCTCGGCGTTTATCTCTTCAGAGATCAGGAGCTGCCGAACGCTTTGCGTAAGTTCCGGATCCTGGAGCATGAGTGAATGTGCTTCAAAAATTGCCGCTTCTGATTTGCCAACTTGTTTTACAGCCTGGCTCAGAAGCTGTTTAACCTCTTCTACGGCCTCGCCTATCGCTATTTCTAGTCGTGCCCATTCCTTTTTCGTATCTTCGATATGATATTTATCGACCGGGGGAAGACTGGGTTTATAAAGAGCCGCCGGGCCGATGGCTATACCGGGAGAGGCGGCGATTCCCGTTAAAACACTCTCGACACCTGCCGCCGTCTCTTTGCGAAGAGACGGCGGCGATTCCTCGAGATCTTCTTTGTCGCCGAAATTATTATTCGCCAGGTCCTGTAGAGCGTCCAGCGCTTCCAGGGCGTCTTTCCCCATGGCCACGATGCGGATTTCATCTCCCTGGCGGGCACCTAACATGGCCACCTGGTTGATGCTCTTCGCGTTGGCCTGTTTATCGGCTTTGAAAACCAGGATATCAGATTGAAATTCCCCGGCTTTGGCCACAAATAAAGCTGCAGGACGCGCATGAAGGCCGAGTTTGTTGGGGATGGTGAGCATTAGCTGATGCGCTGCACGCTCTACCAGTTCTACCGGTGTGGCGGCAGCGGCTTCCACCAGTTCCACTTCCTCTAGTTGGCCAGCTTTCATTAACAGAGCGCCTCTTGCTTCCTCAATTACCTGCTGTGGCGTGCCACCGATTGAGGCCTGTACGGCCGCGGCCATGGCACCCTCAACAAGCGGGGCGGCCGTTAGATAAACATGTTCGCTTTGTTCCGGTTCCAGAAACTCAAGGGCTAGCTCGGTGCTTAGCAGGGCGCTACCCAGGTCCATAAGAACAACTACGCCCTCATCACTGTAGACGGACTGAATAGCCTCCAACACTTTCATTGCATCCGTGCCAATCGGATTTTCCGGATCTTCAATTCCGCCGGCGAAGGCCAGGGGAACTTTGCCCTGAACCATCTGATTGGCTAATTCATAGACGCCTTCAGCAAGCTTGGCGCTGTGTGAAACAATGACGATACCTACCATGACAACCCCTTGGTTGACGAAAATTCAATTTTTAGTAGATGGCAAAAAACGATCAAGCCCTACACAGAGGGCATGAATCAAGTTCCCAGACTTGATCGGCAACTGCCTCCGTTAATAATTGAGCCGGGCCTGTTTTGAACCCACGATTTCCGCAGCGGCAGGCGAACCAGCCAATTTGTAGGTTCTGATAACTGCCGCGGGGTGATTCCAGGTTGATTGTTTCCACATTCATACCCCAGCGCGCGTTAGTGATCAACCTCTGGCAGCCGCACTCCCTGAGTTTGTCAAAGTATAATGAGAAATGAGTGCAGTGCCGCATGAGTAAAACAGCCACGGTAATGTCATTTGGAAAAGAAACCATGCGCGCATCGCCGTTTATTGTTTCCAGATTTGCGGCTAGATCGTCGCTTGATCGTTCTAGCAGAAGTTGGTTTAGCTCCAAGGCATAAACCTTCTTTGCTATCTGGGCTATTTTCCGGCTTAACCGCAAATCACCGGCGCCTATTTCCAAAACGATGTCCTGAGAATTGATTTGATCAAGTATCAATTGGTAAGTGGGCGCATCGTAAGGCGCCCACATCCATTCCCAATCCGCCATTGGTATTACCGGCGTGCGTATTCGTTTTACCATCTGTAACCCGGAATGCACGAGCAACTATCTACGGCGGGGGTCCGGGTATCCCACCCCAAAATCCTAAACTACCGCGGTTATTACAATTAAAGTTGCTGTAAAGCGATCGCCAGCCAGGCGCCATAAATAAGCGTGATGACACCGATAACAGCCAGAATCCAGTTTAACGTTCGTTTAGCCCCTTCACTTAAGCCGATGTCCAGAATGATAGCCCGAACCCCGATCAGCGCATGGGCGGTAGCGGTGACAATAAAGACTAATTCCAGAACGAAGACTAATGGATTCTGGACATAGGCAAGAACCTGTTGATAATCACGTAATCCACCCTCCACCACGAAATGGTGGGAGATCATATGTAATGCCAGAATGACGATTAAGAGCAAACCGGACACCACCTGGGTGATCCATAGTGTAGCCGCTCTACTTATCTTCTTTTCTCGAGTGATTGTTGCTGAAGTCATGATGATCCTCCTCTTATTTGGTAAATACCAGAAAAGCTGAAATTACCAATAAGATGGCACCAATCGCCGCCAGAATCCAGAACATAGACCGCTGACTTTTAATACCTATACCCATGCCGACCAGGGCTACACGGATTCCGTTAAGAGCGTGGAATAGTAAACCGAAGATCAGCACGACGTCCAAGAATAAGAACAGCGGATTTTTGGCGAGGGCTACAAATTGGTCCCAGGCTTCTTCTCCCTGGACCAGCAGGCTAAGCACTGCAAGATGCAGGAAGAGATAAAGCACCAAACCCAGACCGGTCAGGCGGTTCAACGCAAATGCCCAAGAGCCGACGCGGCGCTTGCGCACGTCAAACCAGGCAGTTAATGGCCGGGAAGGGGTATCTTCTTTAGTTGATGAAATTTGTTGTGCCATAATTCTATTTCCCGTTTAAATTTCGCGGTTAATCGCCACCGCCAAAAATCAGGCGTTTTCTTAAGTTCATGATCGATCCGCCGGGATCGACGTCTGACGGGCAGGCTTCACTGCATTCATAAGCGACATGGCAGCGCCAGCAGCCGTGATCCTGGTTAACCCAAGCGAGTACATCCGATGCGTCTTCGCCACGCGGCTCCTCAACCACCCGCCACCCGGCAGCCATAGCTGCCGGACCCAAATATTGCGGGTCGCTGCCCGCTACTGGACAGGCGGATACACAGATGCCGCATTCAATGCAATTTTCGACTCGGTGATAAAAATCGATCCCATCAGGCACTGTTGCTCCGGGATTAAACTCGCTGCGGCGCATATAAGGCATGCCGGCCTGGTTGTAGCGATTCATAAAGTGCTGCATATCCACAACCAAATCGCTAATGAGAGGTATGTTTTGTAGAGGCTCGACAACAACCGTTGATGTTCCCAGATCCAATACTTTGGTCACACAGGAAAGGACTTCCTGGCCATTGACGCGCATACCACAGGTGCCGCAGGCTGCGTGATGGCATGAGTGGCGTATCGCAAGGGTTGGATCCTGGCTGTAGCGGATCATTTGTAGGGCTACAAGAACAGTGGTGTCCTCATCGACGGTAACCGAATAGGTCTGGTATTGAGGCGCAGAACCGTTTTGTTTATAACGAAAGACTTTAAATTTAACTACTTGTTCAGCCATTCCGATCTCCTTAATTGAAGAAAGCGGTATGTGGAAGGGTTACGACTTCGCGCGTGCGGCAGGGCTCGTCCACACCTAATTTTCCACAAACAACATTTGCCGTTGCCTCAGCCATACCGCGAGCTGTGGTGGCTTTGCCGCCGGTAATGGTTACAAAACCTTCGACGCCGTCTTCCAGATGATCGAAGCATTTGAATGTCCGGCTTAATTCTCGTCCGGTGTCAGCACCACGTGCGCCGACCAGCGGCCGTGCTGCCGACCAGGCCCCGCGGAATTTTGATTGCGCGACCTCGGGAATCATCTCGGCGCCTTTTTCCCACATGCGCTGAACATGATCTTGCGGCAGTCCTAAATCATCGGGATCTTCCACGACCCAGGATGTTGTGCCGACAACGGACAGTCCGCGTATGGGAACAATGATGTCTCCGTCACTCGACGGCGCCAGATGGTTGACGACCATATTGCAAAGCCGTCCGTAAACGGCCAGCATTATGCCGGGAGAGGGGCGTACCGGCACATCAGCACCGGCCATTTCCGCGATCTTCCCACTCCACGCGCCGGCAGCATTAATAACGATATCAGCGCCGATGTCGTATTCCTTGAGGGTTATATTGTCCCGTACGCGCACGCCGGTAACAGTATCGCCCTGTTTGTTGATCTCCAGCACTTCCGTATAGCGTTTGATTGTCGCGCCATTTTTCTTCGCTGTAGCGAAGAAACGAATAGGCATCCGCCAGGCATCCATCGTCCCGTCAGGAACCTGTACGGCCATTTTAATAGCCGGATTCAGCTTCGGTTCCATCGCCAGCGCCTCTTCGCGCGTCAAGACCCGCGTAGGAATATCACATTCGGCGCAGCCAGCGATAAAATCTTTGCTATATTCGACATCTTCATCCGTTAACGCGATGAAGAGACCATCATTTAATTCCAGGGTACCCGGCATAATGTGCCGCAGAATCATATTTTCTTCAATGCATTCAATAGCTGATTCTTGATCTTTGACTGCATAACGGCCGCCGCTGTGCAGCAGCCCGTGGTGGCGCCCGGATGTACCCGAGGTGACCTCGTGACGTTCGACCAGCGTGACTTGCAAGCCACGCAAAGCAAGGTCATGAGCTAGGGCCCCACCGGTTGCTCCTCCACCGATAATTAGTGCATGGAATTTTGCCATAATTCCCCCAATCCCTAAAGAAAGGGCATTGCCAATGACGCTACGAATGGTTTGCTTTCGTTTGCAGTTCCGGCAATGCCCTTTAACTATCAGTACCTTAGTTGGGACTGTTTAACATTTGAAAAGTTGAATCGACCTCTAGCCAGGAAAAATCGCCCGGCTAGAGAGTCGTATATCTGCTCTTATTCAACCCAATCGAATGTGCGCGTAACCGCCTTCTTCCACATGCGGTAATTCTCTGTTCCCGCTGTGCTTTCCGGATTCGGTTCCCAGGTCTTGTCAATGCCCCAGTTATCGCGGATATCTTGCTCGTTCTCCCAGAATCCAACCGCCAGGCCGGCAGCATAGGCGGCACCAAGCGCCGTCGTCTCTGCAACCTTCGGCCGTACGACCGGAACGCCCAGAACATCAGCCTGGAACTGCATCAAGGTGTCGTTGTAGACCATACCGCCGTCTACCTTGAGGGCAGTCAACTTTACGCCGGAGTCCTTCTCCATGGCGTCCAGTACTTCGCGAGTTTGGTAAGCGGTAGCTTCGAGCGCCGCGCGGGCGATGTGACCCTTATTGACGTAGCGGGTCAAACCGACGATGGCGCCGCGTGCATCCGATCTCCAATAGGGTGCAAAGAGGCCGGAGAAAGCGGGGACGAAGTAAACGCCGCCGTTATCCTCTACTGTCTTGGCGTAATCTTCGATGTGGTGTGAATAATCGAAGAAATTGAGGTTGTCACGCAGCCATTGTACCAATGCGCCGGTAATGGCGATCGATCCTTCCAGCGCATAGATGGCCGGCTTGTCACCAAACTTGTAGCACAAGGTGGTTAGCAGACCGCTGGTGGATGGGACAATTTCCTCACCGGTGTTCATGATCATGAAGCAGCCTGTGCCGTAGGTGTTCTTGGCTTCACCGGGGCTGAGGCAGGCCTGACCTACTGTAGCCGCCTGCTGGTCACCAAGGTCACCGCAGACCGGGATTTCGCCGCCAAACGGGCCATCGGCCAGGGTCTTGCCCCAGGTTGCGGGATCGCTGGAGGGGACAATCTTGGGCAGCATTGAACGCGGAATTCCCATGGTCTCGAGGATGCTTTCATCCCAGTCCAGGGTCTCCAGGTTCATCAGCATCGTACGGCTGGCGTTCGTCACGTCGGTGACGTGGCTGCCGCCGGTCAGATTCCAAATAAGCCAGGTGTCGATATTACCCATAATCGCATCGCCGGCTTCGGCCGCTTCGCGAAGACCTTCGACGTTTTCCAGCATCCACTTGACTTTTGGTCCGGAGAAGTAGGTTGCCAGAGGAAGTCCAACCTGGTCGCGGAAACGATCTTGTCCGCCATCCTCTCCCAGAGCATTGCAGATCTTGTCGGTGCGGGTATCTTGCCAGACGATGGCATTGTGGAATGGCTTGCCGGTATTCTTATCCCAAACGACAGTCGTCTCGCGCTGGTTTGTAATACCAACGGCGGCGATGTCATCGGCCGTCAGATTGGCGCGCCGCAGTGCCCCACGGATCACCAGATCTGTGCGCTCCCAAATCTCCATCGGGTCATGTTCAACCCAACCCGCCTTGGGGTAAATTTGCTCGTGCTCGAGTTGGTGGATACCTACAGGTTCTCCAGAGTGGTTAAAAATCATGCAGCGGGTACTCGTTGTACCCTGGTCAACTGCTGCTACATATTTTGTCATTTTGGTAACTCCTTTTTTGGGAAATAGGGGATGGGCAGTTCCAATGCTGCCCACCCGCTTTGATTAACTTTCTATTACTTCTAAGAGGGCATTCAGAATGAGATACGACGATGTGGCGCCGGGATCTTGGTGCCCAATACTCCGTTCACCCAGATAGCTGGCGCGCCCTTTCTTAGCCTGGAGAGGAATCGTGTCCTTCATCCCCTGCTCCGCCGCGGCAACAGCATTGCCAAGGGCGGGGACGAGGTCGTCACCATTGCCCAGCGATGCTTCGAGGGCCGCAAGAGCGGGTGCCCAGGCGTCAAACATGGTTTTGTCATCAATTTGCGCACGGCCGCGTTGGACAATGCCATCCACGCCGGACTGCAACATGTTGAGGACATCGTCGTTATCCAGTTCTTCCTTCGCGGCCACGGCCATCCCGCTACGCATGTAGAAGGTGCCATAAAGCGGCCCGGCCGCGCCCCCGACGCTGGAAATTAGAGTCATGCCGGTGGTTTTTAAGATGTTGCCGATGTCTTTGTCGGCGACAGAAGGCAATTTTTCCATCACTTTGCGAAAGCCTCGATCCATGTTGATGCCATGGTCGGCATCTCCGATGGCCGCATCCAGCTCGGTGAGGTATTCCTTGTTTTTGCCTAGCACGTCGGCTGTTTTCTCCAACCACTGCACAATCTGGTTCTTACTTACTGTCATTTCTCAAGACCTTCGTAAAGAAAAGAAACCGGTAATCGAGTAATTTGATTACCGGTTTCATACGCACCTACTATACTCCCCAGCGCAGACCCGGGGTCTTGACGGGGGCGTCCCAGAACTTCAGGATCTCATCATCCGCCTTGAGTAAGGTAATGGACATACCCTGCATTTCCAGCGAAGTGATATAGGGCCCGATCAGATTACGAACGATCTCGACGCCAAAGTCTTTGCATACCTCATCGAGTTTGCGATAAACCGCGTAGAGTTCGGACACGGGCGTGCCGCCCATGCTGTTCACGAAGGCGATGATCTTATCTCCCTCTTCGAAGACGGGGTCTATGACATCTACAGTAACCCAATCACCACTATCACGATCAAATTCGCGTACCTCGCGAGCATAAGCGCCGTCAGTAAGGATCTCCTTGGCCATGCGCTCAGTAATCTCGTCGGCCGTTGCCATCTTTTCGCGGACCTGACCTGGCTCACCATGGATACCGATACCGATTTCCATTTCGTCATCAGGTAGATCGAACGTTGGCTTTCCAGCGGCGGGCACGATACAAGAGGTGATCGCCATGCCCATCGATTTGCCGTAGGTATTAACTTTACGGCATAGATCGGCACATTGATCGAGATCGTAACCGGCTTCCGCAGCCGCGCCGACGATTTTTTCTGCCAGGACGGTCACGCCAACGCCACGGCGCCCAGCGGTATAAAGGCTGTCCTTCACGGCGACGTCGTCGTCGATCAGGATGTTTTGCACTTTGATACCATCGGCATGAGCCATCTCAGCGGCCATCTCGAAGTTCATCACATCGCCTGTGTAATTCTTGACGATAAATAACACGCCGGCGCCGCTGTTGACGGCTTTGGCGCATTCATACATCTGGTCAGGCGTAGGCGAAGTGAAGACTTCACCGGGGCAGGCGCCATCCAGCATACCCATGCCCACGAAACCACCATGCATCGGTTCGTGGCCGCTGCCGCCGCCGGAAACGATGGCTACCTTGCCTTCAACTGGCGCGTCAGCGCGATAGACGTAGTTGGGGTCAAAATGAACCTTCAACACGTCGGGATGGGCAACAGCCATGCCCTCTAATTGTTCTTTGACGACATCGTCAATTTCATTAATAAGTTTTTTCATCTAGAACCTTCCTTCAATAGTGCGCTCACAAATTATCTTGGTGAGCGCCGGGGTTTAGAATTGGCTCTCGGTTGTTCCCTACATTCAATCTAAAACCCCTTAAATCCTAATAAAACGTGTCCGCCTGATTCTCCTCTAAGAACCTTGGCACTGCTTAGGACTAAATTCTAGAAGAACATATTCCAGAGGAAGGCGCCGATCACACCACCAACCAGCGGGGCGACCACAGGAATCCAGCCATAGCCCCAATCGGAGCTGCCTTTGCCGGGAATGGGCAAAATCTGGTGGGCGATACGCGGGCCAAGGTCACGGGCTGGGTTGATAGCATATCCCGTGGGACCGCCGAGAGAGAGGCCGATGCCCCAAACCAACGCGCCGACCAGGTACGGGCCAAGCCCTGCTGCCGGGCCGTCGGGGGCGGTCGCGCCGCTGAAGATGGCGCCGACGCCCATCAAAAGAACGATGGTGCCGATGAGCTCGGTAACGAAGTTCCAGACCGTGTTACGGATGGCCGGGCCGGTGGAGAAGACGGCCAGCTTCAGACCGGGGTCCGCGGTCGGTTCCCAATGCTTGAAGTAAGCCAACCAGACAACAATAGCGCCGAGAAATGCGCCGATCACTTCAAAGATCATGGTCATGATCGCCTGAGGAGCCGTGTAAGTTCCGAACACCAGCCACTTGCCGATCGTGACGGCCGGATTAATATCACCCTGCGGTGCACCGGCAGATTGGGCCACAAACACGCCAACCATAACCGCCATGGCCCAGCCTGTGGTTATGACAATCCAGCCCGAATTTTCACCTTTTGCACGTGCCAGTAAAACGTTGGCCACAACGCCATCACCTAGGATGATCAAGAACATTGTGCCTAATAACTCACCAATCAGGTTCGGATACATTTTTTAGTACCTCCTAAATAGTTACAGAAACCTCTCAGTCGCCTTATGACTCTATAAAGTCTCTGTAGGACAATAAATTAACCAAACAAAATTAAAAGCTCGATAAACGGCTTAGTTAGCGAAGTCGCTATCTCAGGGGAATCAAATCAATAGGCACGCTCCTTTCCACCCGCCGACAAATACCTGCCGACCATATTGGTTTGGTAAAATTGATTGAGAATCGAAAACGCGCCCATAGGGGAAATGTGACGCTTCACCAGCCAAAGTTTGTGCATAGTGGCCGATATTCCAACCTCTTCCTTGTGTGATTTGCACACCCAATCAGAATACATTACAAGCAAAGTGTTGGCAATAGGAGCCTGAAAAATGTTTCTATGTGAAACGGGCTAGAGACGGTGGTGTTCTGTTATGAAACAATCTGGCGGATTGAACTAAGAGATCCAAGGCTTAATTGATACGGATATTGACTAATGATGACCTTCCGGGAAAAATGTGACATACTATCCTCTATGATTCGGCAGTAAGTAATATATTTTGTAAAAATAGTGGAGAGGCAGTCAACGATGTATCTTTTTATAACCGGGCTTTGTTTGATCTTGATATATGCATTAGCAATTTTAGGCCCGCGATTTATTGATTTTACATTGGTTTATGACCTGATGGCTCAAATAGCAGCCGTCTTGGGCATGAACCCTGATACCTTCATTCGTATTTTCCCGATTGTGGGAGCGACCTTAATGGTTATAGGCAATTATATGCATTTAACAGCTCAAGTTACCTGCGATAACTGCGGTTGGGTAGGCCCTAAGCGCAGGTTTATCCAGGGATGTGAGCAGTGCGGGGGGCATGAATATCATTAGGCAAGCGGAAAAGAAATCACCGTTTTTTAATTGATAAAAAGAATTGTAGGCATTGTATTCAAGTTAACATTGGGTAACCGCTGGTTTAGAGGTAATATTGTATTGTTTTGAGCGGTGTTTTCGGCCTTTCTACTTTGCATGATCAACGAAGAGCCAGGTTGATTGGAGCAGCAGAAGTCAGGCTAGTTACGTAGTACTTTGGTGTAAGTTGTTTAGTTAAAAAACTGGAGGTAAATGATGATTCAAAAAAGAGCGCAACAAACCCATCATCAACGGAAGAAGCAGTTCAAAGTGTGGATTCCCCTGCTACTGCTACTGTTGTTGAGCTTAGTGGTCACCGGCGTATTTGCCCAGGACGACAAGGGAGACGGGGATGATGGCCCTGTTTTTGTAGAAGATGAGTTTATAGTTTCCGAACTTAACGCGGCAGCGGCTGCCGGTGAGGTCTACATCCCGCCCAGCAAAGATTCCTATATCGCTTCAAACGACCCCAATCGCAACTTTGGTTTTGATCAGCTGCTGAAATTTGGCTTTCGCCCCACCGGTTTGGGTGCGACAAGGCCGCTATTTAAATTTAAGGTAGAGGATTATATACCAAGCGGAGCGGTCATCACCGAAGCGAAACTGCATGTTTATTTAACCTCTGTGAGTGACAGTACTTCGAACCATGGCTATGCTGCCCATAGACTCAGCTCATCCTGGGATGAGGGATCTGTAACCTGGAACAACAGTCCATCCTATGGTTCTGAAATTGGGCGCGGTACTTTAGGTACGTCACCCGGATGGCAGGTGACAGATATAAAAAGCGAGGCTAAGGATTGGCTCGCCAATCCTCAAAACAATAAGGGCGTCATCCTTATTGGTGATGAACGGCCGGATCAGAATTTCGAACGTGATTACTTCTCCAGGCAGGCCACGGGAACAGGCCTCACTCCATATGTCTATGTCAAGTTTGAAACATCCAGTGATAATGTAGCCCCCGTAGCTGAAGTGGTCCAGCCTTCGGCGGGTTCCTGGTCACCGGCAAATTTTGTTGTCAGTTGGAATGGATATGATCCGCCTAATAGTGACGGCTCTGCGGGCAGCGGCATCAGGTGGTATGATGTGTTCTACACCACCAATGGCGGCACCAATTGGAAAGTCGGCCGTGCCCAGGTGACCAATACCCAAACCAACGTCACAGGTGCCGGGCATCTAACCAATATGGGTTTTTATGCCCGGGCTATGGACAATGCCGGAAATGAAGGTCCGGCACCGTCCGGATCGGGTTCCATCCAAACCTGGACGCGAATTGATGCCCAACCTCCAAACGCAACGGTGAATCCGCTGCCGGAATTAACAGCAAATTCCTCCTTCACGGTTAGCTGGAGTGATACTAAGGAGCAGGGTGAGTCTGGTATCCGTTACTATGACGTTCAGTGGCGGGTAGCGAATGGGACTTGGCAGCAGCTTATTTATAATACCACGGCGACATCGACGACATTTAGCTATGGGCAGAACCTCACCATTTATGAATTTCGCGCTCGTGCTGTAGACAATGTCGGCAACGTACAGCCTTGGGGCGAAGCCCAGGCTGAAACTGTGGTCTTCCTTGAGCCGATAGCCGCGATTTATCCTTTCGATCCGGCATTATTCCAAAACCCGAATGGTCCTGAAGCAGGGGATGGATTTACGGTCGAATGGATAGGACTTTCGCCACCAGGAACCAACATCGTCTCTTTCAATATCAGGTTCCAACGCCCGGGCAGCCAGACATGGGTAACTTGGCTAACCGGAACTACGCAAACTTCGGCTAAATTTGAACTTCAGCTAAATGACCCTGATGGTGTATATCGTTTTCAGGCTCAGGCTACCGATAATCAAGGTGTTACCGGACAATATCTGGTAGAAGGTGAAGAATCGATAATTGTCGATCGATATGCACCTTTCATCACTGCGCAGTTCTATCTGCCCGCGATCACCAGTAATTAGTCGATCGAAAAATCGATCGTAGTTCAGGCGGCGAACGGCTATTATAGCCGTTCGCCGCTTTTTTGTTGCGGATAATCGACCATCGCGATTTTCTTGGAGCGACTACGCAAGTTCTTCCCTGTTCATTATAATTACCCTCTATGTCTATTTTAACGGCGACAAACGTCGGCCAATCTTTCGGTGCTTATGATGTTTTCAGCGGCGTAAATATCGCTGTTCCCGATGGTGGAAAAATCGGGCTGGTTGGACCCAATGGGGTTGGCAAAACGACCCTGCTCATGATATTAGCAGGATTGAGCCAGCCGGAGATGGGACAGGTTCACGTCGCTCGCAATGCACGTCTCGGTTACCTGACACAAGAATCTAGCGATGCCTTTTCAGGGCTTGAGCATACTGTCTACGAAGAGATGCTTGTAGTCTTCGCTGATTTGCAAGAAATGGCGAAACAGCTGCAAATGATGGAAGACCGTATGAGCAGCAGCCCGGAAGCGGAGGAGTTACTTGAGCAATACAGTGCGCTGCAACAACGGTTTGAATTTGCCGGTGGGTATGATTACGAATTGCAAATCAAGCGCGTTCTGACCGGTCTTGGATTTGGGGATGATACATGGAATCAGCCTCTTGAGCAGCTCAGCGGTGGGCAAAAAACGAGAGCGCTGCTGGCTCGCCTGTTGCTTGAAAAACCTGATTTGCTGATTATGGACGAGCCAACCAATCACCTTGATGTCGCGGCTATTGAGTGGCTTGAAGGTACGTTACGCACCTGGGATGGTGCTGTCCTTCTCGTCAGCCATGATCGCTACTTCCTGGACCGCGTGGTCGACAATATTTGGGAAATGAGTCCGCGGGGCATCGATCTTTATCGCGGAAACTACAGCGCTTATTTGCAGCAGCGAAATGATCGCTGGGAACTGAAAAATAAGCAGTTTGATGCATTGAAAGAGAGCATGGCCAAAGAGATGGATTTCATTCGCCGCAATATCGCCGGCCAACGCACCCAAATGGCTCAGGGTAAACTGAGCCGTCTGGCGCGAGAAGTTGAAGCGATCCATGCCGGTGGTCTGGAGGTCTTACCAGTTTTAAAAAGCAAAGGGTGGTTACAGGTACAAAATGAATTTGGCCTGGCGACGAGACCGGCGTCCACGGTTGGTGAGCTGCAAGATCGGATCAATGCCCTACGCCGCCCCACAAAACCGGTTAATTTGCATTTGCGCATCAATGTCGGTTACCGCAGCGGCAATATCGTGTTACGGACGAAAGATTTAGAAGTTGGTTACCCCGCTAACTCCCTGTTTTTCGCTGAAGATATTGAACTTCATCGCCAGGAATGCGCGGGCCTGATTGGTCCTAATGGCACCGGGAAGACGACCTTCTTGCGGACCATTCTGGAAGAACTTCCACCATTAGGCGGGACAGTTGAACTGGGCGCCAGCCTTCAGGTCGGTTATTTTGCGCAGACTCGCGAAGCTTTGCAGCCGCAAAACAGCGTATTGGACGAATTTCTGCGCTACCATCCAATGCCTATTAGTGAAGCACGAAATTATCTGGCCCAGTATCTCTTCCGTGGGGACGAGGTATATAATCAAGTCGCGACGTTGAGTGGTGGTGAGCAGGCACGCCTTGCGCTGGCGCTGTTATCACTGCAAGGGGCTAATTTCCTCTTGCTGGATGAGCCGACAAACCACCTCGATCTTCCGGCACAGGAGACGCTGCAATCTGCGTTGGAATTATTTGATGGAACGATCCTGCTTGTTTCACACGATCGCTATCTGATTGATCGCCTGGCAACCCAGATTTGGGATTTGCATGACGGCCGTTTGAAAGTTTATGAAGGCGGCTATCAAAACTACCTGGAACAGCGTGACCAGGAACTGCAGCTGGTCAAAGAGAGCAAAGCCGAAGCGGAGATCGCCTCCAACGGCCGTTCTGATCAAGAGCAAAAAGGACTGAGTAAAAATGAGCAGCGCCTGCTGGCTCAACGACTCGAGGCCTTGGAGGATCAGATTCATGAAAAAGAGCTGCAGCTTGCCGAAGTTTCCGAGGCTTTACAGCAAGCCAGCCGGCTCCAGGAGGTCGATGAGATACGCCGCCTGAGCGAAGCTTATGCGCAAACTGAAGCGCAGCTTGCCGACTTGCTGGATAGCTGGGAATTGGCGCATCAGTAGATGGATGGGCGCATGCTGTGCGGCGCCATTCCATAGGTTTTTTGCAAGGGTATCTTGAACGAACAGGCATCGTTTGCGGGTAAAATAGTGATTGGCTTAACCGGTAATATCGCCACCGGGAAATCGGCCGTGATGCGCCTGGCTGCTGAGCAAGGTGCTTTGACCATTGATGCCGACAAAATTGTTCATGAGTTGTTGAATGATGATACGGCTGTGCAAGACGCGATCGTTAAGCAGTTTGGCCCAGATGTGCAGACGGTCGGCGGCCGGATCAACCGGCCTGTTTTAGGAAAAATTGTGTTTAACAGCGCTCAGGCATTAGAGCAGTTGGAACAAATATTGCACCCACGCGTGACGCAGCACATAGCCCGCCTGATTCAGGAGACCACGGCAAAGGTGATCATGATCGAAGCAATCAAGCTGTTGGAAGGAAAACTATGGACCTTCTGCCGTGAGATTTGGGTTACGGACTGCAGCTATGAAGTTCAGATGCAGCGGCTTCAAGTTTGCCGCGGTATGGAAAAAGCTGACGCCGTGGCCCGGATCAAGGCTCAAGGTTCCGCGGAGGCAAAAATCGCTCGCGCCGACGTCATTATCAATACTGATGGTTTGCTGCGCGATACAGAACGCCAATTTAGCGCCGCCTGGTCGCGTTTATTACAGTAACCAGTTCCTGACGTTGCTAACTGTTTACTGAATACTGATGACTGATAACTGCAAGTAAGGATATAGTAAGCAAATGGAATCATTAAAACAGTGGGTAACAAAACATCCGAACCTGACAGCCTGGTTTGTTCTGGCTCTGGGTATGGTCATCTTATTGCTGATCGAAGCCCGGGACGTCGGACTGCAGACCAGCCAATGGTTTTGGCTCATCGTCATTACCATCCTGGTTGCCGGGGCGGCGATTTGGATCATCAGTTGGGGTGACGACGACGAAACCGATGCGGATATGATCGAGGATGACAATCAGGCTGAGATCCCTTCATGAATGCGGCTCCATCCGAGCAGGTTGTGTCATTGGATGCTGTCCAGGGATTGCGAGCGGCAATTGCTGACTTGTTCCAGGTATTTGACACAACCCTAGATATGCCTGATCCGGGCTATGTACGCTTCCGTGGCCGGTTCCTGCAAGATCCTTCTGCCTGTTTTGACGATCTTCGAGCACGGTTTGAGGCTTATGGATTCACTCCCACCACGAAGATGCAGGACGATCGCGTTGCCTTAATCGGAATCCCCGCTGTATTTCGGCCCACGGCTTCCAACCATCTTATTAATCTCGTCTTATTCATCGCTACAATTTTATCAACACTCTATGTAGGGGCCGGCTATGACGCACAGGAAGGCGGCTTCTCGCTATTAAGTGGTTGGCCGTTCGCTCTGAGTATCATGCTCATTTTAGGTGCCCACGAAATGGGCCACTATATCGCTGCCCGTTATCATAAAGTACCGGTCACGCTACCTTATTTTATTCCCTTACCCATTTCCATTTTAGGGACTATGGGAGCCGTCATTCGCATCAAAGGACCGGTGAGTAATAAACGCGCGCTGCTCGATGTGGGTGCGGCAGGGCCATGGGCGGGGTTGATTTTTGCCATACCCTTATTATTCTACGGCCTGGCAACATCGACAGTAGGGCCACTGCCGGTTGGAGAATATATTGTAGAAGGGAACTCCCTCCTTTATTCGTTGATGAAGGTCATCGTCTTCGGCCGATTCTTACCTTCCGGGGGCCTGGATGTCCATTTAAACCAGGTGGCCTGGGCCGGTTGGGCGGGGCTTTTGGTCACCAGCATTAACCTGATCCCTATCGGTCAGCTAGATGGCGGCCATGTCGCCTATGTGCTCTTTGGTGAAAAGGCGAAACTGCTCTATTGGCCCATCATGATTACCATGGCCGCCTTAATGCTTATCACACGTACCCCGACCTGGATCATCCTTATGGTCCTGCTTTTTTTCTTCGGCCGAACCTATGCCGAACCCCTGGATCAAGTGACGGAGTTAAACCCTAAAAGAAAAGTAATTGCTGCCTTAACATTGCTGCTTTTTGTGCTCTTATTCATTCCCGTGCCATTAAGCATTGTAACACCTTAAGTGTGTACATAGAGTGTTTGAAACATGAGCCAAACTTGGCAGGTATTTCCGACTTCGTTATAATTTCATTCGCTCAGGCGCCATAGCTCAGTTGGTCAGAGCGGGGGACTCATAAGCCCTAGGTCGTTGGTTCAAATCCAACTGGCGCCACTAAAAATAGGCCGCTCGGGAAATAACCCGCGCGGCTTTTTTGTTGTCTGCAAGCCGGCTATCAGCTGTCAGCTTCCCTCATTTGTCCAATTCCCGAATCTGGGCAATACTTCGCGCAGGCGACTTATCCATCAATCCGCAAAGTGGTCCAATTGGGAGGAATCGATGAGCACAACGACACTGGACACGGATTATAAAAAATTTTCTTACCGCAAAACAGCCATAGTTGGTTTTGGCTTCTTGGGCATCAGCGTCATCTGGCCTATCTTCAACCAGTTTATCCCAATTTTCTTACAGGCCGGCAATCCCGCATTTGAACAACAGCTGCTAGAAGCAGGGCGCGAAATTCCCCAGGTTATCGGCTTTGGCCTGACGCCGGCCGTCGCTCTGTTTATCATGACCTGGGACAATCTAATTAATGTGTTTTTCCAGCCCTGGGTTGGATCGCGCAGCGATAGCACCTGGAATCGTTTCGGCCGTCGCAAACCTTGGATTCTCATCGGCGTGCCCATTGCCGTCGCCGGATTTGTACTCATCCCCTTCGCCCAAACAGCCCTGGCGATCGCCGTATTTATCCTGATCACCAATTTTGGCATGGCTCTTTTCCGCTCGCCAACCGTCGCCTGGCTTGGCGATCTCTTCTGGCCTGCGGATCGCAGTAAAGCTAATGGCGTGATCAACTTAATGGGCGGGATCGGTTCCTTATTGGCCTTTTTTGGTGGCGGGTATCTCTTCAATAACATGGGCCGTGCCGCGCCATTTATCGGCGGCGCGATCCTGATGGTCGCGGCTATCGCGGTAGCTTTGCTAGGTGTCAAGGAACCGAAAAAGGTTGAGGTAGAAGAGCAGCCTGAGAATGAAGGCTTGATGGCCAGTTTGCGCACCGTTTGGGAACAACCGCATAAGGGCGGCCTCTTTGTTTTGTTGGCCATTCTCCTCTGGTTCATGGCCTATAATGCCTTAGAAGCAGGCCTCTCGTCCTTTGCCGTGTTTTCCCTGGGTATATCGCCGGGAACCGCCTCTATCTATGCCGGGTCCGTTTCCGTGACCTTTATTCTGATGGCCGTACCCGCCGGATTGTTGGGCACGCGATTCGGCCGTCAGCGGGTTATCCAGGTTGGACTCGCCGTCTTGACCGTGATTTTTCTGGCAGGCTACTTTTTTATCCAGGGCGCAGCCACCTTTGTCGCCGGCCTGGTCCTCACCGGCATATTCTGGGCCTGTGTCAATGTCAACAGCCTCCCCCTGGTATACGATCATGGGGATGAGCGGCGCATCGGCGCCTACACCGGACTGTACTATTTTTCATCCCAATCGGCGGCCGTGCTTGGCCCGACTTTGGGAGGTGTGATGGTTGATACCCTGGGTGATCAATACCGTTGGCTCTTTATCTTCAGTGCCATTTTTATGGCCTTGGCATTTGTGGCGATTTCGAGGGTGAAATAAAGTATTTCAGTTATTCAGTGTATCAGTCGCTGAATTGTTAACCCATGTTGCTGACATACTGATGTACTGACCAACTGACATACTTCCAAGGAGACTCCGATGACCGATCTGGTAAAAACCGTTATCCGAGGCGCTGTCCTGGAGATTGTGCTCAATCGCCCTGATAAACGAAACGCCATTAACAGCCATCTCTATGCTGCTTTTGATGCCGCCGTTAATGCTGCAGCCAGGCAGTCTGATATCCGGGTCGTGCTGATTCGCGGTGAGGGCAAAGCCTTTTCGGCGGGCATTGACTACACCGATTTCCTGCGCCTGCAAGAGGAATATGGTCCGGACTGGCAGCAGCGCATGCGTAAGATAACGGACGATTTCCAACGTGTGCTCACGAATCTCGAGCGCCTGGAACTTCCAACCATTGCCCTGCTTCATGGTTACTGCTTGGGTCTGGCCTTGGAGCTGGCCCTGGCCTGTGATATACGCATTGCCGCCGAAGGAACAAAGCTTGGCCTGCCGGAAACACGCCTGGGCATGATTCCCGACGTTGGCGGTACGACACGCCTGGTGCGCCTGGTTGGGCCCGGCAAGGCCAAAGAATTAATCTTTACCGGCCGGCAGATCGATGCCCAGTTGGCCGAGCATTGGGGTATCATCAACTATGTTGTTCCCCAGGAAGAACTGCTCGCTGCCGGAGATACGTTAGCCGAAGAAATTAAGCAGGCGGCTCCACTCGCCGTGGGCATGGCCAAGCGCGTCATCGATGGCCTGGCCGATATCGACCGTGGCCTGATACTTGAAGGTTGGGCGCAGAGCCAACTCTTTTCCAGTGAAGATTTTATGGAAGGCGTACAGGCTAAGATGATGGGGCGTGAACCCGACTTCAAAGGTCGCTAAAAAGGATGTAGCATCCATGAATGCTGATCAATCATCATTCCCGGTCCTTCCACCTTCGATGGAGGATGTGCGGCGCATCAGTGAAATGGATGATCCCGTCCTCCGGAACCTTTACATTACCCAATGCTATTACGATCTTTCTCAGGCTCTGGCGCATTGGCTGCCTCAGGGTGCCAATTGGTGTACGGTAGGTACCTGGGCTTCACGGCAGGCGGGCCAATCGATTCGCAAAGAAGATTTGTGGCGTACGCTTCAGCGCTTGCTGCAGCAATCTACTGAGGTCAATCAGGCGCTGGAAACGCTTGAAATTCAAACGACGAATGGTGACGAGATCACCACGGAGAGTTTAACCGGGGCTGTGAACGCACTTGCAGAAGCACTCAATCCTGCGGAGGCATTCGAGCGCGTCAGCCAGGAAGTAGCTCGCGGCAATCTTAAGGTTTTTGCTGAAATCGGTTTTGAATTTGCCCGCTTCCTGGCCCTTTTTGATGGAGGCCTCCCGAAGGAGGATGCTGTTACAGCCTTTTGCTCTACCTTGATTCCAGGAGATCCACCGCAGGGACAGCGTTATTTGCGGCAGGCTTTCACGCATTACTATGCGGCGCTTAAAGCAGAAAACGAAAAAGAGAGAGCGGAACTCATGCTTCTGGCCAACCTTGAAATAGGTTTTCACGAACAAACACGTTTACAGCCAGAGATTCGCGCTGCCATGGATGCCCCGGTATATGATCCGGCCGCCCTACGTCGCCGCCTGCTTCTCGAACTCTTTCCGAGTGTTCATTCTAGGATGAGGCTGGTGATACTACGCTTGGCTGGGCGGGCCGGCACCCTCCTTGCCGCACGCGACCATCTCGCAACCGAGACGCAGCGTCTAGGACGTCACGTGGTTACCGAGTATCTGATGACGCTGGAATTACCACATGGAAGAATTTTGCACTTAGGAGATGACCTGCGTCTCGGATTCCCTGTCCCGCTGCAAACGATCACAAACCCCTCTTTGCAAGAGCTGCTGATGAGAGTAGACCCATCACCTGATATCCGGAGTAGTACGGGCACTGAGGATTGGAGCGATCTATCACAGCGCATATTCTATATCGCCGCGCTCTTCCGGGCTTTCCATCTTGATCCTCTCCTATTTGATCCGCCTTTTTCCGAATCGCAGCTTCAACAGATGAAAGGAGGTCGGGTTCCGGCCGATTTGTGATTGGCTGTAATGTTCAAGGAGACATCTCGCGAGAACAATCCCCAAAAGCATCGCCCTGATGAATTTTCTATTAGGCATTGATCTGGGCACTTCTAGTGTGAAAGCTGCCTTATTTGAAGCAGATTCGCTGCGCCTCCTCGCCACGGCCGATCGTGAATATCCCGTTTTATATCCCCAACCCGGCTACGCAGAGCAGGACCCGGATGCCTGGTGGGGGGCAGTGATAGCCGTGGTGCGTGATGTGCTGGACGGTCGTAACCCGCATCACATCCAGGCGATTGGTTTGGATGGTCAGATGCACGGTCTGGTTTGCCTGGATGCAAACCTCAGACCTATCCACCCGGCTATCATCTGGGCCGATGCCCGCGCCTCGGGGGAGATAAAGCAGCTGGCCGTGCTCAGAAAAACAGTTTCGGCCACGCTCCCCGGTCCTCCCGCCGCCGGTTTTGCCGCCACAAGCGCCCTCTGGCTGAGCCACCATCAGCCATTGCTCCTCGAACAGACACGAGTCGTGCTTCTACCCAAGGATTTTCTCCGTCTTCAATTAACCGGCCTGCTAAGCGCCGATCCAAGCGATGCGGCGGGAACATGGCTCTTTGACATCAAGAGGGGAGCATGGGCGCCGGAAGTCGCTGCCTACTGCGGTCTGCGGCCTGATCAGCTTCCGCCGATCATGCCTTCAGCGCAAATCGCCGGTGAGTTGACAGAACCGGCGGCCAAAGCTCTGGGTCTACCGTCCGGGATTCCGGTGATTACCGGCTGTGCGGATTTGCCGGCCCAGGCATTGGGGCATGGCGTCGTTGATCCGGGAGTTACGCTGGTAACCGTGGGCACGGGTGGGCAGGCAATTAGCCCGCTGGCTGCTATTCCGCCGGATTCGGCCGCTGGTCTCTATGTCTTCCAGCATGCCGTCCCGGAGCGTTGGTATATCCAGGCCGCCATTTTATCGGCGGGTTTATCGCTGCGTTGGCTGCGGGACCTGATCGGCTTGAAAGAGCAGACAGGAGCTTATGAAAAAATGTCCGACCTGGCTTCAGCCATGCCTCCAGGCGCGGAAGGACTGCTTTTTCTGCCTCATCTGGCGGGTGAGCGTACGCCATACATGGATGCCCAGGCCTCCGGATTGTTCCTGGGCTTGCGCCTGCATCATCAAGCCGGGCACCTGGTCCGGGCGATTATGGAGGGAGTCGGTTTTGCTCTGAAACAGTGCCTGGAGCTTGTTGCCCCTGAGGAGAACGACTTAATTTTATCCGGCGGCGTTACACAGTCGGCAATATGGTGCCGGATCCTGGTCGATATCTGGGCCAGGCCTATTGAGATCGTTTCTGCCGGTGTGCCCAGGGCTTGCTTAGGAGCGGCCATTTTGGCAGGCCTGGGCACCGGTCTGTTTGATAATTACAGTGAAGCGCTTCAGGCTCGGGCCGAACCACTCACCTTGTTAGAACCCCAAAATCCCCAAAAATATACCGGGCATTATGAACAATATCTGCGTCTTTACCCGCTCCTCAAAGAGGAAATGCACCGCCTGACTGCCAACTAGAGAATGGGCTAATACCCATTGGGATTCTTTGACTGCCAGCGCCAGGTATCTACGCACATCTGGTCGAGGTCACGCATGGCTACCCATCCTAATTCCCGTTGGGCTTTGCTGGAATCGGCATAAGAGACGGCCACATCACCCGGCCGCCGCTCGCGAATCATTACCGGTATCTCCTTTCCGCAGGCGCGTTCAAAGGCGGATACAACCTCCAGAACAGAACTGCCTTGTCCTGTGCCGAGATTGTAAATTACGTAGCCAGGATCCAATTCTAATTTTTGCAGCGCTTTGATATGGGCAATTGCCAGATCGACGACATGGATGTAGTCGCGAACTCCCGTGCCGTCGGGTGTAGGATAATCATCACCAAATACATTCACATAGGGAAGACGGCCGACTGCTACCTGCGCTACGTAGGGAACAAGATTGTTGGGAATACCGTTAGGGTCTTCGCCGATATCTCCGCTTTCGTGGGCGCCGATAGGGTTGAAGTAGCGCAAAATGGCGAAATTCCAGCTCCCATCTGAACGGTACAGGTCTTGGAAGATATCTTCCATCATTTGCTTTGTTCGGCCGTAGGGATTCTCCGCGGGCAGCTTGGGAAATTCTTCCAGCAGCGGCATCTCCTGAGCGTTACCATAAACTGTCGCTGATGAGCTAAACACCAGATCGCGCACGCCGAATTCCTGCATGATCTCACAGAGGACGAGTGTCCCCGTCACATTATTCTGATAATAACGCAGCGGCTGGGCGACGGATTTGCCGACTGCTTTAAGTGCTGCAAAATGGATAACCGCGTCGATGGGATCGGCGGCGAACACTTCCCTGAGAGCCTGTTTATCTCGAATATCGACTTGATAAAAAGCGAGCGATTTCCCGGCCAGGTCTTGAACGCGCCGTAACGACTCCTCTTTACTGTTGCTTAAATTGTCAACAACGACGACATCATACCCTGTATTAAGAAGTTCCAGAACAGTATGACTGCCGATATAACCGGCTCCACCAGTCACTAATATACGCATTATTTTTCCCCTGATTTAATTTGCTGAGATTCATTAATTTCGGCTTCTTGCCAAAGCCGTACCGAGTTTATGAGATAGATCTTGCGGCTTCGATAAAGGTCCTCAACAGAAATACGTCTCTCAAAAATTTGCCCGCTTTGTAATAAATGTTGGCGATAAGTACCGTTTAATAAGCCGCAGCTAACCGGCGGCGTGACCAGAACTCCGTCCAGATCAATAACGATATTGGAGATTGTCCCCTCTGTAACTTCACCTGCCTCATTCCACAAGATGACTTCATCCGCCTCAGGGCGGGAGGCGCGGGCTTCCTCATACACCTGTCGATGGGTTGTTTTATGGAACAGCCATATATTGTCCGTCGAAATGGCGTTTGCAGCCAGGGAGACACGTAACGGCCGTTTTAGCGAGACGATTTCGAGAGGGAAGTTTTGCAGCGTCATTCCGCCATGTTTATCCACGAGAAGCCGCACCCGGGCCGGTTCGCTAAGTTCCGCGGCAAGATCATCCAGAAGTATTGTGGCTGCTGTCGAATCAAGTGGAAAATCAAAATATTCGGCCGACTGCGCCAGGCGCTGCATGTGCAGGTCGAGCAAAAAGTATCCTTCCTCCTCAGACCAGCGCATCGTTTCGAATAGGTCGAAAGTTGGCTGTCTCTTAACCAGGATCTGCGCTTTTAGGAAGGCCTCCTGGTATTCCTGGCCGGCCTCCGAATCCCAAACAATCCCTCCGCCAACCCCGTAAGTTACCCGTTCGTTAAGACGATCGATGACAGCGGTGCGAATAGCCACGTTAAAGCTGGCCTTGTTCCCAGGTCCAATATAACCAATGCTCCCTGTATATATACCCCTTGCATGGGGTTCCAACTCCTTGATGATTTCCATCGTGCGAACTTTTGGCGCGCCTGTTATTGATGCGCAGGGAAACATAGCGCGCATGATTTCCGGCAGGCCGGCTTGTGAACGGGCGGTTACGGTGGACGTCATTTGCAATAACGTTGGGTAGCGCTCGACGGTAAATAGTTCGGGGACATCTACGCTGCCGGTATCGGCAACACGGCCGAAATCATTGCGGATCATATCAACAATCATCACATTTTCCGCCCGGTTCTTCTCCGAATTTCGCAGCCATTCCATCTGCGCACGATCTTCGGCAAGGGTGCGCCCCCGGTGGGCCGTTCCTTTCATTGGACGCGAATAAAGCTGATCGTCATCGCGTACGAAGAACAATTCGGGAGAGGCGGAACAGATGACAAAGCGTCCTAGGTCCAGGTAGGCCATAAACTGTGCTTGCTGAGATTGGGTCAAATCGCGATATAAAGCCCAGGGATCACCGCTGAAAGAGGCGGATAAGGGCATGGTGTAATTTACCTGGTATGTGTGCCCTTCAGCAATATAGGATTTTATTGCTGCGATTGCCCGGTGATAAGCGGGCCAATCCAGAGCGGCCTCCCATTCGCCAACCTGATAGGCGCCATAAGGCATGAACGGAACCTCTACCTCTTTCGGCCGATGATAAAGACCAAACCACAGCAGGGGCAGGGAGTCGGGGGAAGGTTGATGAACGGCCAGGTCAAATGCTGCTGCCGCCTCATAGGTTAGGAAACCGGCCGCGTACAACCCCTGATCATTGACTTGGGCAGTAATGTAGCGCAGCGCATTCTGGACCTCTGCCGCGTCTCGAACAGACACGACTTGCCTGGGATCTTCAAATAAAAGAGAACGCCGTCTGTCTTGTAGGGCGACTCGCCCAGTTGTCCATCCCGAACGGTAGGTCGTTGGGTTAGAAGAGGATTTATTCACGAATTGCGCGGCTGATGGATATAGCAGCTAAGGACCCTTAATATCCTCGCCCTGGCCCAGTTCCACTGATCGCTGGTAAGCTGCCCAAATGCCGCGCGAAATGACTGTACGCAGGCCTCCTTTCTCCATATGATAAAGAGCGGCTGCCGTTGTGCCGCCCGGAGAAGTGACCTGATTGCGCAGTTCGGCGACATGCTTGCCTGATTGTTCGGCGTACTCAATCGAACCCCGCATTGTCTGAAATACTAACTGCGTTGCGATGTGGCGTGAAAAACCAAGATGTACGCCGGCGTCGATGAGGGCCTCCATCATCATGAAAACATAACCGGGGCCGGAGCCGCTGAGCGCTGTGGCCATGTCCAGGTAGCTTTCTTGGTCAACAAAAATTTCCTCTCCCAGAGAACCCAATATTGCCTGGGCCTGCCCTTTATGCTCATCACTAACTTCATCAGTAGCTGTCCAAACGGTAATACCCAAGCCAATTTGTGCGGGAGTATTGGGCATGGCCCGAATAACGGAAGCGTGCGCTGCCCCATCGGCTAACTTGCGGATAGGTACGCCGGCGATGATTGACATCAAGAGATCGCCTCTTCGCAGATGGCCACGTATTTCCGGTAGGACATAAGGGAGGCTTTGTGGCTTGATCGACAGGACAACCACCTGTCCTTCTTCTGCTGTTTCGCGGTTATCGCCTGTCGTGTAAATGCCGAATTTTTCCGCTAAATATTCCCTGCGTTTATCCCAAGGATCGGAGACAATGATCTGATCGGCCGTGACGATATCTTGGCCCAACAAACCGCGAACCATGGCTTCTCCCATAATGCCGCCGCCAATAAAGGCAATTTTCTTATCTTTAAACATAGCTTCCTCTTTTTAACAACCGGTGCCAGGCACCTGTGTGATCCCATATCATTACTAACAAAGATTGCCAGGCATCTTTGTTATTTAAAAATTTCATGCTGCAAAGTTACGTAAGACAGGCGTTCAAAATCAATCTCGATACCGAGACCCGGCCCATCCGGTACTGGGATGGTGCCGTCTTCAGAATTCAACAAGAATGGCGCGACAATGTCGGGAACATAATAGCGCTCTGTAGCTGAAATGTCGCCGGGTAGATTAAAGCCAGGCAGTGAGGCCAGGGCCAGTTGGGCTGCCCGGCCGACGCCTGTTTCCAACATACCTCCAACCCATAACCCAATACCCGCTTCAACACTCAGATCGTGAATTTGTCTGGCGACTGTCCAACCAGTGACGCGCGTTGGTTTGATGTTGATGATGTCGCAGGCGCCGATTTCTAGAGCAAACCGTGCATGATCTAGGGAAACGATGCTCTCATCCAGGCAGAGCGGCGTTTTTATCTGCGGCCGTAGTTTGCTGTGGTTATAGATGTCATCATGGCCCAAAGGCTGTTCGAGCATCAACAAATCAAAAGCGTCCAGCGCTTGCAGCACAGGTGTGTCCTCCAGAGTATAGGCTGAATTCGCGTCAAGCATAAAACTCAGAGTCGGAAATCGTTCGCGCACGGCGCTTGCTAACTGAACATCATAGCCGGGCTTGATTTTTAGCTTGATGCGCCGGTATCCTTTTTCGATATGCTGCTCTATCAGGACCAATGTTTGGGAGATACTCGGTTGAATGCCGATACTGACGCCAACAGGAACACAGTCGCGCGGACCTTCATCATAGGGTGCCGCTAGCTTTTGGGCCATTGAGAGACCATCTCGCTGCGCCGTGAGGTCCCATGCCGCCTGATCGATCGCCGCTTTGGCCAGTGGATGACCACGAACGAATCGATGCCAGGATTGTAAATCCTCCGGCTCCTGTAGTTCCTGCCCTAATGTCTTTGGAATCAGAAAATCGCTAAGGATATGCCAGGCGGTCTTAGCCGTTTCATAACTATAGCCGGGATCATTCGTAGCGACACACTCGCCCCAACCGACGAGCCCCTCGCTGTGCAGGGCGAGCAAAAGGCAGTCGCGGTCCTGCTGCGGACCGAAACTGGTCACGAACGGCCGTATCAGAGGTTGGCTGATGTAATATAGATCGATTGCCTCAATTTTCATCTATGTTCCAGGATTAGGATACGTTATGCATCCTGATAAGTCAGTAAGTAATAACTTCGCGGCCGCATCTCATCGTCCTCGTGCCGCACAAAGTCGGTAACCAGAAAACCGCTGTCGAATAAGTTTTCAAAAAGCGTGCGCGTATGTTCTCGCCAGCGGATGGCCAGCGAAAAATCTTGCTTTTTGATCTTCTGAAAATCAGCCGGAATTTCTACCAGTATCAGATTGCTCGGATGGCTGACGTAATTGGGTGGTGGTTCAAGCAGACCTTGGCTGTTAAATGAGGATTCGTTTGTAAGTAAAGCGCCGCCGTTGAGAAGCGATTTCAGGGATAGAGGTTTTCTATTTTGCTCTGTTCGCCCTTTCACACGATTATTGGTTATCCACCATTCCACATCAAAACGATCGGTTTCCAAACCGGCATTAATGCCCGACATCTCCCCATGAAAGTTACGGACGTACTTCCGGCAAACAGCGCCAAGTTTGCCGATGTTAAACCGCCCATTGCGGCTTTCCAGAGGATCATAGGTCCAGGTAATTAATCGCACGCCAATACGCGTGGCGAAATCTTTTTGTGCCAGTTTTAGGCGGTAGCCGACGTCATCGTTGCGATAATCGGACAGCACGCCGGCAATCACCGAAAACATTTTAAGCCTGGCGGCGGCTACCTGGTCAATTCGATGGGTTAAGCCCTCTACCGTGGCCAGAGTTGCCAGTGCAAAACCGACCATTTCCGCGCCATCATAAGCGCCGAATAGAGCGCCGCCATTGTATTGGAAAGCATGAAAAACATGGGCCGGCATGACCTCGCGCTCATCTCTAGTCCAGATTTCGCGCTGAAGCTCCTCTATTTGCCTAAGTTCATCCCAACCCTCTACGGGTCGAATCTCAATCTTATTCATCTCATCCATCAATTATTTTACGGCATCCAGTTGCTTTGCCGTATTTAAGCTATATTCGTCCAGATCAGGGCTAAAATGCCGGAAAACGCTAAAAACGCACCATAGGGCAGCGTCCTTTGTTGGTTTCTCTGTTTGGCCAATAATAGAACACCGCCGGTTATACCGGCAAGGAGCATCCCTAAAGCAAGAACAGTCAAAATTTGTAGTACGCCTAGTATCGCGCCTAGCAGCATGGCTAATTTTACATCACCAAATCCTAGAGCTGCTGAGCTATACAGCTTCCTACCTATCCAGTATAACGCGTAGAAGAACAAGAAACCTAGGATTGCACCAGATAGAGAAATCAGGAAGGCCTCACGGCCGTTAGCCAGACCCGCGCCTAAGGCGATGATGGTTCCCGGCAGCGCTAACGCATTCAAGATGCGCCGCTCGCGGATATCTATCAATAAAATAAGCGCCAGAATGACGATATAGACGATAGTTAAAGTCATGTTTGTCACATAGATACCATAACCGGTCTTTTTCTTACAATTTCCCTTAACGAACTCTCTACCCGGCATTCCCCGGCATAGTTTGCGCATCCCGGCTTGATAAGGCGATAAGAATGCTGATCGCGCAAATCAGAATCAGGGTAACGACAACACCCCCTTCCGGCCCAAAGTAGCCGCCGGTTACCCAGTCCGGGCCTGTTTCCATTAGGTTGAACAGTATGCTGGAGTGCAAGTCTAACCCACTGACGGATAAACCGAAGATATTACCCTGCGCCCAATTCCAAATAGTGTGAACAGCAAAAACACCCCACAGTCCTCCTTCCCAGAGGGCGTAAAGGGCTGTAAAAAGACCAAAGAGGAACAGGTTGAGAACGCTGATTAGGGTGATGTTGGGGTTTAATAGGTGTATGGCGCAGAATAACAAAGCGGAAAAGATGACGCCAATCGCCGGTCGCCAATGGATACTGAGGATAGGCATGAGAAAACCACGGAATAGAATTTCTTCCGCAGCACCTTGGATGGCCCAGCCAACCAACACCAGGAGCGTGCCGGCAAGGGTTGTCCACCAGATCGTTCCCTGGCCTGAATTTTCCGGCTCCAGGAATCCGCATAACCTTAATAAGAGAACGACACTAACGAAAAGAAGAGCCCCAATAGCTAAACCTTGTAGGTAGGGTTTCAGGATCGGCCGTCTCATACCGGTTGTCCACAACGGCCGTTGTTCCATAACCTTTAACCAAAGCCAGATCAGCAAAAATACGAACAGGAAGCCGCCTATTAGATAGAGAGCAAGACCCAGGTCAGGCCTGCTGCCTGTAAGACTAAGACCCAGCGATGAGATGGGGAGCCCGAGAATGGCCGAGATCACCGGTACCAGAGACGCGAATAGAATCACACTGAACGGATATAAAAATTTATTGATCAATACGGCGTGATTATCGAGCCACGATTGCGGGATTCGCAGCCGGCCGCTGCGGGCCATCGTGAAGAGTGGATTATCAGGCTGTAGCAAACGGCCGTGTGGCGAAGATTTATTTAAGCCTTCAGTTTGCATAATGACAAGCAAAAGCTGGGCCAATCTTTGATTAACTCATCGATTGGCCCAGCTGGTTTCAGAACTTGATTTCGGCTGTCGCCGTTTTGTTACCCGGAAGGTGTTACGTTCAAATTATTGAAGTTCAGGAAGCTGCTGCTGACCCAACCAACATAACCGGTTGGTTCGCGCACTTGCACCCAGTAGTCGCTGACCTGACCGGTCAAAACGACGGAAGTGCCGCGGCTCAACACGGTAATGACCGCGTATTCGGTTCCAGGACCTTCACGCATGTTCAGGTAACTGGTATCGACTGTAGCAGTCAGACCGGCGCCGCTTCCGCCGCCAGTCCCGCCACCGCTTCCACCGCCACTGCTGCCGACTTGAACAGCATTGATATTTATGCTTGCCGGTCCGGTTGAATTGTAATACGTAGCGATCATGTGAGTTATGCCGCCGGGTAAATCAATTTCAACCGATCTGTTTTTGGTGCCTGGCGGGCTCCATTCATCAATAACAAGCTGCCCGTTAACCCAGAGGCGCATACCGCTTTGAGCCTGTGTTGTGAAGCGATAACGGGCCGGTTGCAAATCAATGGTATAGGTATACCGCGCGGAGAAATTGTCTGCCGGAATAACGCCTGGCGCCGGGGAGCCGGTACCCCAATTGTTGGCCAGAGGAGTATTCTCATAGCGCACCAGGGATGGCTGACCTAAAAGATCGGTGTTCGAAAAATATTCTGCTCTAATCGGGCCGGTGGTTATGATGTCACCACTGACGCGCTCCCAGTTAAAGTTTATCGAAGCCAGGCCGGTGTTTTCGTAATATTCCAAAATAATGGGCCGTGTTCCAGATTCTAGGAAATCCATTTCGGCCGAATAAGTGATTCCCGTGCTGTCATGCCATTCGTTGATGATCAACTTGCCATCTACCCATAAACGAACGCCGTCGTCGGACGTAATATTGAAGCGGTAACGGCCGGGATCAAAATGTCTGTCTCCTCGCCACTGGATCGAGAAAAAGTCGCTGTTGACAATTCCCGGAATCGGGGAACCGGAACCCCAATTATAATTGATCGAAGCGACTTCCGATCGTTGGTAGATAGGAGAACCGGAAAGATTTGGATTATTCCAATAACTAGCTGTCCAACTATCCTGGGCAAAAACGGGGCCGCTGAATACCATGGCCAATATAAAGACAGCCGAGATTATAAAAAGTAACCTCAACCGTGGACTTAAACGAAACGCACTCCTGATGGACATGCCTGAAACCTCCTATACTAAAAAATAAGGTGAACCAAATCCATTATAAATCAGGTTCACCTTAAAACAATACTTTCGAATGCCGGAATACCTACATCCGACCAGTTTATGACTTATTTATTGGATGACGGTCCTTCCTCGTTTGCCATATTATAGGCTAGATAGCTTTCGTTGACCCAGCCGGCAAAATTGTCCGTGGTATGCACATGGACCCAGGAGCCTTGAGTGAGACCAGTCAGGGTAACAATATCACCTTCATTCAAGACGCGGAGTACATCATTTTCTGTTCCGGGACCCTCGCGCAAGTTTAGGTGGGTTGTGTTGACAACCGCTTCAGGATATGTGGGAATTACGATCGAACTTTCGCCGCCGCCGAATCCGCCACCGGCCCCACCGCTGCTGGTTGTGCCGCCGCCGAATCCGCCACCGGCCCCGCCGCTGCTTATGGAATCGTCATTCAGCCGCGTCATCGCTAGATTAACCTTTGCCCCGCCTACATTTTCATAATAATGTGCCAGGAAATTGACAACGCCGCCGGGGATATAGTAGTCCACGGTTGTAGGTGTGCCATTCGCATCATGCCACCTATCGATCACTATCTGGTTGTTGATCCAGAAGCGGAACCCATCATCCGGCTGGGTCGTGAAGCGGTACCAGCCTGCGGGAAGATTCATGGATGAGGTGTAGCGAGCAGAGAAATGATCGTCATTGATCAACGGATCAGGAGAGCCGTTGCCCCACATATTATACAGGCCGGGCCCTTCATTTCTTACGAGAACCGGAGAGCCTGCCAGTTCCATATTATTGAAGTATTCAGCCCGGATAGGACCTGTTGCGGACACAAGTCCGATGTAATCCCAGTTAAGATTGATGCGAGCGCTCCCTTTGTTTTCCCAATATTCCAATAGGATGGGTACCTCGCCCGCTTCTTCGATATCGACATCGGCCGTAAAATCGAAACCTGTTTCGTTTATATCCAGGACCAACTGGTTGTTTACCCACAGGCGCGCACCATCATCTGCGCGCAAGGTGAATCGATAGCGGCCAGGTTCAAAATACTCCGATCCGGTCCAGCGAGCTGAAAAATAATCAGACTGAACGCCTGAACCGGGTGATCCTTCACCCCAAATCACATCCGGTGCCCCACTCTCCACCCGTTGTAGAGCAGGCGGGCCGCTCAGGTTAGGGTTATTCCAATAGGTGGCATACCATGAGTTTTGAGCCATTACCGGACCGGCGAATGCCATGACGAACAGAAGAAGTAAGGCCAACAAAAAGAAAGTTCTTTTAATAGATTGTCTAGTCATGCTCATATCAATTTCTCCTAAATTTTCTAGTTCTGCCTTATGCCCAATACTTATTAGCAGTTGTTAAAATATAAAGCGTACCTAATATTATCTCATTCACGTCATTGTCAGGAAGCTCTGGGAACAAATGTGAGTTAATATTAATCGATTCCCAAACGGAAACATCTGTTGTTTCTAAGGACATGGCATGATGTTGTTCTCGGCATGACTGCGATTGCTTCTCAGGGTTCGAGATCCTGGCGCATTGCCATGTCGCCGGCGGCAATGTGATGTAGGACTCCCTCTTCATCACGAACCAGGAGCCGGCCTTCTGAATCCGTGCCGACGGCCGTTCCCTCAACTGTGGCTACTTTCCCAAACTGGCTAATGACAACACGCCTGTTCATAAAAATGAGCCGATCTTGCCATGCAGTGAGCGGTGACTGACCCTGCTCGGCCAGATCATAATAATGTTCGAACCGGGCTAAGATCGCACAGAATAAATCCAGCCTCGATATAGCGCTCCCCTGAACCGCCAGAAGGCTCGTGGCTGGAAAAGTGGCCGCAGGCAAATCCTCCTCAGGGATATTGACATTCACCCCAATGCCGGCCACGACAAAGGCTAGTTGCCCATCGTCCGCGAAGTGTCCCTCCAGTAATGTGCCGCAATACTTTTTCCACGTGCTGTTCTGCTCAATAACGCAGTCATTGGGCCATTTTAGCTGAGCCGGCAATGTAATAAGCCGGCTAACCACATCGCTGACCGCCAATCCGCCGATCATGGTGAGCCAGGAAAATTGTTCTACCGGCCAATTGGGTCGCAGAAGAATTGAAAAAAGAAGTGACGAGCCGGCGGGTGCTTGCCAGTTTCGTGACAGCCGGCCCCGTCCTTTTTCCTGGTAATCAGTTAGAATCACCGTCCCCGCCGGTATTGAAGAACCACTTTTCGAAACTGCCTGCGCCTTCAGAAGATCGTTGGTAGAAGTGGTCGCTGGTAGGTACTGGTAATTACGGCCGATCCACCTTGTAGTCATTGCTTCATGAACCTGCGCCGGTGTTAATGTGTCTTGAGTCATAAGATAGAGGCAGCTGGATTTCAATTCCCTGTTTTTAACCTTAAAAAATATACACAGGATGTAAAAACAATACAAATCTAAATTGACAAGCCCGAAAGATTCCCTATAATGCTTATGTCAATAGCATTCACGCTATTTTCACGTTCATAAAGCACAAAAGGTAGCGAGCATAATCATGAGTAGTGCGCAGCATGAAGATACGGTATACGAAGAACAGATAGATCAGGCATTTTGGTCAGCTCTTTTTGGAAAGGAAACTACCTCGGCGCCGGCTCCGGCTAAAGAGAAGCAGGAGTGGCCCAAAAGCGGGACAATCCCCGTATTTAATGACCCCGGTGCAGCGAATTCAACGTCGTGGCGTCTGGCTGAAGAAGCTTTCCGTTCCGACCGGGTGCTGGAGCTCCGAGTTACAGGCTTTAATAAGGGAGGATTACTCGTTTATTGGCAGGATCTGCAAGGATTCGTCCCCGCCTCCCAACTGGTCAATTTTCCCTTACTACACATTGCTCAAGAACGTATGCATGCCCTGGCCGGTCTCCAGGGTAGGACGCTGCATCTGAAGATCATCGAGGTCAAACCGGAAAAGAATCGCCTGGTTCTTTCGGAACGAGCCGCGCAAGTCGAAGCGGAACGGCGAGTCGATCTCCTGTTTAGACTCCGCCCAGGGGATATTGTTGCCGGTCGAGTGACGAATCTAAGCGACTTTGGCGCTTTCGTTGATTTAGGCGGTATTGAAGGCTTGATTCATATTTCTGAACTTTCCTGGACCCGGGTCATCCATCCGAGCCGTGTTGTGCAGCCAGGTCAGTATATCAAAGTAAAGGTGCTGCGGGTCGATCGCGAGCGCGAGCGTGTGGCCCTGAGTTATAAAGTCATGCGTCCAAATCCCTGGCATTCGGCCGAATCACGTTTTTCTCCCGGCGATATGGTCAAAGGTATTGTCAGCAATGTCACCTCATTCGGCGCATTTATCCTCCTTGAAGAAGAACTGGAAGGCCTGATCCATGCCTCAGAGATGCCGGAGCAATCTTTTTCCCATCCGCGAGATTTATTACAAGAAGGCCAGCATGTAACCGTGCGTGTGTTACAGGTAAACAGCTCCGAAAAGCGCATAGCCCTAAGCCTCAGATAAGGCGGTCGTTGATTACGAACAGGTGAGCGAGTACAATTAAGGAAGAAAACCATCCTTTTTGACTCGTTACCTGTATCGTTCATGGCTCGCTCAAAAACAACCACCAGTCGTTCCCGGAAGAAAACACCTCCTCCAGTTACCTGGGACGAAAAAATTATAAACAAGTTAATGCCCTACCGCGTGGAGATGGCCGGAATCTTGATCTTCCTCCTGGCGGTTGTGACTATCCTGGCTTTATTCGGGGTTACTAATTCCTCCTGGTTAAGCTGGTGGACCAGTTTATTGGATCAAACATTTGGCTGGGGGGCCGTCGCCCTCTGCCTTATGGCCGCTGCGGCCGGCATCCATATTTCGCTGCGTAAAGTAGAACGGCCGTATGAAATACGGCCGGCGCAGGTGATTGGCCTGGAACTTATTTTGTTGACTGCTTTGGCGCTGAGTCACCAGCTGTCAGGTGGCGATCTGGTCGACGCTTATCAAGGCGAAGGCGGCGGGCTTGTTGGTTGGGCATTGTCAGAGCCACCTATTGATTTCTTAGGTCCCGTTCTAACCGGCATCCTCTACCTGGCATTGTTTTCATGGGGCATCATGCTGCTCTTAGGTTTGCGCTGGCATGATGTGCGATATGCTTTAGATGGGGTATCCGGGAAGTTGGGAAGCTGGGCGGCGCGTATCGCTCCCTCCGAGGTTCCGCCAACTGTATCAAAAGTCCCTCCACCAAGGGTTGAACCCACGGTCTCTCCACCTGTATCTGTAGTTGAGGTTTCCGAACCGGCAGCGGAACGAATAAGACGTTCCCGGCAGCTCCCATCCACCGACATCCTTGAGCGAGGCATAGCCATTGGCGTTAATGAACGGGAAGTCGTTCAGAACAAAGAGACAATTGAAACCGCATTGGCCGATTTTGGTATTCCAGCGGAGGTAACCCAAATCCGCCGCGGACCGGCCGTCACCCAGTATGGTGTATTACCTGGTTATATTGAGCGTACAGGCCCTGATGGGGAAATTCGCATGCATAAGGTGCGTATCGGCCAAATAGCCTCTCTACGCCGCGATCTTGCTTTAGCCCTGGCCGCCCCAAGACTGCGCATCCAGGCGCCGGTTCCGGGCCGGGGTGTCGTCGGTGTTGAAGTACCGAATGAGAAAGTCTATCTCGTTCGCCTGCGCGATATCGTAGAATCGGAGCAGTTTGCGAAAATTAAAGCACCCTTGACCATGGCTTTGGGACGGGATGTATCAGGGGCGCCGGTTGCCGTTGATCTGGGGAAATTACCCCATCTGCTTATCGCCGGTACTACCGGTTCCGGGAAGTCAGTCTGTATCAACTCCTTTGTTTCCTGCCTTGTTTTTAATAATCCTCCTGAACGGCTGCGCCTGATCATGATTGACCCTAAAAAGGTTGAATTCATGCGTTTTAACGGTTTGCCGCACCTGATAGGCCAGGTGGAAGTAGAAGCGGATCGTGCGGTGGGTGTGCTGCGCTGGCTGACGGCCGAAATGGACCGCCGCTATGAGCTGTTCGCTAAAGTTGGCGCGCGAAATCTGAACGGCTACAACAGGCGCGCCGCAAAGCAGGACGACGATGGGGAACCGCTGCCCTTTATCGCTGTCTTCATAGATGAGCTGGCCGATTTGATGCACACCTACCCCGGTGATGTCGAGCGCACCCTTTGCCGCCTGGCGCAGATGGCCCGGGCAACGGGAATCCACCTGGTAGTGGCTACCCAACGGCCGTCGACCGATGTAATCACGGGGCTTATCAAGGCTAATTTCCCGGCCCGCCTTTCCTTCGCCGTAGCCTCCGGTATGGATTCGCGCGTCATCCTCGATACGGTCGGCGCTGAGCATCTCCTCGGTAAAGGAGATATGCTTTACCTATCCCCTGATGCCAGCGGTCCCGCGCGCATTCAGGGTGTTTTCATAAGTGATAAGGAACTTGAACAACTCGTCTCTTACTGGCAAACTATGCGGCCTGATTTTGAACCCGGCGATCCGCCTTGGGAAACGCTGGTCGCCAAGTATGCGTTGTTAAATGAAACGGACACCTTGCTCGAGGCGGCGATTGAATTGGCACAGAAGAATGATTCCATCTCAGCTTCTTACCTACAAAGACGGCTGCGATTGGGATATCCTCGAGCGGCGCGGCTCATGGAGCATCTCTACGAAATGGGACTTGTGGAAGATCCCAAAACAGGCGGTAAAACACGCAAGACTTTGACTGATGAAGATGACGATCCTCTGGATCGCATGCTGTCAGAACGTTAGACAGATTATATAAACAGCGCAAATTGGTAATTTGCTAAGGCAAGAACCCTTTTTCCGCTGTTAAGGAGGAGTACACTGACCAGCTGGTATCTCGGCACGATGGGCTTCAGCTACAAACAGTGGGTAGGCCCATTCTATCCCGATGGTCTTAATACGCGCTTCCATCTCGCCTATTACGCCGAACGTTTCAACGCGCTGGAAATTGACTCCACATTTTACGGCACACCTAAGCCATCAACCGTGCAACGGTGGCATGATGTGACCCCCCAGGAATTTAAAATTTGTCCCAAGATGCCTAGAGTGATCACTCATGAGGCACGCCTGGTTGAGGTAGAGGCTCTGACGGGGGAGTTTTTGGATAGAATGCGCCTCCTGAAAGAAAAATTGGGCGCAATCTTAATTCAATTCCCGCCTGATTTTTCTCAGGCGGAAATGAGCCAGTTGATCCACTTTTTGCCCATGCTGCCAGACGACTTGCGATTTGCCGTCGAATTTCGCCATCCTTCCTGGAATAAGCCGGAAACGGCCGTACTCCAGGAAGCGCATAATATCTGCTGGACAAGCGCCGATACTGTTTATCTGCCCCGCCAGATCACGCCCACAACCGATTTTCTCTACCTGCGCTTCATCGGCCCTCACGGCCGTTTTGCCAACAAAGATCGCACCCAGATTGACCGCACCGCCGATCTGGAACAATGGTGGCAGGCTTTACAGCCGCACCTCCAAAACATACAGGTCGTATATGCCTTTTTCAATAATGATTACGAGGGCTTTTCACCGGCCACCTGCAACCGCTTCAAGCGCATCATCGGTCTGGAACCGGATGAAATACGGCCGTTGCAGCAAGGCCGTCTTTTCTGATCGGATTTTTGGTACCGGGTAGATAAGATCAAAAAACGGCCGCTGCCTGTTTCGCAGTGGCCGTTTGAACATTATCAAAAATGAGTAATTTTTACCCGCCGAGCGCGGCTAAAGACTGCACGCTCTGGAAAACTGCTTCCGCGGCAAAACTCCAACCCCATGCCGGTAAGATGCCGAATAGGAAAACAACAACGGCCGTGATGACCATCGCCGTAACCAGTGCCGGTCTGCGCATCACTTCTACTTCGCCGTCGAACATGAACATGTAATAGACGACGCGTAAATAGTAGAAGGCGGATACGACACTGGTAATCACGCCGATGATTGCCAGCCAGACCAGCTGCGCTTCCACGGCTGCTCTAAAAACATAGAACTTGGCCGCGAAACCAATCGTCGGCGGTACACCTGCGAGAGAGAGCATAAAGAGAGTCATCGCAATCGCCAACCAGGGGTATTCCTTGGCCAGGCCTTTATAATCTTCAAGCAGAACGCCTTCACCTATTTTGTGTTCCATGGCGATAACAACCGCAAATGCCCCCAGATTCGTGAAAAGGTAGGCAAACATATAAAACAGGGCGGCACTGAGCCCGCTGCTGCTGTTGGCGCTGGCGGCGACGGCAATGAGAATAAAACCGGCGTGGGCGATGCTGGAATATCCTAACAAACGCTTGATATTCTGCTGCGTTATCGCCGTCACATTCCCAATAATAAGCGTCAGCGCTGATAGAACGGCGATGGCCGGAACCCATATGGTTCCCAGATCGGGGAGGGCTATCAATAAGATCCGCAGCATGGCCGCAAAACCACCAACTTTTGCCCCCACCGACATAAAGGCTGTAACTGATGTCGGCGCTCCTTCGTAAACATCGGGTGTCCACATTTGGAAGGGAACTGCGGCCACTTTAAAACCAAAACCAACGAGTAGAAAAGCTGCCCCGGCCAGCGCCAGAGGGCTGGCTTGTTCAATCGTGGCGACGATTTCGGGCAGTGCTGTCGTACCCGTAGCTCCGTAAAGAAGGGCAATACCAAAAACGAAAATAGCCGAGGAGAACGCACCGAGAAGGAAATACTTCATCGCCGATTCTTCCGATTCGGGGCGTGGCCAGGCTAATCCAGCCATGATATACAGGGGGATTGATAAGAGTTCCAGGGCCAGGAAGGTCAATATTAAATCGTTACTCATGCCCATCAGCATCATACCCGTGATCGAGAGGAGCATGAGCATGTAATATTCCGGCCTGTCCAGTCCTGTCCAATGCAGGAAATCGAAGGATATCAACACCGTTAGCATGCCGGTAAGGATGAAAATGATGTTGAAGAATGTAGCAAAATTATCGGCAACCAACATAGGGGGGCCGCCCAGTGGTGTAAAAGTGGCTCCTGGGTTGAACCAAGCACTAATGGAGAAGATTAAGGCGATGCCTAGACCAAGGAAGGAAATCCAGGCGGCCCACTTTTTTATAAAATTCGGGGCAAATAATTCGACGAGCATCAACAACATCGCCGTGGATGCGGCAATGATTACAGGAGCTACTACAAAGAAGTTTATTTCGGGGATCTCAAACGCCATATTGCGCCGACCTTTTTGCTTGATCTAACTTTCACAATAATACCACAATACCCTGTTGGTGCTATCGTACAAGTGCCAGGCGCTTTTAAGATGCTTGGCACTTGTATGATAAACCGACTAATCTTTTTTACGCAGCCAGACACGATTACTGTGAAAGGTGCTCTGGCCTGCCATATCGCCTAAAGCGTCAGACGTCGTCCAATTGACATTGCGCCTGCCGCTCAGTTTGCTCCACCGCCCTTTGGGTGAGGCTAACACTCCCGGACGGACGGCATCAGTAACGACGGCGCGTAATTGGCACCAACCACGGCCGTTTTCCACAATAACCTGGTCCCCGTCCTCAATACCCCTGGTAGATGCGTCTTGCGGGTGAATCTCTACAAAGGGATCTCCCTCGCGGCGCAGCAGTCCGGATTGATTTGCCAGGCTGCTGGTGACAAAATGGTGGGCGGCGCTGCTGATCAATGCCAGCGAATCCTCTTTTGAGAAACTCTGTGTTTCGACTTCGCCGCCTTTATACCCGTCATCCTCTACATCTACCCAACCGGGTAGGGGATCGAGGCCTTCTCTGGCTAATATGCTGCTGTATAGTTCAACCTTGCCGCTGGGCGTAGGAAAGATTCCACCGGCGAAAGGGACAGTTCTGTCCTGGGCGTACGGCAGATGTCCTACCCGTTTCAGTTCCTCTAGAGAGATGCCGTTCAGAGCTGAATTATTACTGGCTGTTGCCGCCCAGATCTCAGCGATCACTTCTTCGGCACTCTGCTGCAACCAGGGATTGTTTAAGCCCATTACTTGGGCCAACAGGCCCATCACTTCCCAATTGCTTTTGGCATTACCAAGAGGCGGAATGGCCTGCTCGTTATAAGCCAGCGTTGTATGGCCATAGGCTTTATGCAGATCGGTTTGTTCCAGCTGCGACGTGGCCGGCAGCACGATATCGGCGAGATCGGCCGTGTCGGTCAGGAAGAGTTCGTGCACGACGGTAAATAAATCTTCCCGTTTAAGACCGGTGACAACCTGCCCGGCATTGGGCGCTATTGCCGCCGGATTAGAACCGTAAACATAAAGAGACTGAATTGGCGGGTCATGGACTTCGCCGAGCAGGGCTACACCGAGGCGGTTCATATTAACCTTTCGTCCTGGCGGCGGACACTCATCCCAGTGATGGATCGCCGCCTTATTCCAGCTTAAGACACCGCCGGCGCTGTAGGATAACCCTCCGCCGAGGAGACCATACTGGCCCGTGATCGCCGGCAAGGTACAGATAGCCCGTGTGTTTTGCCCGCCGTTTAAATTCCGCTGTAAGCCGTCGGCGATTTTAATCATCCCCGGCTGTTCTTGGGCGTAAAGTAGGGCAAGATCGACGATCGCTTTTTCAGCTAAGCCCGTGATTTCAGCCACACGCGACGGAGGATACTCCAATAGGCGTTCGCGCAGTTCCGGCCAGCCGGTAGTGTACTTCGCCAACCATTCTTCATCATGCAGGTTATCGCGGACAATAACATGGGCCATCCCCAGAGCCAGCGCGCCGTCCGTACCTGGTTTGGGTGCGAGGTGCCAATCCGCACCGGCGGCTGTTCGTGTGCGCCGGGGATCAATGACGACTAAGCGGCAACCATTTCTTTGCGCCAGGCGCAGGAAGGGCATGAAGTGCGGCGCGGTGGAGACCGGATTGTGGCCCCAAATAATGATCAGCCGGCTATGGAGGGCGTGCTCGTAAGCCGGGCTCTGACGGACGCCCAGCGTCGCATTGACCGCGAATTCCGCTGCAGCGCCGCAGATCGATCGCTCCAGGCGGCTGGCGCCTAAACGATTCCAGAGACGGGCATTGCTGACGCTCATTTGCACCAGGCCCAGGGTCCCGCTGTAGCTGTAGGGCAAGATCGCTTCCGCGCCATACTGGGCGATGATGTCCCGCCAATGGCTGCCGATTTCGGCCAGAGCTTCCTGCCATGTGATCTGTTCCCACTCGCCGCTCCCTTTAGGTCCCACCCTACGAAGCGGATGCAGTAAGCGGTCAGGATGGTAAACGTGGTCGAGATACGGCCGTACCTTGGCGCACAACCATCCCTGGGTAATTGGATGTTCGCGAACGGCCGAGAAATTTACAGCGCGTCCATTTTCCACCTCGGTCACAACCGCGCAGGTGTCAGGGCAATCATGCGGGCAGGCGCCCAGGATTTGTTTGCTGTTCATTGGGTTACATCCTGATTTACCGGAAACTTATCGTTTTCCGTTCTTTAATTTACCGGCTTAGCTGCCGGGGAAATGATTACTCAAGGCCGCGGGAACCTATGCTGGCGAATCATCGTTTGCTCAGGCGTGAGCCGTACAAAATTAAAACCTGGTTGTTCATCCTCCTGAACCTTAATCTCTATATCTGAGGGCCAGGAGGTGAATTGGACGGCGCTGCTCGGGGCTGCAACGTAAAGGACGCCATCTCTCATTGTTTGGATTGATTGATGGATATGGCCTAAGAAGACGCCGCGCAGGCGATCTCCGGCCGCTGCCAAGGCCTCGTGAACTTCCTGGCCATTCATGACCAGCATATTGGCATTCAGCCATGGCGCATCCAGCGGGAGCACGGGATGATGGAAGAAAACGGCCAGGGGCGGCCCTTCTGTCTCCGCTTCCTCGCGCAGTAGGTGCAGCTGCTCCGACGAAAGATACCCTTGGGGCTGGTTTTCCAGCGGACCCATTGTGTCCAGAACCAGGAATTGAAAGCCTTTCATTTCAAACTTGTATGTGAGACGGGCTTCCTCAGAACCGAGTTCTTCCCGCGGTCCCATTTCCATAAATGCCTTAATATCCCTTGCCGCATCATGGTTGCCGCGCACGTAGTAGATAGGTACGCGCAGGCGGGACAATATTGTCTTGGCTTGCAAAGCGGAGGCGGAATCCGGATCGGCCGTGATATCCCCGCTGTGGATGACAAAGTCCGGCTTGTCAGGAAGCTGATTGATTCTATCAACCAGCCGCTGCAAGGCTGGAGCTGAAGCAATACCATGGTTGGTATAGCCTTGCGTGGGGCCGATATGTGTATCGCTTATTTGAACAAAGTAGACGGTCGAATCACTCATTTTCTAAGCTGTGGTTTTTCCAGACTTTAATTTTGTTAAAAAAAGCGGCCCGGTTGCATTTTTAATTGACAACCAAAGCCGCTAGTTAAAGTCGCTAAATAGCAACTTTCCAGTTCACGATGAGTTAAGGTATAGGCATAGCTATGACGCTGGCGTTTAATCCGGATACGAGTGCTTCCACCGAATTGTTGATAAGTGCAAAATACCCTGATGGAGCGATGCCGATCCAGAAAATAAACAGGAGAAAGGCCAGCATAATCGCCAGTTCGCGCTTATTGAGATCGCGCAGCGCTAAATTCGCTTTATTATCCAGCGGCCCCATGAAGACATTTTGGAACATCCACAGCAAGTAAATAGCCGCCAGAATCACGCCTGAAGTAGCAAAGGCGGTGTAGATCCAGGACTGCGGCGTTAACGCTTCAGAACCCATTGAGCCAAGTAATATGGTGAACTCGCCTACAAACCCGTTTAATCCCGGTAGCCCCATGCTCGATAAGACCACGATCAATGACAGGATGGCGAATACGGGCATGACTTTCCATACCCCACCATATTCTGACATCTCCCGTGTGTGACGCTGCTCGTATAGGACGCCTACGATGAAGAATAAGGCGCCGGTGCTGATGCCATGATTGATGCCTTGCAGGATGCCGCCTTGGATGCCTGCATTATTTAGCGCAAAAATACCCAGAGTTACAAAACCAAGGTGGCTGATACTGGAATAAGCAACCAGTTTCTTGACATCTTTTTGTGGAAAAGAAACAAGCGCTCCATAAATAATGCCGATAATGGCCAGAACGGCGATAAAAGGTGCGAAAGTAGTAGAAGCCTCCGGGAACAAGGGAAGATTAAAACGTGTAAATCCGTAGGTTCCCATTTTCAGCAGCACGCCGGCCAGGATGATCGAGCCCGCCGTGGGCGCCTCGGTGTGCGCGTCGGGTAGCCAGGAGTGGAAGGGAAAGACGGGAACCTTGATCGCAAAAGCGATGAAGAAGCCGATAAAGAGAATGTTTTGCATATTGGCAAAAGCTTCGCGCCCTTCAATAAGTTCCGGTAAAGCAAAGGTTTGGTTGGTTGTACCCATATACAGAATGGCTAGAAGCATCAACAGCGAGCCGGCCATCGTGTACAGGAAGAACTTGATCGAAGCGTAAACACGCCGCTCGCCGCCCCAGATACCGATCAGGAAATACATGGGTATGAGGGTGAATTCCCAGAAAATGTAGAACAGGAATAGATCCTGGGCGAGGAATACACCCAACATCCCGATTTCTAACAGCAGCATGAAGAGATAGTACCCTTTCACCTGTGCTGTGATGGCGCTGAATGAGGCATAGATTGCCAGCATCATGATGAAGCTGGTGAGCATGACAAAGAGGATGCTCAGACCATCAACGCCAACATAATAGGAAATGCCCCATGCTGGAATCCACGCATATTGGTCCACTAACTGAAGCCATGGGATTTTTGAATTATAGGACAACAGGATGATGATGGTGCCTATGAAGGTGGCAATGGACGTCGCCAGAGCAATACGCCTGATCGCCGTATCACTTTCCAGTCGCAAAGGTTTGAGCAGCAGAATCGCCGCTACGCCAATTAAGGGTAAAAATATAACGATTGTTAGAATTGGGATATACATTTTCCTAATCCCCGTTTATCTTGCTAAGAACAAGAAATAAATGATTAAAACGATGGCGCCAAGAAAGACGCTCAGGGCATAAGTGCGAACATAACCCGTTTGCAAACTGCCAAAGACTTGTGACAATTTGCGTGTTACCTTCCCTGTTCCGTTGACAACACCATCCACTCCCAGTGGATCGAAAACTTCAGCCAGGAAGGTAGAGAAGCTGACAAACATGTCACGGATAAGTCTGTCATGAACAAAATTGTGCCAAAATTCCCAGTCCACAGGAAAGGCCAGCCAGTAAGCGAAGCGCTTGAACCAGGGCACAATTGTCTTCATGTATAGGGTTTCCAGTGGTAAGATGCTGAACCACCAGATCGGTGTCTTTTGTAGTGGGTCTGGATCTTCGGCCGTTTTGGGCTGTCTCCGATATATCAGAAAGCCGATGACCAGGCCGATGATAGCTAGAAGCGTTGACAGGCCGGCCACCAGGGGCGAGATGACAACAGGTGTCTTCGGCAATGATAGAATGCCCTCGGCTGTATATTCAAAGGATGCCAGCGAATGTTCCAGCCAGGCTTCCAGGGCCAACCATATACCCTCAGGATGGCCATTGTAACTCTCGCTGATTGTCCTGGTCATGAACGGCATATTCATAAGGCCGCCGATTGTCGTCAGAACGGCCAGGACCATCAGCGGTATGGTCATTAGCTTGGGACTCTCATGCGCATGTTCGGCCGCTTCGCTGCGCGCCTTGCCGAAAAAGGTCAACTGCAGCTGGCGACCGACATAGAAGGCGGTCCCGAATGCAGCAATGGCTAAAATGAGGAATACGAATTTTACATGCTGATAGCCGTGCGCCAGGATCTCGTCTTTGGACCAAAAGCCTGCGAAGGGCACAATGCCTGCCAGGGCCAATGCGCCAACCAGGTAGACAATAAATGTCACGCGCATGCGATGGCGTAGCCCGCCCATGGTGCGCATATCTTGAGGATCGAACTTCTCTTCGCCATGATGCGCGTTATTGCCATGGTCATGGGCTACTTCGTGATGCCCATGTTCCATGCCGTGAATAACAGAGCCGGAGCCCAGAAAGAGCAGCGCTTTAAAGAAAGCGTGAGCAACCAGATGAAACATCGCCGCAACATAGGCACCCATACCGGCTGCCGCAACCATGAACCCTAACTGGCTGACTGTTGAATAAGCAAGAACTTTCTTAATATCCCACTGCGTGAAGGCGATCAAGGCCGCTAATAAGGCCGTGAAAGCGCCGGTGTAGGCTACCAGTTCAGGCGAACTGATAAACCCGAAAATCTGCACACCGCTAATTCGGGCTAATTCATAGAGCACGTTGCTGCGCACAATGAGAAATACACCGGCGGTGACCATGGTTGCCGCGTGGATCAGGGCCGAGACGGGTGTTGGACCGGCCATAGCGTCTGGTAACCAGACGTAAAGTGGAATCTGCGCCGATTTCCCGGCTACACCCAAAAGGAAAAGAGCCGTAACAATGGTTATCACCGCGTCAATAGAGAACGTTGCCGACCCAATGGTCACAGCCTTTCCTTCCTCAAAGAACTCCACCGCTTGGGCGAAAATCGGTTCGTAATTGAGTGTCCCGAAGGTCCAGAAAAGCATCGTCATGGCAATAATGACCGCGAAGTCGCCTACGCGGTTGACAATAAAAGCCTTACGGCCGGCATCCGCATTCATCGCCTTGCCGTTTTCGTCGACCCGGTCCCACCAGAAACTAATTAGTAAATAAGAACAAAGGCCTACCCCTTCCCAGCCGACAAAGGTCATCAGGTAATTGTTAGCGCTGACCAGGATCAGCATGAAGAAAATAAAGAGATTGAATTCGGCGAAGAATCGAGAAAAGTTGGGATCACCATGCATGTAACCGATGGCGTACATATGGATCAACGACCCCACACCAGTTACAACCAGCATCATGGTGACCGAAAGCGTATCTATCTGCATGGCCCAGGGCACCGTAAAATTGGCCGCGGGTATATTGATCCATGTAGCTAGCGGGATGATTTCTATGTGATAGCCGTTGGCTACCTCGCTGCCCAGAAGCGACAAAGAAACCAAAAATGCCGCAAAAACCATGATTGTGGCGAACCACCCCGACCATCTTTCCCCGCTTTTCCTATCAGCGTCAACAAATCGACGGCCGACAAGGCCGTTAAATAGGATGCCTATGACAGGAAAAACTAAAATGAGGGGCGCCAAGGCAAATGTATTCATATGTGATAGGCGACCGTGGTTATTTTAGCCGGTCACATCCTCCTTCTAGTCCGAATCCTATCCCTTCAACAGGTTAATCTCATCAATATTAATGCTGTGCCTGGTGCGGAAAATAACCACGATAAGCGCCAGACCTACGGCAACTTCCGCCGCGGCCACGGTTATCACAAAGAAGACCAGCACCTGGCCATTCAAATCACTTAGATAGCGGGCAAAGGCTACAAAAAGCAGGTTGGCAGAATTGAGCATCAGTTCGACCGACATGAAAATAATGATCGCGTTGCGACGAAGCAATACGCCCAATGCGCCGAGAGTGAAAAGTATGATGCTTAGCGCCAGATACCATTCAATCGTTACCATATTAGGCATTGTCACCTTCTTTCTCTTGTTTACGCCTGCCCAGAACGACCACGCCAATCAGTGCCGCCAGCAGCAATACGCCGGTTATTTCAAATGGCAATATGTAATTTTCAAATAACATTAAACCCAATTGATTGGGGTTGGTATCAATCATCGGAATTTCGCCGCTTGATGCCCCACCTTCAGTGAAAATTATGTAGAGAAAAACTCCAACCAGGGCAATGGCCAGGACAATGGCCAAAATGCGGTGAAGACGTTCGCCTAAGGGCGCCTCGTCGCCTATACCACGCAGCTGCTCCGCTCCCAGTAGCATGATGACAAAGAGAAACAGAACGACTATAGCGCCTGCATACACGGTCACCTGCACCATAGCTATAAACGGCGCATTGAGCACGAGATAAAAAACGGCGATCGTAGCGAAATTCAGCACCAGGTAAAGCGCACTATGCACGGCGTTTCGGCTCAAGAGCATACCCAGTGCCGCAGCGATAGCAATTATCGCCAGAATGATAAAGATGAAAGGACTACCCATAATATCGTCGCCTACTTAATTACTCTTTCCAAAGGTCCTGGCCTGAGCGCGCAGGTTATTTCGGATTCTCCATATCTGGGATTGAGCGGTCAAAACTGCCTGGTTCCACTACCTGTGGCGTCGGTTCCATACTGGCGGCCAGATCCACCAGAAGCATCTCTTTGGTATATATTGCGCCGGCCCGGTTGTAGAAGGACAACTCATAATTGTGCTCGAGCACGATCGCTTCGGTAGGACAGGCATCTTCACAAAAACCGCAGAAGATGCAGCGCATCATGTTGATTTCATACGTACTGGCATAGCGTTCGCCCGGTGAATACCGTTCGTCGTCGTTATTTTCGGATGCTTCAACAAAGATCGCATCGGCGGGGCAGGCCGCTGCACAGAGCGCGCAACCAATGCACTTTTCAAGACCGTTGTCATAGCGCTTAAGTTCATGCCGTCCCTTGAAGCGTTCTCTCACCGGACGTTTGACTTCAGGATATTGAATTGTTACCGGCGGCTTAAAAAAGAATTTAGCCGTGGTCGCCATTCCTCTTAATAGTTCACCAATCATAGATCTCTCCGTCGCGGGTTATTTCCGTCAAAAATATCAGCCTGTAAAGATGCTGAGGACGGATTGAAAATAACCCTCCTCGTAGAGCACAATAAAGACGCCCGTTATAATGAAATTTAAAACCGCAATGGGTAGTAAAACCTTCCAACCGAAACCCATTAGCTGGTCATAGCGGAATCTCGGCCAGGAGGCGCGTACCCAGATCATCAGCACAAGAAAAGCGACGATCTTAATAAACATGTAAACAAATCCCAGAGCGGGAAAATCATACACAAATGGTCCCAGGAAGCCGCCAAAGAAAAACACGGCTGCGAAAGCGCTCAAGATGATCATCTTCATATATTCAGCCATGAAGAACATCCCGAAGCGCATGCCGGCGTATTCAACATTGAAGCCTGCCGATAGCTCCTGTTCAGCCTCTAATAAATCAAAGGGGTGGCGCTGCAGTTCGGCCATGGCTGCGATACAAAACACAATCGCGGCCAGAGGCTGCAAGAAAACATACCATCCACCACGTTGGGACTGAGTAATAATGCCTAGATCCATCGAATAAGCGAGCATGACCGGGGTGATTAAAGATAATCCCAGGGCTAACTCATAGCTGATCATCTGGGCTGAGGCGCGAATGCCACCTAAGACCGCGTATTTACTATTAGAGGCCCAACCGGCCAAAACGATGCCATAAACACCAATGGATGTCACTGCCAGGAAGAACAGCACCCCAACATCTACCCCCGGTGCGATGGCGAAATAAGGTTCGAATTCGATGCCGAAAATGGTCATGGCCGGCGCCCAAGGAATGATAGCCAGGATCAATATCGCCGGAATTACGGCTAGCATCGGCGCCAGGTTATAAACAGGTCTATCGACCTTTGCCGGTGTTGGATCTTCTTTGAGGAAGAGTTTCACGGCATCCGCGGCCGGTTGTAAAAACCCGCCCAGCAATTTGCGTTCTCCACCACCACGTTTGGGGATAGGAATATAACCGACCCGGTTAGGGCCTACGCGGTGCTGTAAGCGAGCTAGAACTTTTCTTTCCAGCAGCGTTGTATAAGCGAATCCGGTGATAATCACCAGGGAAATGATGAATCCCAAAACCAGGGCTTTTATGGCAATCTGGCCTGCTGTCATACAACTAATTCCTTTTCTTCGAGCTCAAACTTATCGATTTTTGCTTCGACAAGACCTGAGAAGTAGGGTACACCGCGCAAAAGAGCCAGGCCTGATGCAAACGAATCCACAACCGCGACAGCGGTTCTATATTCACGGCCGTCTATGAGAATTGAGGCATGGTCTCCCTCTGACAGACCCAATTCGGCGGCATCATCAGCGTGGATGATAAGTGTTGGCCGGGCAATTCTAGGGGCGAGGAGTTCGGAATGATTGATCAAGGTCCCCGATGTAAACAAGGCTGCGATGCGCGCGATTTGAAGCTTCTTCAATTCCTCGGCGCCGGCTTGATCACTAACTTCGAACTGCTCAACGCTTCCCGCTTCGCTTACCGGCCATTGCTGGCCGAGTCCGGAACGGTTGGCAACCACATTGCCTCCGTAATAGGCATCATTTTCCGTGACGAAGGGCCATTGGGATACTACCCGGGCCAGTCCGCGATAATTGATACCTTTATACTGCGGGATTGCCTTGACCAATTCGGAAAATACCTGACCGGCGGCAACCGCTTCTTTTCCGGCACCTAATCGTTCGCCGATTTGGTCGAGGATTTGCCAGTCTGGCCGGCTGTTACCGGATGGTTGGATTGCCGGATAATAACGTTGTACGCGGCGTTCGCCGCTTGTAAATGTTCCGTCTCGTTCGGCCCAGCTTTGCGCCGGGAGGACAACGTCGGCCACGGCCGCCGTGTCCGTTAGGAACAACTCCTGCACAATGAGAAAATCGAGATTGCCGCGACCGGCCATCAGCCCATCGCCGACAGGGTCGGCGCCCATCACATAAAGAGCGCTTAACCCACCATCGCGGACGGCCGTATAAATTTCTCCCGCATCCATTCCTGGCTCGGCCAGCGGCCTATACCCGGGTAAAAGAGCGGGATGGATGCCCGTATCCCAGGCACCCTGTGTGTTATTGTGCGGCCACACGGGTATGAGGCCGTTGTTTTCACGGCCGTAATGCGCTTTTCCGGCGTCGTTCTCAAGCAGCAGCAAGTTGCCCAAGAGGCGCGCCAGAGTTTCGGTTTCAGGGTAGCTTAGCCCTTCATAGCCGTAGAAAATGACGAGATTATCTGCTTCGACGAGCGAATGGGCGGCTGCTACCAGGGATTCCTTGGATTTAGTCTTTACCTTTGCCACGGTCAATAACTGCTGAACCGTGCTTAATGCCTGACCTGGTTGGTACTGCAGACAGAAGGAGGCATATTTATCCAGGCGAGTCGGTCGTAAATTAAGGACGACCAGTTTCGCGCCTCTCTCGACTGCTTGCTTTACACGCAGCCACCAGATTGGTTCTTCTTCATGGAGATCGGATGCGACCACCAGGATCGCGTCTCCGGAACCAAGTCGCGTTGGTGGCGCGGCTTCTTCACTGGCCGTAACGCCTACTTTGGCGACAACTTCTCCACCGCCCAACCGGCGATTGGCCAGATCAAGGTTATTGCTCTTTAATCCTTTACGGAAAAGTTTCTGGAAAAGATAAAAATCCTCATTACTCAGGCGATCGCCGCTCAGGCCGGCCACTGAATTTTTGTATTCCGCCAACTTGGAGGCAACTAAATCAAGAGCCTCATCCCAGCCAGCTGGTGTCAAAGAACCATTGCGCCTGATCAACGGGGTTTGTAATCTGTCGCCCGCCTCGGCGAAATGATAGACAAAGCGATCCCGATCAGAGATCCAGATTTGATTTACCAGTTCATTCTGACGGGGAAGAGCGCGTTTTATGACATGACGGCCGCCGCTTTTTGCTTCTCGGCGTGTGCTGAAAGTCATATTGCTGCCTGCCGGACCATGAACCGAAATGCTGGAGACCGGGTTTAATTCCCACGGCCGTGCGCCGAAGCGGAAATCGGCCGTGGTCAAAGCGCCCACCGGGCAAATATCGGTCGTATTTCCACTCCAATAGCTGTCAAAGCCAGGCTCCGACAGAGTGACGATTTCCAATCGACGACCGCGATTGTGGAAGGCGAGGACAGGATCATCGACAACCTCATCCTGAAAACGCACACAGCGTGCACATTGGATGCAGCGCTCGCGGTCAAGGTAGATCAAATCGCCGAGCGGCACATGCTTTTCATTTTTTAGCTTGTCGGTGTAGACCATGCGCGTGTGCCCATCGCCATAGGCCATGGTCAGATTTTGTAACGGGCATTCGCCCCCCTTGTCACAAATCGGGCAATCCAGGGGGTGGCTTGTTAAAAGGAACTCGATGATCGTCTCCCGCGCCGTTGCTACAGGTTCGGAATTCGTGATCACGACCATACCTTCGCTTACGGGAACCGTGCAGCCGGTTTCAAATCCCGGTCGGAAATCGATTTTTGGAGAACCATCCTCTTCCAGGACCAATTCGCCTGTCGCGCGGTCGCGCGCAGGCCGTCCTATGGACACGAGACACATACGACACATGCCGACCGGTTCTAATTTGGGATGGTAACAGAAAACCGGTATTTCAATTCCTACAGTCTTCGCAGCATCGACGACCAGTGTGCCTTTGGGTACAGTCACTACGGTATCGTCAATGGTTAAGGTAACGAGATCGCTCATTAATAGCCTCTCACAAGGTCAATCGGCCGTCGGTGGATAAATTATTGCCTTAGACAGGTTCTGCCTCCGGCGTCCGGACCTTTGCTTTGTATTCATCTAAGAAGTGCGCAATGGTAGATAGTACTGGGCTAACGGCAAACTCACCCAATGCGCACAAACATTTTCCGCGCATCTGTTTAGCAACAGATTCCAGAACGGCGATGTCTTCTTCTGTTCCTTCACCATGGAGAATGCGTTCCAGAATCCGCTCCATCCAAAATGTCCCCTCGCGGCAGGGTGTACACTTACCACATGACTCATGACGGAAAAAGTGGATCATTTTTCCAGCAGCCCAAACCATATCCGTATCTTCGTCCATGACGATCACGGAGGCCGAGCCCATGGTCGAACCGTATTGATCCAATCCTTCATAAGTTAATGGAGCGTCTAAGGCCTCTTTGGTGATCACTGGACCGGAGCCGCCGCTGGGCAGGAGAGCCTTGAACCCTTTGCCATTGCGCACGCCGCCTGCCATTTCAATTAATTCGCGGTAGGTTATCCCCAAGGGCACTTCATAATTGCCGGGTTTTTCAACGTGGCCGCTCATACAGACGATTTTCGGCCCGCTGCTCTTCTCCGTGCCCATAGATTTATACCATTCAGCGCCATTGACAATGACCGGCGGAATATTAGCCATCGTTTCCGTATTATTGACGACCGTTGGCTTGGCATAGAGCCCCTCTACAGCTGGGAAAGGTGGTTTGGACCACGGCTGCCCCAAATCGCCGCCAAGGGAATTAATCAAGGCTGTCTCTTCACCGCAAATATAAGCGCCGGCGCCGTAATGGCAGTAGAAATCACATTCGAAATCCGAGTCTAAGATGTTCTTCCCGACCAGTCTGTTGGCGTAACAATCCTTGAGCGCTACTTCAAAATGAAATGCGGCATCCATGTATTCGCCGCGGAAATAATTGAAGATGAGTTTGGCGCCCACGGCATAGGCGGCGATGAGCGCGCCTTCGATCACCTGGTGGGGATTCTTCTCTACCAATTCGCGATCTTTGAATGTGCCTGTTTCCGACTCATCAGTATTGATGAGGATGTATTTAGGATCAATGGCCTTGGGAATAAATCCCCATTTAACGCCGGTCGGGAAACCTGCACCACCACGGCCGCGTACATTGGCATTGCGTACTTCGGCCGTTACTTCATCAGGCGTCATGCTCAGAGCTTTCTTTAAACCTTCGTAGCCGCCATTGGCCAGGTATACATCCAACTTGTGAATATTCGGGATATCTCGGTTACGTAGAAGTATATGTGCCATAATTTCTAAAGAGTAAGTATAGAGGTAGAGATAGAAAAACTCTATTTCTACTTTTTCGCGAATGCGTTAATTCTTTCTACAACAGAGGGTTTATCCGCTCCGTTTTCCGCCTCGGCCCGCAGCCGGGCTAATAATTCATCGAATTTCTCTTCGTCCAGATTTTCCTCGAATTTTAGATTGCACTGCAGCATGGGTGCCCGGTCACAAGCCCCCAGACACATCACAGTTTTAATGGTGAAGAGACCATCATCCGTTGTGCCTTCCACCGGGATATTCAGTTTGTTACAGGCCATCTCCACAAATTCGTCGGCGCCGCGCAGCGCACAGGCCAGATCATTGCATATTTCGAGGACATACTTGCCGGTTGGCTCTTCGTAATAGAGCGAATAGAAGCCGGAAAGCGATAGGACATGCGTAGGGTCAAGATCGAGAATATCCGCTACTTCGCGCATCGCCTCTTTGCTCATGTAGCCGTACTCTCTTTGCGCCAGGTGCATCAGGGGCAAAACGGCCGATTTTTTATCCGGATAGCGAGCAAGCAGCCCTTCTATTTCTGCGGCGTATGTTTCACTAATCAACTTTCTCTCCAAAATCCGCGGCGATCGCGCTTGCGCGCCGGTCGCCATCGTTCTTTTTAGCGGTCAATGTCACCCAGGACAACATCTATCGAGCCAATAACAGCGACGAGATCGGCGACAAACCCACCTCTGGCCATGTTGGGCAGAGATGCCAGGTTGGCATATGAAGGGGTTCGGAAATGGACGCGAGCCGGCTTTGGTCCACCATTGCCTCTCAAGTAACAGCCAAATTCGCCGCGCGGCGATTCGACTCGCTGGTAGACATAGCCTTCCGGCGCATCAAATCCTTCAGTCCATAACTTGAAGTGATGAATCACGGCCTCCATACTGCGGCCTAACTCTGACCGCGGCGGCGGTACAATCTTACGATTGTCGATGTTCACGGGACCACCTGGCAGTTTATCAAGCGCCTGCTCTATAATGCGCATGCTCTGCCAGAATTCCTCGACGCGGCAGCGGTAACGGGAGTAGATGTCCCCGTCTGTGCCCAGCGGCACATCAAAGTCGTACTGTTCGTAACCTGAATAAGGTTCGGCTTTGCGGAAGTCAAGATTGACGCCACTGCCGCGTAGGCTGGGCCCTGTTAATCCCCAGTCTACTGCTTCTTCGGCCGAGACAACGCCGATATCCTTCGTTCGCTTTAAAAAGATGGGATTCTTTTTCAATAGGGCTTCATAGTCAGCGATTCGGCCGGGGAAAAAATCGAGGAACTGGCGAACTGCCGGTTCAAATTCTTCCGGCACGTCTCGCCACAGGCCGCCCGGACGAAAATAACTGACCATCATGCGTTGTCCGGAACACATCTCAAATATATCGAAAATAAACTCGCGCTCGCGGAAGCAGTACAAGAACAGGGTCATCGCTGCCAGGTCTAATGCTGACGTTCCTAACCAGACCAGGTGGCTGGCAATGCGCGTCAGTTCGGTTAGGATGACGCGAATCGCCTGCGCCCGGGGTGTCGCTTCTACGCCGAGCAGCTTTTCAACGGCCAGGATATAACCGAGGTTATTAGACATCGGCGACAGGTAATCCATGCGATCCGTCATGACCAAGGCCTTGGTAAAAGTCTTGGACTCCATGGTTTTTTCTATACCTGTATGGAGGAAACCAATATCCGGCGCGACGTTGACGACTGTTTCACCATCCAGCTCGAGAAGTAAACGCAGTACGCCATGTGTACTGGGGTGCTGCGGGCCCATGCTGAGCAGCATATGTTCTTCTTCATCGAGGATCTCCATCCCCGTGCCGACTTTAGCCCGCAGTTCTTCCAGGGATACTTCCTGTACTTTGTCACTATGAGGGGAAAGCATTTCACTCATCTATCACCTCACTCCTTGGGGGATGGTTTCCGTGCACTGATCTCTTCCCAGTTGAAAGAGAATTGGACTTCTTCATATCCCAATGGGTAGTCCTTACGTAGTGGATGGCCCTGCCAATCCTCCGGCAGGAATAAACGGCGCAGGCTGTTATTTCCGCTGAAGCGTACGCCCATCAGATCCCAGACTTCCATTTCCAACCAGGTAGCGATAGACCAGATATCACCCATCGTCGGTGGCCCGTCGTCAGGGTCCTCGACAAATACACGCAGCCGTATTCGCTGAGAATTGGGGATAGAATAAAGATGATAATTCACCGCAAAACGCGGGAAATCAGGCAACAAATCATCTGCGCTGATGTCGGAGAGCAGGTCAAAGTTCAATGACTTATCGCTTTTCAAGAGCTGGCAGACCTTCTTGATATGATCTTGTGCAATTACGAGGGTACGTTCGCCGCGAAATTCAAGAACTTCTTCAATCGCATCAGGTACAGCCTCGTTGATTTGTTCAATAAGGAATTGATCGCGGTCCATTAGGCCCAATCCTGTAATTTCTCGCCACGTACTTTTTCATGCAAAGTCAAGATGCCATCAATCAAGGCTTCCGGACGCGGAGGGCAGCCGCCAACATAAACATCGACTGGTACGATCTCATCAACGCCTTGAACAATCGCATAATTGTTAAATATCCCTCCGCAGGATGCGCAGTCACCCATGGCGATTACCCACTTAGGAGAGGGCATCTGCTCATAGAGGCGGCGCACAATCGGCGCCATTTTGCGCGAAACACGGCCGGACACGATCATCAAATCCGCCTGTCGTGGCGATGGGCGGTTTAACTCCATGCCGAACCGGGACATATCATAATGAGAGGCTTGCATACTCATCATTTCGATGGCGCAGCAAGCAAGACCAAAGAGGATTGGCCACATAGAACCACTGCGGCCCCAATTAACCACATCCTCAAAGCGGTAAGTAACTACCCCCATATTGCCGAGTTTTTGTTCTATTCCCATTCGAGAACTCCTTTTTT
>JBJYWP010000076.1:0-7657 GCA_046259485.1 Promineifilaceae bacterium (SeqCode) | reverse complement strand
AGTGTCAACGGGTTTCTAGCATATGAAACCGTTACATAAATTGTTGCAGTTAGCAACTAAATACTAGAACAGTCGCACCTCGACCAGCTCACCTGCCAGTAGCCCCCCATTGTCGAGTGGAATTTTCATCAGGCCGTCGGCGTTGACCAGTGTGTAGATTAAATTGCTTTTGCCGAAGACGGGCGTTGCCTGGTAGCCGCCGGCCGTCTTTTCTAAACGTACCGGAATGTAATCTTCACGGCCGCTTTGACTGGCGGTATTGATGGTCAGATTTGCCCAGATTAATCCCTGCTGCACAGGGTGGCTTATTCCCAACAGCCGATGAATGGACGGCCGTCCCAACATATCAAACTGCACCATCGCCGATACAGGATTTCCGGGCAGTCCGATGACGGGCTTCCCACCGGCGACGCCGCCAATCGTTGGCTTGCCGGGCCGGGTGGCTACGCCGTGAAAAAGGACCCCCGGCCGGCCTAGACCGGCGATCACCTGTGCTGTCATGTCCCGGAAACTCACCGACGATCCGGCGGACATAACCAGCATATCCGCATCCGCCAGTCCCTCCTCCGCGGCCTCTTGCAGGGCTGCCAGGTTGTCGGCGATAATGCCACCCCGTACCGGCACGCCTCCCGCGGCGATCACCTGTCCGGACACGGTATAGCTGTTAATATCGCGAATCTGGCCCGGCTCCGTTTCCTCCTCAGGGGGAATGACCTCATCACCCGTGGCCAGGATAACCACGCGCGGTTTTTTGCGCACCGCTACTTCCGTGATCCCCAGGGCCAGCAGCCCACCTAAATCCTGCGGTCTCAGGATATGTCCGGCGGGAAGAATCTCCTGGCCCGTGGGCACATCTTCGCCCACCTGCAAGATATTCTCGCCCTGGGCGACCGACTTGAAGACTTCGATTTCATAGGGTGGGCTTTTGCTTTCAGTGCCCACGATCTGCGTTTGTTCCACCTGAACCACGGCATCGGCCGTTTCCGGGATCATGCCCCCGGTATGTACCAGCGCCGCCTGGCCGGTACCCAGGATGACCTGGGCGGCCTGCCCCATGGGCACCTCGCCGATAACGTCCAGGAAAGCGGGCAGGCTGCCGCTGGCGCCAAAAGTGTCCGCTGCGCGCACGGCATAGCCATCCATCGTGCTGCGCCGGAAGGTGGGCAAAGGCTGCGGCGCGTGCAAAGCGACGGCCGTTACCCGTCCCAGGGCCTCGGCCGTGGGCAATATTTCTTGTCCGCTAACAGGGACTATATGATTCAAAAGAAGTGCGCGCGCCTCATCAGGAGCTAGTACGTTGAAGAATTCAGTCATATTTAGTATTTAGTAAGCAGTGTTTAGTATTCAGTGTTACTAAAAACTAAACACTAAACACCAAATACTCCAAATGGTCTAGTCAGCAATAAGTTTCCGCAGTGCCGCCTCGTCCACCACCGGCACACCGAGTGTTTCCGCTTTAGACAGCTTGCTGCCCGCTTTTTCACCGGCCAGAAGATAATCCGTGTTCTTGCTCACCGAGCCCTTGACCCGGCCGCCGTTCGCTTCGATTAAGGAAGTGGCCTCATCACGGGACATCGTCGGCAGCGTTCCTGTAATCACGAAAGTCAACCCGGCGAGGTTGGATGGGCCGCTGCTTTCAGGAAGCACGGCTTCGAAATTCAAACCTGCCTGACGTAGTTTTTCCAGGATATCATGGTTTCGCTCACGGCCGAACCAATCGACCACCGAGAAGGCAGTCTGCGGCCCGATGCCCTCAATTTCTTCCAGCCTTTCCACGGAAGCGGCGGCGATTTCGTCAATCCCTCCCAGGGCGTCGATCAGTAAACCGGCGACAACAGAGCCCACAAAACGAATTCCCAGGGCGGTCAGCACGCGTTCCGCCGGCTGCCCCTTGCTGGCCTCGATTCCGGCCAGTAGATTGTCTACCTTCTTATCCTTAAAGCCTTCCAAGGCCAGCAGCTCATCCCGATCCAGGCTGTAGATATCGCCGACATCGCCCAACATCCCTTCCTGCACCAGGAGCACGGCCGTTTGTGAGCCGAAACCGTCGATATCCATCGCTCCGCGGCTGACGAAATATTCCACGAGACGCACGAGCTGCTCCGGGCAAGCCGAATTGTCACAGTAGATGGCCACCTCGCCGGGCAGATCAACCACCGGTTCACCGCACACAGGGCAGTGCGTCGGCCGTTCGATGATCTTTTCACTGCCGTCCCGCAGATCGGTTACCGGGCCGACGATGTAGGGAATCACATCCCCGGCGCGTTTGACGATCACCCGGTCGCCGATGCGAATGTCTTTGCGGGCAATCTCGTCGTAATTATGCAGCGTGGCGTTGCGCACGATCACCCCGCCGATTTCCACCGCTTCCAGGACGGCATTAGGGGCCAGGATTCCCGTACGCCCGACATTGACCTGCACATCCAGGAGCTTCGTCGTCTTTTCCTGCGCCGGGAACTTCATGGCGATTGCGCCACGCGGATCTTTACCCACAAAACCTAGCGAATCGGCCAGCGGACGGTCATTGATCTTGACCACAATTCCATCTACTTCGTAGTTAATCTCATTTCTCTTGGTGATCCAGCCCTCGTACTGCTCGACAACACAGTCCAGGTCAGGGCAGTAGACGCTGTCCGGTGACACCGGAAATCCGAAGTCGCGCAGCAGGGCCAGCCGGTCCCATTGCTTATCCGGCAGGTTGATGCCCTCCCAGGCGATGAAATCATAGATATAGAGAGTTAACGGCCGTTCGGCCGTTTTGGCTGGGTCCAATTGGCGCAGCGACCCGGCGGCGGTATTGCGCGGGTTCATATAAAGCGCTTCCCCGGCGGCTTCTCTGGCCGCGTTCAGCGCCGCGAATTTATCCAGGGGAAACAAAACTTCCCCGCGCACAACCAGATAAGGCGGGGCTGTGAGCGCGCTGCCCGGGTCAACCGGGATTCTGCGCGGCAAAACCGCCAGGGTGCGTAAATTTTGGGTGACATCTTCACCGATTTCACCGTTGCCGCGCGTCGCGCCTAATACAAAGAGGCCGTCCCGGTAGGTGAGGACAACCGAAAGCCCATCGAACTTCGGCTCGACGACATACTCCAGTTTTTGTCGATCTTCGGGCAGTAAACGGCCGATGCGCGTCCGCCAGGCCTGCAAATCCTGGGCGTTAAAGGCATTGGACAGGCTCAAAATCGGCGCCGGATGGCGGACTTTCTCGAAGGCATCCAGCGGCTCAGCCCCGGCGCGCTGTGTCGGTGAGTCGGGGGCTACCAGCTCTGGATGCTGCCGCTCCAGCGCCGCCAGTTCCTGGAACAGCGCGTCGTATTCGGCGTCGCTGATGACGGGCGAGTCGAGCACATGATAGCGATAAAGATGGTAATTCACTTCTTTGCGAAGTTGTTGAATGCGTTCTTCCGGGTCCATTAGCAATCAGCCACTCACTATAAATGGTAATAAAATCAAGTTGTCACCTTGTCATTCTTTCAATCGAGATTGGTCCAATTTTTAATAATCTTTATCCGTAATCATACAACAATTGAAATTGGACCAATCTAAAGGTGCAAGATAGAAACTTTGGTAAATTATTATTCCGGCTCAGGTGCCGGTTCCAGATAATTGGCGACGGCCCAGCCTTCCAGGCCGTTATCCAATCGCACCTGCCACCAGGTGAAATTTTCAGCCTCTTGTGGCCCATCGAGGATAAAGAGCGTCGTACCCTCTTCGGCGACGGTGACAATAACATTACGCGTACTCGGCCCGCCGCGAATCGTCAACCCCAGTCCATTCGTATTGGCTACGGAAGCGTAAAAACCGGGCGAGATTTCCTCCGGAGCAACGGCCACGTTGGGTGTGGGGATGGGCGTGAAAGTCGGCATCGCCGTCGGCGCTACCGGGGAGGTGGTCGGCGCGACGGTCGGGCTGGGAGGAGCGGTTAAGATAATCAGCTCCGGCGCCAGCGGATCGCTTGTTTCAGCCGGCGGCTGCAAGAGCCAGCTGCTGGTGATCATCCAGGTTGCTGCGCAGGCAATAATCGTAAACAGGGTGCCCAACACCAACCACAACCAGGGTATTGGTTGTCTATTGGAGCTTCCCCCGCTTGAATTGTTGTTTCTACTCATAAAATGATTTCAATTTGCTCCAGGATACTCTATTTTATGTTGCCTGATAGTTCAACGGCCAACAGCGTCAAATCGTCGAATGCTTCCGCCGCCATAGTCCAGCGATCGATGTCGTCTACGAGAACCTTCACCAATTCAGCTGCCGAAAGATGCTGCTGCCGTTCCCCGGATTCGGCTAAACGGCCGTAGCCATAGGATTCGAGATCCTTGTTGGCGGCATCGGGCACGCCGTCGCTAAACAGGATCAGCTTATCACCCTGCTGCAAGCTGATTTGGTACTCATTCAAAGTCAAGTCTTCAATCATGCCCAGGAAGCGGTCGCCGCCTTCAAGGGCTGTAATCGGTTCTCCGCTGCGTAGCAGGAGCGGTTTTTCCTGTGCGGCGCGGACATAGGTTAACCGGCAGCTTGGGCGATGTAAAATGCCGTAAAAGGCTGTCAGAAAGGTTTCTTGGGTGCGGTCTAGTTCCAAAAGCCCTTTGTGTACGGCCAGGGCGACAGCGGCCGGTGAAAGAGAGCGGCGCGCTTCCGTTCGAAACAGCGTGCGCGCGACACCCATGATCAAAGCCGCATGCAGACCTTTATCGGATACATCGGCCAGTAATATCCCCACGTGATCCTCGTCCAAATCGATCACGTCATAAAAATCACCGCCAACCTGGTGCGCCGGGCGCTGGTAGGCGGCGAAGCGAAAGGGTGGAAGATCAGGCAAATCCCCCGGCAGGAGGCTCTTTTGCGCCTCCGCGGCCAGGGCCAATTCATGTTCCAATCGTTCCTTCTCTACCAGGCTGGCTTGCGCTTCTTGCAGTTCCGCATAAGCACGCCTCAGCGCTTCATTGGTCTGGCGCAGCTCTTGAATGATCAATTGATCTTGGGAGCGCATATTCTGGATGACATGTTGCAAGACCAGGCCGGCCACGGCCGGATTTTCATGCATCATCCTGTCAAATACCGACTTGTCGAAGCGCAGCGCTGTCACTTTGGTGAGCGTCCGGCAGGTTGCCATGCGTGGCGATTGATCGATCAAGGCCAGCTCGCCGATATACTGCCCAGGTTGAATGGTGTCTAGGATAATTTCCTGCCCATCATCCAGGCTTTGCTTAACCTCAACACGGCCGTCTATGATCACATAAAGCGCATTGCCGATTTGCCCCTGGCGCAAGATGATCTTGCCGGGGGCATATGATTTTATCGTTGCCGCCTCGCGCAAAGCTGCCAGAGCTGTTTCGTCCAGGGCATCGCCAAAAGCGCGACGCAGCATTTTTCTATCGTCCAATCGTGTTTCTCTTAATGTGCTGGGTTTTCAGATTATGCACCAGTGCCGCCCTTCAGGCTAGCTAACAGCTCCGCCACTGGCCGGGTATTAATGATATCCGCGGCGGTAGCCCAACCGCGCTGCGCCGTCGCTACGCCGTAATGGATGAAGTCCAGCTGTCCGGCGTTGTGAGCGTCACTGTTTATGGCGATCTTTACTCCCAGTTTTACCGCCCGGCGCACATGGGTATCGCGCAAATCGAGACGGTGGGGATTGGCATTGATTTCCAGTATCGTTCCTGTTTCTGCGGCCGATTCCAGAACCATATCCATATCCAGGTCCGCCCCGGCGCGATCCGGCAGGAGTCGCCCGGTCGGGTGGGCGATCATATCGACGTTTGGGTTCCAAATAGCATTGAGCAGGCGGTCGGTGACCTGTTCGCGCGGCTGGCTGAGGCTGGTATGCAGGCTGGCAATCACGAAATCAAGCTGGGCTAGGACATCATCGGGGAAATCCAGCGTCCCATCCGCTTTAATCTCCATCTCCGTGCCTTGCAAGATGGTGAAATCGGGTCCCATAGCATCGTTCGCCGCAACGATTTCTTCCTGCTGCTGCCATAGCCGCTCAACGCTCAGACCGTTGGCGATGCCCAGACTGACGGAATGGTCCGTGATCACGATATAGCCGAGCCCGCGTGCCTGGCCGGCCTGGGCCATTTCTAAAATCGACAAACGGCCGTCCGACCAGGTTGTGTGCATGTGTAGATCGGCGCACAAATCGGCCGTCTGCACCAGGTCCGGTAATGACCCCACCTGCGCGGCTTCGATCTCGCCGCGGTTCTCGCGCAGGGTGGGCACGATGTAGGGTAGTCCCAAGGTGCCGTAAACCTCCTCTTCACTGGCGCAGAGGATCTCTGAACCGCCATTACCAGCGGCTTTGTCGACGTAAGTAAAGGCGTGTTCATTGAGGGAAAGCCCTTGTTTAAGCGCCAGCTCACGCATGCGCACATTGTGGTCCTTGCTGCCCGTAAAATAGGCGAGCATCGTACCCCAGCGGGCTTCGGGCAGCACAAGTAGATCGACTCCCAGGCCGCTGTGCAGGACAATGCGCGATTTTGTCGTCCCACGGTTGCTGACTTTCTCCGCCAACTCAAGATTGCAAAAGCGCTCCATCACCGGATCCGGATCTTCCGAAGCAACCAGCAGATCCATATCGCCAATCGTTTCTTTCATGCGCCGTAGCGATCCGCCCACGGCCGTCTTCGTCACGCCGGGTACTTCGGCTAGAACAGCCAGGATTTCCTGGGCCACCGGCCAGGCATCGCCCAACAAGACCCGGTCATCACCATGTTTTTCCAGGGCCTGAATAGCTGCCAGGATGTTCGCTTCGCTCTTCTTGCCCATACCCGGCAGTTCACTCAACGCACCCGCCTGGGCCGCTTCCGACAGTTCTTCTAAATTATCGACTCCCAGGGTATCATAAATTTGTTTGACTCGCTTAGGGCCCAACCCCTCCACGCGCAGGAGATCGACCAGCGAAGGAGGCACTTCCTGGGAAAGCTTTTCGTAAAATTCCAGCTTGCCCGTGGTCAGCATCTCTTCGATTTTGGCTGCTAATGTTTTACCGATTCCGGGGATATCCGTTAAGGCACCTTCAGCATAGACCTGATTGATATCTCGCCCCAAATCGCCGATGCTTTCCGCCGCCTTGCGGTAAGCCAGGATGCGGTGAATCTGGTCGCCGCGAATGGCCAGCATATCGGCAACCTTATTAAACAGTTCGATAACTTCGCGATTGTTCATATTTCTCCTAAACTTCGAACCTAAACCTCCGAGGTTTTTCTAGCCCAAACCCCCGAGATTCCAGCAAGATACCTAATTATACCCCAAAGCGAAAACTCTCGTTTTTACCCCAAAATGTCACCTTAATTACACTGGGTAGAACGTACATTCTTGTCCACCAGATAGAATCATGCTACCATACTGGACTAACCGTCTAGCGCCTATGGCGCATTTTATAGTCTCATAAAAGGAGAAGAAAAGATGAATAAAAGATGGTTTATTTTACTGGCTGTGGTTCTTACGCTCGGCGTTGTCCTGGTAGCCTGCCAGGGTCAGGTGCAGGAAGCCGTGCAAGAAGTAGCGCCGACAGTCGAAGCGGCTGTCCAAGAAGCGGCTCCCACCGTGGAAGCGGCTGTTGAAGAAGCTGCTACGGCTGTAGCCGAAGCCCCGGCCGAAGAGGCCGCGATGGGTGAAGGCAGCATCTGGGTGCTCCTACCCGACAGCGCCAGCTCCG
>JBJYWP010000075.1:7058-26080 GCA_046259485.1 Promineifilaceae bacterium (SeqCode) | reverse complement strand
ATTTGGCTGAGCTTCCCCAAAACGGCTTGATTCGAGTCGTTTTTATTTATCCATCATTTTCTGCGGCACTACCCCAATTCCGGGCCAATCAGCGAAAAGCATGAACCTCTGCTACCAGCGAGCGTAAGGGTTCCAGTCCCAGTCACCTTCCCCCCATGACATAGCGGTTACTAGAAAGATGGTAGGGGCTGGCGGCCTCCCCTTATTGGTTTCGTAACCAGTTCAACGCTTCTTCTTCCGAATCAAAGTACTGCACTTCACGAGTGTAATAGCTTTCAGGAATTTCGAGAATCGCCGGGTCTATTTTTGCGCCAAAGATGGCTGCAGTGGGCATCATCGGCCGGAATCGTGAAATATATTTGCCGCATTCTTCACCCGTTGTGCCGCTTAAATCGATAAGTAGTTTGCCACTATAATCATAGAAAAAGTCGGCAAGAGAACGCACATCTTCAGACGTAAATGGACCGGTGTGCTGGCAGCGCATGATGCCCTTTTCGACCGGGGTCAACTGAAAAGATGTCATAATTTCACCTCCAGGGAAGCTAAAACTATATTCGTGATACCGTTAATATTTTAATACTGGTTATAACGCTCTTTGTCATCCAGAAATTGTAAGCGGTAGTGAAGCCATTTATAATCCTAATGATAACTCTCAGATTCACTCCAAGTGCATGACATTTGTCACCAGAAAACATGTTAAATGTCACCTGACAAATCGCGCATTTCTGACTCATGCTCGATCTCGTAACTTGGGATGTTTAATATGATTGATAGTTCAATTGTTTGTGCTTATCTTTATATCATTAGCCAATACGGCTATCCACCACCGGCTAAAAACACCTTCCAATATCTTGAACAGATGAAGGCTCTGGGTTTTAAAAGTGTTGAGCTTGAAGGAATAAGGCGCGACCACCTGCTTGAGATTTACCGGCAGCGTAATGAGATATCCAGCCACGTTAAGGCCCTGGGGCTGCAAGTTCCCTACTTTTGCATCGTTCTGCCCGGCCTGGCCTCAGCCAACTCCAACGAACGAGAGGAGAATTTGCGGCTATTTCGCAAGGGATGTGAAATAGCCGCATTACTAAACGCCAGGGGTGTTTTAGATAACGCGCCATTACCTCCCTATGTCTTTCCGGAGAGCATTCCAATTGTGAGACATTACGACGAGGACGTTCTGCAAGCTGCCCACTTCCCACCCAATCTATCGTGGGAACCATACTGGGGCGATCTAACCACCACCTACCGCACGGCCTGCAATATAGCCGCCGAATTCGGTTTGACCTATCAGATGCACTCTTGTTTAGGGGTTCTGGCAGCGACTACTGATGCATTTCTATATTTTTATGATGCGGTAGGCTGCGATAATCTGCGTTTTAATCTTGATACGGCTAACCAGTTTGTCCTCAAAGATAATCTGGCTCTTTCATTGCGGCGACTAGCCACCCACATTGACTACATTCATCTATCTGACAATCGAGGGCATGAGGTTGAACACCTAGTGCCAGGGCAAGGCGAAATTAACTGGCCCGTATTCTTTGAAACTCTCGATCTGATTGGCTTTGACGGTTTAATTGGGTTGGATATTGGCGGAGCTGAATCTGAGGTTGGCGATATCGATAATGCTTACCTCCAGTCGGCCGACTGGTTAACTAAGCAATGGAGCAAAACATTCTAGCCATATCGTCTTAAGAGCTATCAAGCAGTGTCAAGAGCGCTGCCGGTTGAATGGCAGAGACCGGACCGTTTTGAAAATCCTTGATATTACGAGTAATTAAATAATCAACACCTTCAGCGCCGGCAGACGCCATTTGCACCGCATCCTCGAAATCTTTCCAGCCGAATGATAAAGCATCGCGAATGACCGAATCATCCACCTTTGCCACGGTAAACGATTCCAGCAAACTGCTGATCGCGTGCACGGCCGTTTCTCGATTGCGTGTACGCGAAATAACATAAAACAATGTTGTTACACTATGAGCCGCTAACCAGCCTGACACCTTCCCCCGCACCACTGAATCTAAAACACCAGCAGAATCTTCATAAAATGGCTGTCGATTCTGCATGACACCGATGATTACATTCAGATCAATTAATACTTGAATCTTACTAGCCATATTTTTCCACTAGATAATCTTCATATTCTTGTTTTACATCAACATCTACTGCCAGGATCCCTGTTAGCTGCTGCACCAGCGGTGTGTGCGAGGGCTCTTTTTGGCTGTCTAAGTGCAAGAAATATGTTTCCACAAGCTCTGAGACAGAAATATTATGGTGAGCGGCATACTCCTTAGCTTGTTCAATGAGCCGTTGATTGAGACGCAATGTAAGTTTTTTCTTTTCATGAATTGTCATATTAACCACTCGCTCCTTGACGTACATCGTACCACATTTATATACGTCAATCAACAGTGGTTATTTAGCGTCGTATATCAAAAGCTCCTTTTACGCGGGATAGGGGTTACCAACTTCCACAAACAATCGACTTAGATATTGTATAAGAGCGGGTTCAACTACATACTACGCTGCCGCAGGCAGCGGACAATCTGCCACCACGGAATGGCCCATACGGATCCGATGATCCATCCTGCTAACACATCAGTCGGCCAGTGAACTCCTAGATAGGCACTTGTAAAGCCCACCAAGATCACAACGAAAATGGTCAGAAACAGCACATAAGCCTTAAGCCGGTTGCGGGGTAGTAGTTGGATCACAATACCTCCCAATGTCAGATAAGTGGCGGCAGCGAGCAAGGCATGGCCGCTGGGGAAGCTGGCAGAATACATGTAATCTCCTGCTGGTATGAATTCGGGGCGTGGTCGATTGAACAATCCTTTAAAAAAGTAACTAAGCACATATGCGCCAATAACAGCCACGAGCAAAACAGCCATCTCTTTGTAATTTCCCTGAATCAAGTAGTAAATGGCAACGGAAGCCACAACTAACACGAGGATATCAGTGCCGCCTGAGGATATGAAGTCCCGCATCATTACTTCTACCCACGGGGGACCAATAGGATTGTTAATATCCCTCCTTCGCGCAGGGCCATTATCAAGTCTCGATCGAACTCCTGCGTACGGCCGTCGGCCACTCCATCAGCCAACATGGCCACCATCCAGATGCCCCCGATAACGAAAGCGGCAGACAAAAGTAACGTGAGATCATGCTTTCCGATCCATCTTACCAATGGCAAACTGCCAGTTGCTTTACTCATCGATACTCCTTGTTGCAGTGCGACTTGATGCGCTCAATTTCCGTCTTTGATGCCTCACCAGTTGAATGTTATATCTCCCTGCATAACTTTCATATATATCTGGATACAGGTAAATTGGACCTTCCCTTTTTATAGTTAAAGTTTAGTACAATTTCTGCTATATTTCTCCCGAAGGAGATTGGACGAGAAAGAAAACGGCCGCGATCTGATTGAAGTACCAAGGATCTGGATGGTTAACAAACGCGATTGCTTGAAAAATAGTCTTCAGGTTTGGAACACATCCCTAGTTTTTCTTTTGGAAAGATCATACAGAAGATAGAACACACAAGGATGCCGGAACATCACTGGTCGAGATAATCCATGCAAGCACAGCTGATTTACAACGCGAAAGCCGGAGGTCTAAGCAGCAGCCCGAAAAAGGAAAATTTACTGAATGCACTTCAGGAAGCAGGCTTTGATCCCGTCTACAAAGAGACAAACGAAGAGGAAGACCTGGATCGAGTGTTGGCGGATGCCGAGGGTCTTGTCGTCGCTGCCGGCGGAGACGGTACAGTGCGCGCCGTGGCTTTACGCCTGTTAGGCCGTGATGTTCCATTGGCTATTCCCCCTATGGGAACGGCAAATAATATCGCCAAATCCCTCGATGTTTGGGGCGAACCGCTGCAACTTATCAGCGGGCTTAGCGAGCCGCAGCCAAGATCATTCGACATAGGCCGTGTCGACACACCCTGGGGCACAGTCTATTTTCTCGAAGGAATGGGCTTCGGTTTTTTTGCCGATGTCCTGGCCATGTATCATCCCGAAAAAGGCAAAAATATCTGGCGTGGACTAGAGGCGACCAGCGATATTCTATTAAAAGGTCGCACCTATCCGAACTGCTTGCGTTTTAACGGAAATGAAATCGGAGGCAAATTCCTTTCTGCCGAGTTCTTAAATACCGGCACAGTTGGCCTACGCTTAAAATTTGCGCCAGACGCTTCGTCATCTGACGGTCTGCTGGATTTGGTCTTGATTGAAAATGATAATCGCGAGGGATTTCTTGATTACGCTGCAAATATGATGCTTGAACATCTAGATCAATTGCAGACGGTTACCAGGTACCTGTTTGACGAACTGCGCTTTTTCTGGGATGGATTTCCGATTCATGTAGATGGTGAAATACGGCCGCATGACTGGCATGATCGCGCAGAGATCAAAGAAACAAACGGGGATCCCCATGCCTATTTACCGGACGTAGAACCGGCCACTATCACCATTGACGTGCTGCCGAAAGCCCCAACTTTGTGGCTGCCGGCCCCTGGTCCCGATAAAAAAAACGAATAAATCGGCAACAACCTCGCGAATAACCGAATTAACAGGTGGGTTGGTCACCTAGCCTTCCCTAGTTGAGCTTTATCCACGATCCGGGTTAATAGTTGTTTCCTTCTTGAGGCGAACAGCAGACTACTGTATACTGTTCTACAGTGATTACAAGTTTAGGATTTTGGTAAAAGCAGGAGCAATCTAGCCAAACCAAGATTTTTAAGCAAACCAGGATTGGAGCCGTTAGTTGGTGGTTAGGAGTCAATTCGTGATAGTCACCTGGGAGCCGGTCCAACGATACAAGAATGCTAGCTAATACGAATAGACTGTTGATTGATTGTCGTCAATGTGAGTTGTTCTGAGCAGCTCAATCACTGTGACTTGCCTGGACGACTACGATTTACAATTAGTTTATTATTGGAACCGCGCCCCAGTTTTGGGGCGACTATAATGGATCGCTGGCCAACATATTGGTGGTATTTTGGACAGCACTCATCATCGGAGGAAATTATGTTTTACGGGTATAATGGTAAAATTCTCCACGTTGACCTCAACACAGGAAAGCTCGATGTAGAGGAACCGGGAGAGGAGTTTTTCCGCAAATATGTTGGCGGCAGTGGTATTGGCACATACTATGCGCTAAAAAACACACCCGCCAATATCAATCCCTTTGATCCCCAAAACACGTTGACATTCGCAATTAGTGTGGTTACCGGAGCCCCCGTTTCCGGGCAAAGCCGCATGAGTCTGGTTGCAAAATCCCCTCTGACTGGTGTAATTGGCCATGCCCAGGGTGGTGGTTTCTTCCCGAAGAAGATGAAGGACTCAGGATTCGAGGCCATCGTCGTCACCGGAAAATCCGAAAAACCCGTCTATCTGTACATTAAAGATGGTAAAGCAGAACTGCGAGATGCCTCAGCATTGTGGGGGAAAGTCACCGGTGAAGTCGATAGGCTTGTCAAAGAAGAGCTGGGTGACTCCGGAGTTGAGATTCTCCAGTGTGGGCCCTCTGGCGAAAACCTGGTCCTCTACTCTTCAGTCATGAGCATGTCGAACCGCGCAGCCGGGCGTACCGGCATGGGTGCTGTCATGGGCTCGAAGAATTTCAAGGCCATTGTGGCGGCTGGGGGCATCAAACAGGAGTATGCTAACCCGGGCGGTCTCAAGGCACTGAGGACCTGGGCCAAGGAGCAATACGATGACAGCATTGCTGCTGTGCTCCACGATCTTGGTACTGCATGCACAGTCGGCGGAAACGCCGGCGTAGGCGGCCTCCCCACCAATAACTGGGCAGCGGGTATCATGGAAAACTGGGAGGCTCTTGATGGTATTACCATGTGCGATACCAACCTCAAAGAAAGTGACACATGCTTCAGTTGCATTGTGCAGTGCAAGCGCGTTGTTGAAGAGACCGGTGAGGGAAAATATACAATCGACCCCTATTACGGCGGCCCGGAATACGAGACCCTCGGCACGCTGGGCTCCTACTGTGGTGTCGATAATTTGAACGCGGTTTGTTATGCCAACCAACTCTGCAATATGTACGGCCTCGACACAATCTCTACTGGCGCCACAATCTCATGGTTGATGGACTGCTATGAGCATGGTGTCGTGAACGCTGAGGATATTGACGGCATTGAACTGAACTTTGGTAACTATGAAGGCATGGTGGCGCTCGTCGAGAAAATCGCGAAGCGCGAAGGCATTGGTGACCTGCTTGCTCTAGGCTCCGACCGCGCAGCAGAAAAACTCGGCGGTAAAGAATTCCTCGTTACATCAAAAAAACAGGAATATCCTGCGCATATGCCCCAGGTGAAACCATCACTTGGCCTTATCTATGCGACCGTCCCCACTGGCGCGGACCACATGTCTAGTGAGCATGACGCATCTTACAGCGGCTTTCCCGAGCGCGCCAAGCATATTGGTCTGACTGACCCCCAGCCCGGTGATGCACCGCTGAACAGGGAGAAGATCAACTACGCACTGACAACACAGTATGCGTATTCTTTCATGGATACGGCCACAGTTTGCCAATTCTGCTATGGTCTCGGCTGGCAGTTTATGGATATGGCTCAGCTGGCCGGCATGGTTGCTGATGTCACCGGATGGGAATTTACCCCGATGGACATCGTGGAAGTGGGCAAGCGTACCCTGAATATGCAGCGCGCCTTCAACGCCCGTGATGGTGTTGGTCGTGAATACGACACCTCACCAGCAAAGAAGATGCTCACGCCGCTCAAGGGTGACTCTTCTGATGGCTTTATCTTCCCGGCGGACAAGCTGGAAGAATACAAAGACATCTACTTCGATCTGGCCGGATGGGATGAAGAGTCAGGTTATCCCACCAATGAGACACTTGAATCGGTCGGTTTGGAATGGATTGCTGAAATGATGTAGGCGCGGCGCCTGGTATCTTTCACCTGTAGGTATAGAGGGGCAAGGCGAATACTCACCTTTGCCCCTTTTTTCTCTTAAAGGTCTGATGGAAACAATTCATGTCAAGGCTCGTCTACGCGGCAGGCTTCGTCAGTTTGCCAATACTGGCGTTCCAAATCATTGGGAAGGTGAAGTACCTGTAGGGATAACAGTTGGAGAGCTAATCTGTGTAATTGGCGGGAAGCGCGAGGACGTGCATTACTTTCGGATGAATGAGAAATACTGCTATGAAACGGAGGTTTTGTCCAATGGTGCATTCGTCCAATACTACCCTCCCGCCCAGTGAGGATTATAAGGAAAGCCATGACCCCTATTAACGTAATAGTACAAGGTAAAGGGATGATCAAGAAGACCTTGGGCCATGATCCTGTGAAGTGCGAATTAGCGGATGGGGCAACGGTAGCAGACCTCATCACCCAGCTCGATCTTACGCGATCAGAGGTTGCCGTGATCAACGTCGATGGGGTTTATTGCCATGCAAACCATGTGCTCTCTGATGGCGCGCAGATTATTTTCATTTCACCAATGGGAGGGGGATAAACATATCATAGCCTGCAAAAACCTCATCTCCGACAATCTTTCTTGAAAAGATAAGGTTGAACCACTTATATGCCACTCCAAACATATATTGTGTTTAGCGTGATTCACCTTCGCAACTTGCTTCTCGGCAGTCTGGATGAAGTTTTTGCAGAGTACGGACTTTAACCGGTTTCCTTCTCAAGAGGTTTCGGTTTTAATCCGTTCGGGTTCGAAACCCGCCTGTCGTCAGATATAGTCCAGTCAATAGTATCGGCCAGCAACCTAGCGTCTTCTATGGCTTGTTCAACCGCTTGCTGGCGTATCTGCGGTGTGATGTCCGTTGGCTGGGCATTGATGAATTCGATGTTGCTTATACCAATCCAACCAAAAATAGCCCGGAGATAGGGTTCCTGAAAATCATAGGCGTGAAATGGGCTGTTTGCAGAATAATCACCCCCGCGTGAGGTGATGCAAACCATGCGTTTACCATGAACCATCCCATGCGGACGGCCGTTCTCATCATAGCGGAACGTATAACCTGGCTGGACGATGCAATCAATATAGTATTTGAGGGTATAGGGAATGCTGAAATTCCACATCGGCACGGTGAGCAAATAGGCGTCAGCCGCTTTGAAATGCTCAATAAACGATTCGATTTGGTTCCAGGATTGCTCGTAGCGCTTATCAATCAGTGAGCCGGCCATCAGCGTATATTTGGCTTCGATATTGTCGCCGGCTACAGAGGGTAGGTTGACATTGAATAAGTCTAGGACTTCAACCTTTAAGTCGGGATAGTTGGCATACATCCCTTCCAAGAAGGCGTTCGAAATGCGCAATGTATTGGAACTTTGGCTCCGGGGTGTGGCCAGGATGTGTAAAAGTTTCAATTCATTCTCCTTATCATAATTGAGGCATTAACCTCATAATTGAGGCATTAACCACGTTCATTTTTAAAGCCTGGGTTACCTAGCCAATCGAATTCATTAACCTGGGGCTAGCTGCCTATTTACGGATGTGGCACAACACTGGCAACGGTTGATTCTTGAATTGACCTTAGGTATTTTCAGGCATAATAGCCCGTCCATCTTGACAAGAAGCTAATATATATCATAGGATTGTATGTTGATGTGATTTTTCATGATTGGTACGTAATATGCAAAAAACCCGGACCCTAAATATTTTCCCGAAAAAGAGCTCCCTGGACTACAATCTCACAATCTTTGATACAATCCTGGCCCACTCTATTTGAAGCAGGATTCGTTTATGATTTGGTTGGCAATTTCACACATTCTCTCCATCATTGGGGAACTGGTTCATATCGGCCGTTTGTCTTACAGAGATTAAGACTTAAGTGCCCGATCCTTGCTCTTTAAGGAATTACTCCCTCACTCAAGAAACAGTACAGCCTATAAAACAAAAAGAACTCCCAAGTAATCTTGAGAGTTCTTTATCCTATAATAAATTACTATAGGCCTACGGGAGCGACGGGGATGGGGCACTCACAGGTAAAATTATGGTGATGATGTTTTTACACCGATATTACGCTCAGAATGCAATCTCTCAACATGCAGCATGAGCCGATATCCTACCACAATGCAAAACAGCCTATTAAGGCTAGATTCCTTCCTGATTTCTTGCTGTACCTATCAGGTTTTTGCAGGACGGTTCCCTTTCCAGCCTAACTTCTCCTCCACAGATCCAATAAATGTTCTCGAACACGCCTAACAGCAGTCAACGAATATCGGTATTTGTAAATTATCTATACAATATATTGACAAACTATGTACGATTTAGTAGGATATACCGTGTTATAGTGAAAGAATCAGTCTAGACAACATCGCAAGCATTGAATGTCGGGACAAGATGGATAACTTGGTATGAATAAGATAAATGGAACCTTACGAGCGCAAGATTTGGGCGCTCCATTATACAATTTGAGTGCAGTAGTCAAGGAGACAGGCCTAAAGCCACCAACAATTCGGGCTTGGGAAAGAAGATATGGAATGCCCAGTCCTCAACGCACGGCCGGTGGCCACCGTCAATACTCCCAACGCGACATTGAAATGCTGAATTGGCTTATCGCTCGTCAAGAAGAGGGCATGTCTATCAGTCATGCCGTCAAACTATGGCGGACCCTGAATAATCAACGTGACGATTCTCTTCATGAATCAGGTCCTGGCCTGACGATTGAGGTGGATCAAGTGAGTTTTCCACAAACAAGCACAGAGATAACGAATTTGCGCGACGAATGGATAGACGCCTGCCTTTCATTCGACAGGCTCTCCGCCGAACAGGTTTTGCTGCGCGCTTTTGCACTCTTCCCTCCCGAAGTCGTTTGTGTCCAACTTTTACAGGCCGGACTGTCAAAGATTGGCGATCTTTGGTACCAAGGTCAGGTCACGATTCAACAAGAGCACTTTGCTTCAGCAATGAGCGTTCAACGATTGGAAATGTTAATTGCCGCCACCCCACCGCCCACGCGTTCGGAGCGGATAATTGTTGCTTCTGCAGAGGACGACTTCCATGTATTTAGTCCCCTTCTGTTTACATTCCTATTGAGACGTCGGGGTTGGGGTGTGATTTATTTGGGAGCAAACATGCCTGCGGATGCGCTGGAAGAAACAATTTCCCAGGTAAAACCGCATATGTTGATTGTGTCGGCACAGACCCTATCCACAGCCACATCGCTTCTTAATATAACAGCCGCGCTAACTAGCCACGAAACTATCATCGGATATGGTGGTATCATTTTTAACATGATGCCCCAATTGCAGGAACGGATCCCCGCTTATTATCTTGGTCCAACAATTGATGGCGCGGTGCCTATCGTTGAGCAATTAATACGGCAGCGTTCTCCCAACCCATCTATCGCGCCTGATCAACCATTTAGCCAGGCGCTCAGGCAATTTAGACAGCAGCGATCGCTGATTGAAGCAGATATTTGGCGTCATTATATTGCTAACGAAAAATCAACCGCGCAACTCGACGAAATCAATCACGAATTGGCCGGCATAATAATGGCTGCCCTTATTTTCGGAGATAGCAATATTCTTGGTCGCGATATGGAGTGGATTCAATATCTGAGCAAGAACTATCAAATACCAGAAACAGAGGCGAAAGAATATATTGAATCCTATCAGAGGGCAGCTGAAGTACACCTTAACGGTCCGGGACGTATGATCGCGGACTCTTTGGAGAAAATAACCATCAACTAAGTATCACCTATGCGGCTCCTGAAACGGGCCTGTAACCGGTGATTGAATCTTGTCAATGTAAGATTCAACTCGATCACCATGGTTACTATATTAACTTAGCATCGATCTCGGACTGACTGTAATGAACCTTCGATCAGCAACAAGATTGAGCAACCTAGAATCAACAAGGAAATAATAATGTCTATCAAAACAAATGAATTAAATGGGAATAGTACATACTACAGCAATGGTACTGTTGCAAGTGCTGGCAAACCTGCAATAACCCTGCCGGCGGAAGCACGTCTGGTTACTGATTTACGCAATTACTACGACAACGAATTCGTGGTTACACCAGCGTACAAAAAGTCGCTGCCCAACATGCAGAACACCAGTGACAACCGCGGCGCAACCGTACCCATCCAACACGTGGGCATCCATAATTTCAAAATTCCCATGCGCGTTGTTACGCGTGATGGTGGGGTGCAACAAGTACACTGTTCGGTCACTGGCACCGTTTCCCTGGAGGCACACAAGAAGGGTTTCAACATGAGTCGCATCATGCGCACCTTTTACGAATATGACGAAAGCGAACTGACGCCGCAGACATTGCAGCAAGTCGTTTATAGTTACTTGGAGGCCCTGGAAAGTTCCTCAGCACGCATCGCCATCGCCTTCGACTACCCCCTGCTTCAAGATAGTCTGCGCAGTGGGCTTTCAGGCTATCAGTATTATCCTGTCGTTCTGGAAACAGCGGTTTCTCCGGAAAAAGGCGTGCGCCAAATGATGCACCTGGACTTCGTCTACTCCAGCACCTGCCCTTGCAGTTATGAGCTGAGCGTGCACGCCAACCTGACCCGCGGCGTTGCCGCCGTACCGCACAGCCAGCGATCCATCGCCAAGATTTCCGTAGCCTATGACGGCGATTTCTGGATCGAAGATTTGGTGGATATCGGCCGTGTCTGCCTGCAGACCGAAACGCAGGTGATGGTCAAGCGCGAAGACGAACAGGCTTTCGCCGAACTGAATGCCGCTAATCTGAAATTCGTCGAGGACGCCGTGCGTTTATTATATCAAGGGCTGGAAACCGATCCGCGCATTTCCGACTTCCGTATCTTTGCCAGCCACAAGGAATCACTGCACTCGCACGATGCCGAAAGTGTCTTTGTAAGAGGCGTTCCCGGCGGCTTCGAAGCCCACATCGAACCGTTTACCTACCGCTCCTTGCCAACCTAGCACTATGGGATTATTGGCTAATGTAAGGAAACCATATAGAAGAAATTATTCTGGTGACGGCCGATAACATACTAGTTTTGGTCATCCTGGCAGCAGCTCTGACCTTATTTGTAAGCGAAAAGCTGCGCGTCGACGTAGTTGCCATGCTGGTTCTAGCCGCTCTGGTCACCACCGGATTGGTGACGCCGGAGGAGGCGTTTGCCGGTTTTTCCAGCCCAGCAGTTATCACGGTTGGCGCCGTTTTTGTCATTAGCGGCGCGCTTTACCAGACTGGCGTCGCCGATACGATTGGCCAGTCAATGTTGAAGTTAGGCGGGACCAATCCTATCCGCTTGACCATAATTATCATGGTCACATCCGGAGTCATGTCGGCCGTGATGAATAACATTGGCGCCGTGGCAATATTATTACCGGCCATCATCGCCGTATCGGAAAAGGTAGAAACGCCACCATCAAAGTTGTTGATCCCGTTGGCTTTTGCCGCGCTATTGGGTGGGAATATGACGTTGATCGGCACCCCGCCCAATATCTTAGCAAATGACATCCTGGTCAGCTATGGCGGCGAGCCATTTAATTTCTTCGATTTCTTGCCCACAGGGATCATGGTCCTTGTTGCTGGCATCCTTTACATGATTGCTGTTGGGCGTCATCTCTTGCCTGCTCGTTATTCAGCCAATACGCCCTCACAAGCTTATCGCCTGCGTCCGTATCTGACTGAGGTGCGCGTCGCCGGCGATTCATCGATGGTTGACAAAAATCTGGCCGAAGTAGAGTTCAACAACAAATATGATCTCAACGTAATTCACATCCTACGTGGCGACGATCCCCCTTTCTTCCCCGGTACAGATAGACCTATTAAGGCGGAGGATATTCTTCTTATCGAAGGCCGGCCAGAAGATATCTTAAATGCTAGCGCTACCTACAATCTTGTTCGCGTACCGCAGTCCGCAACACATGATATCGAAGAGGAACTGGAGAGCGGTAGCCAAAGGTTGGTAGAAATAACATTGTCCCCGCGTGCCGATCTGGTAGGAAAAACCTTGAGGGATATTGATTTTCGCGCCCGCTTCGATCTGACTGTGATGGCTATTCGCCACGAGGGACAGTCAATTGTTTCTCGGCTTTCCGACGTACCACTGAGCTTCGGAGATGCCCTGCTGGTTCAGGGTGACGCAGAGCGCGTAGAACAACTACACATGGATGCGAACTTTTTGATTCTGGATACACCAGTACTGAAAACTCGCCGGCTTAGCAAAGCACCAATGACCGTGGCCATTTTATTGGCGGCGCTCATTGTCATTATCGTCGGCTGGTTGAGCCCGGCGGCAGTCTTGGTGATTGCCGCGCTGCTGATGGTTCTCAGCGGCGCCCTGCGGGTAGATGAAGCTTATGAAGCGATCGATTGGCGATCCATTTTTCTGATTGCCGGCATTCTTCCTTTAGGCATTGCAATGGAAACGTCAGGTACGGCCGTTTTGATCGCCGACCAGATTGTCAATCTCTTGGGTTATCTCGGACCACGGGGCGTGATGATCGGCATCTTTATTTTGACGGCACTGCTGACTGAGGTTATCTCAAACGTTGCCGCGACAGTATTGCTGGTGCCCATCGCTATCGATATAGCGTTTGGACTAAATGTCAGTCCCAAGACGTTTGTCATGGCCGTTGTACTGGCCGCTTCGACATCTTTCCTAATGCCCATTGGCCACCAGGTAAATGTCTTGATATTCGGGCCGGGAGGGTATCGATTCTCAGACTACCCCAGGGTCGGTATTGGGTTAAACTTAATAATCCTACTATTAGTGGCGCTTTTCCTCCCGTTGATCTGGCCATTCTAGTTCACGCCATACGTGTCCATGCTGCTTGGTTTCCTAGTAAGGCAATATTCTATTCACTATTGCTGACATTGCTTGAGCCCCAATTACTCCGCTCGGGTGCTCAAAGATAACCGCAATTTGGCCAACCCCAGGCATTGGGAACAATTGCCTGCGCTTCTTCATTGGCAAACAGCTCTTCGGTTAGATTCCATAATGATGTTGGTAAACCAAACACACCAAACCAGCACACGACAAAAATAATCAAATCTATACAATATATTGACAAAATCTACAAATAATGTACAATAACTGTACAATTATTAAGCTGGCATCCCGATTGGCGCGGTTGAAATGAGCATACACCCGAAGGGGTGCTTACTTAGAAGGATTGAATAAATGTACGAAAGAGCAAATCAACTCTATACAGTTCAGCAGATTCGCGACGAATTTAGAATCATCGCCCTCACTGCTCTTGTTGCCACCGCTTTCATCTGGGTATTTGTGTCAATGAATCTACTATCGACAGCGGTTGTGTATTTCGGATTTCTTGTTTTCATCAGCTTGATTTATGCAGCGGTCGATTATTTCGGGCACGATGCGGCTGAGATTGAAAACAACAGATAACTTGAAAAAGGATGTTGCGCACAATGTTTGTAATTGGAGGTCTTCTTTTAGCTGCGGCCGCCTTTGGCGGGTTGCTATGGCGCCTCGCGCCTAATCAAAGCGTGCTTGAAATTCCCCGGGAGGAGGTACACTTTCCAACCGTTTCTGGATTTAATTTAAATCGCCAGGAATTCACGTTTCCCCAAGATCTGTCAGGTGAACTTAATGTCCTCTTTGTCCCCTTCCTGCAACGCCAGCAGCTGGTTGTAAATACCTGGATTCCTTTTGCTCAGGAAACGGAAGCAGCCTTTCCCGGCGTCGTATATTATGAGCTGCCGACCATCGATGAAATGCCAGCGCTTTCGCGCATGTTCGTTAACGAGGGCATGCGTGCAGGCATTCCTGATGAGACGGCCCGGGAGCGAACAGTCACACTTTATATCGACACGCGAAAGTTTATGGATGCGGCGGATATTCCCGGCAAAGACGAGGTTCATGTTCTGTTGGTAAATCGTAAGGGCGACATTCTGTGGCGCACGACCGGGCAATTTGACGAAACGAAGGGTGAAGAACTATTGGAGGCGATCAAAGCAAATCGCTGAACATTCACCCGCTATACAAAACAAGAAAAGAGTATCTGAATGGTTAACCAGTGGGTGGATGCCGCGAATGATAACTGCCCACCACGAGGGTTGGCAATTCAAAAGTGAAAAATGAACAATTTCGAAAAGAAACAAAATATCTTGGCCATACCTAGCAGCTTGCGAGAGGCATCACTTTTACGCCATTTACTGCGCACCCTGCCGCAAATAGCACCTGATGATATGGAAATAACGATCTTCGATCTGCATGAGATACCCTTATACAATCAGGACGTTGAGGATGCGACCGGCTTCCCTCCAGGTGTCCAGGCTTTCCGTGATGCTATCGCTGCCGCCGACGGGTTAATCATCGCCACATCTGAATACAATGGCAGTGTCCCAGGCGTCCTCAAGAACAGCATTGATTGGGCTTCCCGCCAGGGTCTGCTGGCGAAACGTCCAGTTGCAGTCATTTCTGGTTCGCCTGGGGCTCTGGGAGCGACAAAAGCGCAGGAACATCTACGATCAATTCTAGGCCATCTAGGTATGTACGCTCTGCCGAGACCGGCCGTCGCTATTCCAAAATTGCAGGACAAGCTTGAAGATAATAAGATAACGGATGAATTGACGCACAAGTTCGTCAGCCAGTGGCTGGAAGCGTTCCGAGACTGGATTGAGCAGCTGATTAAGTAGAGAGAACTTGATATATGCCAGCGCAATTGAATGCTCAGAAGACCAGCTGCTACTGCAAACGGCTGCTGTCATGAAGCCAGGCAGACTCTACTATTTTTGTGGTGCAACCCTTGCTTCTATGTTTTAATCGGGAAAATTTTTTGAGGAAGGAGTGATTGGATGAACAACGATCGAGTTCGACAAATATTGGTGATTGTAGCGGTCTTGGCGACGATTGCGGTCAATATCATGGCCAATGCATTGCCAATCAACGGCCAAAACACGGGCGAGATATCCGACCGCTTTGACGTCTATTTTGTGCCCGCCGGGTATGTATTCTCCATTTGGGGCCTAATCTATTTGGGTCTGCTGGCGTACGCTGTCTACCAGGCGTTGCCTGCCCAGGCGGAAAATCCGTCATTGAGAAGTATTGGCTACTTGTTTGTGTTATCTTGTCTGGCCAATATAGCCTGGATCTTTCTATGGCATTATAACCAGGTCACCCTGTCGGTTCTGGCCATGCTCGCTCTGCTGGGACTGCTTATCACCATCTATCTCCGCCTCGATATCGGCCGTGCGCAGGTTTCGTCGGCGACGAAATGGTTTGTCCATGTTCCGTTCAGTATCTATCTCGGCTGGATCACCGTCGCCACTATTGCCAATATCACCTCCTGGCTCTACTCCGTGGAATGGAGTGGCTGGGGCATAAGTCCGGAGATGTGGACAGTGATCATGCTCACTATAGCAACAATCGTTGGTGGAGCAATGAGTTTTACTCGCGGCGACATCGCCTATGCGGCCGTCCTGATCTGGTCCTTCATCGGCATCGCGCTCAAACACCAGGACACGGCCGTTGTCTCCTATGCAGCCTGGATAGCAGCCATTGTGACGGCGATTCTGATAATCATCGGTGCCTACAGAAAGCGGCAGAGTGGCTCGGATCCGGCATTAGCGACTTAAGAACTTGCCAGCCGTTAACCAGGCTTTATCTATAAAGGAAGATTCAGATACTGATGGATAGAATTGAGCCTGGCCCTGGCCAGGAATCAGTCTGGGACTATCCAAGACCGCCAAGACTGGAACAAACGGATAAGCATATCCACGTCTATTTCGCTGGCGAGTTAATTGCTGATACCAGGCGCGCCTGGCGCGTACTGGAGACGAGCCATCCACCCGTCTATTACATTCCGCAAGAGGATATCCGCACCGACCTTCTCATACCGACACAGGGCGTCTCCTGGTGTGAATGGAAAGGGCGGGCTATCTATTTCGACATCTTGGTAGGAGATAAAACAGCAGGCAAAGCAGCCTGGAGCTATCCAAAGCCAACTCCCTCTTTTGCAGCGATTACAGATCATATAGCGTTTTATGCCGGGCCGATGGATCGCTGCCTGGTAAATGGCGAAGTAGTTACGCCACAGCCCGGCGGTTTTTATGGCGGTTGGATTACGGGCGATATTGCGGGGCCATTCAAGGGTGCTCCCGGCACAACAGGTTGGTAGGCTGATAACTACCCCCAGCCTTGTTACTTAGGCCATTGGTTAGCACGAATATTTTCGGCGGCCAGACGCGCTGTCTCATCTATGCGCTTCTGCCTTGTTGCCGGGCGCTTGGCATTCACTATCCATTCCAGAATACCCCGCTTAACCGAAGGCGGAAAGGCTTCGAAACTTTCTCTGGAGGATGGATAAAGGTCAAATGCTTCATCGAGATCGGGAGGAATGACCAGCGCCTCAACAGCATCAAGTGCCGTCCAAGAGCCGTCTTCTTTAGCGGCTTGTATCTTTTCCATACCGCCCGTCGTCATCAGTCCCGCCCGAATCATCTTTTCCGCACGAATCTTGTTCAAAGCCGACCAGTTGCTTCCCTTCTTGCGCGGCGCAAAGTAGAGCATGGTCCGCTCTTCATCGAGTTTGCGAGGCAAGCTGTCAATCCAACCGAAGCAGATAGCCTCTTCAATGGCATCATTTACATCAACGAAGGGCTTCCCCGAAGACTTTTTGTAACGGATAAACCATACACCTCCGTCTCGATTTTGGTTTTCCTTCAGCCAGACACGCCATTCGGCGCGTGTTTTGGGATGGACGGCATTTTCAGGGGGCTGAACTGTCATTGATGACTCCATTTAGTCCGGACAAATCTTGTCTTCTTGGTATGTCAGCGAATCCACCATACGGTCGGTGAAATTCCAGGTATAGAAGTTTTGCGGATCTAGTCGTATCGCTACCTCCGGACCTGGTCGACCTAACAGTTTCCTGGCTATTGGATTGTTGATACCGCCCAGGTAGCGGACCAACAGTCGTTCGAGGATTTCGACCCCGCGGTCGAGATCGATCGTCACTACCGCCCGCCCCCGTACACCACAATAAGGTGGCTGGTCGGAGGCTACTTCGAAAGAGCAGCGTGGGTCTGCGCGCAGGTAAGAAACCACTTTAGCATTTTCAGGCGTGGCGCAGAAAAGCGAGCCTTCCTCAAATAGATACCATAACGACAAGACTACCGGCCATCCCGATTCCATCACGCACGACAGTCGCAGGGGAATCTTCGTTTCTCCCAAGTAGTTTTCAACAGATACGCCATCGTTCATCATCTTTCACTCCTACCCAGATTTCTTCAATAGCACCGGTACCGTAAATCACTGCACCAGCTTATTATCATAGCACAGTCCTCCTGCCATCAGATCAAAGCCTCAAGCTTATCGTCCACAGCAGAACACTGGAGCTGGAAGTCCGCAACACATGTAATCAGGATAATTTGCTTAGCACAATCTGTACAAATATTAAACATTTATGAATGAATCTATACAATATATGGACAAAAGTATAACAGTGCCCTATCCTCTCTCATACACACGGGCGAAAATTGTTTGCCCTCAAGAAAAGCAAGACAGCTAAATCAGGTGCCGATCGAGTCGAAGAAGTTGATGACGATCGGCCCGAAAAGGAAATTTAAAGATGAGCACAACACAAAGAGCGGGTTATCTAGATCTATATCGCAGTAAGCTTCATAAAGAACTGGATCAGATGCATAATGGCCGTATCCATCAGGATTTACCTACTGCCACGGTATCCCAACCACGCCGCCCGGTCACTGCATGGGCGGCTGCTATTGCAATGGTACTGATCGCTGGAGTCGCTATTGGTCAAAAACTTTAGGTGAATCGAACGTTTGTTATCAACTGCAAAATTTCAACTGCAGTCTTTCTAGAGATATCACAAAAACACTTTTCTAAATCAAAAGGAGATTTGAAGAATGAAACGCATTACTTTATTAATTGGAATTCTTGTTCTTAGTTTGGTCCTGGTGGCCTGCGGGGGCACTGCTGAACCGGCTGTTGAATCAGTTTCTGAACCAGCTTCATCACAACAAGAGGAAGCACCGGCAGAAGATAGCATGGAAGAAGAAGCGATGGAAGAAAAGTCAATCGTTGACATCGCCGTAGAAGACGGCCGTT
>JBJYWP010000075.1:0-6958 GCA_046259485.1 Promineifilaceae bacterium (SeqCode) | reverse complement strand
CGTGCCGGCTGCTGAAATCGTGAACTTTGAGGGTGCGGAAACGGTGCAGGGCGAGCCCGTAAGCATCGCCGTTGTTGATGGCGAGGTAGTTCTCAATGATAGCGCCAAGGTTGTCATACCGGATATCGCAGCCTCCAACGGTATCATCCACGTTATTGACGCCGTGATTCTGCCACCCAGTGTGACCGAAGCGACCGCTGAGGGCGAGATGGCTGAAGAAGCGATGGAAGAAAAGTCAATCGTTGACATCGCCGTAGAAGACGGCCGTTTCACGACGCTCGTGGCCGCGGTAGAAGCAGCCGGATTGGCCGAGACGTTGAGCGGCGAAGGCCAATTCACCGTCTTCGCTCCCACGGATGACGCTTTTGCAGCCCTTCCCGAAGGAACCGTGGAGTCCCTGCTTGAGGATCCCGAAGGCGCACTGAAAGATATCCTACTTTACCACGTACTCGACCAGGCCGTGCCGGCTGCTGAAATCGTGAACTTTGAGGGTGCGGAAACGGTGCAGGGCGAGAACGTTGCCATCGCTGTTAGGGATGGCGAGGTTGTCCTGAATGACAGCGCAAAAGTCGTCATTACAGACCTCAAAGCCTCGAACGGTATAATCCACGTCATTGACGCCGTGATTCTGCCGCCAAGCATGACCGAAGCAGAAGCTTCGGAAGAGGCCATGGCGGAAGAGGAAATGATGGATAAGAAGTCCATCGCTGAAATTGCCGTAGAAGACGGCCGTTTCACGACCTTGGTTGCCGCCTTGGATGCAGCAGGCCTAGTTGATACGCTGGATGGAGAAGGTGAATTCACTGTCTTCGCACCGGTAGATGATGCATTCGCGGCCTTACCGGAAGGCACAGTTGAAACGCTGCTGGAAGATCCGCAAGGCGATTTGACCAACATCCTTCTCTATCATGTGGTTGAAGGTGCCATACCTGCAGAGACAGTCGTGACCTTGGATTCAGCCCCAACCCTTCAGGGAAGTGATGTACATATCACAGTCACTGATGATGGCGTATTTCTCAACGATACCGTCAAAGTAATTCTTACCGATGTTTTGGCCTCCAACGGCATCATCCACGTTATTGATGGCGTTCTGATCCCTCAGAGCTGATTCATCAACACATAAATAACTTGGTTTCTCCCTCCTTGTGCGGTGATTGCGGGCCCGGTGAAGTAATTCTAATCCGGGCTCGCACTCACCAAACAACAGAAATCCTGGAACAAGACTGATGAAAACAATTGCCTTTCTTTTATTGAGCGGCTTTATCCTTTTTGGATTCAGTTCTCTTTTCCGAGGACCCATGGATAGATTTACTTCTCAACCAGGAGCAAAGTCAGTAAGTGAGGACAATATCAATGACCCCGGTAATAAAGCTCCTTTAGACATGAATCGACCACACACTTCCGAGAGTAAGATTAAAAAAGACATTTCTGCAGAACTCGGAATCAGCTCCATTCAAAAGGAATCCAGGTCACATACTCGCGGGCCAGGCACCCCCCTGTTTAACTTTAGTAGCCCGGATCCTGCATGGTACACAGTTAATGACAATGTCATGGGCGGTGTTTCACATAGCCTGGTCGTTGTTGATACCGAACTGCAAAGGCTATCTTTCTCCGGTGATGTCTCACTGGAGAACAATGGCGGTTTTGCTTCTACACGTTCGCAATGGACAAACTATAACTTGGGCGCCTTCGATGGCATCGCTCTGCGAGTGCGCGGAGATGGTAACACATACCGCTTCCGGATTCGCACGGAAGAAACTGGATCTGGAATAGCTTACACGAGTCTTTTCACCACCGAGGCCGATATCTGGCAAGAAGTCTACATTCCTTTCTCAGAGATGGTTCCATTGCACCGTGGATTCGTGGTCAACATTGCAGGATCTCTGAATCCGGAATCTATTCGTTCCTTTGGTCTGATGCTGGCCGACAAGCAAGAGGGGGATTTCTCACTAGATGTTGACTGGATCAATGCCGTGGCCGAAAGCAAGGTTGAGATTAAACATGCCGCCAACACGGCTGATAAAGAGCAGATATTGGATTCGGCTTTTGTTGATGGCTGGCTTATAACCACTTAAACACAAACAGGAGGATTTTTTAATGAATTCAAGAATGCGGATTGCTAAAGCATCCATATTGGTGGCCGCGTTTATCTCTTTTTTACTATCGGTGTACCTCTGGTTCACCGGGTCCCAAGATCAGGGCATCTTCGTCGGCCTTTGGGTTCCCTCAATTTTGAGCTTCGGGGCACTGGTTTTCGCAGGGAGTAGTAGCCATGAGTGACTTCTGGATCTTCATATGGGGTATACTTGCCTTTCTCCTGGCTGTGGGCCCGCTTATGGTAGCCGCTTACCTTGACTACAAGGATAAGGGTCAAGAATAGTAGATCGTAGCTACTTTCAGGAACGTAGCGCTCATGAATGAACAGGTCAACATTAACACAATCCTTGTTACTGGCGTCACAGGCTATGTCGGCGGCCGTTTGGTGCCGCGTCTTCTTGAGGCGGGCTATCATGTCCGTGTATTGATCAGGGGGAATGCCCAGCGTCTGGACGGGCGTCCCTGGAAGGACAAGGTCGAGATCGCCATAGGCGATGTTCTAGCGCCCGAAACGTTGCCAGCGGCAGTGGAAGGTATTGATACTGCCTACTATCTCATCCATAGCATGGGCGGGGAAAATGGGTTCAGCGAACGCGACATTCAGGCGGCGTCAAATTTCGCTTCTGCTGCAGCGGATGCAGGCGTCAAAAACATCATCTACCTCGGCGGTCTTGGCGATCCCGATAGCAATCTTTCTGAGCATCTACGATCACGCCAGCAGACGGGAGATGCTTTACGCCATTTTGGCGTCCCTGTCACTGAATTTCGTGCGGGGATGGTTGTTGGCTCAGGTAGCCTTTCATTCGAAATGATGCGCAATCTAACCGAACGATTGCCCGTTATGATCGCTCCTCGCTGGGTCTACACTAGAACGCAGCCCATAGCCATTCGTGACGTGCTCAATTACCTCATATCTGCGCTTCAGACACCAGCCAGTCAGGGCAAGACAATTGAGATTGGCGCGACGGATGTGCTAACGTACGCTGATATGATGATGACCTACGCCAAGATTCGCGACCTTCATCGCGTTATCATTCGCGTACCCGTGCTGACGCCACGCCTTTCATCATATTGGGTTCATTGGATAACACCTGTTTCGGCGGGTGTGGTTACCCCGCTCATTGAAGGTCTGCGAAATGAATTGATTGTACGCGATGATTCGGCCAGCATTCTGTTTCCAGAGATTAAGCCCATCGATTTTGAAACGGCCGTCCGCCTGGCACTGGCACGTATCGAAGAGGGTGATATTGAAACCCTCTGGAGTGATGCCTTAGCCTCCAGCAAGGGCGACATTAGCCCGGTCTCTTTGACACAAGAACAAGGTATGCTCATCGAGCATAGACAACGGCATGTCGATGCACCTCCAGAATTAGTTTTCAAGGCGTTTTCAGGGCTGGGCGGAGAACACGGATGGCCACCTTACAACTGGCTTTGGCAGGCGCGCGGGGCAATCGATCGTCTGCTAGGTGGCGTAGGCATGCGCCGCGGCCGTCGCCACCCCGATAATATTCGGCAAGGGGAAGCATTAGATTTCTGGCGCGTGGAAAAGGTAGACCCTAACCACCTTCTCCGTCTACGGGCAGAAATGAAACTGCCGGGTGAGGGTTGGCTGCAATTTGAGGCGAACGAGGGTGAAAACGGAAGTACCAACCTGGTGCAAACGGCATACTTCGCTCCAAAGGGTCTCTCCGGACTACTTTATTGGTATGGTATTTATCCCCTTCATGGCGCCATCTTCTCACGCATGATCGATACCGTTGCTCAGAGAGCAATTGATATTGCATATAGTGGTCAAGCTGCTGGTGGACAGACGCCACCCGTATTGCCTGCCGAAAACATTGGGAGCGAGCGCTAAATGCAATTACCAAGGGTTAAGGGTAGTAACCTGAAACGCCAGAAGATGATCTTTCCAGATGATTTTGCTGGGGATGTCAATCTGGTTTTTATCGCCTTTTTACGCCACCATCAAGATCTAATTGATGAATGGGTCCCATTTGTCGAAGAACTGGCAAAAGAACATCCTGAGTTCCATTATTATGAATTTCCGACGCTGCCACGTAGAGGACCCATCTATCGCACTTTTCTAAACGAGGGTATGCGCGCCGGTATTCCCGACGAGGCCACACGCGAACGCACGATTACGCTTTACCTGGATAAACGCGCATTTAGAAAAGCACTCGATATCGAAAACGAGCAAGATATTTGGGTTTTCCTGTTTGATAGATCAGGCAAAGTGTTGTGGCGTATAGAAGGGAAATTCTCGCCCCAAAAGGGAGATGCCCTCAGCAATGCGTTGACTCATCTTTGTTGAGGAACCACCAACCTTCCTCAGCTTTCATTTGTCAAATTCAACACAACCCCCAATTCTGACTCCTGTTACTCGGCCATCAACCCCACATTAACCTACGAAATCTAACGTCCTAACGAAGTCCATCATCAGTTTTCGTGAGAGATGTACCACGTTAAAAAAGCGAATAGAACATCCACTAATGCAAATTCCAGGAGAATTATGAGAGGTTATTCATAATGTATATTTATTCTATACATTATTTATACAAAACGTGTACAATATTAATGTCGCTGGCATTTTTAGAGTGTATCTGGCTTTAAGGATCAGCACATAAACAAGATAATTTATTTATTAATGACAGATAGCAAGGAGAAAATTGTCATGAATCGTGTGAGTAAAGTCTTAGTAGTTGTTGTTCTAATGCTCTTAATGGTAGTACCTCTGGTAAGTGCGCAGGAACAGAATATTGTTGAAATCGCCGTCAACGACGGCCGTTTCGATACGCTGGTAGCAGCCGTGGTTGCCGCCGAGTTGGATGGTGCTTTGTCTGGTGGCGAATGGACTGTATTCGCCCCAACCGACGACGCCTTCGCAAAATTAGGCCTGGATGCTTCCAATATCGCCAGCGCCATGAGCAAAGAGGAGCTAACAGATATCTTGCTCTATCACGCCCTACCCGCCAGTGTTTCCTCAGCGGAAGCAAAAGGCCTTCTGGGTGATGTAACAATGGCCAATGGCAAGATCGCTGGCTTGAAGTTTTTCGACGATTCGCTGTGGGTCAACGACGACTCGCGCGTCATTATCCCGGATATTGTTGCCTCTAATGGTACCATTCACGTCGTTGACAACGTCATTTTGCCCCCCTGGCCACGCGTTGAAGAAAGCGCTACCCCGGAAACATCAACCGAAAGCGAAATGGCTGAAGAAGAGGTGATGGAAGCAACTGCTGATAGTGTACCGGCTCCAGAAGCTGAAATGGTTGCGGAACAGCCATCGGCCGCTATTCCCAGCAACTCCATTGCCGGCATCGCCATTAATGACGGCCGGTTCAACACACTGGTCGCCGCCGTTGTAGCAACTGATCTTGTGGACGCCCTTTCAGGTGGCGAGTGGACTGTTTTCGCACCCACAGATGACGCGTTCGCCAAATTGGGCCTTGATGCCAGCAATATCGCCTCAGCCTTCACTAAAGAAGAATTGACTGATATTTTACTCTACCATGTCCTCACTCAAAGCGTCTCCTCAGCAGAAGCGAAAACGCTACTTGGCGACGTAACCATGGCCAATGGTAAGCTGGCCGGTTTGAAATACTTTGACGGCTCCTTATGGGTCAATGACGACTCCCGCGTAATAATTGAGAACGTCATCGCCGATAACGGCACAATCCATGTCGTCGACAATGTCATTTTAGGGCCGTGGCCACGCGACTAAGAATTCATTTTTCGTAAAGTACAGTAGAGCAGCTATCAGGTCGTTCTCTGGTAGCTGCTCTTTGCCGGATTCTTTGAGAAGCAGTTACATACAAGAGAGCTATAGGTGAGGGTTCTTTATGTCAAACCGAGAAATTGAAGTCAAAAATCTTGAAAAACGATATCCAGGTGACGTAATTGCTGTAGATGGCGTGTCATTAAAAGTGGAAGCAGGACAGATCTATGGATTTCTAGGACCTAATGGGGCCGGGAAAAGTACCACGGTGAAGATATTGACCACTCTGGCCTTGCCTTCTGCCGGATCAGCCACCGTTGGTGGTTATGATGTAGTTGAAGAAGCGGGTGAAGTTCGACGCATCGCCGGTGTTGCTTTGCAAGACGTTGGCCTGGATCCACTGATGAAACCTCTGGAACTATTGACACTGCAAGGCAGGTTGTTTGGTGCTAGCCGCCGTGATGCACGTGCCAGGGCTGAGGAGCTGATGCAACTCGTACGATTAGAAGAGGCTGTGGATCGTCAGGTAGGCACTTATAGCGGCGGCATGAAGCGTCGCCTCGATCTAGCGATGGCCCTCGTCCACCAACCTGAAATCCTTTTTCTAGATGAACCGACGACGGGTCTCGACCCGGCCAGCCGGCGCGATGTTTGGCGCGAAGTACGGCGGCTGAATGAACAGTTGGGAATGACGATTTTCTTGACCACCCAATACCTGGAAGAAGCAGATGAACTGGCCGACATGATCTCGATCATTGACCGCGGCAAGATCGTGAAAAGCGGATCGCCAGCAGCGCTGAAAGCATCCCTTGGAGCAGAATCCTTGAATCTAGCATTTAGCGAGCGCGAATCGGCCGAACGTGCCAACGTACTTCTGCAATCAATCGCCGATCGAACGCAGTTGGATAGAGTCACCGTCCGCGTGTACATGAATGATGTAGCACATAAGATTCCCTCAATTATTGAGCGGCTCAGCAGCGCTGAGTTGGACCCTGTATCACTGACACTGACTCAACCAACATTGGATGATGTCTTTTTGCAGGTTACGGGGACCACGTTTGATAAAGAACGAACAGAAGCTGAGATACAAGAACTAGCGCTTAGTTAGAATGACCCAGTTCATCGCGAATGGAGATTATCATGGCA
>JBJYWP010000074.1:0-18806 GCA_046259485.1 Promineifilaceae bacterium (SeqCode) | reverse complement strand
GTTCTGCTGCCGCCCGAGGTTCCTCATTGCTGCGGCAGCCTGCTGGTAAAAGGAGCAGAAAAAAGAGAAAAATGATGGCGCGCCGGTTTATGTTCATAATATTGCAGCAAGACCGATTGTCTAGATATTGTACTATTATAGCGGGGGTTTTCTATTGGGCAGGATTTTGGCGGTTCACCAATAACCGTTTTTACGTTACTTAAGCCAGGAAGGGTTGTGATATACTTTTTTGTTGCGCATGAACAAACCTCCAAGGTCTTTGACCGCTAAGATACCCTGAGGTTTATGTTAAGACCTTCGAGGTTTAAGGTATGGATTTGTTTTGACTGCAAAAAAGGCAGAGCGACCAAGAAAAAGGCGCTCGATTAAATCCTATTTTCCCATACTAGATTGGCTGCCCAAATATGATAAGAGCTGGCTGCGCTTTGACCTGATTGCCGCCTTCACGCTGTGGGCGGTGTTAGTACCCGAGGCAATGGCCTATGCCGGTATCGCCGGGATGCCGGCGGAGACGGGGTTATATGCCGCGCCGTTGGCCCTGATCGCCTACGCCATCTTCGGCACCTCGCGGCAGTTAGACGTTGGGCCCAGTTCGGCCGTTGCCGCCCTCTCCTTCAGTATCGTTGCCGGGTTGGCCGTGGCTGGCAGCCCGGAGTTTGTGACCCTCTCCATCGCCCTGGCGCTGGTCGTGGGTGTTCTGCTGATCATCGGCGGGCTGCTGCGGCTGGGCGTTCTGGCCGATTTTCTCTCCCGGCCGGTGCTGGACGGTTTTGTGGTGGGCGTGGCTATCTCCATCGCCGTTGGCCAGCTCGATAAAATCATGGGTTTTTCCGTGGAGTCCCCCTACAAGCTGGCGCCCGATCTGCTGTTGATGATCGCCAACCTGGACATGATTGACTGGTCCACTTTCATCGTGGGCATGACCAGCCTGGCTTTGCTGTTTCTTTTACACCGCTACGCGCCGAAAATTCCGGGCCCTCTTCTGGTTCTCGCCCTGGGGATTGGCGCATCCACTCTTCTACATTTTGATTACCTGGGCATCCACATCGTCGGCGAGATTCCCGCCGGACTGCCTGAATTCGGCTTCCCGGACGAGATGGGATTACAGGATTTAATCTCTGTAGCTCCCGGCGCGATCGGCCTGGCGCTGGTGGCCTTTGCGGAATCTGTGGCAATTTCGCGATCCTTTGCCACGAAATATGGCTACGAAGTGAATGCCAATCAAGAGATGATCGCCATCGGAGCTGCTAATATTGGTTCCAGCTTCAGCGGTGCGTTCGTGGTCGATGGGAGTATGTCGCGCACCTCAGTGGCGGACGGGGCAAATGCGAAATCGCAGATGGTTTCCCTGATCGCTGCCGTGGCTATTTTGATAACGGCCGTTTTTTTGACGCCGCTTTTCTATTATCTGCCGGAAGCCGTGCTAGGAGCGATTGTCATTCACGCCGTCTGGCACAATATCAGCCTGCGCCGGATCAACCGCTATCGTGATATTACGACGATTGATTATGTAACCGCTTTCGTCGCCATGTTTGGCGTGCTCTCCTTTGGCTTGTTAGAGGGGTTGCTTATTGCCGCGGGGTTAGGTTTGCTCTCGCTGTTGGTGGGCACTAAAAACCGTACCACCTCAGTATTGGGCAAAGTACCGGAAACGAGCGTGTATCGCAGTATTGAGAATTACCCGGAGGTAGAGACGTATCCAGGATTGTTGATCCTGCGCTTCGACGGCACCCTTTACTTTGCTAATGTCAGTGATTTCCAGACGGCCGTACGCCGGACCATCGCTGCAGCCGACCCGCCACCCAGTGTCGTGCTGCTGGATGGCGAATCGATGAATGGGATTGATGCCACGGCCGTTATCACTTTGAGCGAATTCCAGAAACAGCTACTCAAAGAGGGCATCGAACTGCGTTTCGCACGCCTCAAAACCAACGTGCGCGCAATCGCCTCACGCGGCGGGATTGAAATGTCCATTCCCCCGGAACATTTTTACGACACTGTTCAAAATGGCGTTGACGCTTTTCTAGCTGAGCAGAAGCCGTGAGTCGGATACTTAATCGAGGGAGGCTGTGTTTATGACCCAATTGTATAATTTGTTTCGAAAGTTAGATGAAAGCCTTGAATTCCATGGTATGCCCAAAGTATGGAATATTTTCTGGGCATTATTTTTTCTAATTGTCGGTAGATGGCTTTCCAGGCGGGCGCGCACCTGGTACAGGATAGCCATAAATAAGTTGGATATGACGCTTAATGAGGGCATGGTCGATCTGGGTGAATACATCATTCATTATGGTATTTTGATCGCCTCCATTTCTCTTGCCCTCGTAACATTAGGCATCCCAATTGAGTCGCTCTTTCTGGTATTCTTGATAATTCTCATAATCGTGTCCGTTATATTACAACCGATTTTAAGCAACCTGGCAGCGACGATCGTTTTTGTCGCTTATCAAACGTACAAGGTTGGAGACTGGTTGGAAATTACCGGAACTTATGGGCAGGTAAAAGAACTTCAGCTTTTTGCCACCGTGATCAAGACCATTCAGAAAAACACGGTAACCATTCCCAATGGCGAAATATTAAAGAACCAGATCACCAATTTTTCGCGGTTAGGGTACAGACGAGCGGACATGCTATTTTCGATTTCCTACAAAGATGATATTCTCGAAGCAAAGCAAATCATTCAGGAGATTCTACAAAATGATGATCGCGTGCTAAATGAACCTCCAGCGATCATTGGCGTTCAAGAGCTGGGTGACAATGGCGTTCAGTTTAACGTATGGCCGTTTGTGGATATGCCTGAATATTTCAATGTCATCCACGATGTCAGCGAGCAGGTGAAACTGCGTTTTGACAAGGCAGGAATAACAATCCCTTTCCAGCAGCAGCAGCTGCATTTTGATGGGGAGATTAAGAGGGAAATTAGTTAAAGATCGAGATCTTGGATGAGATGGTCTTGAGAGGGTCAGGTGATTAGTCGATGTACCTGGCTCTTTTTATTGACGAGGGCTCGATCTTCAATACGGCTTTGCGATCTGCGGCGCCCGGAGTTGCCAGGGCGTGAACAATTTAATAGTCATTGTTCAAAGCCTGGATGCCCAGGGCGATGGCGCCGAGGACGCCGGCCTTGTTGCCTAGGCCGGGCGAAACAATATACTCGTCGATTTGCTCCGTGATCGCCGGATGCTGGACATAGCCATTCAGGTAGGCGACCGTTTTTTCCCTGACCTTGAGTAAAAGACCGGGAACATCCATGACCCCACCGCCCATGATGATACGCTGCGGCGAAAAAGCGGTGATGAAAGTTTGCAGCGCCTGGGCCAGATAATCCGCTTCCAGGTCCCAGGCTTCGTGGTCCGGATTCAACTGCTGCCCTTTAATCCCCCAACGCTCTTCAACCGCCGGTCCGGCGGCCATCCCTTCCAGGCAGTCGCCGTGATAAGGGCAGTTGCCGGGGAAGGGGTCTTTTTGCCGGTCATGATTCATAGTGATATGGCCCATTTCGGGGTGAACCAGGCCATGTAGAAGGCTGCCGTTGATCATGGCGCCGCCCCCTATGCCCGTACCTATGGTGAGGTAAATGAACGTGTGCAAGCCCTGGGCTGCGCCCCACTTCCCTTCGGAGAGTGCCGCACCATTGACATCGGTGTCGAAACCGATTGGCACATTAAAGTTGGTTTTGAGGGCTGCGACAAAGTCGGTATGGCCCCAACCTGGTTTAGGCGTCGTAGTGATATAGCCATAGGTAGGGGAGCTTCGGTTGGGGTCAAGCGGTCCAAAGGCGGCGACGCCAATGGCATCCAGCGGCCCTTCGGCTGCTTCACGCTCCTGGAAGTAGGCAATCGAACGTGCCAGGGTTTCTTCAGGGGTTGTGGTCGGGAAACGTACTTCTTCATGCAGATCTTGCGGACCGCTTCCTACCGAACAAACAAATTTTGTGCCGCCGGCTTCAATGCCACCAATAAACATTTAACTTCTCCATTTCCTAATGTGGTTATGTTTCAGGCTCGCAATTTTACCCTTTGAAAGAATAATCTGATAAATCAAATTAGACCGGCCAGTAAGCATCCATCTTCCAGATGTTGATATCCGTCGCCTCTACAAGCCCACGGCGAGAGAAAAAGCGCACCCCGTCACTATCTTCGCGCGTAGGATAGACACGACAGGAGAGGCAGAGCGTGTCGTTGACGAATATCTCGATGATCGAGTGGTCGATAAAAACATGCATTTTCAGCGGTTGGCCGCTGGCCAGGCGCACGGGAATTGTGGCCGGATTGACATTCGCACGCTGATCGAGACTGGAGCGCTGCCTTTCGACGCGAATCTGACCGAATTCGCGCTCATAAACGATGTTCGTCTCTTCCTCGCCGCCAGGTGAACAGAGCACTTTCAGGCCAAATTCAGAGTCGCCATGGAATTCAAACGTCGCCTCAATTTCCAGGGCTTTACCGGAAATGCCGAAAACCCTGGATTCTGCCTCGTCCAGCAGATGTAAGGCGTTGATATGTCGCAGCTCACCGCGCAGCGTTTGCAGTTCAGTCATGGGTTTCACTGCCAGCGCTCCATCATCGAGCAGGTCGATGTTCATAGGCAGGGAGAGCGCGCCGCTCCAGCCGGCCTGCTGGCAAGCCTGGTTGTCTCGCTCTTCATGCAGCCAGCCAAGCATAAGGTACTGGTTATCGGCGAAACGCATCGCCTGCGGCGCGTAGAAAGAGCCGCCATGAACCAACATCTGGCTGTATTCCGGTATGAATATGTTCGCCTCTCGCCGGCCGGTGAAATACACGGTGTAAAGATGATCTTCCGGTGTGGATTGGATGGAGACGATCAGCGCCTGGCGCTCGCCAAAATCCAGCCAGTTGGGACATTCCCACATCGTACCCTGCCAGAAGGGATCGGTCAGGCGCGAGTTTCCACCGAGGAAGATGCCGCGGTATTCCCAGTTTCGAAGATCGGGGGAGAAGTAGAGCAGCACCTGCCCGCCCTGGGCCTCGATCTTGCTCACGACCAGCATCTCCCACCCCTCGGCCGTCTTCCAGACGATGGGATCACGAAAGTTACCGCCGGCAAACGGCCGTAATTCAGGCGGCGGCCCATCCAGCAGCGGGTTCTCAGGCAGCTTCTTCCAGGTAAGCATGTCATCATAACTTATGGCGGCGGCGATGGTTTGCGGCGAAGCGGCCGTATAAATAATAGTCGGCAGACCGTTGTCATCCACTGTGCAGCCCGTCCAGCAGCCGTCGGGATCGCAGCCATTGGGATCGGGTGCCAGAGCGATCGGCAGGTCGCGCCAATGTATAAAATCGTTGCTGACCGCATGTCCCCAGTGGATAGTGCCATGGAAAGGGCCGTTGGGGTTGTACTGGTAAAATAGATGGTAAAGATTGTTCCAGCGGATCAAGCCGTGCGGGTCGTTTATCCAGTTCGACGGTGATAAGAAGTGGTACACCGGCCGCTGTATATCAGCGGACATTCGCTGTCGTTGAGCCGCGAAGTCTTGCTCAATTTTGGTGTCATTCATGATTAATCCTCAATAAATTTAGCATTCAAAAGCGGGTAGCCGCCGTTGCCAAACGCATTTTCTTGACTTAAAAATACGTTTCCAAACCTCGACTACCCGCTCTTTCTCTACTCTGGGCGAGGATTTTACCACCTAACCTTTTATACCACTAGCGGCAATACTCTCAATATAGGTGCGCTGAATGAGCAGGAAGAAGATCAACACGGGAATAGTGATAAATGATAGGAAAGCCATCACTTCCCCCCAGGCGACGTTGAGCTGGAAGAAATAACTTAAGCCAATCATCACCGGCCTGATCTCCTCCGATTGGACAGTCATGATCGGCCATAAATATTGGTTCCACATGGGTATGATCATTAAGACAGCTGCCGTTGAGAAAACGGGGCCGGAGATAGGCACAAAGACGCGCGAGTAAATCTGGAACCAGCTTGCGCCATCAATACGTGCTGCTTCAACCAGGTCATAGGGCAGATCTTTAAAGAACTGCACAAAGAGAAAAATGATAAAAGCCTGGGCGATGAAAGGAATGATTTGCACATGATAGGTATTAATCCAACTTGTGCTTAATCCGTCTGCGCCGATTTTGGGTAACCTACTGACGATGAGCAGCAGGGGCACGGCAATGGCTTCAAAGGGTACAATCAACGTGGCAATGATGATCGCGAAAATGGTCCCTTTCCCTGACCAGCGCATGACGGCGATGGAAAAGCCGACGAGTGAGTTGACGAAGAGGCCCACGATGACCGTGATCGATGTGACCAGCAGTGAATTGAAAAGGAAGCGAAATACCGGCGCGCGCTCCATCATGGCCCGGTAGTTGTCCAGCGAAATGTCGCCGACGGGCAGGAAGGCACGCAGGGAGGCGGAATCACGCAGCAGCTGCTCCGTCGGTTTTAATGAAGACATGAACATGAAAACGATGGGGAAGACGAAGACCAGGGCCAGGATGATCATCAAGGCGATCATGCTCCAACGGCCGATCTTGCCCCAACGTCCTTGAACGACTGAACTTTGCATGATTAATCCTCCGTGATGCGCCGCTGAACCAGGGACACGACAACGACGATGATGAAGAAGACGACGGCGATGGCCGAACCCATGGCGATATCCTGTTTTTCGTAGCCACGGATAAGCATTTGAAATATAGGCGTCTGTGTAGAGTCCAGGGGACCGCCACGTGTCATTTCATTGATCTGGATCAGCAGTCCGAAGGCGGCGATGGTGATCGTGATCAGGATAAAAACAAAGGTGTTGTGCAGTCCGGGCCAGGTCACATAGCGAAATTTCTGCCAGCCGTTAGCCCCGGCGACATCGGCCGCTTCATAGAGCACGCCGGGAATCGTTTGCAGGCCGGCCAGCCAGATGATCATCTGAAAGCCCACGCCCTGCCAGGTAGACATGCCCATGATCGCCGGCATGGCCGTTCTGGTATTGCCCAACCAGTCCCGCGGTTCAAAATGGCCGAAGGTCAGGCTATTTAACATATTGTTGAGCAGTCCATTGGACGGATCATAAATGAATTTCCAGAGGATGCTGACCACGACCATGGAGACAACCACGGGCACGAAGTAAACCGTGCGGAAGACGTTGACGCCGCGTATCTTCTGGTTCACCAGGATGGCTAACAGCAGGGCCAGACCTGCCTGAAGGGGGACGACGATGACGACGAAGTAGAATACGTTCACCAGTGATTTCATAAAGACGACATCACTGGCCAGGATGGTGTATTTGGTACCGCCCAGGTTGATGGCAAACCATTCCTGCTTCCCTGCATACTGCGGGTAATCGGGGTTATTGCGCGTATATTCGCGCACCCTGGGATAGGTCAGGTTTCCTTCATCATCGAGCACCGGCTCCGCGGTTGTCTCGTCGACAACGGGTTCCAGCGGCAGCATATTGACGCTAAGCAGGCGCTTGAAGTTGTCCAGGCCGACCCACTCCGTGGGATTGGGCGAGATGAGGCGCTGGTTGGTAAAAGAGAAATAAAAAGCCATGAGAAAGGGGATGATGAAAAAACCTAACAGCAGTATGATGGCCGGTGAAGCAAATAACCAACCGAGCAGACCTTCCTGGCGGCGCGCTTTTGAACTTCCCAGGGAGGGCTGCGCAGATCCGTTGGAAGTTTCCGAGGGTGAGGAAATATCAGTTGTGGTCATTTTTTCTTCCTTGCTAAAGAAATAAAGAAACCCGGTTTTTACCATTCGCTTTCTCTGTGAGACAACGAATCAATAAAACCGGGTTTCTAATTAGAATTACTTAAAACCCATAACCATCATTGGCTTGGATATCCGCGTCGATTTCATCGACGGCGGCATCAAGGGCATTGACGACATCCGCGCCGTCGGCGATATCCATCAGCATCTTCTGGAAGGTCAGCGCGGCGGAGAGATAGGCCGGCGTCGGCGGGCGAATCAGTGCCTGAGCCTGGCTGAGGTCAAAGAAGACGGCCAGCGGGCCACCCTCACCGTAATTCGCGGTCATGGCAGCGGCTTCGGCCGTTGTCGGCGCAAGGCCAAGAACATCGGAGAAGGCGGCGGAGTACTGGGGCTGCAGGGCGAATTCGATGAAAGCATTTGCTCCTTCAGGGTATTCGCTGTCAGCGGCAATGCCGAACTGCCAGGAGCCGGCGCCGATCTTGGGGCCGTTGCCGAAGTCTGGCGCGGGCAGGAAGAGCATGTCGTCGCCGAATGCATCCAGGGCGGGGACGGCCGACCAGTTGCCGTTCCACTGCAAGGCGTAACGGCCGTCGAGGAAACCGGTCTCGCGGTCCGCAGGGTCTTGCGAGGTGCCGGGGGCGAGTCCGCTTGTAAAGAGGTTCTGCCACCATTCGCCGAAGGCGATAGCATCATCACCGTTCAAGACGCCTTCCGCGGTGAGCATGGTTGAACGATCGATGATGTCGCCGCCATAGCTCTGCAAGAAGGGCGAGAAGGCGTAGGGATACCATTCACCCTGGTCGTTCATGCCCAGGTCGAGGGCGTATTCAAACTCGCCGGAAGCCTGCAAGGTCTCCAGGGCGGCGTTGAATTCCTCACCCGTCCAGGGTTGGTCGAGGGTGGGGATGCGGATGCCGTTCGCTTCGAGGACAGATTGGCGGGCGTACATGGCCACGGCGGCATCCCACAAGCCGACGGAGTAGGTCTCACCCTGCCATTCGCCGATGGCGCCGGGCAGGAAGCCGTCGAGGGTGCCTTCACTCAGGCTGAGCGGCTGCAAGTAGCCGGCCCAGGCCCAGTTGGGCATGACCGGGCCATCCATGTCGATGATGTCGGGCAGGTCGCCGGAAAGGGCGGCGGCCACGACGGATTCGTTATAGGACTGCTGCGGGAATTCCTCGATCACAACCTCGTAGTCGCCTTGTGAGGCATTGAAGTCGTCGATGATCTGCAAGATGACCGCGCGCTCTTCAGGATTGCCTGCGCCATGATACCACATGCTCAATTCGGCAGCCTCGCCGGAAGGTTCGGCGGCCACTTCCTCTTCAGCAGCCGCAGCCGGAGCGATCACTTCGCCGCTAAAGCCGTAGCCGTCGTTGGCGGCGATGTCGGCATCGATTTCATCGACGGCGGCATCAAGGGCATTGACGACATCCGCGCCGTCGGCGATATCCATCAGCATCTTCTGGAAGGTCAGCGCGGCGGAGAGATAGGCCGGCGTCGGCGGGCGAATCAGTGCCTGAGCCTGGCTGAGGTCAAAGAAGACGGCCAGCGGGCCACCCTCACCGTAATTCGCGGTCATGGCAGCGGCTTCGGCCGTTGTCGGCGCAAGGCCAAGAACATCGGAGAAGGCGGCGGAGTACTGGGGCTGCAGGGCGAATTCGATGAAAGCATTTGCTCCTTCAGGGTATTCGCTGTCAGCGGCAATGCCGAACTGCCAGGAGCCGGCGCCGATCTTGGGGCCGTTGCCGAAGTCTGGCGCGGGCAGGAAGAGCATGTCGTCGCCGAATGCATCCAGGGCGGGGACGGCCGACCAGTTGCCGTTCCACTGCAAGGCGTAACGGCCGTCGAGGAAACCGGTCTCGCGGTCCGCAGGGTCTTGCGAGGTGCCGGGGGCGAGTCCGCTTGTAAAGAGGTTCTGCCACCATTCGCCGAAGGCGATAGCATCATCACCGTTCAAGACGCCTTCCGCGGTGAGCATGGTTGAACGATCGATGATGTCGCCGCCATAGCTCTGCAAGAAGGGCGAGAAGGCGTAGGGATACCATTCACCCTGGTCGTTCATGCCCAGGTCGAGGGCGTATTCAAACTCGCCGGAAGCCTGCAAGGTCTCCAGGGCGGCGTTGAATTCCTCACCCGTCCAGGGTTGGTCGAGGGTGGGGATGCGGATGCCGTTCGCTTCGAGGACAGATTGGCGGGCGTACATGGCCACGGCGGCATCCCACAAGCCGACGGAGTAGGTCTCACCCTGCCATTCGCCGATGGCGCCGGGCAGGAAGCCGTCGAGGGTGCCTTCACTCAGGCTGAGCGGCTGCAAGTAGCCGGCCCAGGCCCAGTTGGGCATGACCGGGCCATCCATGTCGATGATGTCGGGCAGGTCGCCGGAAAGGGCGGCGGCCACGACGGATTCGTTATAGGACTGCTGCGGGAATTCCTCGATCACAACCTCGTAGTCGCCTTGTGAGGCATTGAAGTCGTCGATGATCTGCAAGATGACCGCGCGCTCTTCAGGATTGCCTGCGCCATGATACCACATGCTCAGAGTAACGGGCCCACCGGCCATTTCTTCGGCCGGCGCTTCTGCTTCCTCTGCGGGAGCTGCTTCTTCAGCCGGTGCTTCCGCTTCTTCCGCTGGGGCTGCTTCCTCAGCAGGGGCCGCTTCTTCTGCTGCAGGCTGCTGGGCCGTGCCGCCGCAGGCAGCCAGGGCCAAAGCCAGGACTAAAAGAAGTGTAAAGCTGATGATCCACTTATGTTGTTTTTTCATTTAACTCTTCTCCTAACTAAAGGTAATTTATATAACAGGGTTTTTTTATGCGGATGACTACATCGATAGCAACCTCCTTTGGTCTTTTATACTGATGACCGTTCAATGAGTGGGCATTCCATCTTGTACTGCACGGCCGTTTCCGGCTGGGCATCGGGATTATTAATCAAATCCAGAAGCTGCTCTACCGCCCAATAACCCATTTCGTAATGGGGTAGTTCCATGGTAGTTAAGGCGGGGTAGAGATTGGGAGCAATTAGCTCCTGGTTGTCATAGCCGATGATGGCTACGTCATTGGGGATTTTGAGATTTAAATTGCGAATGGCGTCGTAAGCGCCCATGGCCATACGATCGTTGAAGATGAATAAGGCAGAGGGGCGGTCAGGTCGCTTGAGGATGGGCATAGCCCCGTCGTAGCCGTGGCGATCATCCACCGCTTCCACCAGGGATTCATCAAAGGGAATGCCGTGCTCGGCCAGTGCTTTCTTGTATCCTTCCAGGCGCAGGATCGCGGCATCGACAGGCTCCTCGTTTTGTAAATAACCGATGCGCTTGTGGCCTTTCTGAATGAGCGTGGAAACGGCCGTGTATGCGCCCAACACCTCGTCGGGAACAACGGAAGGCAGCGATCTATCGGCAACGAAGCAGTCCAGCATGACCGTGGGTACTTCTTTAATGATTTTGGGAGGATGCGCTTCGCGGTGATACATCGTGGCGTAGATGATGCCTTCGACCTGTCTTTCCAACATCATATTCACGGCGGCCATCTTCATTTCTTTGTTATCGCCGACATTGACCAGCAGCAGTAGTTTGTCATGGTCCCAGGCGAGCTCTTGTGCGCCCTGGATCATATGATTGGCGTGGGGGGTAGTGGCGACTACATCAGAGATGAAACCGATAGTATGCGTGCGCTGGCTGCGCAGGCCGCGGGCCATCCAGTTGGGACGATAACCTAATTCCTCGACGGCCGCCCAGACGCGCTCTTGTGTGGCCTCGGGGATATTGCTGTCGGGTACTTGATTGAGGACAAAGGAAACGGTGGTACGCGAGACACCGGCCAAATCAGCCACATCTTTCATTGATGGGCGCTTTGACCGTTGTCCTTTACTGCTCATTTGTCTTCCTACCGGGTTCCCTGAAAGGCCCTTCGCTCTCTCCCCAACATAGTAACTAAACAACGTTACTAAATCGAGTTACTAAATCGTGTTAGTAGGATAACAGAAGCGAAATGGGTTGTCAAGAGTTTTGTGAAGATAAATTCAAGTAGACGCGCAATTCTTTGCGCGCCAAGGTAGGTGCGGCGTTTAGAGGAATTTCGATCACGAAAGCGATTGCGATAGCGATAGCGAAAGGGGGTTGTTGGGGGAATTTGCCTCTTGCCGCCGGTAGGGCAAGCATTGTATGATGTTTTGCAGGCTTTAAGGGAGCAAGGAATCCATGCAGAAATCAATAATTTATTTTCGTTTCAGTATCATCACCCTGGCTATCCTGGTTGTACTGCTTGCCGGATGCTCGCGTTCAGACGGATTAACCATCGACTGTGATGTCTTTGAGGATAACAATAACCAAATGGCCGAGATCACCGTTACCGCCGGTGAGGAATTCACCGTTTCCCTCTGCAAGTTGAGCAACTACGGCTATCGCTGGTCGGAAGATGCCGTGATCGATAACCCGGCAGCGGTGCAGCAGCTTTCATATGAATACGATCCCGGCCGCTCACCGATGGGAGGCATACCAGGAAAGGATATCTGGGTGTTTCGTGCGCTTGAGCCGGGCAATGCCGTTATTAGCCTTGAGCACACCCAGCCTTCTGGTATGAATACAAGGGGGATCTGGGCTTATAAATTGGCTGTTGTGGTTCGACCTGACTGAGAAGGTCTAAAGGTACCCGTGGCAATCTATTCCCCTAATTCGTGGGTGTTTTGAGGTGAGGTCTTTTCAATGACGTCGGCCAAACCTTGTAGCCGCAGCATCCTTGCTGCGCCGACGCGCAAAGGATTGCGCGGCTACCAGAACTGCACGCAGCAATCAAATTCCCAAATTAGGGGGTGTTTTGGGGCTGGGTTTTTTCAATGACGTCCGCCAAACCGCGCAATGATTCGGCCGTCTGAATCACGCCTTCCTGCCAGGGTTGCAGCCAGGGGCGAAGTTTGGGGAGAAGGTCGTGCTGCTCTTGATAGCGATCCGCACCTTCTTGATAGATTCCCGCCAGGTCGTGAAATACGGCCGTTACCGCGTCGTATTGACCGGCGGCGCGCAGGAGATTGGTGAGCATTTGCTCGCGGTCGCCGAAGCCGCGCGGCAGTTCGTGACGGCGGGCAAGGGCGCTGATCGCTTCGCGGCTGAGAAAGAGGCCGCAGTAGGGCGGCGTGGTGAGGACGTGGGCAATGTCTTTGAGGCTGCTTTCCTGATCGCCAATCTGCGGCGGTTGGGGGAGAGGAGGAATGGCCGTTGATTCGCTCTTCTGTATATGGTCGACGCAGAGTTCGAGTGTTAGCTCCGCCAGACGGCTGTAAAAGGGACTGCCTGCCTGCTGTATGGCGACTACCAGCGGCGGCAGCCAGCGCAGTAGATGCCCGGCCAGAAAACCCTGCTGGCGGCTGGTCCACAGCAGCGCTACTTCCACGTCGCCTCCGGCCAGGGAGGCCGCCTCCATGCCACAGAGATAGGCCAGGAAACCCAGTTTATGCCCGAGGTGGTCATAGTCTGATAGTGCTTCGTCGTAACCGCTTTCGTTGTAAAGTTCGGCCGTTTCGTCGCTGAGCGGCCCGCCTAGCAAGCCCGAGGGATCGAGGAAGATCGACGCATAGGGAAAGACATCAACCGCGGTCAGCTGGTAATGGGCGGCCGCCGCCTGATCGGGGTCATAAGGCTGGGCCGCCTCGGCCAGTTCGGGAACGGCCTCCAGCCGCGGCAGCAGTTCCGGCGTGATACCTTCAAGGAAAAGACGGCCGAAGAGGTAATATGCGCGGCGGCGGGCGGTGGCGAGGTCGTGAGGGAGCATGGACAGGTTATCAGGTACTCAGGATTTCAGGATATCAGGTGCTCAGGATATCAGGTTTTCAGAATTTCAGCACTCAGTCTTCAGCTTTCAGATATCAGTCCTTCGCTGACTCCCTGACCACCTAACTCCCTGACCACCTTCCTAAACTGGCAGCTTCGGCCGTAACGCCCCATATAGGTAGGCACCGCCCCATGCGGAAAGCAGGGTGACGATGGCCAGCCAGGTGCCGCTGCCGACCTGGGCGTAGATGGGCGCGGGGCAGGCGCCGGTGATCGCCCAACCAAGGCCGAAGATGATGCCGCCGATGATCGTGCCTTTGTCCAGTTTCTTCTTTTTAATGACCAGGTCATCGCCGTCGATGGAGTGCATGTTTAAGCGCTTGAGGATGAATAAAGAAATAGCGCCGACGACGACGGCCGATCCGATAATGCCGTACATGTGAAAGCTTTCAAAGCGGAACATAGCCTGAATCTGGTACCAGGAGACAACCTCGCCTTTCACCAGAACGATGCCGAAGAACACACCGATGATCAACGCACGGATATTAACGGCCGTGCTGCTGGTTTCTTCTGTGACTTGAGGGGTTGTTGTGATTGTTTCTTGCATGAGTGTCCTCTGTTTAGTATTTCAGTTTTTCAGTTCGTCAGTTGGTCAGAATTACTGAAAAACTCACACGCTGATGTACTGATAAACTTTATCCCCCCGGCAAAATCAACGGCATAATCACCCACGTCATAATCAGCCCGCCGATGAAGAAGCAGGCGGTGGCGATCATGCTCGGGACTTGTAGGCTGGCCATGCCCATAATCGAATGGCCGGAGGTGCAGCCGCCGGCGTAGCGCGTCCCGAAACCGACCATGAGACCGCCGAGAGCCAGGAAGATGACGCCCGGTATACTGAAATAGATCGGCGGTAGAAAGGTCGCCGGCTCGTAAGAGAAGATGTAGTTACCGGCAAAGCCGCCGATAACGACACCGATGGCCAGGAACACTTTCCAGGCATTCTTGCGCCAATCATAATTCAAATAACTGATCTTGGTGCGCGGGGCGCAAATAGCGGCGAAGTCACGGAAGCTGCCGGATATGCCGAAATTCTTGCCGGCGAAAACCAGCAGGAGGGGAACCATGAGTCCTAGAAGCGGCCCGACGATCCACCAGGGCCAGGGTTGCATAATTGCATCTATCATCTTTCGTTCTCCTTTATTGAGACGGTCAGCTTATCAGCACGTCAGGTTGTCAGGTTTGAAGCACATCAAGCTGCCAGCCGGATGAAAAGTATGTTAATGATATCCGGTGATAATTTTATAACATTAATTCGGGATGGCAAAATTTTTTGTTGATTGAATTTTCCCGACGTTGAATTTTCCCGGAAACTTTAAATAACCTTATCCGGGAAGGCTTAGAATATAATTTCCGGGAAAATGGAGAAAGCCTTAACCTCTGACTTTGGATTTTCCCGGAAACTTAAAAATACTTTATCCCGGAAGTTCGGAAATTTAGTTTCCGGGAAAAGAGAGAAAGTCCACTCTTCCTCTACTCTTCGAAAAAGACGGTGTCGAAACCGGCGCTTTCCCAGGCTGTCATGCCGCCGGTGACGTTGTACAGCTCTTTGAACCCCTGGCGCAGCAGGAGGCTGGCCGCGGTGCTGGATCGTTTGCCGGTGGCGCAGGTGATGGCCAGCGGTTTTTCCTTATTAAGGCCCAGGCTGTCCAGCTGGGTGGGGATGCGCTTGAAGCTGAGGTTTTTGGCGACTTCGATGTGCCCTTCATCATATTCATCATCTTCGCGTACGTCCAAGACTTGTAAGCCGTTGCTGGAAAGGCGGTCGCTCAGGGTAAAGACGTCCATCTGCGGTAGCGACTCCGTCACCTTACCGGCGTCCATCCAGGCGGTCATCCCGCCGTCAAGGTAGCCGGTGACGCGCGTGTTCAGGGCAATGAAGGCCATGTTGTAGATGGCGTGCTGCGCATCTTTGTCATGGTTGGTGACGAGGATGATCGGCGTATCGAGCGGGGTTACCCAGCCGACGCGCTGCTCGAATTCGGGGCTGGAGAGATGGGCGTGATAGGCGCGGGGGATATGGCCTACACCGAAATCGGCCGATGAGCGCGTGTCAACAACAATGTGCCCTTCGGCCATCAAGTCTTCCACCTGGGTCACGGTCAGTGGCTGCGCTTTGGGGATTTCCATAGTCAGGGGCAGTTTGCCCTGGTTGGTGGCCACGATATTGGCGATATTGGCCGGCTTGACCGGCTGCTCATCCTGCATGTATTTGGTGAAAGCCTCGCGGTCAGTGAATTTTAAAGCATCGTTGTAGCGTCGTTCATACCCTACCGTAGTGGCAACCTTGCCACTTGTGACGCGTCCTCAGGTGGACCCGGCGAGATGGCCGGGATAGACCTCCACATAGTCAGGTAGATCGAGGAATCGGGGGATGGAGACGTCAAATAAGACCGGTGCTCCTTCCTCGCCGGCCTGGGCCAGATCGGGGCGGGCGACGTCGCCGACGAGGACGAAATCAGCCGTGAGGATGAACCAGGGCTCTTCACCACGCGGGTAATCACGCACGAGCAGGTTGATCTGCTCGGGACGGTGGCCGGGCACATGTACGATCTCCATGCCCACGCCGCCCATACGAATTTCGTCACCATGTTTGACGCGCGTAGCCTCATAATTGATCTCTGCCAGTTCAGGAATCACCAGTTCGGCGCCGGTCACTTCCGCCAGCCACCGGGCGCCGGAAACGTGATCGGCGTGGCTGTGCGAGTCGATGACATAGCGGATGGTCGATTCCTTTTCTTTTGCCATGTCCAGGTAGGGCTGGATATCCCACACGGGATCAAATACGGCGCACTGACCGGTTCCCTGGCAGCCAATCATATAAGCCGCGCAGCCGGTCGCTTCTCTAATTAATGTTTCAAACCACATGAGATCCTCCGAAAGAGTTAATAACCAGTTATCAAGATCTGATAATCAAGTTGCAAGGCTGCAGAGTTGCAGAGTAAACAGTGATCAGTACTCAGTGAACAGTGATTAGTCCGTACATCCGACATCGTTCAGTCGGCCGTTACCAGCTTATCTGTTTTCGGCCTCCCGAACGGTTCATCGGGCAGCTTATACGCTTCTTTGACCGGCTTAAGCGGTCGTTTGAGCCAGAACGGCCGTCGCAGGCCATCCGGGCTGTAATCCACCGCGCTGCGCGTCATCGCTACCCATTCGCGGTACACGGCCATAGAACGGTTTGTGTCCACCCAGACATCGCCGTATTTTTCGTCCGGGCCGGCCTTGCGCACGCTCACCGCTTTTTGCAGCCAGCAGTGCGCGCCGCTGACAGGATCGGGGTGTACGGCATGGGTCAGATTCTGGTGTACGCCGACTTCTTCCCACCAGATACGGCTGGTATCGGGGTCGAAAGTCTTCCAGGACCTGGCCCCGCTGATAATGTTCAGTTTATGCATGCCCTCACCGTCATCTTCCAGCGTGGCCACGTTGCACATGCCGGGATTGATGCCCATCCCTTCCTGCAGGCGCCAGCGTCCCAGGTGGTGGCTCATGGCGATGACGCCGGGCTTGATGCCCTCGGTGACCCAGACTTTATCGACGAAATAACCAATTTCCGTCTCCACGCGGATCAGGTCGCCGGTGTCCACGCCCAGGCGAGCGGCGTCTTGCGGGTGGATCCAGACCGGATTTTTATGGCTGATTTCGTATAACCATTTAGCGTTAGCGCTGCGCGTATGGATCAGGGTCGGCAGGCGGAAGTTAGGCAGGAGCAGCATCTCGCCCTGGGCGCGGTCGATATTGTCGGGGTGGACATGGCTCTTTAACGGCCAGGGGATCGTATAATCGCGCTCTGTCCAGCCCCATTCGTAGAGGGTGGGGCTGAAAAACTCAAATTTGCGGCTGGGTGTATTGACGCCGGTCTTAGCTTCCCCGTCGATGAGCACGCCCACGGCTTTTCCGTCATCGAGCAAACGGCCGTGTTCATCCGCCTGCAAACCATCTTTGGCGATCGCCTTCTCGTAGGGCTGGTAATTCTCGCGCGTCACTTCAAACGCGCCGTATTTCTTCATGTAAGCCAGCGGCTCGAGCCCTTCTGCGGCCGCGGCTTCAGGCAGACCGGGCACGCTGTTCTCGAAGATCCACTTGTAATATTCGTCATTGGTGATGATCTCGCCGGGGCGGTCGGGGCTTTCGAAATGTTGGCGAATGCCCAATTCCCCGTCGGGGTCCATGGTCGCCGAGAGCTGGATCCACCATTCATTTTCTTCCCACACTTCCCCGGGATTGGCCTGGTAGGTGAACTCGACCGGACGGCCCAGGCGCTCCATGGCCACGCGGCGCACCGGCTGGCGGTAGGCGATCCATTGTCCGCTGTGTGTCTCCTGGCTCATTAAATCATGCCGCTCGCCGGCCAGACCCATGGGCAGCACGTAGTCGGCGAACCAGGCAGATTCATTCCAGGTCGGGGTGAGGGCAACATGGCATTTTATTTTCTCTTCGTCCCTGAGCGCTTTGAGCCACATGAAGCCGTCGGGATTGATCCACATGGGATTGTAGACGCGGGTGAAATAGACATCGATCTCGCCGCGCCCTTCTTCCAGGAAGTGCGGCAGCAGGAAACTCATCTCAAAGAATGCGAAAGGCCATTCATGCGGCAGGTGCAGTTCGTTCCAGGCTGTACCGGGAGGCGGCGAATCAAAGGGTTTAGGCACGAATTTGTTCCAGCTGTTGGCCGAGGTACCACCCGGCGTGCCCACGCTGCCGGTTAATATATTGAGTAGGAAGAGGGCGCGCGCGATCTGCCAGCCGCCCAGATTGCCGATGCTGGCGCTGCGCCACGTGTGCGTGGCCAGCTTTCCATCACAGTTGGCTACATATTCGGCCGTTTCGCGGATGCGCTCAACCGGAACCTGTGACTCTTCGGCGGCACGATCAAAGGAAAAATCGGCGTAGAGATCTTTCAGCAGGCGGTCGAACAGCTCAAAGGTGGGTTCGCTTTCCTCAATCTCTTCGCGCAAAGCCTGGTAAAAGGGCTGCAGACGGCCGTCCTTAACAGCCTGCAGCGTATCTTTCCAATTGACCCAACGCCGTACGAATTCCTTATCATAAAGATTGTTGGCAATCAGGTAGTTGGCGATAGCCAGGAGCACGCTCGCCTCGCTGCCGGGCCAGGTGGGCAGCCAGACATCGCTCATGCTGGCCGTATTGCTCAGTCGCGGGTCAAACGTGATCAACTTGGCGCCTTTCATTTTGCCTTCGATGATCCGCTGCGCGTGAGGGTTGAAATAATGGCCCGTTTCCAGATGACTGGAGATAAGCAGGATGGTGCGCGCGTTGGTATGGTCGGGGCTGGGCCGGTCAA
>JBJYWP010000073.1:0-9415 GCA_046259485.1 Promineifilaceae bacterium (SeqCode) | reverse complement strand
GGTCCAGACCCAGATGCGTTCGGCATCCTGTTTCACTTTGGTCACCAATTCATCATGCCGCAGAGTACTACCTCTTGTTCGCCAAGGGAACTTCCGGCTGGGAAAAATCCCGCGTGCTGAACACGATATCATTGTATAGTGCCAGTTCTGTACCACCTTCAAGATATCATTGGCTGCATGCTGTCCGTCCGCGTCCGCGGTAACAACTCCGATAATGTGAGGCTGGCTTTTCTTCATTGCCTCGATACCAGTCCTAAGGGCAGCTCCTTTCCCACGGTTGTTCTCGTGGTGATAGACCTTTGCTCGATATGTCTGCACTTCATCAAAGACCGCCTGAGATGAATTTTCAGAGCCGTCATCTATGACCACAACATTGGTAAGCCCTATCTGGTTGAGTTCCTTAACCAAATCAACCAGTTTGTGATTTGGGTTTAGTGCTGGAATCAGGACTACGATATTCTCCAGAACCATTATGAGTGAATCTCCCGTAGGTAGAAGCTGCGACTTGACAAGAATCCTGGCCGCACCTTATACCCACTTGTTTGGAATTAAGAATTTTTGTTTTGTGACAACTCTTTATGTCTAAATCTTTTTGTCGATTTACTTACATAATTATCCAATGCGGATTTTGAGAAGATGCCAAGAATTTGTTGGGAGATTGTTAAGAATTTTAGAAAATCGTGTGAGGTTGCAAGCCGAATAAGACACACAGAAGTATTTTTATAATACGTGGTATTTTCCCCCATTTCTGCTAAATTAAGAATTATTCTGACCTATGGAGGGATGGTGTGAATCCTTTAGCCCAACTGGCCGAGCAAATTGCCGCTCATTACAATCTTTCAGAATTGGAAGCTCTTTGCTTCGAGTTGGATATTAACTTCGAGAACCTGGAAGGCACGACTCTGAATGACAAAGCACGGGGGTTGGTCCTCTATTGCCAGCGCCGCCAACTGCTAGCCGGATTATTGGCCAGTCTCGATCAGCAGCGGCCGGATGTATCATGGCCTTCCTTGGCTGAAATCGGTGATAAACCGCAACCCCTCTCTGTCAAACCAGTATCGACACCCGTGTCCCGCAGGTGGTGGTTATTGATACCTCTGCTGGTGATAGGAGTTATCCTGGTCTGGCGCTTGTGGCCTAGTTCCCCTCCTCCGGAGACAACGCCGGCCGCAGGATCGACCACCGATATTTCTGACGCCCCCACCATGCCTGGCGCTGCCGTCAGTGCGCCATCAACAATGACATCTGCTCCAGCCAGCCAAAAATCTCCTTCCCCCACTCAGATTGTAGAAAACCCGCCAGCCGTCTTAAATCCATCCACCTTCGCAACCGAAACCCCGTTTGTGACCCTGCTCTCCGAAGGAATCCTTGTTTCCAGCCCAGGCAAGAGTCGCAACCCGGTTTTGTTGAGCGACCCGGTCGGTGGATTACACCTAGCCTGGTGGGACGATACCGCCCGCCAGGGAGAGGCCGGCGATATCTTTTACCAATATCGATCGCCAGACGGTCAGTGGGGCGAGATCGAGCGGTTGACCGATGAGACGCTGCAATATGTATCCGAGTTCGAAACCGCTTTGCGCTTGCGACAGGATGGCGTCGTCTGCATTTTCATAGCCGACGCGGCTGCTGGCTTGCAACAAAAATGCCGGGAAAACGAAGCCTGGACGCCATTCAAGGTCATCCATGAGGGTTTCATCACCGAATCCGACCCCCAGATAGACCAGAGGGGACAGCCTTTCGTTGTTTACCGAGATTTAGCCGATGAAATCTGGTTTGAGGATACGCTGCTGGCAGACGGGTTGACTGGAGGCGTCAAGCCCAAGTTCGTCATTGATAGTACAGGGACATTTCACGTTGTTTGGTTTGTCTTCGATGATGGTCCCTACCGATTGCTCCATCGCCAATCAATGGACAGCGGAGTAACATGGTCGGATGTAGAGACTATAACCAGTGGATCTCCTCTTCCCGATTTCCCATTCATCCTGCTAGCGGACCCGGCTGGGAAGGTCCACCTGGTTTGGCATGGCTTTGATGGTGGTCATTTTTACCAGGTCTGGTCGGCCGACGGCGGTTGGAGCCAGGAGGAAGCGCTGCCTGGCCAGGCGGAAAACAACTGTACCAGCATTGATCTTCAAATAGCCCCGGAGGGAGATCTACTCTTTAGTTGGCAGGGAGGAAATGGCGTGTTTGTGACCATCCGTCCATCAGAGAAGGATCAACTCTGGGTGAACCCCTTCAAGGTCAGCTCTCGCAGTTGCCGTGGATTTGGTCCGGCACTCGCCACGCTGCCCGAGCAACGCTTCTTCTTGACGTACAGCGATTCGGGGGATGACCAGGTCGACCTTTATGGGGCGGAGTTAGTCTTTGCGAATGAATGAGAAAAAAGGAAGGTCCCGATTCTCCTCGCTTCCGTCTATCCTATTGGATCCTGGTTTTTGCATTTTAGGAGGCTAGAACAGCTTCGAGATAAAGATGGATAAACCGAACAGCAGTAAGCCGGAAATCCCGAGGACGATTAAGATCATTTTTCCACGTAGAGCATCTGCCTCCCAAAGTTCGGCGTTGTCATCCGAGTCTAAATTGACTGCCGGCCCATTCATGGTGCGATTGCTGTACCCCTTGAAGGATACAAACCCGATTGTAATCATAATGACCCCGGCCCAGAAAAAGCCATCGCTAAACTTGGTGGAAGTTTTCCATCCAAGCGTTAACCCAATGATCCATACGACGACACTGGAAAGGAGCATAATAAGCATGGCGTAGATTAGGATGCGCAGGATAGTTTTCATCATGGCACTCTTTGTTAGTCTTTTAGGTTGTTAAATTACGCGGTCACTTTGCCCTCGAAGTGATTTAATAGCTCCAGTTATTAGGGCGGCGATACTGCCGGCCACCTGGATTGACCTTTTGAGCAACATTCATCTATTCGAACTTCTCTTATTCAAATCATGGATATGATGGTGAATCCTTTTACGGATAGGGTAGAGGAAATCAATACGGCCGTATTCTAACCAAAGTTATGTTTTTGTTAGCTATGTGCGGAGAAATCGATAAAATCTCTGGGTTGCGAAGGCTCCGGGGATTTCTCATTTTGTCGGCATAATAAGGTGAAAACTCAAGTTAATTGGCTTCTTTTTTCAGATGTGTTCCCAGGAACTGGGCGATATCATCGAGTGATAGAAGCGCCTCCGGCAGGTCTAGATAGAGCTGCCATACATGCCACATACGCGGATAAATCTCCAACCGGACATCTACACCTGCTTTTTTGGCCATCATTTCGCCGCGAGCCGCGTCATTAAGCAAAATCTCGTCTTCCCCCGCGTGAATAAGGAGTGGTGGTAGTCCGCGCCAATCACCATAAACCGGGGAGATGAGCGGGTTCTGCGCATTATGATCGGCAAGGTAATAACGATTTGCTTTTATGACCATCTTCGGATGGAGCAGCGGGTCCTGTTCTAAGGAAGAGGGATCGTCTTTGTTGGTCAGATCTGTCACAGGTGACAAACATGCTGCTGCTGCCGGTATGGGGTCGCCGCTGTCTCGCAGTTTCATCAAGGTGGTGATGGTCAGGTTGCCACCTGCAGAATCCCCTGCCACTACAATTTTTTCTGAAGCGAAACCTTGTTGCAATAACCAACGATATGCTGCTACACAATCATCTAAAGCGGCCGGAAAGGGGTGCTCCGGCGTGAGGCGATAGTTCACTACGAGTACGCGGGTATTCATAATCCTCGCTAGATGGATTATCATCTCAATATGTAGCGCGGTTAGGCCGAACATGAATGCCCCACCATGTATATATAGCAGGACCTGATCCTCTGGAGAATTCTGTGGAATTATCCATTCACAAGATTTTCCATTGACAGATATTTTCTTTCGCGTGATATCGTCTGGTTCTTGACTGTTTCGAGTACTCAACTCGATAATTCTGTTTGCCAACCCGGACGGCATGTATGCTTGCATAAAACGGATAACCGGTAAACTGCGACGAATTTTTTGTTCGGTCTGAGAAGTAACCATTGGTAATAACAACCCCCTCTTCATACACAACCGAGATGATATTGTTCATTGGAACAGGTCTTTTTTAGGCAATGACAGTTGCGTGAATTTCGTTGATAATACGATCACAAATCTGGCCTTGCAATATCTTTTGGAAAAGGAGTTAGGCTATGAATTTCTTGTATTTGAGTTCTGACAAAATGGGTGAAGGTGATCCAGAATTGGGGCGCAAGCTGCTGTTGATATTTCTGGAGAAACTAGCCGATTCAGATGTAACGGTGGATGTGGTGGGTTGTGTCAATAACGGTATTTTGTTAACAACGACGCCAAATGGTCCGGCACTGCCGGCTTTGCAAAAGCTGGCGGCGCGGGGAGCGCGCATTGTGACCTGTGGCACCTGTTTGGACCATCACGGCCGCCGCGATCTGTTGCAGATTGGGGAAGTAGGGGGGATGGATGGCACGGTGCAGATTATGGCTACAGCCGACCGGGTGATACGGCCGTAATGTTGGTTGAGAGTCCGATAAAATGATCGTCCGGCTGGATGGAGAAACGGCCGTTTGTCTTTCATGGGTTCTCCGTTACAACTGGAAATATGCGTTCATTTAGGATACTTCTCCTTATGAGATTAGTTTTTCGCTATCCCGTCTCTTGTGGGCCATCAGGGCAACTATTATTAACGCAGCTAACCCTATTAGAGCGATGATACCAACGACATCCCCAATGACGGGATAGATCGTTGCGGGGCTGCTAGTAGGTACTTCGGCCAGGAGGTAGTTGCCGCTACCGGCCAACCCCTCTCCGCTGGCAAGGGTACGGCCGTAACCATCCACTATAATAGACAGCCCTTCATCAGCCTGGCGAACTACCGCTGACCCATTCTCCAGGGCACGAAAAACGGCCATCTCGGCATGCAGCGGGTTGATACCGTCCCATTCTTTGGACGGCGAAAGGAGGATATTGACGTTCTGGTGACCTACCTGGCGCACTATGTTGGGGTAGTTGGTGTCCCAGCAAATAATGCCGGATAAACGGCCGTATTCCGTATCAATTGCCTCTATTTCTTTGCTTCCTTGCAATGTTCCCTCCAAGATGTTGCCGCCATATTTGACATGTTTGATAACGACATCCCCATCGGGACCGGCTACAAATAGTACGTTCTCGGCTAATCTGTCGCTGTCCGGGAAGATGGTGAATGTGGGCATGGCCAGGTAAACGTCCCCTTCTTCAGCTATTACCTGCCCATTTGATATGACAGACTGTACATCTTCCTCTATGCCGATGATGGCGATTTCCGGCCAAAGAATGATCTTGGCGCCATCAGCGATGGCTTTTTCCGTCATTGACAGATATTGTTCATGAACGGCTTGCGTTTCCTGCCGGTAGGCTGCGATACCTTCTTCTTCCATCAGCGTGTTCAGTTCGCCTATGTGATTTTCGACTATGGTGAAGGAAGCCACGGGAACTGTTTCTAAACCGCCAACTGCCGGAGCAGTCATCAACCGTATGACGCCATAGCCAATAACGACCAGCAGCACTGCAGCGAAAGTAACAGTACCGTTGCGTATGCGCTGCCATTCGAACTCGTTTTCCCAGGCCCAGTTGACAACTGCCGGGAACCAGGAGACGAGAAATGTGAGACCCAGCATACCGGTGACGGCCGTTATTTGGGTCAGCACCGGGATGCCATATTGGGAATATCCTACCGCGCCAAAGTTGCCCAGAGGATTTGTGCTGCTGGTGATGAATTCTAGTGCTGTCACTGCTAGGGGAAAGGTAAAGGTGGCGATAAATGGAAGACGGCCATCTCGTCGCAGCCATGACGCCAACTTGCTGTCCAGAAAGTAAGGAATAGATGCCACCAGGGCATTCACGGCCATAAATACGAAGTGGAATGGGCCTGTATTCGGGGTGGCGCCATACCAGCCGATAGCCAGCGTCAGCCATAGAACCAGGTAGAAAAAGAAATATTTACGCCTTTTCGAATAGGTGCGCAGGTAGCGCAGGCCGAAAATCGGAGCGAACCAGGTTGCTAAGGCGATGGTCCAACGTCCCGAGGTAACTAGATTTAATAGCCCAAAGATCAGCAACCATAGATTCGTTTGGGAGAATAGTTTTTTATTCATGATAAACGCCTTCCGTGAGCTCTACCGAAACCAGATTAAGATCCAGGTCTCTCAGTTTTGTCAATATGCCATACAATGCCGCCTGATCGATAATCGAGCCGGATAGCTGTGTTCGGTCCTGCTTGATGTGAGCGATTTCAAGACCGCCCAACCATTCTGACCAGTGGCTGTCGATTCGCCCTTTGATTATGATTTCTACATCTTGCATCACTTTGATCCCTTTCTCCAAGGTTATTTGTCCCATGGTAACCAATCCACTGTCATCTGTATTCACCCATGATGGGTGGTTAGTGGGTGGTTTTCAGGTTTGCGGGGAATATCACAATCGCCTGAGAGCGATTCTCACGAAAAATGGGGGGTGATTTATTTACCTGGGTCTAGCAGGAAAAGTGCGCGCGCTTGAGCCACGGCCTCGCGCCGGTTATGAACGCCTAACTTACTATAGATGCTTTTTAAGTGACTTTTGATCGTATTTACAGAAATAAACATCGCCCCAGCGATTTCCTGGTAAGTAAGGCCGTCAGCCAACAGTCCAAGTACTTCGATTTCTCTTTCGCTAATCGTTTCAACCTGTGAAGGAGCGGCCGGACCAGGAAAAGGATAAATAAGTGATGGGGAAAACTCTCTTTCAAATTCGGCGAGCAGATTCCGGCAGTAGTCAGGAAATAGATGTTTACTTGCTGCAATGCGTAATAAAGGGATGAGGCTTTTTCCTTTATCGAGAAAACTGCGTACAAAATTGTTTATCTGGGCCAATGTTAAAGCTTCGACAAGAAAATCAAGAGCCTCGTCTGTATTAGAAGCTGCCTGGGTTTGCAGCAGGCGGATTTCAATCTGGCCGTAGCGGTAGCCTGATCGGATGGCTTTTTCATATTCAGCAGCCAGGTGAATGGCGGCGGTTGACTTGTCCCCCTCGGCCAGGTAGAGACACGCTGGTGTAAGGGAAAGCGGAGCATAGAAAAGTGAAGCAGATGCCTCGGTTGGCATCCCTTCTACCCGTAGACGTGCTATATCCAGGTCACCTCGGGCCAGGGCAATGATTACGGTCACGGCATCATTACGAGCGCGCGTGATCCGCGGCGCATTTTCACCCGCCGCATTCTCTGCCAAAGCGACTGCGGCCGTAGACGCAGAATTATCACCCACTGCCTGCATAAGCAGCGCCTGCTGCCGGTAGGCACTGCTTTCCAGTTCTCTATTATCGATGCGCTGTGCGAGGGTAATCGCTTTTTGTAGGTGCACACCCGCCTCTTCCAGGTGGTTCCATTCATAAAGCAAAGCGCTTTGTACCAGATGGGACAAGGCATTGGCCGGGAAATCAGCGTCCCAATCTAACGCTGTTTGCAGCAAGTGCGCCGCTTGGTGGAGCTGACCCCGGGCTGCCTGGGCCATGCTTAGAAAACCGAGGGCGAGAATGCTAATGTGATGATTTTGCACCTCTTGGGCCATGACTCGCGCTTCAGAGAAGGATCGTTCCGCGTCAAGAATCCGGCCGCTTTGCCAATAGGCCATACCAAGGTTTAAGGATAGCGCGCTGCGAGCTTCGTATGCTGCTTCAGGGATCAGGGAAAGGGCGCGGCGTGATAGAGAGATGGTTAGGGGTAAATCCTGACGGGTACGCGCTATATGTATCTGAGCCGAGAGCACCTTGCTATTTTGGGCCGGACTGGCGCGAAAGGCCTCTTCTGCAAGTTGGAGAAAATGCTCTGATTTATCCGGTTCTCCGCTCAGTGCCAGGGCCCAGGCATATTCGAGACATAAACCGCGATGAGCCTCAATCACCCGATCAGGCAGCGCCCGCATCCAGTGTAGGAAGGTTGTGTTTTCACCACGCTTCTGCAGTTCATTGCTGTGCGATTCGACAAGAGCGGCTGCCTGCTCCCAGGCTTCTGCCTCCAGATAATGGTTGATGGCTTTGCCTGGCAATCCATTTTCATCGTACCAGGCGGCGGCCTGCAGGTGTAAAGCGGTAGTGTCTCCTGCTGCCAAGCGCAGCCGCTGTCGCAGCAAATCGGCAAAAAGGTGGTGATAACGAAACCACTGCCGAGCATCATCCAGGGGGATGATGAAAAGATTGGCCTGTTCCAATCGTTCCAGGATGGCTTGAGAATTAGGTGTAGTAGATGTGCTTTGGTGTGCGAGGCCGTGATTCAGTTGCTCACTACCGTCACCGGGTGTTTCTCCAACGGCTATGAGTGCGTTACAAAGTGGAGCTGTAAACTGTTCCAGAACGGCCGTTTTCAGCAAAAAATCCTGAACTTCCGGGGATTGCTGCTGAAATACTTCTTCCATCAAATAGTCGAGAATAAAGCGGTTGCTGCCCGCGAAGGAGTGTACAAAATGCTCTACATCCTCCTGCCCACGCATGGAAAGCGCAGCTAGCTGCAAACCTGAAATCCAGCCTTCGGTCTTGCTCCTCAATATCTCAATTTGATCGGCCGTTAGGTTTAACTGAATGATCTCATTGAAGAGAGTGGTTGTCTCCAGCGTATTAAAACGTAGATCCTGCTCCCGGATTTCGATTAACTCCCCACGCGCTCGCCAGCGCGATAAGGGGAGAGGCGGGTCTTCACGAGTGGTGATGACGAGATGCAGCCTGGGCGGTTGATGTTCCAGCAAATAGGTAAGCGCATGATGTATGGCCTCGTTATTGATCAAATGGTAATCATCTAGAACCATAACTATGTCACAAGCGAAATCGCCAACCTTGTTGATCAAGGAAGTAACGGCCGTTTTTATAGGGGGTGGCTGCTGTGTATGGAAGGCGTTTAATATTTCCTTTCCAAAATCTTCCCTGATCGTTTGCACACTGGCGATGAGATAAGTCAGAAAGCGTGTTGGGTCGCTGTCATCTTCATCTAAGGATAACCAGGCCACTTCATGAGTAGAGCAGGCGGCCCATTCGTTCACCAAGGTTGTTTTGCCGAAGCCGGCAGGGGCAGAGATAAGGGTCAGTTTGTTAACCGGAATTTGGTTGAGCTTGGCAGCGAGGTTAGGACGAGGGACGATATTCGGCCGTAAGGGAGGCGCATGCAATTTGGTATATAACAACTCATTGACCATATGCTATTATAGGAAAAAAGCGGGGTTCAGACTAGGAACGGCCGTTCGTCCCTTGGATCCCAAGCAGGTACACTGTGAGCACTCCGTTTTTTGGTAGGTAGTTAATACGCTCTTTGATGGGCCTACTTTTCCGGGGTCATTCAATTGTTGCAGTTCGAAGCAAATCTTGTTGTTATCTTCCAATACTGAACCATGATCAAATATACTAAGTAAAACACATTAAGTCT
>JBJYWP010000072.1:0-5253 GCA_046259485.1 Promineifilaceae bacterium (SeqCode) | reverse complement strand
GGCGATAACCAGGAAATAGAGGAGGGAGATGGCCACATCAATCCATTGATCAGGACCCCAGTCCAAAATTGAGTTTAATAATGGAGATGTGGATGCGTCGGAAGCTGTAGATTCGTCAGAAGGATCAGATTCACCAGGTGACTGATCTGGCACAGGAGTGGGTGTCACTTGCCCCGGCGTACCAGTAGCTTCTGGCGTCGTCTCTGACTGGGCGGACGCCAATGGTGTCAGGCTAGCTGGTACCAAGATCAGCGCGATAGCCAAACAGACCACCACAAGATTGCCGCGCCACCCCCATTTCATACGAAGCATGCTCTATCTCCTATCTATTCCGGCCGTCTTAGTTTTTTCCTTCTCGCTGCTAACATACAGTCCAAGCCCATGAGCGATGGTAAAAGACGATAGGGAAGCCAGGACCACAGGTACAACATTCGTGGTTGATAAACCAACAATAAGGGCAACAATGACGGCCAATGCCAGGGGAATCGGCACGAAGGCAGCCGGTACAGCGGCCATCATGCAGCCCACTGCCAAGCCAAACGGAATTTGCGGAAAAACCAGGTTGATTGCTGATCCCAATGTAGCTCCCACAAACAAGAGGGGGAAGATTGGCCCGCCAATGAAACCAAAAGACAAAGCCCCACTCAAAGCCAACAACTTTGCAAAGGCAAATAGTAACAACAACCCGGCACCAATTGCCGCTGCCTGACTCGTTGTTGTGGTTAATCCATCGGTGCCTAAGAAGAGAGTGAGCGGCAGCGCTTTGCCCAACAGCCCCAGCAGCAAGCCTCCGAGAAGACCGCGCAGAATCGGTTGTTTGTTCAGGGGAGCAACTACCCTCGTCAACAGTTTGTGCAGGAACTGGAATATGAGGGCCACGGGCAGGGCGAGAAAGCCAAATAAGATGCCTGCCACGACGTGCCACACGCGCAAGTCATACGTCTGTGGTTCCACCAGCCCAAGCAGGGCCGAGAATGCATCTCCTCCAAGCCAAAAGAAGAGACTAAATCCTATTGCTGCTGCCAAACCAACAATGAATAAAACGCTATAATACATCAGCGTTTGCATATGCTTTGATTCCAGAATCATTACTAGGATCCCGAATGGGGAGGAAAACAAGCCGGCATAAGCTGCGGATACCCCGCTGAGAACATTGGTGCGGCTCGTTTCTTCGTCCAATTGGCGCCGCTCAGAAAACCAGGTACTGAAACCTGCAGCCCACATGCCCGTAGGCACTTCCGGTCCCAGGCTAAAACCACCGATAAGAGACACCAGCGAGACTAATAAGGAGGCAGGAACAGGTTTGGGGTCTAAATGGCCAACATCTAACCCCTCAAAAACATCCATCTGTTCTGCAGCAGCAAAATGGTGGATAAGACCGACCAAGAAGCCGGCCACGGTCATGATAATGACAATTGTCCAGGAGCCGGAAAATGGCTGCCAGCTGGGGGGATCGGGCCAAATAAGGTCTAGGCCTGTATTCATCAGGCCAACAAATATAAAAGCCCCAACGCCGCTGAGCAGCCCAACCAAAACGCCCCATCCCAGACGCCGAAAATAGGCCCTAAAATCATATGGTTCAGCCATCTGCCTTCTTCCTTAATGAATTACCTTTTACTCCTCAACTGGCTGCTTCTGGGTTGCAGAATTCCTGGTCATTGACCCTTCTTATCTCCTTCCGCCTCAGGTTGGTTCTTTTGCCAGGTTTGTGCTTTTTTCCAAGCAGCATCTAACGCCGCGCCGATACCGGGCCGAGTCGGAAAAACGTTTTCCTGTCCGATTAGCTTCAGCACGCCGCTCTTTTCCAACGTCGCCATAGCCTGATCTTCCACCCCTATAAGCATAAAGCGGTTGCCTTTTTCTTGCGCTTGCTTAGCAAATAATTCCACTTGTTTCAGAAAGGTGCTGTGCAGCATGTTAACTCCGCGTAGGCGCCAGATGATAGCCGCGTTGGTCGTCCCTTCCAGGGTGGGCATCTGGCTCATGATCTTGGGCACTTCCGCGAAGAAGTTCTGACCCTCATACGCCAGGACCGTAACCTCGTTTGCCGGAAAACTTTTCGGCGGGTCAACTTCCTGCCAGTAACCATCTTCTCCGCGTACAAGCTGGAACAGCCTGGCGCTGGAAGCGGAAGCTGCGATATAGAGCAGCATTGACAATCCCGCTCCCAGAAAAATCGTATATTGCAAAGGGATGAACAAGGCCGACAAAAAAGTCAATAAACCGGCCGCGGCCGACCCCCACGACGCCTTGTAGGTCAGCCGGGCATTGGGTATGCGTGCCGCGATCAATTCTCCGCCAATCACAAAGAGCATGCCGGCAATGACGGAGAGGGGCACCAGTTCAGCCAGGCTGCCAAACAGCAGCAAAATCAAGGCCAACCATAGCCCGGCGAAGATGCCGCCCCAACGAGACTTGGCTCCGGCTTCAACGCTGATACCCGTGCGCGACAGAGAGCCGCCCGTGCCCATCGATTGGAAGAAACTGCCCACAAAATTGCCGAGGCCCTCGCCAAGGAAATCGCGACTGGCATTGGCGCGGCTGCCGTCGCGGTTGGGATAAGCTGTGCTAATGCCCGCGCCCTGCACCAAGGCTACCAAGGCTACCGATAAAGAGCCTAGGGCCAGTTTAGGGATCAGTTCGAAGGCGGGCAGCGTGGGCGTTGGTAGACCACGTGGGATCGTGGCGATGCTGCTAACTAGAGGCACATCCAGCTTGAGCAGATAGACGGCGACCGTCATGATGAGCAGCGTGAAAATCGCGGCCATTCTTGCTGTCTGTGGGAAGCGTTTGAAGAGAAGCATGAGCAAGACAGAACTAACAGCCACGGCCGTGATCGTCCAATCCCACTGTGGAATGTGCGTCAGCCAATCTACCATCTCCAACAGCTTGTTACTGCCCGATGGATCATAACCTGAGAAATCACCCATCTCCCCAATAATGATCAGCATAGATGCGGCGGCCACAAAGCCGGTCATCACCGCGTTGGAGACAAAGTCAACCAGGCTGCCCAGGCGCAGCAAGCCCATCAGCAGCATCGTGACCCCTACCAGAAAGGAAACCGTAAACAAAGCGGCCGGCATCTGGCTGTCCTGGATGTCGGCCGTTTGCAGCACGCTGGCTGTCGAAAGAGCGATGGCGCTGGTCAGGGTGCTGATCATTAAGATAGTGCCCGTCGACAAGGAAGCAAGTATCGTCGGCACGATGCCGGAATACATGCCATACAGGGGATTCACACCTGCCAGTTGGGCGTAGGCCATCCCTTCAGGGATGCTAAACAAGCCGGTAGCAAATCCAGAAACTATGTCTGACCTTAAATATTTTGGGTTTGGTTTTAGAGATCGTAAATAAGCCTTTACATCCATGTGCTTTCCTCTCCAGCCGGCATTGTCATGATTTCATTCATTGGACTCTTCCGGTTCATTACGCTGCAAGTAAGCAGCAACTGCCAATTCCAGGTCCGGATATATCTGCTCACTACTCAACTTTTTCCCAAGCGGTCCTCGCTTAACTAGTGGCAGCACGTCAGGATTTAAGTTAGCTAACCACAATAAAATACCAGCATTGTGCAGTTGCTCTTCAAATTCGATTAGTGCTGTTATCGCCGTGTACTCGATATCGGGAATCGCGTCACAATCCAGGATCATGACCTGCGGTTTTGGTGATGCCTGATGGACCAGCCCCCACAGCTTGTCTACAACTCCCGACGCATTGGCAAAGAAAAGCCGCCCTTCGGTGCGGGTGATCAATAATCCCGTAATAATCTCATCATCCGGGTGATCGCCGAGTGGCCGGAACACTTGCGTACCCGGTTTTCGTGTTAATGCATAAACAGGTGGACTTTCCACCTGGCCAAGCAGCGAAAGGAGCGAGAATAGGATAGCGATCAGGATACCCTCTAAAACACCCAACACAATCACACCCGCAAAAGCGACCAGCGCCCAGATCAACTCGGTGCGTCTGATCTGGGCCATATCCCGGAACTTATCGACATCGATCAATCCCGCGCCCGCTACCAGCAGCATCGCGCCCAAGGTGGCTTCAGGCATAAGGCTGATCAGTGGCGACAGAAATAAGAGAATTAACACGACAATGCCCGCAGTTACCAAGGCAGCGACCTGGGTTTTGGCTCCCGCATTAGCGTTGACGGCCGTTTGCGATTCGCCGCCGCTGGCTGGAAAAGCCTGGAATAAACCGCCGGCGATGTTAGCCATACCCAATGCTATGAGTTCCTGGTTGGCATCCGGCACCGGTTCTCCGAATTTGCGGAAGGAGCGGGCCATGGCGCTCGACTCGGTGAAAGCCAGCAGGGCGATACCGATAGCGGGCAGCCAAAGACTGCCAACCAAGGACAGATCGGGTGGTGAAAAGGAAGGCAGTCCACTCGGAACCTCTCCAACAAGCGTGATTCCCAGCGCACTTAAGTTGAAGAAGGCTGATAGCGCTATCCCAAAGGCAACAGCCACCAACGCTGCCGGGAGGCCGGGTACCAATCGTGGCAGGAAAATCAGGATCGCCAGCGTCGCTGTTGAAAGTAGAGCCGTGGGCCAGTTGATCTGGTTCAGGCTGGTGATAACCAAACCAAGGGTGCGTAGGGTCGGGCCGCTGGGAACAGTTATACCCAGCACCTTGCCCAACTGGCTGGTAATGATCACAACGCCAATACCCGCTAGAAAGCCGGTCAGCACGGGCTTGGAAATGAAGTCGGCCAGAAAACCTAAGCGCAGGAGAGAAGCCAGGAGTAAAAACAAACCTACCAGGAAAGCCAGTGTGGCCGCTGGGACAATATAGTCGCTTGGGCTGCTCGCCGGCCCTACCATCGTGAGCAGGACTGTGCCGGTCAGGATGGCAATGGGGGATGTTGAACTGACGCTTAAGCGGCGGGAGGACCCCAGTATGGCATAGACGAACATAGGCAACAGGGCCACATACAGGCCAACCTGTACAGGCAATCCGGCCATGGTGGCATAGGCCATCGCCTGAGGAATAACCACGGCCGCAGCAATGAGCCCCGCCAGCAGGTCAGAGCGTAACCAGGCAGCCTGATAATGGGGCAGCCAATCCAGGATGGGAATATACTTTCTTATGCCTGCTGGTGTGGTTGGTGTGGTTACCGTAGTCATTCCCCATCAATCCTAAAAACATTACTTTGCCTGAAAAGCGAAGACATGGCGCCAATCCTGATTCAGACTGGCCAACACCCAACCGCGGTCCTGCGCCATTTTCAGGGCATCTTCAGCCCCGGCCGTGTAG
>JBJYWP010000071.1:0-27832 GCA_046259485.1 Promineifilaceae bacterium (SeqCode) | reverse complement strand
ATGATCGCCAGAATACGCATAAATGAGTCCTCCACAAGCGTTTCGGAGCATTATATCACGAAAAAAGAGATGCCAACTTTCCAAAAGTTGGCTTCTCTTGAGTTAATCCCCCAGCCAGGTGATCAACCCGGCGACATCGCTGCGAACGATGATCAAAAACATAATCATGCCGGCCAGATAGAGGAGGGCTTCGCTGCGCTTGATAAAGGGCGGCACATCGCGCAGCAGCTTGATCAGGGCCAGGCCAATGCCGATGGGCGAAAAGCCCATCACCATCAACATGATGACCATTACCGGCATGTAGAGGATGCTGATCGCCCCGGCGTCCTTGGGGTCGGGACTGCCGTAGGTGGGCAGATGTCCCACCGAAACGGCCGTTCCCAAGACAAACAGCGCAAAGAGAGCTGTCCAGATCCAGGGCAGATAGAGGATGGCCTTGAAAATCCCCTGCAGGAGACGGTAGGGCCAGCCGGAATATACTTCCTGAGGAGATTGGTCCGCAGAGGTCAAATCGCCGCTCCCTCACCGTCCGCTTCACTTTGTAAGAGCTCCGGCGCTAAAACGCCGTCGCAAATCTTGCGCACCGGACCTTCTTGAGAAACGGTGAAATCTGGGGCGATTTGAATCGCCAACCGCCCACCGGGCATATGCACCTGGATATCGCGATCGCAGAGGCCGAGCTTGTGCGCCACGGATGCCGCGGCCACGCTGCTGCTGCCGGAAGCCAGCGTATAGCCCGCGCCGCGTTCCCAGATTTCAATCTGGATATTAGCCCGATCCAGGACAGTCAGGAACTGCACGTTGGTCCGGTTGGGAAAACGGCCGTCGAGCTCAATGGCTGGACCATAGCGGCGGGCCATCTCGGCCGTCGGATGCTCCACGAGCACAATGCAGTGCGGGTTGCCGACCGTCGCCGCGCAGAAAGCGAAGGGTTCGCCTTCCACGAAGATTGTTTCTTCCAGCACTTCTCGCGGCGGGCCAGCAACGGGGATTTCAAGGCTGTCGAAACTGACGCGACCCATATCAACCTTCACCATACGACCGTCCGCGCTGACGTCGCAGGAAACCGCCCCACCCTTTGTCTCCACCGTAAAGGGTCGGTCGCTTACATAATCCTGATCGAATAAATAGCGTGCGAAGATGCGCAGCCCATTTCCGCTCTTTTCCGCCTCGCTGCCGTCGGAATTAAAGATGCGCAGGCCGAAACCAGCCATGGCGCTCTCAAGCGGACCAAGCAGGATGCCGTCGGAGCCGATGCCGTAATTGCGATGGCACACCGTGCGGATCATGTGCTGATCCGGCTCAGCATCAAGTTCCTGGGAGTCGATCACTATGTAATCATTGCCCAGAGCGTGATATTTCGAAAATTTCATCTTCAGTACCGGTCGCACCTCAACGCGGGCAGCTAAACGATCCCTTCTAACGCCGGTGTGAAAACTGCACCGTCACTATCCGCCGCCGGCAGGGACTCTGAAGACTGCGCGACGAGGATAATCACCCCATCACCCGCTTTAGGCATGAGCGGTCTGTCGGCGGTTGAGACTTCTAAACGGCCGTCTTTGGTGACTACGAACAAGACTACGACCGGAATACCACGCTCCTTGAGCGTTGTCAGGGTTTCCAGGGCATTAACCTTGATCAGCACCACCTGCGAGCCGCTGTAATACTGCCTCTCAAGCTCACTGAACGTGATCTTATCACCAAACAAAAGACGGCCGCGCAGCGTCTCTGTAATATGCTGCGGATCGCCGGCCTGGCTGGGGACCAGTTGAAAAACATTTTCGCTGCCAAACCATTTACTGAACCGTAAAGCGGCCAGGGCATTCAATTCGCCGTTGTCGGTTAATGCCAGCACTCGGCCGGCGGATTCCAGCGGTAGATCATCCAGGATGCCGTCGGCCATGATGCTGTCCTGAATAGCCGGAAGGCCGGCGCTCTGCGCATTTTCGATATGACGGCCGTTTGTATCCACCAACCAGACGCTTATACCCGCTTCCTGAATCGCGGCGGCGATCTGCCGCGCCCAGTGATGCGCGCCGACGATGATCGTGCCCTGCGGATGTTTCTCAGTTAAATCGAGCCATTTGGCCATTGGCCGGGCGAGGATCGAATAAAACAGGACCGTGGCCACAACCACTGTAAAAGTATTATTGACCAGCTGCTCCGCCCCGGCGAAACCGACCTCCTCCAGCTCAATGGCGAACAGAGAAGCCACGGCGACGGCGACGATACCCCGCGGCGCGATGGCGGCGATATATATTTTCTCGCGCATCTGCAGTTTGCTGAACAGTGAGGAAACAAAGACCGATACCGGCCGGGCCACGAGGATGATCACAACCAGAAAGGCTATTTCCTGCCAGACAACGCGCAGCAGCGCATCCAGGTTCACCCGCGCTGCCAGAACGATAAATAAAGCGGAGAGCAATAAGACGCCCAGTTCTTCTTTGAAGGAACTGATGTGGCTGATGTTAGCCTGCCGCTGATTGGCCAGGATGATGCCCATCATGGTCACGGCCATCAAGCCTGATTCGCTGCGCAGCTCGTTGGATATGGCGAAAGCGGCCAGCATCAGCATCAGGGCAACGGCCGTTTCCAGGAAGGTGGCGATCCAGTTGCGCTTTAAGAACTGTATCAGCACAAAAGCGAAAACCGCGCCGACGAGTATACCCACCAGCAGGGTAACCACGACGCCCAGAGCGATGCTTACAAACGTGAAACTTTCTTCCGGCCCGCCTTCGAGGATGCCGTCAAATACCAGGACGGCCAGCGTCGCGCCGATGGGGTCGATGAGAATACCTTCCCACTTTAAGATAGAGCTGACATGGCGGCTCGGCCGGGCCTGGCGCAGCAAGGGGATGATCACCGTGGGTCCGGTAACGACCAGGATCGCCCCCAGGAGAACGGCCAGCTGCAACTCCAGATTCAAAATGGTATGGGCGGCGAAGGCTACGATTGCCCAGGTAATCAGCGCGCCGACGGAAATTAACAGGCGCACCACCCCTTCCACGCCGCGCAGCTCATTAATCCTGAGGCTTAACCCCCCTTCAAATAAGATAATGGCCACGGATACGGAGACATAAGGAAATAACAGATCGCCGAATAATTTATCAGGATCCAGAAATCCTGTCACCGGTCCTATCAGAAGGCCGAAGAGGAGCAGTAAAAGAATTGCCGGGAGCCTGAGCCGCCAGGCCAGCCATTGGGCCGTGATGCCCAGGAATACAATGACAGCTAGGCCGATGATAATCGGTTGATCCATAAAAATCCCCTGTTAACGCCTGCCAGGGTTCAATCAGGCAGGCTAAATTGATTGCTTTACTCAAGATTTAATTCGAGCGGATAAATTACCCACCTGATCAAAGTATAAAACTGAGATTTTAGCAACTATTCTAGGGATCTATTGTAACGCAACCTTCGTTAATCCACTTTCGTAGCCATCCACCAGGTGATGCCGCCCGGCCCGAGGACGCCGCCGCGGCGATCTTCATCCTCTTTTTGCTGCGGCTCCTGCACCGAGGCAGCCCCCGCTTTGAGCGCGCGTTGGTACGCGGCATCGACATCAGGCACGTAAACATGGACATGGGCTGGGAAAGCGGGCCACTGCTCGACCCCGTCGGCCAGCATGATCACGCTGTCGCCGACCCGCACCTCAGCATGCATGATCCCGCCTGTCTCAGACGGGAAGCGGCGAATTTCCTGACCGTCGAAAACGGCCGATAAAAACGCAATCGTCTCCTCGGCGCCGTTGACGACTAGATAAGGGGAAACATTGTTGTAGCCTTCGGGTTTATAAGCTGTAGACATGTTCATTCACTCCAACCTTGGCTAGACCAAGTAGCCGCGCAACCCTTTGTGCGTCGGCGCAGCAAGGATGCTGCGGCTACAAAGTCTTTATTGTCATTGGTCACTGATCACCCACCGGCAATCGCGCCGATGATATAGTAGGGTTCTTCACCGCGCGCTACCGCCTCGGGCAGCGGTGCATCCGGCGGTTCATGCGACAGGTCTTGTTTGCAGGCGAAAAAGCGTAAAAACGGCCGTCTTTCACCCGTGACCTGATCGCGAATCGTTCCCCGCAGCACCGGGTAACGCGCTTCCAACGCATCCAGCACGGCGCCGCGCGTGACCTCACCTTCAACCTCCAGGTCCACTTCGGACCCGCTTTTAGCCAGGGTGCGCAGGTGGTGCGGGATAATCACGCGGATCATGGCAGGGTCTGCACCTCTACGGAGAGGATTTTTGGTAGAGTGCTGGCGATCGCCGCCCAACTGTCACCGTCATTGGCCGAAGCATAGAGTTCTCCACCCGTCGTACCAAAATAGATGCCGCAGGGATCCATCTTATCTACGGCCATGGCATCACGCAGCACATTGACATAACAATCCTTCTGCGGCAGGCCCTTGGTCAGCGCCTCCCATTCATTGCCGCCGCTGCGGCTGCGATACACGCGCAGTTTGCCTTCCGGCGGGTAATGTTCCGAATCACTCTTGATCGGCACCACGTAGACCGTTTGCGGATCATTGCTGTTCACGTCGATCACAAAACCAAAGTCGGTAGGTAGATTGCCGCTGATCTCATACCAGGAAGCGCCGGCATCGTCACTGCGCATCACGTCCCAATGTTTTTGCATAAAGAGCACCTGCGGGTTGGCCGGATGCTGGGCGATGCGGTGCACGCAGTGTCCGACCTCCGCGTTGGGATCGGGGATGTAATCAGATCGCAGCCCCTGGTTGATCGGCAGCCAGGTCTTACCGCCGTCATCGGTGCGAAAAGCCCCGGCGGCCGAGATGGCAACGAAAATACGATTCTCATCATTGGCATCGAGGACGATGCTGTGCAGGCAAAGCCCGCCGGCGCCCGGCTGCCAGGTCGAACCGGTGCTGTGCCGGCGCAGGCCGGAAAGCTCCTGCCAGGTCAGCCCACCATCTCGCGAGCGGAAAATACCCGCGTCTTCAACCCCGGCGTAGACGGTATCCACATCCGTAAGCGAGGGTTCGAAATGCCAGACGCGCGCAAATTCCCAGGGATGCGCGGTGCCGTCATACCATTGGTGCGTACCGGTTTCGCCCTCGTAGACAAAATCATTGCCCACAGTTTGCCAGCTCTTGCCGCCGTCATCAGAAAGATGCACAACCTGGCCAAACCAGCCGCTGGACTGGGAGGCGTAGATACGGTTAGGATCAACCGGCGAACCCTTCATATGGTAGATCTCCCACCCACCAAATAATGGGCCATCAATCTGCCATTTATCGCGTTTGCCGTCCGACGTCAGAATAAAGGCCCCCTTTTTTGTCCCTACTAATACGCGTACACCGCTCATGTTTCATTCTCCTATTGAAAAAGATGCCAACTTTTCAATTTGATACTTCACAAACTACCAGATCGAGAAAGTTGGCATCTTTATGTAAATGTTAAAATTTAGACTCTCAATGCACCGCGGAAGCCCCTGGCGCTGTAAAATGAATCAGCCCCATTATGATAAACAAAGACAGTATCGTAACGGCGGTCACAAAAGAGTCCCCCGCCGAGTTCTCTGATGTCAGAAGGGGTCTCTATCCAGCTCGAGGTCTTCGTATCGAAATCTTCCATTTTTTGCAGCTCTCGATATTGCTCTTCCGTTAAGAGCGCGATGTCCATGACGGTCGCCATGCCGACCGCACTTCCTCGCGGAAACACTCCTTTCTTTTCCCGCGCTTCCAGTCCTTCCTGGTCATAGCAAATGCTTCTACGGCCGTCCGGACTTTCCGGCGCACAATCATAAATGATGAATTCGCTGCTCCCTTTATCGTAGCCGACAACATCCGGTTCGCCGCCGGTTCTCTCCATTTCATTGAGCGACCACAGTTTAGCCGAATTAGCTTCCAGTTTGGCCTCCAGATCAGCCCACTCGAGCCCTTCATGGCGCGCCATGTTTTCTTCAAACCGATTTTTCAAGGTGCTGAGCAGTTCTTCATACTGCTGCGGGGACAACTCCTTATTCGGATTTGGTTCGTAACTTTCAATCTTAGTTGAAGATGACTTTTTCATATTCATTTCCTTCTCTGTAATCGCCAATATGCAGGCGTGTAAGCAGGTAACTAGAACATTTATTCTAGTGCATTTTAATTCATAAGTCAATATGATAGCATAGAATCGGGGCGCAACAGCATCACACCGTTGTTTTTAAGCTGTTTCAAAACCGGCATGAAATTTCCTGAGCCAGGGACATGATCTTATCAACACTGCGCCAGTTTCGCGCCGTGGCCGGTTCGGCAAGCGCTTTTTCGACCTTCACCGCAAGTTTGGAACGGCCAATTCCGTCCGGGGCATGCAGATAAAACACGCGATCCCGGAGCTGGAAGCGTTCGCTTTCCTGCCGCAGCGCTTCAAGAGCCGCTAAATCAGGATTTTTAGGCGCGGAAGCCATAAAATAGAGGTGCAGAGACTTAGGTTCTGCTTCTGCCTCGGGGAATGGATTGGCGGTCATGGCCGCGGCCAATTCCTCGCCGGTTAAGATCAGGACCTGGGGTTGGAAACCGAAGGAATCCTTGATCGCAGCACTGATTTCTGCAGACAGCACTGCGGCATCCTGTTCTTGACTCAGGAAAACGACATTGCCGCTCTGGATGTAAGTCTGCACATTTTGCAGGTCCATGTTTTCCAACAGCGAGCGCAGTTCCTTCATGGGCAGGCGGTTGTTACCGCCGACATTGATACCACGCAGCAAACAAATATAAGTTATCATAGCTAAGGAGTGATTATAGCAAGGGTGTCAACTGGAAACGGCCGCTGCAACTTCCCGGCAGGGTATGACGTAAAGCTAGGTGCCAGGCTCTGTCGCTGCGCTTACGGAAGTGTCGGGCACCTATAATAGAGACTATGTTTGATTCAGAAGAAAGAACGCGCCGCTGGCGGCTGGTCTTAGGTCAAGATGATCAGGACAAACCCGGTGAGGGCAGCGAAGGCGGCGAGGGACAGGAATCCGGCGACGGCCTTTCACCCGAGGACCAGGTCCTGGACCAAATGCTGGACACGCTCTACGGCGATGGCGACGAGGGGGACCTGAGCGACTCCGCGCCGGATATTGCCCGCTGGCTGGGCGACATCCGCATCTATTTCCCTGACAATGTCGTGCGCATCATGCAGCGCGACGCCTTAAAACGCTTTAAACTGCGCAACGTCCTCGACCAGCCCGAGCTGCTGGCGGCGATTGAGCCGGACGTCAACCTGGTAGCCGACATCCTGGCCTTAAAGAAGGTGATGCCCGTCAAGACCCGGGAGACGGCGCGTGAAGTCGTGCGCCAGGTAGTGGAGGAGCTGCGCGAAAAACTCACCCATCCCCTGGAACAGGCTATAAAAGGCAGCCTCAACCGAGCCACGCGCCGGCGCAGGCCGCGTTATAAAGAGATCAATTGGGGTCGCACGATCCACAAGAATCTAAAACATTACCAGCCCGGTCAGCAGACGATCATCCCCGAAACGCTGGTCGGTTACGGCCGTAAACGATCCAGCCTCAAGGACATTATCATCGCCCTCGACACCAGCGGCTCAATGGCCACCTCCGTGGTCTACGGCAGCATTTACGCCGCGGTGCTGGCCTCCATCCCCGCCGTCACCACGAAGCTGGTCATGTTCGACACCTCCGTCGTGGACCTCAGTGAAGAATTGAGCGATCCCGTTGATCTACTTTTCGGCATTCGCCTGGGCGGAGGCACCAACATCGATCGCGCCTTAGCCTACTGCCAGGATCTCGTCTCCCGCCCGCAGGATACGGTATTGGTCCTGATCAGCGACCTCTATGAAGGGGGAAACAAGGAAAACATGGTCCGCCGCCTGGCCGAACTGTCGGCAGGCGGGGTCAAAGTCATCATCCTACTGGCCTTAAATGACAAAGGCGCGCCGCGCTTCAACCGCGAAATGGCCGAACAGCTGGCCAATCTAGGCCTACCCAGCTTGGCCTGTACCCCCGCCCTATTCCCCGACCTCATGTCGGCCGTTCTCGAAGATCGCGACCTGCGCCACTGGGCCGGCGTCCACGGCGTCGTCACCGCACCGGACAACTAAGTTTAGTAAGAAGTAAATAGTATTTAGTGTTTAGTTCCCCAACTAAATACTAAATACTATTTACTAAATACTGATTACAGCCCCTTCCCCGTTTATGGTAAAATATTCGTTGGCCTGATCACACATGATCTGGTCTCTATGCGAAATTAATATCCAAAACTTTTTAACAACTGGAGATTACAATGAGTACTCTAAAAGACATGATACCTGCCGGCGTGATTACCGGCGACAATGTACAGAAAGTGTTCGCCTATGCACAGGCTAACAACTTCGCTTTGCCCGCGGTTAACTGCACGGGCACGGATACGGTCAATGCGGCCATGGAAACGGCCGTTAAGAACAATGCCCCGCTGATGATCCAGTTTTCCAGCAGCGGCGCCCTGTTCTACGCCGGAAAATCGCTGTCGGACGAGAATATGCAGGGCGCCGTAGCCGGATCAGTGGCCGCGGCTATGCACGTTCACGAACTGGCTCCCAAATACGGCGCTTACGTCATGCTGCACACCGACCACTGCCCGCGCAAGCGTCTGGCCTGGCTGGACGGCCTGCTGGATGTCGGTGAGGAGTTTTACAAAGCCCACGGCGTGCCGCTGTACAGCTCGCACATGATTGACCTCTCCACCGAGCCGATAGAACAAAACATCGAGACCTGCAAGCAGTACCTGGAGCGCATGAGCAAGATCGATATGACCCTGGAATTCGAGCTGGGCATCACCGGCGGCGAGGAAGACGGCATCGACCATTCCGGCGTCGACAGCGCGCGCCTCTACACCCAGCCCGAAGACGTCGCCTATGCCTACGAAGAACTGAGCAAGGTCAGCGATCGCTTCACCGTAGCCGCCTCCTTCGGCAACGTGCACGGCGTTTACAAACCGGGTAATGTCAAGCTGACGCCCACGATCTTGCGTGATTCTCAGCTCTATGTGCAGGAAAAATACGGCACGGATGAAAAACCGGTCTATTTCGTCTTTCACGGCGGTTCCGGCTCGACCCCGGCGGAGATTGCCGAGGCGATCAGCTACGGCGTGATCAAGATGAACATCGACACCGACACGCAATGGGCGATGTGGGAAGGCGTGCTCGACTACTACAAGAAGAATGAAGCCTACTTGCAGACCCAGTTAGGCAATCCGGAAGGACCGGATGCGCCGAACAAGAAATATTACGACCCGCGCGCCTGGCTGCGCAGCGGCGAGCAATCCTTCGTCGCCCGCCTCACCCGCGCCTGCGAAGAGTTGAACAATATCGATACGCTTGGTTAATAAGTATTTTGTAAGTAGTATTTGGTATTGAGTCTAAATACTAAATACTACTTACTGCTCGCGAGCCGCTGCTCACTGTCAAATGAGCGACTATCTCCAACCCTTAATCGCCGGGATGGCCGCAGAGGCCGATCCGGGACAGGCGGCGCAGATGGCGCGCTACATGCGCGACCAGTTTCCTTATTATGGAATCAAGTCGCCGCTGCGCCGGGAAATCTTAAGAGGGTTTCTGAAGGAATATGGGTCCCCGGCAGTTACAAATCTACCGGAGCTGGCTCAAGCGCTGTGGGAGCTACCGCAGCGCGAGCATCAATATAACGCCCTGGACATTTTAATCCGGCTGCAGAAAAAGCTGCAGCCGGATTTTCTGCCTACGCTGCATTGGTTGATCACCACAAAATCGTGGTGGGATACCGTGGACGCCCTGGCCAGCAATGTCTCGGGAACGCTCTTCGCCAACTTCCCCGAGGAAGGCGCCACGGCCGTTCAGCAGTGGCGATCCGTGGAGAATATCTGGCTGCGGCGCACGACGCTGCTGCACCAGTTGAAGTACAAGGACAAAACCAACGCCCCCCTGCTCTTCTCCCTGATCGAAGAAAATCTAGACGACGATGAGTTCTTCATCCAGAAAGCAATCGGCTGGGCGCTGCGCGAGTATTCCAAGACCGACGAAACGGCCGTTCGCGATTTCGTGGCCGCGACAGACCTATCACCCCTGGCTCATCGCGAAGCGCTTAAATGGCTGAACAATAAGCAATAACCAATTGTCAACAGCATCATTAGATTGGTCCAATTTCAATCACCATATGATTACGGAGATAGATATTTTAAAATTGGACCAATCTCGATTGACCATTAACCATTAAAATATTAAATTATTAAGTATTAATTATTAATCCCATGTCTCTAGATCAATTCATTCGCCTCATGCCCAAAGTGGAGCTGCATGTCCATTTAGAAGGGTCTATCCGCCCGGCCACCCTGCTGGCCCTGGCCGAACGCAACGGGGTCGCTCTGCCCGCGGACACGGTTGAAGGGCTGGAAGCCTGGTACCAGTTCCGCGATTTCGCCCACTTCATCGAGATTTACTTCGCGATCTGTAACTGCCTGCGCACGCCGGAGGATTTCGAGCTGATCACGGCCGAATTTCTAAGCGGACAGGAAGCACAAAATATACGCTACAGTGAGGTCATCTTCACGCCTTACACGCACCACGAACATGTGTCCATGGACGAGCAGCTGGCGGCGATCAACCGCGCCCGCGCCTGGGCGGAAGAGGAACTGGAAGTCACAATGAGGTTGGTGCCGGATATCTCGCGTGATATTCGGCCGTTATCACACAGTCTCGAAGTCGCCCGCTGGGCCATCGCCAACCAGGACAAAGGCATCATCGCCCTGGGTTTGGGCGGCCCGGAAATCGGCAACCCGCCCGAACTGTTCAGCGAAGCCTTTTCCCTGGCCTATGAAGCGGGTCTGCCCAGCTTGCCCCATGCCGGGGAAACCGAAGGACCAACCAGCATCCGCGGCGCACTGAATGCGCTGCATGCCGTGCGCATCGGACACGGCGTGCGCTGCCTGGAAGACCCGGCCCTGGTGCGTCGGCTGAGCGAGCAGCAAATCCCGCTCGACGTCAGCCCCAGCAGCAACGTCTGCCTCGGCGTAACCCCAGATCTCGATTCTCATCCCCTACCCCGCTTACTGGAGGCTGGGCTTTATGTGACCATAAACTCCGACGATCCGCCGATGTTCAACACGACGCTGACCGAGGAGTACCTGCGCATCGCGGAAACATTTGATTTCGACCTGGCGCAGATCAAGGCATTCGTTCTCAACGGCGTCCGCGCCGGCCTGCTGCCGCCCAGGGAACGCAAAAAGCTGGAAGCGGAATTCCTGGCCGAATTCGCCGAACTGGATCAGCGCCTGGGACCCGCCTGGTAATAATTAAAATGAATATTAAACGCATCGCTATTCTCGGCGCCGGGGGATTGGGGGCGGCATATGGCAGCCGCTTCTTGGATGGGCCGGGATTTGAAACACAGTTTATCGCCCGCGGCGAACGGCTGGAACGCCTACGCCGCGACGGTCTGATCGTCAACGGCCGTTTGCTTGACCCGCCGGTTATCGATCCGGATGATGCGGAGGTCAAAACGGCCGATTTAATCATCGTCGCCCTGAAACAGCATCATCTAGCAGGCGCTCTCCCCGATCTAGACCGCTTCGTGGGCGAGCAGACTATCATTCTCTCCGTCATGAACGGCCTGGACAGCGAAGCTTTAATTGGCGCTCGCTACGGCATGGAGAAAACGCTTTACGCCATCGCCCTGGGCATCGATGCCCTGCGCGAAGGAAACCGCATTGATTATTCAGCCGGGGGCAAGATATTCTTCGGCGAGGCGCGAAACGATCCCCCATCAGAAAAGGTTAAGCACGTCCAGGAGGCGCTGGATCGCGCAAAAATTCCCAACGAAGTTCCCGACGACATGGAACACGTCATGTGGCGCAAGTTCATGATCAACGTGGGCATCAACCAGGCATCGGCCGTTTTAGGCGCGCCTTACGGGGTGTTTCAGCAAGATGCCGGTGCTCAGGCGATCATGGAATCGCTCATGCGCGAGGCTATCGCCGTGGCCAATGCCGAAGGCGTGGCCCTGTCAGAAGCGGATTTACAGGGCTGGTATGATTTTCTAAATACCCTTTCCCCCCACGGCAAGACCTCCATGCTGCAAGATGTGGAAGCCGGTCGCAAGACGGAAGTGGAACTCTTCGGCGTCAAAGTCGTCGAACTGGGCCGCAAACACAGTATCCCAACGTCGGTCAACCAGACCCTCGCCGCTATCATTCAGGTCTGGGAACGGATTTAAACCTTGACTTTCCCGGAATCTAATTGGAGAAATACTCCCTCTAGGGAGAAAAAGTTTCCGGGAAATAAGGATTGAACTATGGCAAAAACAATTCTAGTCACCGGAGCCACCTCGGGAATCGGACAAGAAACAGCACGCCGGCTGGCGGAGCTTGGGGAGCGGGTCGTCGTCCACGGCCGCAGCGAAGAAAAAGCGCGCCAGACAGTCTCCGCAATTCGCCAATCCACCGGCAACGAACAGGTTGATTATCTCCTGGCCGACTTCGCCTCGCTCGATCAAGTCCGGGACTTAGCCGCCCAGGTTAACGGCCGTTATGACCGGCTGGACGTGCTGATCAACAATGCCGGGGCCGTCTTTTTGCGCCGCGAAGAAAGCGCGGACGGCTATGAAATGACCTTCGCCGTCAACCACCTGGCCCCTTTTCTGCTAACCAACCTGCTGCTGGACAAACTGCGGACAAGCGCCCCCGCGCGTATCGTCACCGTCGCTTCGGATGCTCATGAAAATGCCACGCTGGACCTGAATGATTTGCAATCTGAGGGAGATTTTTCGATCATGAAAAACTACGGCACTTCCAAGCTGGCTAACATTTTGTTCACCTATGAATTGGCCCGCCGGCTGGACAGCAGCCAGGTTACGGCCAACGCCATGCACCCCGGTTTTGTCTCCACGGGCATGGGCAGCAACAATGTGCCGCGCTGGCTCGGCCGTCTGTTTAAGGCATTCACCGGGCTTTTCGCCCGCGATGTCGCTCAGGGTGCGGAAACGGCCGTTTTCCTCGCTGATTCACCCGTGGTAGCCGGTGTCAGCGGCAAATACTTCGTTGATGAGGAAGCAGTTTCCTCCTCAAATCTCTCTTATGATCAGGACCTAGCCCGGCGTTTGTGGGTTATCAGCGCGCAAATGACCGGCCTGACGTACACAATCTAATTCGTCGAAAAAACAGTTCACCCGCTGATAAGCGGCACAAAATAGCCGCCTTCACTGACGATAACCCTACTAAAACCCTACATTTTGGGCCTCAAAAAGGTTAAGTTATAACATTCTTAATCCCCATCTTCTTCTCATCTTCGAAAAATACAATCTTGCGTAGGTGGGTTTTTTACCTGAACAACAAGCGCAAAATGAAGAACATATGGAGGTTACCTTCAAAATGAATATTGCAAAAAAGAGTTTTCTTCTTATTACCCTTCTGCTCCTTGTCCTGGTCCCATCAGTCTTCGCACAAGGCAGCACCGTTCCTGATACGATCGCCGCGAACAGCGATCTAAGCACCCTGGCTGCGGCAATCGAAGCAGCGGGGTTAACCGAAACCCTATCAAGCGGCGAGTGGACAATTTTCGCGCCCACGAATGAGGCTTTTGCCAAGATCGGCATCACGCCTGGAACTATTGCCAATCTGGATGTGGCTTATCTTAAGGATCTACTGCTCCATCATGTAATGAGCGGAGACCTCTCGACGGCAAATTTAAAGACAATGCTCGGCAACATCACGATGGGCAATGGCGCTCTGGCCGGGCTTAGCTATTACGATGGTGATCTATACATCAACGATTCAGCCAAAGTGATTGATACCAATATCCTCGGCGGAAACGGAAGAATCCAAATCATCGACACCGTTCTCCAAGGTCCTTGGCCGCGTGTTGCTGAAGCGGACATGACCGAGGCTGAAGAAGGCGCCGAAACGGTTGCCGACGAAACAGGTATGCCCACTGAAGTACCAGCGGTAGATTCAACCGCCACTGACATGACCGCCGAAGAAACTGCCGCAGCAGACACAACCATGACTGAAACAGTCACCCCGACCGTACCGGAAAACAGCATTGTCGGAATCGCCATGAAAGACGGCCGCTTCAACACCGTGCTCGCCGCGGTGACCGCTGCCGACCTGGTTGACGATCTGGCTGCCGGCGAGTGGACCGCCTTTGTTCCCACCGACGCCGCTTTCGCCAAATTAGGCTTGACGGCCGATAACATCGCCGGCGCGTACACCCAGCAAGAGCTGGCTGATTTGCTGCTGTATCATCTGATGATCGGCAACTATTCGACCGCCCAGCTCAAGACGATGCTTGGTAATGTGATCATGGCTAACGGCCAGCAGGCAGGTCTCAAATATTTCGACGACTCGGTCTGGGTCAACGATGACTCAAGAGTTATCGGAGATAACATCGTCACCGATAACGGCACAATTCATGTCGTCGACAACGTGATTCTGCCCCCCTGGCCGCGCATAGACTCGGAGTAAAAACCCGCATTCAACGAAGCCGGTCCGTGCGGTATGAAATGAAGTCCGTATTCGGGACAAGCGAGATTTACTTAAAATCACATCCCACCTAACCCACCTGAGCGGACTTTTTCAGCAAAGCCGCCGGACAACAAAAAATCTGTCCGGGATCGTGATCCTGGACAGATTTTTTTGTTCGCGGCAGGACGCGGCAAACGGGTTACAATAGGCATCTTTACGAGACGCACTATGCCTTATTCTGCCCGCCGTTACGCACCGCTTCTGGCCATCCTCGTTTACGCCCTCTTCGCCGCCTGGCTGACCTGGCCGGCGCTCGGCAGCCTGGGCACGGCCATTCCCGGCAATGAGGGCGACGCCTTCGTCCATTTATGGACCTTTAACTGGGTCAAAGACGCCCTTCTCAATGGGCAGAGTCCTTTCTTCACCGGCCGCCTTTTTTATCCTCAAGGGGTTGAACTTTATACCCATAACTTCGCCTGGTTGAATATCACCCTCTGGCTGCCCTTACAGGAACTTATCGGCGGAGCCGCCGCTTACACAATCGTTTACCTGGCCGTACTGGTCTTTAACGGCACGGCGACTTACTTTCTCTTACGCCATCTAACGAAAAACGAAGCCGCCGCTTTCCTGGCCGGCTTCATCGTCACCGGCTGGCCCTATATCATCACCCGCTACAGCCAACCCAATCTCATCTTCATCGCCTTTGTCCCCCTCTCTCTCCTGGCCATGCATCGCCTGACCCTGAGCGGGCGCTGGCTTGACGTTCTCGGGCTGGGTCTGGCTGTAGCCGGAATCGGCCTCAGCCGCTACCAGATGCTGATCATGAGCGCGCCGCTCCTCCTACTGGCCGGCATCTACTGGCTGTGGCAAAGCGCCGACGCGGTGCGCAACCGCCTGCTCTTGCAGCTCACACTCTCCGCGGCCCTGGCGATGCTCATATTAGCCCCTTTCGTCTGGCCGGTGTTGCAGTTCCAGGCTACGCGCGAGTTTTCCGAAGATATCCTGCGCAATGAGGCGGAATGGGGTGAGGCCGACCTGCTCGGCTTTTTCCTGCCCGGTGAAGGAGTCCCGTTCATCGGCTCTCTCATCAAACAACAATTTCCTAACTTATTGACGCATACGCCCATCGGCCTCGTCACCCTCGGTCTGTCCATCCTCGGTTTATTTTCCAGGCGGCGCGAAAAATGGTTATGGCTGGCCATGGCTGTTTTGCTGCTGCTCTTAGCGCTCGGCCGTGTGCTGACGATCAATGGCCAGACTACCTTCCCCCTGCCCTATGCCTGGCTGGAAGATCATCTTTCCTTCGTGCAGCTCATCCGCTATCCCTCACGTTTTTCGGCGCTGCTGGCCGTGCCCATGAGCCTGTTAGCCGGGTACGGCTTTGAAGTCCTCAGCCGGCGCTGGAGCACACGGGGAATCTGGGCGGCGACCGGGATTCTGGCGATCCTGATCGCCCTCGGCAGCCGCGTGCCCGATTATTCCCTGCTGGCTCTGGAGACACCGGCCTGGTATGAAACCCTGGCTGCGGAAGAAGGGGATTTCGGCCTGGCTACCATTCCACTGACGCGCACATTCGACGAATACGCCATGATCTATCAGCTAACGCATCAAAAGGGGCTGGTGGAAGGGCATGTCTCCAGACCGCCACGCGAGGCTTATACCTTCATCAACAACACCCCGTTCCTGGCCGGCCTTCGCGAAAAGGCCCCCGTGCCTCCGGACAGCGATGATATTTCGAGCGCGCTGCAGCCCCTGGCGGTTAACAACCTGCCATATCTTGTCATTCATAAACGTTTCCTCACCCCGCAGCAGGTCAGCGAATGGCGGCGCTGGATGGGCATCGCGCCTACCCATGAAGATGATGAACTGCTGGTCTATGCCACAGCCCTGGAAGCGGGTGAGACCTACCGCGTGCATGAAACGGCCGTTCCCGGCCTCGGTTTCGTAGGTGGGGAAGTCTATCCGCAAAATATCGGCATCGGCGATCCGATCAGCGGCGTGACCCACTGGTCTCTCCAACGGCCGACAGCGCGGGAATGGAGCGCCTGCTATGAACTGACCGGCGCGGACGGCAGCGTCGTCGATGAGCAGTGTATCCCCCTTGTATTCCCCCAACCCGCGGGCGAAGCGGATCAGCTCGTGCGCAGCGCTTTCCGCGTTCCTCTGGCGCAGACCCCGGCGGAGGGAAGCTACCGCTTGTCAGTACGCCTCGAAGACGCGGGCGGCTATGGAAGCGGCCGTTTTGACCTGGGGATCTTGTATGTCAGCAGTGCGGAGCGACAGTTCAGCGCGCCCCAACCGCAAACGCCGCTGGCCCTGCAGCTGGGATCAAGCCTGAAACTTGTCGGCTTTGACGGCCCCGATCTCGGCGGACAGGGCCTGGACCTGACCCTCTACTGGCAAGCTCTAGAAGAGATGGACATCTCCTATAAATTCTATGTGCACCTCTTCGACGTGCAGAGCGGCGAGCTGGTGGCGCAGCTGGACGTAGTCCCCCATAACTGGTCCTATCCCACCAATGTCTGGCACTCCGGCGAATACGTTCGTGACAGCTTCTCCCTCCCCTTATCAAACATAACACCCGGCACCTATCAAATAGAAATCGGCGTTTACCATCCGGATACCGGCGAACGACTTCCGGTAACGGCCGCGGACGGTACGGCTTTTCCCAACGACAGCATCCCCTTGGGGCAAATCTCAATCGAGTAGTCTCAGCGGCCGCCCCATATCTTGACAGTCAGTCTATAAACTGTATCATCAATAATTATTGCATGTCGCTGGTCAGGGGTAAGCGTGACAGAGAAAACAAAGGTCAAGAAATGTATCCTCATCGTCGACGATAATCTATTCGCCCGCGAAGGGCTGGCCATCTATTTATCGCGCAAGGGATATGAAACCGAGGAAGCAGGCGATACGGCCAGCGCGCTCAAACTGGCAGGACATCAGAAATTTGAAGCGGCCATCGTCGACATCGTGATGCCCGCTTTTCCAGGGGGCAAGGCGGAAATCGGCGGGAGCGAAGGTATTCGTCTGGCCCGCCTGTTAAAACAAAAAAATCCGGAGATGGGCATACTCGTTTTTTCCGCTTTTAATGATCGTGGCAGCGAAGTATTGGATCTGGCCGTCGACGGCACACGCGGCCTGGCCTATATGGTCAAGGGAACCCATCCGGATAAAGTGCTGCAGGCCCTGCGTGATGCCTGCTCCGGCCAGGTCGTGCTCGGCCAGGAAGTACTCAATTTCGGCAACCAGCTGGCCGGGGAACTTTGGGACCGTCTCTCTGAAGATGAAGCGGGCTGGGTCCGCCAGTCGGTCGCTAATTTTGATGAACTAACCGAACGCGAGCGGGATGTAGCGCGCTTGCTGGCCGCTTCACGCACAACCCAAGCCATCGCTGCCACTCTCGGTATCTCAACCAAAACAGTTGAGAAGCATACGAATCACATCTACAGTAAACTGCACCTGAACGAGGTTGACCAGCTCGACCTGCCGCTGCGCAAGGCCGTCTTACTGGCCAAAGTCTGCTGGTTGAGTGATTTAGTCGGCGTATGAAGATAATCCCCCCCTGGCTGCGTTCCTGGGCCGGTCTGGCCATTATTTTATCGGCGATCATTGGACTGGTAGGGACGGTGACCCTGGCCCTGGATATCGGCCATCCCTTCGGCGGCTACATCAGCTACAGCGTGCCCATGAACGAGGTGGGACATATCACGGAAGAGACACCGGCCTGGTGGCCGATTTTCCAGCAAGGCGCGGAACTAAAAGAAGAATTCAGGGCGATCAACGGCCTGCCTTATACGCCTAATGTCTATGCGACATTCGAACAATCAGAGCCTGGTGACGAGGTCACGCTCACGCTTACACGTCAAATCGACGGCGAGAACGGTTTACTGACCATCCCTGTTTCACTCTTCACTTTAGAGCATTTCCTCGATCTCAAGGTACCGGAGCTAATCGTCGCCATCTCCTTCTGGCTTCTCGGCCTCATTGTTCTGCGCGCAGGACCGGACCAACCGACCAATCAAGTTTTCGCCCTCCTGGCGGCGCTGATCACGACCCACCGCCTGTTGAATACCCATACGGTCATTGTAGACAACCGTCTGCTGCCCAATATATTGGAGGCTTTGCTGTTCGTTGTCGCCTCATTTTTAGGCGCGGTCGCTTTTCATTTTGCCTGGTTATATCCCACTCCGGTTGCAAAGCGCCCTCGCCGTCTGATCGCCCTTTTCTATATCGTCTCCGCGGTCGTCGCTTTCATTTCAGTACTGGGGCGCAACCCCTACTGGCCGCAGGGCGTCGAACCACCCACTGCTGTGTTGACGGATGTGGGCTATCGCACACTGCTGTTTTTGTATCTCTTAGGATTGGCCGCGATATTCGCTCGTCTGATCTTCTCGGCTTTCTTCCGCCACAACACCCGCCGCGAGCGGCGCATTCTGCTGATTACGGGCATCGGCATGCTGATGGCCATCCCCTTCCTGATCAAGTCCGCTGCCGATATCATACCCGGACTCGAACCCGACCAGTATTGGAGCTCCCTCGATTTGCGTTTCCTATTCCTGGCTATCCCTCTGGCCCTGGCTCTGGCGATCATTCGCTATCAGAATATGGCCGTACCCTCAGGAATATTTGTCGTTGTAGCTGCCCTGGGTGTCAGCGCGCTGCTGGCCAATATCACTGCCTGGGTCTGGCAGCGAGCGCTGTTGGGCGAGGCGGAGGTGACCTCACGCCTGCCGTTCCTCCCTTTTTTCGTCCCTATCCTTGCCGCCAGTCTATTCTGGAGTACGCAGACGAGATGGAGCGGTTGGTTCGGCCGTTTGATGCAGCGCGAGACGGTCAATTACCAGGCGACGCGCGACCTCGGGCGGCGGCTGCAAAAAGTAGGCGATTTTCGCGATCTACCGCAGTCGCTGGCCAGTGCGATCACGCAGGAGATGGGCCTGGAGCACACGGCCGTGTGGACGGCCGAAAACCAGACCAAAATATTTGAACTGGCCGGACAGGCAGGCGACATCGTCGGCGCCCTTCCGCAAAACCTATCCATCCCCATGAAACCCCCAGGTCCAGACCCGATTCGTCTGACAATCCCCCAGCCGGTGCCGGACTGGCTGCAGCCCCTAAAAGAGCAAGGGGAAATTGAAATCGCTCTGCCCCTTTATGATGAAGGGCACCCGCTGGCGCTGCTGGGTTTCGGCCCGCGCTGGGATGAAGAGATTTTCGACGAACGCGATTTGGTTGCCTTGGAGTTAATCGGGCAGCAGGCGCTGCTTTACCTGCAAGTCGCGCGGCAGATTGAGGAACTGCGCCGGGTGCCGTACAAGGTGAGCGAGGCCCAGGAACGCGAGCGCACGCTGCTGGCCGCCGAACTGCATGATACGATCCAGCAGTTCCTGGGCCGCCTGCCTTTCCTCCTGGTAGCCAGCAAAGACACCATGATCGACGATCCGCAGGAGGCGGCGGAGCTCCTTGAACGTTCGCTGGCCGACATTGAAGAGGCGGCGGCCACGGTGCAGCGTATCCGCCAGAATCTCGCACCAAGCCAGCTCGATCACAGCTTTGTGCGCTCGATGAGTTCGCTCACCGCTCATTTTCAGCAGCGGCATGAGATTAAAACACCGCTGACTATCCATGGCGACCTGGACGCGGCGACAACGCTGGAAACGCGCCATGCGCTGTATCGCGTCATTCAGCACGCGCTGGAAAACGTAGCTAATCACTCCAATGCTGACCTTGTGACCGTTGATCTCACCGTCGAGGATGGGCGGGTGCTCTTCTCCGTAGCCGATAACGGTTATGGCGCGACGTCCGATGATTTACTACAGGCCCACGCCAACGGCCGTTTCGGCTTGCAGTCAATGCAGGCCCGGATCAATGCCGTAGAAGGTCAATTTGTGCTGGAAACAACCATCGGTCAGGGGACCTGTGTAAGAGGGTGGGTGCCGGCATCCCCCGTTTGATTAAGATAGAAGTTTTCCCCCATATTGAAGTAGTGATTTCAAGGTCGTCTGTCCTTAAATATCTCCTATACTAATTAGTAAGGTGAGGGCATAGCCTTGCGGTTGTTCAGTCTACAAAATGTTCCTACCTGTTAATGGCCTAATAGGTTCGGAACTCGACCTCCTGGATTGTGCTTAACTATTAAGCACACCAAATCCAGGAGGTCGTTCTTTGTAAAACAGAAATCCGGTTTCTTAGGACAGACGAAGCAGAAAAATCGGTCCTGGAATAACCGGATTTTTTATTTTACCGGCTAACTTTATATTCCCGCTGTGGTATAATCCGCGCCGGATTTTAAACTATGGAAGAACATTCAACAATTCATATTCCGCTTCAAAAGCAATCTAATTTCCGTGATTTGGGTGGTTTCAAAACGGCCGATGGCCGCTGCGTAAAACCGGGTTTAATGTACCGCTCAGGCGAACTGAGCAACCTCACCGAGGAAGATTTGCAGCGGCTTCAGGAGCTGGGCATTAAGACAATCGTTGACTTGCGATCGGAAAACGAGGTCAACATGTTCGGCGAAGATCAACTCCCTGAAGGCGCCGGTTATTTGGCGCTGCGAATCGAACCGGGCAATTGGAGCTCCGGCCTTTTTGATGTGGTTACTACGGGCGATATTTCTCATATACCTGATGATATTCTCGCCCTTACTAACCGCCTGATCATTCGCGATGCCACGGAACAAATTTCGACCATTTTCAAGCTGCTTGCCGATCCTGACAATTTGCCGCTGGCATTTCACTGTACGTCCGGCAAAGATCGCACGGGTATGGTCGCGGCGGTCATTCTCATGACTCTCGGCGTTTCCCAAGACCTGGCCTTGGCAGACTATCTCAAGTCCAACGAATATCTCAAAGAAGTGAATGAGACCCAGATTGAGGGGATACGGATGATGATCGCCGCACAGATGGGCATCGATCCTGCCGATGTGGACGTATCTAAATTCAATCAGCTCTTCTACCAGGAACCGGCCTACTTCGAAGCGGCCTTAGACGAGATCGACCAACAATACGGCTCCTTTGAAAATTATCTCCATCAAGGTCTGGGGATAGATGACGCTCAACTACAAAATTTCAGAGAACAGTTTTTGACATCATGTTAAATCAAAATTCCATCGCTGCCATCGACCGGCAAACACTGTCCCCACAGCACGTCAAGCCTGATTATGCGCTCTACAATTTCGCCAATATCCCGGGCACGGTCCTCAACCTGCTCGGGGCGACGGCCGAAAACCGCCTGCCGGCGGACGCGCTGCCCGCCGGGAAGCAATTTAAGAAAGTCATTTTCTTCTTTATCGATGCTTTCGGCTGGAAACAGTTTGAGAAGCATGCCGCTGATTCGGCCGTTTTGCAGCGCTTCCTGAATGAGGGCGTTGTTTCGCAGCTCACCTCGCAGTTCCCCTCCACAACAACAGCCCATGTGACGACCGCGCACACCAACCAGCGCGTTGGCCAGCACGGGATGTACGAATGGAATTATTACGAACCGCGCGTGGATGCCATGATCACACCGCTCTTTTATTCATTCGCTGGGGAGTACAAGCGCGGCACCATGGCAGAGGCGGGCATCAATCCGGCCATTATTTTTCCGCGCCAAAACATCTACCCCGCCTTATCGGAACAGGGCGTCACATCCTATGTGCTAAACAAGGCCGAGTATGCGAATTCGCCTTACAACAAAACCATTTGCCGCGGCGCTGCGCAGCTGCCTGCTTTTGATGACCTGCTGCAAGGGATGGAGCAGCTCACAATGGCCGTGATTGAACAAAAAGGCCCGGCCTACTATTTTCTCTATTGGGGCCAGTTCGATGCGCTCTGTCACGCGCATGGTCCCGACTCACCGCAGGCGCAGACAGAACTCCGCACTATTTTAGAACTCATGGAAACCAGCCTGCTGGATCCACTGGCCGGGACGCGGGATACACTCCTGCTTGTCAGCACGGATCACGGCCAGACCGCGATCGATCCGGCGCAAACGATCTATCTCGACCGGCTGCTGCCGGATCTTCAGGACAGCTTCCAGAAATCCGGGAGCGGACGGCCGCTAGTGCCCGGCGGCTCCTGCCGTGACTTCTTCCTCTATATTGAAGAGGACCGTCTGGAGGAAACGCAGGAGCGGTTAACAAGCGCCCTGGACGGCCGAGCGCAGGTGCTTCGCGTGGACCGTTTAATTGAAGAGGGCTATTTCGGGCTGCCGGTTTCGGAAACTTTCCTGTCGCGGGTGGGCAATCTGGTGGTTTTGCCCGGACCGGGCGAGTCGGTCTGGTGGGCCGGACCGGGCGGCTATGAACTGCCTTTCCTCGGTTTTCACGGCGGGCTGGATCAGGAAGAAATGCTCATCCCCCTGCTGGCGCTGCCGCTCTAAAAACCAGGCGATTATTCCTCAAGCGTCCGGGCTGATCAGGATAGGCTATATACCTATATGTTGGAAAAGCCGGATATAGATGATAAAGACATCATCATTTGTTTGCAAACTGAATTCGGCTTAGATGTCGACCGGATTTCCTTTCTCCCTCTTGGTGCTGACCTAAATACGGCCGTTTACCGTACGAATAATTACAATGACTTGTCTTATTTCGTGAAGCTCAGGCGGGGAGCCTTTAACGAGGCAAGTGTCGCCATTCCCAGGTATCTCAATAAGCAAGGCAACAAGCACATAATCCCTTCTTTGCTGACCACAACAGGTAAGCTGTGGGCAAATATGGTCCCTTTTAGCGTAATCGTCTATCCATATATCGATGGCCAAAATGGATTTGAGGCGAAAATGCCGGAACTAAAGTGGGTAGAGTTCGGCAGAGCCCTTAAGGGTCTACATTCGGCTGCTATTCCTTTAGAACTTACGAATGAGGTTCCAAGTGAAAGCTTCTCCATAAAATGGCCTAATATCGTTAGGTCATTTCTGGTGCTGCTTGGCCAAGAAAGCCCTATTGAGGTCGCCTGGAGATCTGACCAAACATAGCGCTACTTCTTTACTAAAAACCGCGACAACTTATTCTTCGATCACGATCTGGGGCAGGAACCAACGGGCGTCTGCTGCAATCTCCCCCTCCCTTACCAAAACCGGCAGACGTTCACTGCTCTGGGGATCATACAAACCAAGCGCCAGATCATAGACCCCCGGCGCGAGATCATCCGGGATGGCCAGGGTAACTGGATCGCGCAGCACTGCATCGGGCAGCCAGGTAAAAGGCGGCCGGGTATCGTGGTAAGGACGTTGATCAACCTGCGCCACAAGATTTCCGTCGCTGTCATAAAGATGGAGAAACAGCTTGGCATCCTGATCCAACCGTATATCGGATCGCCAGTAGAGGGTCAGCGCCAGATCATTGCCCGCTTTGAGTGTCCTGAGCGGCAGATCGTATCCTTCCAACCAGATATGCTCGCCAAAGCGCACGCCGGCCGTCTGCTGGGGCGTGGCCGTCGCGGACCGCTGCTCGCCCTGGAAAGCCCACAAATGATAAATCTGCAAGGGTTCAGCCTGCCCTTCGGGGTCCTGAAGCGCCAGTTCGATCTCAACCTCCGGAGCGCCGATCAATGCCGCCGGAATAAGGAAGGAGATTTCTAACCATTGGCCGGGCGCGGCGGGATAGCGCCACGTGCCCGCGGAACGGCCGTCCACGATGACGTCCACAGCTCCCGCCTCCGGAGCGTGCAGCCGCGCGGCCAGCAGCAGCGGCTGATCCGCGGTCACGGCCAGCGGAAAAGACAGCGAACCGGAAACCAGCCGGCCGCCGTCAAGCAGTTCCATCTGCGGATCCGTGCGGTAAGTAAACTGGCGAACCTCCGTGGGAAAGCCTGGCTGGGTACGTCCGACGGTCCAGCGCAGCCCTTTTTGCTCCTCGTCCCGCAGATTGGCTAGATCGATGTCGCCAATAAAATCCAGACCCGCAACCTGATCCAAAATATCAGCCTGGTGGATGTCGCCGCCGCCGGCGGCAGGCCCCCAGTCAATCTCGTAAACCGCCTGGACAGGGCTGGCTGTGCTGGCCGTGCGTCGGCCATAGGGTTCGGTCTGAAACAACTCGCGCGAAAACAATGCCGTTTCCGCAAAATAAGGGATAGTCGCCACATCGGGATAAGTGGCGAAATAGGCGGGTCTTGGCGCCGCTTCTTCCATCAGCTCAAAAATCGCCCCGCTGCCATGCCGCCAGGCCGCGGCGGCACCCTGGGTGGTCAGGCCGATCATGTCATAGATGGGACGCCGGCCTACATAACGGATCGCCCCGGCATCGTGGACGGTGACCAGCGTATCTTCCGGCAGATTCAGATCGATCCAATCCGCCAGGGCGATCTGCTGGCCCAAGGTACTGGCAACAGCATCATCAAAAGAACGCCGGCCCTCATATGAAGTCACCAGAACCAGGATAAGGCCGAGCAGCAGTCCAGCGGCGAGCGCAGGCTGCCAGCGACCGGATACCCGCTGCCAGAGAAATCCGGCAGCGACACCGCAGAAAGGCAGCAAAATCGCTAAAAAAGGCACCTGGTAGCGGCCGATGTGCCAGAGGGCCGTGATCAAGGTGGCCGTTAACAGGCAGCCGGCGCTGAACCAGCCCAATACCAGGAGCACCGTCCAGCGTTCGCCGCGGCGCCAGAGCACCCAGCCGCCAAACAGTGCCAGGGGCAGGATCCCCGGCGCTACCGGCCATGATTTTTCGGCGAAGAGCCCAAGACTCATGCGGCCGAGAATGAGCCCCAGCATACGGCCGATATTGAAAACGATGTCGGAGAACACGAAAGGCACGTTTCCCAACCAGGATTTCGCCTGCGCGCCGCTGGCCGTCGGTGTACCTGACAAAGCCAGATTAAGCAGATAGGGAAACCCGGCCACGAGAACGGCCAGGGTCATGAATAATAACGGCCGTTTGTCCTGCCGCTCGCCGAGGACGATCTGCCCGCCATAAATCAACCAGGCCACGCCGGCCAGGAAAAGCCCCTCCGGCCTAACCAAACCGGACAGGGCCAGAAATACGGCCGTTTGCGACGGCCGATCGCGCACAAAACCATACAGCGCCGCCAGCACCAGGACGGTAAAGAGGCCGGTTTCCATGCCGTTAAAATAGGCCACGGTGACGGCGCCGCTGAACAGGAAAAGAAGCGCGGTGCCGAAGGCAATCGCCTCGCGCGCCAGCTGCCCTGCTCCGAGCAGTCGAGCCGTGATTCGGTAGATGAATAGACTGGAAAGAATCAGGCCGGCGGCGCCGATGATCAGCGCCGGCCAGACAATCAGTTCGCCTTGAAAGCCCAGCAAATAAGCCGCGGCCAGTAAGAAAGGATAAAGCAGGCTCGTCGCCCCCGTAGAAACCGGATCGCCGCTGTTGTACTGCCACGGTTTGCCCAAGGCCATCTGCCGCGCATATTGAAAATGGATATAAGCATCATCCAGCGCGGCAACCGGCCGGCCGGACGTTGCCAGGAGCATGGTCAGCAGATAAACGGCCGTCATGCACAAGCTTAAGAAGATGAGCCAGAAGCTTGGTTTGCGAAGATAGTGTCCGGTGCGCTTCATCATTATTACGCGGGAATAAACTAAACCAGATCCGCGCTCGAGGATTCCTGCCGCCGGGAAATGCGCTTGTCCAGATCATCACTGCTGACATTGGCGAAGTAGAAGATCGCCCACAACACGGTGACGATGGCCGCGGTAGCGGCGGAAACAACCGTGACCTGGCGCGTATCAAATCCGGCCGTATCCAGGAGATATCCGGCGACAAAGATGGAGATGGACTGCGTCAGGGTCAGGAGCGCAAACTCAGTGGAGAAAACCCGGCCGCGGTACTGGTCGGGCACAATCATTTGCAGCATGGCCGCTGAAAAGACCCACACCGTCCCCGAGCCCACGGTTCGAATAAAAGACATCAACAAGAAGAGAGGCAGCGCTGGCGCCACGCTCAGGCCGTAAATACCCACCGTCAGCATGATAAAGCCGATCAGGATGCCCAGCATCAACCTGCGCTGCACGTCGCCCAGCCAGCGGCGCATGAAAATCGGACCCAGGCCGGTGCCTAAGCCGGAAACAAAATAGATCGCGCCCAATGTCGCCGCCCCGGTAGCCGCCAGATTCAGCATGCTGCCCAGCCTGGATAGAGAGTCGGCAAAGTAATCATTGGCATAGGAGATTTCCAGGACATTGATCGCCCCCCAGGCCAAAGAGCCGCCGGCTTTCACCAAGCTGATTGCAAAGATGAAGCGGTGTAAACGCAGATAGCGCAGCCCGTCAATAAACTGCAGCCAGCCGCCTCCGCCGTAGCTCTCCGCGCGATCGCGCTCGGGCAAGATAATGCGTGAGATAAAAATGGCGGACAGGAGGAAGGTCAGCGCATCGGCGACAAAAGCGGCATCAACGCCGAATACCGCGGCCACCGCTCCGCCGGCAAAAGCGCCCAGGGCGAGCATCGTGCTCCAGGTGAAAGAATCGAGGGCATTGGCCGTGACCAGATCTTCTTTAGCGACGATGTTGGCCAAAACGGCCGATTTCGCCGGTGTAAAGAGCGCGCTCAGCGTAAACTGCGTGAATGTCAGTAGATAGAAGAGCCAGATCTGATCGGCCGATTGAATCAGCAGAAAAGAGAAAACCGTCAGCGCCCGCAGCACGTCGGTCAGGATCATGATATTGCGGCGGTTGAAGCGGTCGGCGAGCACGCCGGCTATAGGACTGAATAAGAAAAGGGGTAAAAAGCGAACCAGAAAGAGGGTGCTGACCGCCAATCCACTGTCAGTCAGGCGCGAAATCAATTCCGCGGAAGCAATCAGATTAAACCAATCGCCAAGAAAAGAAATAACACTCCCCAACCACAAATTGCGGTAATTAGCGTTCTGGCGAAGAAGAGAGAGGTATTCGCGCATCGAGAGTGAGTCAGGTAATCAGTTTGTCAGTAAGTCAGCTGTTAACTGACGCACTGAAGAACTGATGCACTGACAAACTAAAATAAAAAAAGGTCCTTTGGCGATGACCTACTCTCCCAGGGGGCTGCCCCCCAAGTACCATCGGCGCTGTCGAGCTTAACTGCCGGGTTCGGGATGGGACCGGGTGTACCCTCGACGCTCAAATCACCAAAAGACCTTTTAATGAAAACAAATTGTAAAATGAAAATGAATAAGATGATAACCGCTGGCGTATGGCAACACACGTCGCCAAAATTCCAAAGTCTCCGTATCATATGGAACGTAAGCCCTCGACCATTAGTACGGCTTAGCTGAATACATTACTGCACTTACACATGCCGCCTATCTAGCTAGTAGTCTCCTAGCGGTCTTACTCCATACGGATGAGGGATCTTATCTCAGGGCGAGTTTCCCACTTAGATGCTTTCAGCGGTTATCTCTGCCAGACGTAGCTACCCAGCAATGCTCCTGGCGGAACAACTGGAACACTAGAGGTCTGTCCACCCCGGTCCTCTCGTACTAGGGGCAGCTCCCTTCAAA
>JBJYWP010000070.1:0-1695 GCA_046259485.1 Promineifilaceae bacterium (SeqCode) | reverse complement strand
TCCATGATGAGCACATATGCGGCGGTAAATGCAACGGGAATGCCGATCGAAATGAGGGTATAAGTTAACCTCCGCCGGTTATCGGGCAGGCGGATAAAGATCACGGGCAAAAAGATAATGGGCCATGTCTTATACAATATCGAAAACCCTGAAAAAACGGCCGACTTTGTGATCTGCCTGCCAAAATGCCAGGTGAACCAGGAAAGCAGCAGCAGGAGAACCGGAAGGGAATCAAATTGGCCGTGGTAGGATGTGACCAGGACGCTGATAGGATTCAAAGCATACAGAAGTGCCCAGAAGGCGGCCGCAGATTCGGTTTCATGCCACCGTCGAAACACATCATAAATTACGGCCGTGATGAGTAGGTCGGCGATCACGGCAGGGAGCTTTATCCAGACGACAAAAGGCAGCGGCGTGATACGTGATAGATGGGTAAGGAATCCAATTAAATACAAGTGAAGGGGTAGGTAAGGATGGCGGCCCCTGGCAGCTGAGGTATAGATCTCTTCCCCGTTTAGAAATGCATTACCTACCAGGTGGAAGGACTCGATGTCATAGCCTGCCCCTACCGGAAGCAGCAGCAATGGCACCAGGCGGATAAATAAAGCAACCAACAATAAAAATAGCAGAGGATATTTGAGACGGGCAAGCGTTTTTGACACGCGGCTTTGGTTCAAAAAAATAAAAGCGCACGTTAGCCCTAATAACCAAATCAAGGCTAGATTAAGAGCAGGAATAACATCAGTCCACATAGCTACTCTGTAGTAGGCTGCCATTCCCAGGCTGCTGGAAGTTCCACCAACCCATCCGTTTCCTTTGTGCCTCCTGTGATGACGCGAAAGGGATAGGCCAGTTCGTGGTAGTCGTATGCATGGGTCAACTGCGCGTTATGGATGGCGGCAGTGACCTGGTAGAGGGCGGGCAGCAGTGACAGGTTCTTGATGTTGTAGCGAATTGTCCCCGGTCCCTCAACTGTACCAATTTCGATCCCTGCCAGCTGGCTGTTTGGGCCATTGACTTGTACGCCATCCTGACGGAAGATGGCTAACCCGAATTCAGGCCGGATAATGGGCTTATGAGCCGTGTAGGCGATCTCAATCGTCATTTCATCCCCGGTTTGAAAATAGGGTTGTTCTTCACCACCGGCATCCAAAAACCTGACGCCGGTGATTTCAATTTCCCCGCTGCCCCAGCGTTGAAAAGAGCGACCGGCGCTACTGGCGGCCAGTTGGCGGCCGGCGACTGTATCCGCCTGATATTTGTACTGATTGGCAACTTCTTCCGTTGGCCCGCTGGCGCGCATATGCCCGTTCTCCAGCCAGATAAGAGTGGAACACATGCGTTGGATGATCCCTAAGTTGTGGCTGATAAAGACGATAGAAACACCGGCTTGGTGCATTTCATGAATGCGATCGATGCACTTGGTTTGAAATGCCTGGTCTCCAACGGCGAGAATTTCGTCGATGATCAAAATGTCAGGGTTGACATGAATGGCTACGCTAAAGCCCAGGCGCATATACATTCCGGAGGAATAATGCTTTACCGGCATATCGATAAATTCACCCAGTTCGGAAAACGTAACGATCTGGTCGAATTTTTGCTCTACATCCTGCTGCGTCAAACCCAAGACCGAGGCATTAAGGGCGATGTTTTCGCGTCCGGTGAGATCGGGGTGAAAGCCGGCGCCCAGCTCGA
>JBJYWP010000069.1:0-4877 GCA_046259485.1 Promineifilaceae bacterium (SeqCode) | reverse complement strand
GATGTCTTCGAATTGTATTGCCCTCCCGCATGCGGCACCTGGCGCAGCGGGAGGGCTTGAGATTCGCTATTAAAGCGGAGCCTGAACGATGCCCGTGCCCACATCCTCGGCTTCTGAACCAGGGGCTAGGGGGACCATCGTACCACTGGCGATTACCTGGGCCAGTAAGGTGAGTTGATTTATATTGCCGGTCATATCCAACTGCCGTTGGGCCCACAGAGCGGCGATGCCGGCAGTGTGCGGTGTGGCCATGCTGGTGCCGCTCATACTGACTAGGCCGCCGCCGAGGCGCGCGGAAACGACTCCCACGCCGGGGGCGGAAACGTCTACCTGGTTGTTGGAAAAGCTGGCGACGGTCAGGCCGGTGCTTGATTGCCCCAGTGCGCCGACAGCGATCATGCCTGTACTGGCGGCCGGCGGCGCGACGGCGATCTCATATTCGGGACGCTCGCTTTCATTGCCTGATGCGGCCATGATCACTGTTCCCGGCCCAAAGGCATTATTTGCGGCGACAAATCGCGAGAGCTCGGTAAACAAATTGATGTTTGAGCGGTACCCTTCCAGGGCAATTGAGGTCGCCGCGGGAATAGGCAGGCCTTGCTGGTTGACCAGGTAATCGACGAAGCCGGGAAAGTCGATGCCCAGGGACATAGAGATGACATTCGCTCCGCTATCGATTGCCCAGTTAATGGCCTGAGAGATGCTGGTTGACGAGCCGCCACCCTGGCCCAGGACCTTGCCGATCAAGGCGTGCTGCACGTTTCGAGCAATGCCGATACGCGTGCCGTTGATATCCTGGCCGAAAATGGTGCCCGCGCAGTGTGTGCCGTGGCCATGCAAATCGTCGTCGGCCTCGGTTGTAAAGTTCTTACGCACGATATCAACACCGGCAAAAGCAGGGTGGGTGAGATCGATGCCCGTATCGAGCACGGCAACTGTGATCCCGCTGCCGTCAAACGGAGAGTTGTGGGCGTTGACCGCTTCAATGCCCCAGGTGTTTGCCGCTGCCGGAGCAGCGTCCGCTTTGGCGACAGGTTCGATTAATTTCATCGGCATGGTGATGGCTATAGCCCTGGTTCGTGGATCGCGCCGTAAATCGTTGCGATCGGTGAGTTCGAGTTGTGTTTCTTCGATCCGGACCTCTTGCGGGGTGGTGCTTTCGAGAGCGCCACCTAGATTTCCAATGGCAGGCGGAGCGAGGGATTCGCTTCGCAAAATAGTGTACGTGGGTTTGTACATGGGGAGCCTCCTATGGCAGCGTGAAAGGTATTATTATACATACGACTTTTCAGTTTAAACAGTAGTTCATTGTCTGTCAACAGACGATAATCAATATCCAATTCTGGTAAGAGGTGGCGATTGTTGTTGCCAAGGTGTTTTTTTTGCTATAATGAGTGAGTAGTCAGTCATTAATAATTGAAAAGGACATTGATTGCATTATGGCACGGAGACCCGATCCGGAGAGAAGAGAGCAGTTTTTGAGCGCTGCGTTGGCCCTTTTTGCGCAGAAGGGCGTGCAGAATACATCGACAGCGGCGATAGCCAAGAGAGCAGGGAGCGCGGTGGGAACGTTGTTTTTATATTTCCCGACCAAGCAGGATCTGATTAACGAATTAGTGCTGCAAATCAGCCGCGAGAATTCAACCTATATCAAGTCACAGTTAACGGCCGATCTTTCCCCTCGTGAGTCTTTTCGGACGATCTGGCAGGGGTATACAAGCTGGTTTTTAGAAAACAAGGATGCCTACCGCTATATCCGGCAGATCATGGATTCAGGGGAAGTCTTGGAAGAGATCACCCAAGAAACCACGGCCAATCTAGATTACTATTTTGCGGCGATCCAGAAAGGGATTACCGAGGGCGCGATCAAGCCCTATCCCCCCGAACTGATCGGCGGGATTCTCTACCAGGATATCGTAGCCGTGATGAACCTGATCAGCACCCAGCCGGATGCGGCGCAGCAGGAAGCGATCATCTGTGCCGGGTTCGAGATTTTTTGGAATGGGATAAAGAATTGAGCTGTCAGCCATCACCTATCAGCCGTCAGCCGTCAGCGAGAAAGCTGAAATGCTGAAATGCTGATCAGCTTTTTGAGGAAATCATGAAATACAAGAGCGTTATCGTCCCCGCGCGTGGCGGGCCGGAAGTACTGGAAATTGTAGAAATGGACCTGCTGCCCCCGGGGGCGGGGGATGTGCTTGTGAGAATTATGGCCGCGCCGCTGACGCAGGATGATGTGGCAGTGCGGGTCGGCAACCGGCCCTGGTTGAAGGAACCGCCTTTTGTGCCTGGATACTCGGTTTTGGGGGTTGTTGAGGCTGTCGGCGAGGGCGTGAACAGCGTTGGCGTTGGGGAGCGCGTTGTCTCCTTGACAAATTTCGGCGGTCACGCGCAGTATATTACCCTGCCTGAAGAGAAGCTTGTTCACGTACCGGAGAATCTTGATCCCGCGGAAGCGGTGGTGCTGGTGCTGAATTACCTGGTCGCCTACCAGATTTTACATCGTGTCGCCAAAGTAAAAGAAGGAGACAAGGTCTTGATTGTGGGGGCAAGCGGTGGCTGCGGGACCGCTTTTTTACAGTTGGGCGTGCTGGCCGGGTTAAAAATGTACGGCCTGGCTTCCCCAAGCAAACACGACATCCTGCGTGAATACGGGGCTATCCCGATCGATTATCACACGCAAGATTTTGTAGACGTGATCGGCCGAAATGAGCCGCAGGGTATCGATTACGTTTTCAACGGCATGGGCGAGGACTACATGCGGCGCGGTATGGCCGTGCTAAAACGGGGTGGCGCCCTGGTGCAGTACGGCGCGCCGCAGACGAAATCCGGATTTTATTCTTTTCTGGCGCAGTTCCTATATTACAACCTGCTGCCCAACGGCAAGCGCATCTATGGCTATGGCACGCACCGGTTAGGCGTGGAATTGTTCGCCGTGGATTGGAAAACCCTATTTGAGTTGTTGGAAGCCGGCCAGATTAAACCGGTCATCGCCAGGCGCTTCTCCTTGCACGACATCGTGGCCGCGAATGAACTGATGGGAAGCGGGCAGGTGACGGGCAATGTAGTGATATTGCCGTCAGCTGACAAACTGAAAAACTGACTAACTGAAAAACTTATATGGAATATGTCATGAGTGAATCACAAATACGCATTTTAGGTGTTGGGAGCTTTTTTGTTATCGTGTTTTTATCCGGACTGGCATTAAGCCGTCGGGGAATGCCGTACAACTCGGCCGTTTTGACCGTGCATAAGTTAATCGCCTTGGCGGTTCTGGTATTCCTGGTGGTGAATGCTTACCGTGGTTATCGGGCGGGTTTGCTGGGAACGCTTGAACTGGTTGTTGTGGCGATCGCGGTCTTGCTTTTTGTGGCGACGATTGCAACAGGAGGCGCGTTGAGCACGGGCAAGGCGATGCCGGAGATTGTTTCGAGGATGCACCAGATAACGCCGTTATTGACGGTGGCGGGAACGGCCGTGGCCCTATTTTTCCTACTTAAGTTATCATGAGGGGGTGGAAAGTGTTATTTTTGCCGCAATCGTTGTCATCGCCTGTTTTGTGCAGGCAGTAGCTGGTTTTGGGCTGCCGATGATTGCCATGCCGGTTCTGGTAGCATTGTTAGGCATTCAAACAGCCGTACCCCTGACGGCGATCATCATCCTGGAGCTGCAGCTGCTGATGATCGTCCGCTACCGCATGGCGCTGAATGTGCACATGGTGACTCGAATTTCGGCGGCGGCTGTTTTAGGCATACCGGTCGGCATTTTGTTCCTGTCGCGCATTTCGGAAATAATCGTGGTGACGCTGCTGGGACTGCTGCTGATCTTTTACGCACTATATGCGCTTTTTAAATTTCCAGTGCCTGCGTTGTATAATCCCCAATGGGCCTACCTCTTTGGTTTTCTCGGAGGTATAGGAGGTGGGGCGTATAACATGGCCGCTCCGGCCTTGATCATTTATGGGGATACCCAGCGTTGGCCGCCTGATCTCTTTAAGGCCAATTTACAAGGCTGCTTCTTGATCATCGGCGTGGTAGCTATTCTCACGCACGCCTTGAACGGTCATGTGAGCGGCGATGTCTTACAGATGAGCTTGATCGCCTTGCCCTTAGTGTTGATTGGCGCGGGGGGTGGTTTTTTCTTAGATCGCTATATCAATGCGGCCGTTTTCCGCAAGATCGTTTTGGCCCTGATGCTGGTTCTAGGAATCAGCTTGATTGTCAGCCAATAAACGGCAGTCAATTGTTCAGGTGACCTCTTCTTCCCGGCCCAACTGCTTAATGAGCTGGCGCAGGCGTTGGGGAGGGTAGGATTCTTCAAGTTCACGTGCCACAGCTTCGGCGACTTCGGCCGGCTCACGCGCCATGCATGGCGTACATTCCTGCCAATCGCTCATGCGCCATTGGGACAGGTAATCGCTGGATTCGGTGAGCCCGGCGCGCATGGCCGCTTCGTCGATAGCCACGGTAAAGCGCTGAGAGAGAGGTTTGCCGCTGCGCTCCCGTCCCGCCTTAACTTTGACCTGGGCGGGGATATCGCGCCAGTAAATGATCTGATAGTTAACTGTCATGGGGTTCGTATCCTTTATTGCGGGCCAGGGTATCCAGGCGTTTGTCGCTGTAAGCGGTTTCCAGTTCGGCTGTCACCAGGGCCAGCAGATCCGATGCCCCTTCCTCACGCTCCTGCCAGTCGGACGGACGCCATTCTTGAATGTAGGCAAAACCCGTGATTGCTTTGGCGCGAAAAGCAGCGCGATGCACGGTCTTCTGAAAGCGGGGCGAAAGCTGGCCGCTGAGGTGCGAACTGCCGTCACGCACTTTGACCTGTACCGGAATATCGCGCCAGTAAATGATCTGATAGCGGGTCATATTGTTCGC
>JBJYWP010000068.1:0-11921 GCA_046259485.1 Promineifilaceae bacterium (SeqCode) | reverse complement strand
ATCGGCCGTGATCGCTGGTGGACGCCGCTCAATTACGCCTGGGGAGAATTCATGACCCTCAATCTCGGCCGTCTTTAGACATACCGAGTGAGAGACTTATCAATGCGTGAAGATTTCACGCGTGAAATCTTTCTTTTGGAACGGATTGTCAGTAGATTCCGGCATCGCGCAAAGCGTCTTCAAAGTCGTCACCGCCTTCTTGCGCTTCCTTAAGGCCTGTATCTTCCATGACCTCAGTCGCTTTTTCAACATCTAACCGCGCAATCACGCCGGCTGTATAGAGCGCCTCCGCCCAATCCGGGTAGGTAAATTCGACTGAAGTTGCTTCTAATGCTTCAACTGCCACCTCAAGTTTATCTTCACCTATCAATCCTGCATCAATCAAGGCCTTTATAGCTTTTTCGTAAGTCATAGGTTTACTCCTTAATCTATTTCGGTCTGAAAAAGGCCCCCAATAATAACGCCAACCCTACGATAATCAACACGAAGGGGAAAATCAGCCCCCAGGCACCCAGGCCGATTCCCAGAGCAACAACGGCCAATATGGCTGTCCCCACCACCGGTTTGCGATAGGAAGGAAAGAGCAGGCGAACCACGACCTCGGCCAGCAGCAAGAAACCCGCGCCGATGAATATCAATGACCACGCCTCCAGGTGCAAGAACGGCAGTTTGAACGGCAGCTCAGGCATTTGCAGCCCGAAGCTTCCAATAAACCCATTGAAAGTTCCCAAGATACCCATGTTATCAGCCAGGAAAACCACCCCGGCCCAGATCAATATCAACGCCCACACAATCAAACCCAAGGAGTCCTGCCGCCCTTTCTCCTGTTTTAAAAGTTCTTTCTTGTTCTTTTCTTCTTCTTTTTCATATTTCTCGGACTGGTTATTTTTATTCATGAGCCACCATTAACGGGTCAGCAACTCCGTAATCAGTTTTTATTTGGCATCCAACTACAATCTCTTAGTATTGCATGAATCGAGCGCAAAGGGAAGATCAAGTCCAAAGCGCTGCAGACTTAGGGTATAATGAAACAAACTCGAAGGTGCCGGCTTTAAAGCCTGATCTTATAAGGTTTGAGTGATTATGACCGCCCAGAAAGATATCCCCTCCAAAATAATTGGCGCCAAAGAAACACAACCTGCCGAATCATCTACAGAAACCATTGTTCAAGCTGCGGACGATCTCGATCTTTCCGATAACGGCCAGGAAAAGAAGGATGAAGAGCAGGATAGTAGCACGCATTTGCCCAAGGCGGTCCGGCCTCGTCCCGTTGCCCAAGACGCCGACCTAAAAGATCCTGCTCTCTACTTCAACAAGGAGTTAAGTTGGATTGATTTCAACTGGCGCGTGCTGCATTTGGTTATGGATGAGCGAATTCCCTTGCTGGAGCGCGTGAAATTCGTGGCCATCACGGCCAGCAATTTGGACGAATTTACGCAAAAGCGTATTGGTGGTTTGAAACGTCAGCAAGCGGCCGGCGTGCGTGAACTTTCCATTGACGGCCGTACACCAGGGGAACAACTTGGGCTTCTGCGTGAAGCCACTTCATTAATGCATAAAACGATGACCGCCACCTGGGAAGAGGTACTGCGTCCCGCGCTGCGCGAAGAAGCCGGCGTCGATATCTGCGACTATGACACGCTCTCGTCTTCGCAGAAGGCTATTCTGTACAAGCATTTTAAACGAGAGATATACCCTATCCTCACCCCGTTAACCGTCGATCCCGGCCACCCTTTCCCCTTTATTTCCAATCTCAGTCTCTCACTGGCTGTTATTCTCGAACACCCACAACATGGAACAACCCACTTCGTGCGCCTTAAAATCCCTACCAAGCGTTGGCTGCATGTGTCTGACAACCAAACCGGGGAAATTCACGGAGCTCGTATTCGTCTGCTGCCGGTAGAGCAGTTAATCGCCCGCCACGTGGACGAACTCTTCCCCGGCATGATCGTGGTCAGCGTCCATCCCTTCCGCATCACGCGTAACGCCGACGTCAGCCGCGACGAAGAAGTGGCTGATGATCTCCTGGCCATGATCTCCGAGGAATTACGCGAGCGCCGATTTGCTCCTGTCGTGCGCCTGGAGGTGGCAGCCGGTATGCCGGCTTATGAGCGCAGCGTTCTCTTACGCGAACTGGAACTGTCCGGTTCTGATGTTTATGATGTTCAGGGCCTGCTCGATCTCACAGGATGTTTCCAGGTCGCCAGTCTCAATAAACCCGCCTACCGCTATGAACCGTACGAACCGGCCATTCCCTACGCGCTACAGCACGAGGGCGAGACAAAAGATACAAAGGATATTTTCGCCATTATCCGCCAGGGCGACCTGATGGTTTACCATCCCTATGATTCTTTTGGCGTCAGCGTACAAAGACTGCTCGAAGAAGCAGCCGACGATGAACGCGTTCTGGCTATTAAGCAAACCCTTTACCGTACGTCGGATGAGTCGCCAATCATGAAGGCGCTGATGCGCGCCGGAGAAAAAGGTAAACAGGTTGCGGTGCTGGTGGAGGTGAAGGCGCGTTTTGACGAAGCGAATAACATCGAATGGGGCCGCATGCTGGAAAATTCGGGTGTGCACGTAGCTTATGGCTTGGTGGGACTGAAAACACATGCCAAAACCACACTCATCGTACGACAGGATACGGAGGGTATCCGCACCTACTGCCATATCGGAACCGGTAACTACAACTCCCAGACGGCGCGCCTATATACCGACCTGGGGCTGATGACGGCCGATCCCGTCATCGGTCGTGACGTGATCAATCTGTTCCACACACTGACCGGCTTTGCGCCGGCCCAGGAATTTGAAAAGGTCCTGGTTGCTCCGACCCAGATGCGCGTGCCCTTCTACAAACTGATTGAACGGGAAATAACCAATCAGGAAAAATATGGCAACGGCCGTATCATCGCCAAATTCAATGCTCTCGACGACCGGGGGATCATTCGCCGCCTTTATGAGGCTTCCCAGGAAGGTGTGCAAATCGATCTCATTCTGCGCGGTCATACGATGCTGCGCCCCGCCCTACCCGGTTACAGCGATAATATTCACATCATCAGCATCATCGGCCGTTTCCTGGAACATGACCGCATCTACTACTTCTGCAATAACGATGATCCCCAGATCTTCATCGGCAGTGCCGACTGGCGCACGCGCAATCTCAGAACGCGTGTGGAACTGATCACGCCCATCGAAGATCCTAACTATAAGGAGCAGCTGGTGCAGCTGTTAGATGACGCCCTCAAGGACAACTTCTCAGCCTGGGATCTTGACTCAGAGGGTCAATATACGCTGCGTTACCCCAAAAAAGACGAGCCGGTACGCGAGTTTCAAACGCAGCAAATGCGCCGCGCGCACAAGCGCGCAAAAAAACCTCGCCCTTAAACGCTTTCACAGCTGATAGGTAACGAAGTTACACCTGACCCGCTGAAATGCTGAAATGCTGACTCTACGCCAGCGCACTTTCTTCACCGGAATCGCGCACGAACACACACGATGTATCCGCGGCCAATGCCAGGCGCTGGATGAAGTGCAAATCAGGATCATGAGCCAGGCCGAAGACATTCAGGTCCGTTGCCTGCCCGGCTTGAATCGCCTCTTCAAAGGGTAAGACAAAAACCTGTTTGCTGGTAGTGGACGGTAGCCGGGTGAGGATGATCAACTGCTGCAAGTAAGCCTCGGCCTGCTCCTTTACCACATCATTCTCCACGGCCATACATAAGGCGATACGGCCGTTCCAATTTTGCGCCAGCTGGTAGGCTACCAGCAGTGCCAGGTCAAGATTGCTCAATCGCAGATCGAGCTTCCATTCCGGTCCCTGGTTCGACACCCACACCGTGATCATCTGCTCTCTCCCCATGCCGTTGACGGGATGGTTATACAACAGCAAGATACCCATGCTGTAAGCGGCCGTTTTATCAACCAGTTCTTGCAGCTTGTCCAGATCGCTGTCCGCCCTTAGGCGCAGGAGCAAAATATTGGGCCGGAAAAATGTCTCGCGCAGGACTTGTGTGGCCGCTCGTACCCCATTGACAAAATCCACTTCTTCCAGGAAAGTCGCATTGGCATAAATACCGTCATTCACAAAGCCTTCGGTCAACGAATTCAGGTCTTGAAGGCGCGTTTTTTCCTCCTCGGAAGCATAAATACCCAGGGCGTGTACGCCTCCCTGCGGCCAGGTCAGAGAGTGCAAAAAGCGGTAAGTGCCGCGCAAGGTACTGGTATCACGCACGGGAGCCAATACCACCGGTTTCCAGGTTCGCTGCGGTGCGGAAGGCATATGGCTCGTTCGAATAGCCGCCCACTCCGCAAGCGAGAAAAAGAGGCCGCTGCGTATATCGTTGCGATCGTCTACAAGCGTGCGCCGTGTAAGCACAACATAGAGAGAAATCACCAGAACAGCCGCGACAAGGCTAAAAAGTGGGGCCACGAGGGCCATCGCCACGATACACCCTACCAGGCCAATAAATGGCACCAGGCGTGAAATGTGTAAAGTGGGTCGAAAACTCACGGTTTGCAGCTGCTGCTCAGCCAGCACGACCAGGTTCAGCATCGCGTAGGTGATCAAGAAGAACATGGTGATCACCTGGGCCACGGAGTTAATGCCGCCGGCCGACAAAGCCCACAGCAAAGCTACCAGTGAAATCACTCCCGTGGTAAGGGCCGCTTTGCGCGGCTCTCCATTTAGCGCTTCTTGAGCCAGGAAGTCACTCTTCGGCAGCACCTGCTTGCTGGCCAGGGCCTGCATCACGCGCGGTGCGGCGACTAAAGAACCCAGCGCCGAAGAAAATGTGGCCCCCAGCATGCCCACATAAACTGCCCAACCCCACATTGCTTTATTAACCATGACTGTCGAGTTATTGAGCAGTTCTTCCGGGGTGGCGACTTTCACCAGCCAGAAAGTCAGGGAAACGTAAGCAACAAAACCGACCAGAATCGCGCCCATCGTACCCCGCGGAATGCTGGTCCGTGGGTCCCTCAGCGAGCCGCTCATGCTGATGCCGGTCATGATTCCCGTCACGGCAGGGAAGAAAACCGCGAACGTTGTCCAAAAACTGGCCTGGCTGAAAGGTCCCCAAAGCACAGGCGCTTCAACTAGCATTCCCTCTCTGGCAAGGACAGCACCGCCCAGGAAAATTGATACCAGGGAAAGGATAATGCCCAACAAGATCAGGAGCTGGATACGTGAAGCAAAACGAGCGCTGATGTAAGCAATTGCAAATACCAACACAAAAGCTGCCAGCGAAATCATCCACAGGGTTACGCCGCTATCGGGCGGAAGAAGGCTGATTACCGCTTCGGCAAAAGCCAGGATATATAACGCAACAGACACGCCCTGGGCCAAAAAGAGGGGCACGCCTACACTGCCCCCGATTTCAATGCCCAGGGATTGGGAGATAATGGCGAAGGCGCCGCCGGCTCCCACCCGTGTATTGGTTGCCACCGAGGAAACGGATAAGCCGGTGGTAAAGGTGATGAGGTGGGCCAGGAGGATAATCAGCAGAGCCCCCAGCAATCCGGCATTACCTGCCACCCAGCCCAGGCGTAAATACATGATCGCGCCCAGGATTGTAAGGATAGTGGGCACAAAAACACCGGCAAAAGTCCCAAATTGGTTATCGCCGTCCGCCTCCTCACGCCGCAACCTTAACCGCGCCCGCCAGCTGCCATTCTGAATCTGTTCGCTCATTTCCTTTCCTCTCTCCAATTCACCGTATTTATCTACGATAAACGAGTCAACCCTGTTGGGTCGATGCAAAAAACTAACCGCCCATATCTCCGACGATTATTAGACGTCTTTTTTATATAGAAGTCGATTTCGTGACTTTTGTCAATTGTGTTTGGCTGATTTTTATTGCAAAATAGTCATTGAAGAAAATATTAACTCGGGGGGAAACGATTATCTAGTAGAGTTTATGAACAGCGAGCCTTCTTGGTAGAGACCAAGAGGAAAGGAGAAATGATCATGAACAAAACAAGGTTAACGTTCATCACCCTGCTGCTGGGCGGCTTCTTAATCACCACGATCATCGGCATAAACTACAGAAAACAGCAAAGCAGCGGCAGTGCGCGGGCAGCTGAATCTGAATACGTCGTATTAAGCTGGAATGATCTGGGGATGCATTGTTATAACCGCGATTTCAAAGATTTGGCCGTACTACCCCCCTATAACACTTTATGGGCCCAGGTAGTCAAGGTCGGAGACCCCCCGCAGGTAATCACCGAGGGTATTGAAGTAAGCTATTCCTTTCCCGATAATACCTATTCCGTAGGTAAGTCGAATTTCTGGCAGTATGATCAACAGCTCTTCGGTGTAGATTTACCTCCAAATGTCGGTCTAGAGGGCAAGGGATTAGCCGGGAACATGGATCAGATTGCTGATCATTTTGCAGCGGAAGGTATCCCCCTCACCGAGTTCCGCGACAGCGATCCGACCAATCCCTACCCTTACCAGCTGGCGGAAGTCGTTGTCACGGAAACAGGCACGGGCAAAGAGCTGACACGCGCCACGGTGGTTGCTCCGGTATCGACGGAAATGAACTGCGACGACTGTCATTACGACGGCGGCGTGGAAGGCATTGCCACCGGGGGCATCGAGACCAATATCCTGACCCTACATGACGAGGAAAATGCAGACGAATATCCTCCAGGTCATGAGGGGCCATTGATGAATAGACGGCCGATTCTCTGCGCCGAATGCCACGCCTCCAACGCCTTGGGCGCGGACGGAGTCCAGGGAGTGCCTAATCTCTCTAAGGCTATCCATGAGGCCCACGCGGAAGAAGTTCCTTCCACCATAGATGGCTGCTACAAATGCCACCCCGGTCCGCAAACGCAGTGTCTGCGCGACGTAATGTCTACCGAGCACGACATGGAATGTGTGGACTGCCATGGAAATCTGGAAAATGTGGCCGAAAATCCCGACCCATGGCTTCATGAACCCCGTTGTGACAATGAAGCCTGCCACGGCAGCGCCTACCAACAGGATCAGGCCTTATATCGTCAATCCAAGGAGCATGGCGGCATCTACTGCGCGGGCTGCCACGACAGTCCCCATGCTATCGCGCCCGGCCGCGAGGCGAATGACGGAATCAAGTTCATGGATTTGCAGGGCTATTATGATACGCTGCAAACCTGCACGGTCTGCCACGCGACCATGCCGCAAGGACAGGGGCCGCATGGTACTGAGCCACCGCTGATTCCGACAGATTTCCAATACCTGCCTTTTCTCACCAATTAGAACGACGGTTAGGATTGGACCAATCTTGATAACAGATTGGTCCAATCTATAAATAGCTGAAAACAAATAAAAATCTGCCGCGAAAATTGCCTGACGGCCGTAACTGCCATACCATTACAAACGACACCTAAAATATCCGGGAGCCAGCCAGGTTTTTAGCACCTGGCTGGTTTTTTGTGTAATGAAAAAGATTCGACAAATTGATAAGCGCCTGCTGACTATTCTGCTCATCGTCTTTGTGCAGATGTTAGGCGCGGCCATGATCTTGCCCATCCTGCCTCTGTACGCCAAGGATGAATTCAATATGTCGCCGCAGGTCATCACCCTGCTCAACACCGCCTTCTTTGCAGCACAGTTTCTTGCCGGACCCTACCTGGGACGCCTGTCCGACAAATACGGCCGTGTGCCCGTGCTCATTCTCAGCCAGATCGGCACGGCCGTCAGTTTCTTCATGCTCGCTTCCGCGAACAGTGTCGCTATGCTCTTCCTGGCGCGCATTTTTGACGGCATCACCGGTGGCAACGTCATCGTCGCCCAGGCCTATATAACCGATGTCACACCTCGCGAACGGCGCACGGAAGCGCTAGGCTACACATTCGCCATCTTCGGTCTTGGTTTTATCTTCGGACCGATCATCGGCGGTTCGCTGGCCGCGGCATTCGGCCCGCGCGTACCTTATTACTTTGCAGCAGCAGCAGCCGTCGCTGTCGTTCTGCTAACCTACTTCACGCTCGATGAAACACTTAGCGAGGAACAGCGCACCGCCAACCGTAAATTCAATCGTGGCGGCATCGGTCCAGTCGAAATCCTGCATAATGCCCCACTGATGCTGATCCTCGTCGTCGCCTTCATCGGCCAATTCGCTCTGGGACTGCTGCAAGCGACCTTTGCCCTCTATGGCGACGCCGTACTTTTTGCCGGACGCACGGCACAGCAGGTCACCTTAGGCGTCAGTATCATGCTTGCAATTGTCGGTTTGGGCCAGTTTCTAACCCAGGCCTTTCTAATACGGCCCGCGCTGCGCCGCTTTGATGAAGCACGCCTGGTGATCATTGGTCTCACCCTGCGTACAATTGCGCTGTTCCTCTTCGCCGCCTTAGCAACGATCCTTTTCGGAGCGATCGCCTCAATGCTTTTCGCCATAGGCATGGGCTTGATGATGCCCCCTTTGCAGTCGCTTTCCACGCGTACCGTAGCCGACGAGCTGCGCGGCGGCGTCTTGGGCGTATACCAATCCACGATCAGTCTTTCCATCATCATCAGTACGGCTATTTCCGGTACCATCTTCGCTATGAACCCCACAGCACCCTACTGGATCGGCGGGGTTCTCTCCCTGCTCGTCTTCTTCCCGGCTCTCCTCCTCCTGCGCCAGCAAGACAGGGCATTAGTAGCCAGTAAATAACCAACAAATTCCAGCAAACAGTAACCGGCTGCTGCACGAACTAACGGGACGCTGCATTCAAGCCTCCAACATTTAGCAGTTAGCAACACCACGGCCGTTCCTCACGTATTATAATGTAGGAATCACATTCATCTCCTGATGAGAGCTGTGGAGGCATTTAGATGAGGTATCTAACTTGGAGCGGGGCAGCACTGCTGGCCATTTTATTCTTGCTCGCCGGCTGCGATGGCCTGCGCAGCGTGCGCGGCACCGGCGATATGGCTAGCGAAGAACGGGAAGTAACTGATTTTTCGGCCGTTGACCTGGCCGGCATCGGCACCGTGGTCGTCGAGTTCGGCGACGAAGCCGCACTGCGCATCGAGGCCGAAGAGAACTTAATGCCCTATCTAGAAAGCACAGTTGAAGACAACACCCTGACTCTAGGTATTCGCGAGGGGGTCAATATCTTGCCTACGCAGGGCATTTTCTACTATCTCACCGTGCGTGATCTGGCAGAGATCACTGTCTCCGGCCTGGGCAAGGTGGACGTACCGCGCCTGGAAGGAACAACCACGGCGATCAATGTTACCGGCGGTGGAGATATCAATATTGAAGAGCTGCAAGCAAAAGATCTCATAGTCTTGATCAGCGGTCTGGGAGATCTCACGATCGATGGCGGGGAAGTTACCGACCAAAATGTCACTATCACCGGCGGAGGGAACTATAAGGCTTCCGAATTGGCCAGTGAAGCGGCTAACATCTCCATAACAGGCCTCGGTTCGGCGGCCGTTTGGGCGCGTTACACGTTGAACGCCTCCATCACCGGCGGCGGCTCCGTGCGCTACAACGGTCACCCCCAGGTCACAAAAAATATCACCGGCCTCGGTGAAGTCACACCGATCGGCGGCGAATAAGCTTTAACCTGAATTCAGCAGCAGCAGATTAAGGCAGGCGTTCCAGGGTGATGACCGGAATCACGCGATCCGTTCCCTCTGCATATCCGGCGAAGGCAGGGTACAGCGCGGCCACTTTGTTGTACAGCCGCGTGCGCTCCGGCTCTTCGGTAACCGTCGCCTTCGCCTGAAATTCCTCCGTACCATATTCCACACCAACCTGTGGGTGGGCGACGATGTTGTAGTACCAGTCGGGATTGGTCGGTGCGCCCCCTTTTGAGGCTATGATGACCCACTTATCGCCATCTTTGATGGTCGCCAACGGATTAATCCGCGGCTTGCCGCTCTTCGCTCCCGTCGTATGCAGCAAAAGCAGGGTCATATTCTCAAATGGACCGCCGACTTTGCCCTCATTCGCCCGAAACTCGGCAATAATTTGTTTGTTCCAGTCACTCATTAGGATTACCTCCAGATAAGAAATTTACATACACTATTTCTTAGCCAAATTCAAAGCCTATCGCCAACCTCCTTAGGCAACTTCTTATCCCGAATCTCATCCGCAAACACGCTTTATCGCAAAAACACGTGCTAATAATCATCAACAACTTCTTCCAGGCTGCCGGGATTCATGGAGTACACCGCGGCCATAACCCTTCGATTTTCACACTTTCCATCAACAGGCGCGAACACAAAAAACAAGTCCTGTCCCCAGGCAAAATCCCCATAATCACAGCTTCTGAAGACTCTTTCCGGATCATTATTCTTCCACCACCACGCCACCTTCGGCGGCAGCGGGTCTTGGTAGATATATTGAACGTTCTGTATGTAAATATAAGGGCCGGATCGATCAACATCTCTCGTCAATGGAATATAGAAACGCGAGATGCTTTCTTTCTCGTTTGAATAGTAATAATTGGTGTTATCAGACATGAGAACATAGTCGCCGATTTGCTCCCAATGCCTGTAATAGGGAAATCCAAAAATTGGCAGCTCATAAGCCAAAGCAGGCATTTCTAAGGTCCAGAATAGGAATCGCTCTTGTTCCCAGGGATATTCTCTTGTGTGATCAATGAAAACCTTATGAGATTGATAAAACAATACCAAGAAGACAAGCACGAGTCCGGCAGCAAATGCCGGCTTCCCATATTTACTCCCAAACATCTTCTTGATCAGATTTTCAGCAGTCAATAAGCCAATGGCGATTAATATGGTGAGCGGCATCAGGTATGTATAAATATGTGTTCCCGGCAAACTGATAAAAGACTCCATGTATATCCATGGGAAAAGAAACCATAGCAATATGAATATCGACTTGATCGATATTTGGTATGAGTCTCGGGCGCGCGCGGATTCATTCTTAAGCCCTACAATAATACTCTTTATCGTGCTTAGTACATAAAGGATGAACAGTCCGGCGTATACATAGTAAGCAATCTTAGGATTGTACAGTTTAAATGTGACAATGGAACTGGAGATTCGATCATTGCCGCTGCTGATCCTTTTCAACCAGTATGCTTTTGTCTCTTCTGAAATATTCAAAAGAAAAGGCATATAGAAGGCGGCGAGGATCAACGCAAAAAGACCGCCAGCCAGGTATAGGTGCATCCACTTCGCTCCCTTCTTCTGATCTGGATGGATTTCATACCATTTCCAGAGCAGATAGAGCACAAAGGGAGCGATAAAGATGCCATCGTAGTGGGCAAGGATGGATAATGCCCAAAACAACATGCCTAAATACAGGCCGGCAATGCGCCAGCCCGGTTCTTTTACCGCCAAACTAAAGAGGTACAGAGCCAGGACACTAAAGAAAATGACAAACGACTGGTACTGCACGATTCGCGAAAGAGCCACTATTATCCCGTTAAACGTAAAAAAGAAGGTGGCATACACGGCAATCTTTTTGCCGAAGTGCATCTTCACAAAAAGGTAAAAGTATATGGCCGCAAACACGGAAGCGGCTGCAAATGGCAGGCGGGTTAGAAACTGGTTCTGATACGAGGGATCAAGAAAGCTTACCAGGTATGTGATAACAAACTGTATGGGGCCTTTTCGCTGCACAAGTAGAAAATCAGCCAGAGATTGACCTTCCTGCGGTAGAAACAGTGCTTTGATTTCATCCCCTTGATAGTCTGAATAACCAAGATTGATAAACCGCAGCCAGAATAAGCCACCAAGCAGCAGTAAGAGAGGAAGATAACTAACAAATTTGCGTTTCTTGTTACTTAGATCTGCCATGGAACAACTTTAGCGCCAAAAATCTTCACAGCAAATATAGACGCACCCGCAATAAATTAACTGTATTCACGGATACTCACGTAATATTCACACGACAAAGGCGCACATGGGCGGTAGAATTTAAAATAATTAGAACACAAGTTCTATTTAAGTAAATCACAAATAATTATTT
>JBJYWP010000067.1:0-17526 GCA_046259485.1 Promineifilaceae bacterium (SeqCode) | reverse complement strand
TGGTTCTCATCGCCGTTTTCGGCCGTCCGATCATACTGCGACGAGTAAAGACGGAAGATCAAGGCAAGTAGTACGTCTATACAGCCATCTGCATTGTAGAGCATCCTTCAGGTTGCGGCTCGCCCTGGTTCGAACCGTCTCTCAATCCGCAGGAATGCTCTCCTGACCAAGCCGTGCCGGTGACACGGTATTCGTAGGGTAACCTTCAGGTTGCCATGAATCCCGAGAACCAATCCTCTTCCCAACCTAAAGGATGCGTTACGAAGCGGCATTGGCTTTGACGAAATCGACCACCTCATCCACATAGGCGAAGGCCAGGCAGACCACCGTGTCAGCGCCGCCGTAATAGATGGCCAAACGGCCGTCTTCATCGGTCAGCGCGGCGCAGGGAAAGGCCACATTGGGCACATCGCCGGTGCGTTCGTAGGGCGCCTGCGGGGCCAGCAAATAGGGTTCGGCGCGGTAGAGCACCTGCCACGGCCGTTCGCGATCGAGCAGCGCCGCGCCGAAGCTGTAGACAAAGCCGTTGCAGGAGGTGAGCACGCCGTGATAGATCAGCAGCCAGCCATCGGCCGTTTCGATGGGCACCGGCCCGGCGCCGATCTTGGTCGACTGCCAGCCGGAGGTCGCACCCATGACGAAGCGGTGGCAGCCCCAATGGGTCATGTCGGGACTTTCGCTGTAATAGATATCGCCGAAAGGCGTGTGGCCGTTGTCGCTGGGGCGGCTGAGCATGGCGTATTTGCCCTTGATCTTGCGCGGGAAGAGCACGCCGTTGCGGTTAAAAGGTAGATAGGCGTTCTCTAACTGGTAGAAGGTCTCGAAATCGTGGGTATAGCCCACGCCGATGGTCGGGCCATGATAACCATTACACCAGGTCACGTAGTAACGGTCTTCCAGCCAGTGCACGCGCGGGTCATAGGCGTATTCAAAGTTATTGATCTCCGCCACCTGATCGTTGTCCGGCCAGAATTGGATGCGCTCATTGGAGAGGGTCCAGTTGATACCGTCGGCGCTGCGCCCGCTGTGCAGCTGCATCTGGCGCGTTTTGCTGTCACAGCGAAATACGCCGGCAAAGCCGTCTTCGAATGGTACCACGGCGCTGTTGAAGATGCTGTTTGAGGAAGGGATCAGGTCGTGGGGGATGATCGGGTTTTCGCTGTAGCGCCAGACGACATCGGTTTTGCCGGCCGGCCGTTCTTGCCAGGGTATGGGGGTCATGGATTGTCTCCTGTTCATATGAAATGCCAGGCACTTCCGTAAGCGAAGCGACAGTGCCTGGCATTTGGCATTTTTATCTATGTGGTCAGCCCAAAGCCGTAGGGGAAGAGCGGGCCTTCCTCTTTGGCGCAGGCGGTGGGTACCTGGTCCATAGAGCGCGGCCAGGTGTAGGACAGCTTGCCGCTGAAGGTCGCCTTGCCGAAGATCAATTCGGCCAGGGCGCCGGCTTCGCTTCCGGGCAGCCAGGCGGCCACCAGGGCGTCGATGTACGGCAGCCCCTCGCTGATGATCAACGGCCGTCCGGAAATTAGGACCACGATCAGGTAATCGCACTGCGCGCGCACACGCTCGATCAGGGCGGCCTGATCGGCGTCGAGGGCTAGATTGGCGCGGTCGCCCAGTCCTTCGGCGTAGGGCGTTTCGCCGACACAGACGATGCCGTAGGCCGCGCGTTCGCCGTCAAAACGGCCGTCCGGTTCGAAATCAATGACCATCTCCGGCCCGGCCTGGGCGCGTAGGCCTTCCAGAATCGTGGTACCGGAGGTAATCGGGCCTATCTCTCCCTGCCAGGCGATGGTCCAACCGCCGCACTGCAGCCCAATGTCATCCGCCCAGGCGCCGGCGACGAGAATGCGCGGCGCGTCCTGGGGCAGCGGCAGGGTTTGCTTTTCGTTCTTGAGCAAAACGGCCGATTTGACCACGGCCTCGCGAGCCAGGGCGCGGTGTTCGCTGCTGCCAATGAGCGGCAAATAGCGGTCGCTGCTTTCTAACTGTTCAAAGAGTCCGGCGCGCAGCTTGACGGTCAGGATGCGGCACACGGCATCCTCCAGGCGCTCCAGCGAAACATCCCCTTTCTGCACGGCCGTGTGCAGCAGTTCCATCTTCTCATGCCAGCCGAAGGAGACCATGTTCATATCAATGCCGGCGTTGTAGCAGGTGACGACGGCCGTATAGGGATCGAGATGGGAATCGCGCACGCCTTCCCAGTCGGAGACGACGAAACCGGGGAAGCCGAGCTCCTCTTTCAGCAGTTCGGTCAGCAGATAATGATGCGCGTGCAGTTTGACGCCGTTCCACTTGGAGAAGGAGGCCATAACAGTAAGGACGCCGGCGCGCAGGGCAGCGAGGTAAGGAGCCAGGTGCACCTCGCGCAGCGTTGCTTCGTCGAGGCGCGTGTCGCCCTGGTCAACTAAAAAGGGCACCTCTTCCATCACCCCCAGCTCGGGTACGACGGGGAAGACAAATTCGGCCGTGCCGTAGGTCGTGCCTCCATCGGCGAAGTAATGCTTGGCCGTGGCCAGGACGGAGAATTCGGCGGCGGGATCGTCCCCCTGCAGGCCTTCGATATAGGCCCGGCCGAGCTCGCTGACCAGCGCCGTGTCCTCGCCAAAACCCTCGAAGGTGCGGCCCCAACGAATATCCTGGGGCACGGCTAGGGTGGGCGCGAAGTCCCAGCGCACGCCGCTGGCATAGGTCTCGACGGCCGTAGCCCGGCCGATGCGCCGCACCAGGTCCGCATCGCGCGCCGCGCCGAGGCCGATGTTGTGGGGATAAATAACCGCTCCGCGCATGTTGTTGTGCCCATGCACGGCGTCAACGCCGTAGAGAATGGGAATACCCAGACGGCTCTGTAAGGCGGCCTGGCGGCAGCCGTCGACCATGGCCAGCCAATTGGCGGGGTTATTGGGCTCGGGATTGGCACCGCCGCCGCTGAGAATAGCGCCGATGCCCAGGTCGCCGATCGCCTGGGTCTCGATATGGTTGACGGCGACGAGCATCGTCTGCGCCACCTTTTCTTCCAGGGTCATGCGCCCGATTAAGTCGCTCACGCGCGCGGACAGGGAATCAGTCGGATCGTTAAGATTGTCAATTTTTATGCTCATGTCATTCAATTCCTAGAATTGCAGCGCAACCCTTTGTAGCGCAACCTTATGAATCTTCAGAAAATAACTCGGTAATTGGCTAGGAACGATATTAGTTTGCTTGAGCAAACTTTTTCACTCTCAGCTTGGGGTTTGCAACCCCAGGCGACGGCGGCTGCTATTACCGATTTAAAAAATCAACTTCCATCAGGTTGTGAAGGTCCCGCAACCAACTGGCTGCATTACAGCCGGACCGGCGGCGACGCCGCGCGCGCCGGTCCGGCTGCCTGTCAGACTATTTTGTACCGTGCAGCTGCATGAGCAGGCCATCGATGATCTGATTGGCAGGCATCGGCAGCTTGTCCTGCTGGAACATCAAAACGAAACTGAGTGGCATCTCGGCCAGCATATCCATGACATCCATACCAATGCTGCCGCCGTTGGAGTCCGCGCCGAAGGCTTCGCGCTGGTTGGCCATGAACTGCTCGAAGAGCGGCTCGAGAACGGCCGCACCGCGCGGATCGGACATCCATTCGCGCAGGGTCGATTCCTTGTTGATCAGGCAGGGCAGTTCCTGGGTCGATTCCAGGGTCGCTGTCAGCGTGTGGCGGATATCGGCCGCCGAGGCGCCGATGAGGATATCGAACTCTCCGGCCTCAGCGATCCAATCGCCGTAGCCGGGATGATAATAAGCAAAGGCGCGGGCATCCAGCTCAAAGAATACCGTCTTGGTTTCGCCGGGCTGCAAGTCAACCTTGGCAAAACCCTTGAGCTCCTTGGGCGGACGGACCAATTGGGATTGGCGGTCGCGCACATAAAGCTGGACGATCTCCTTGCCGGCCACCTCGCCGACATTGGTCACGTCCACACTCACGGTCAGGCCGTCCAGGTCGCGGAAGGTCATGGCCGAAAGGGTCGGATTGGCATAGGTGAAGGTGGTGTAGCTCTTGCCGTAGCCGAAAGGGAAGAGCACGGGGACTTCTTTGGCGTCATAATAACGATAGCCGATGAAGATGCCCTCGCCGTAGCGCACTTTGCCGGTCTCGCCCGGCCAGTTGATGTAGGCGGGAGTATCAACCAGTTTGAGGGGGAAGGTTTCGGCCAGCTTGCCGCTGGGATTGACCTTGCCGAACAGGATGTCGGCAATGGCGCCACCGCCGGCCTGGCCCATCATCCACGCTTCGAGCACAGCGGCGACATCGTCGATCCAGGCGCTCATAGCCACGGGTGCGCCGTTATTGAGAATGACGACCGTCTTAGGCTGCACGGCGGCGACGGTTTTGATCAGGGCGATTTGCTGCTCGGTCAGGTCGAGATCGGGGCGATCGTAGCCTTCCGATTCCTTGGAAGGAGGCAGGGCGATGTAGAGCAGGGCTACGTCGGCTTCCTGCGCCAAACCGGCCGCCTCGTCAATCATCTCCTGGTTGAAGGTCTCGTCGGCGGGATAACCGGCAGCGTAGCTCAGCTCCGCATCACCGGCCAATTCTTGCACTGCTTTGAAGGGTACATCCACCTCGGTGGGGTTGATGTGCGAACTGCCCCCACCCTGGAAATGAGCCTGCTGTGCAGAACGGCCGATCACGGCGATATGGTCGTGCCCTTTGAGGGGCAGCAGGCCGTCATTCTTGAGCAGAACCATACCTTCGGCGGCGATCTGGCGGGCCAGGGCGTGATGCGCCTGGGCGTCGAAGTGGCCACCCTTGGGTGTTTCCTTGGCCTTGAAAACGATGGTCAGGATGCGCCGCACCGCTTCATCGAGGATGGATTCGTCCAGCTCGCCGTCCTGCACGGCGTCGATGAGGGCCTGCACAAAGTGCTGCTGCGGTCCGGGCATGGCCCAGTCGAGCCCGCCTTTGAGGGCGGCCACGCGATCGTGCACGGCGCCCCAGTCGGAAACGACCAGTCCTTCAAAGCCCCACTCATTTTTGAGGATATCGACCAGCAGTTCGTGGTGCTCGGAGCAGTAAGGGCCGTTGAGCTTGTTATAGGCGCACATGACCGTCCAGGGTTGGGTGTGCTTAACGGCCGTTTCGAAAGCCGGCAGATAAATCTCGCGCAGCGCGCGCTCATCGACGACGGCGTTGATCGTCAGGCGCTGGAACTCCTGGTTGTTGGCGGCGAAATGCTTGATCGAGGTGCCGACCCCATTACTCTGCAAACCGTCAATCAAAGCCACGGCCATCTCCCCGGCCAGATAGGGGTCCTCGGAATAATATTCAAAATTACGGCCGCCTAAAGGCGAGCGTTTCATGTTCACGCCGGGGCCGAGCACGACGTCGACATCCAGGGCTTTGCACTCCTCGGCCAGCGCTTCGCCCATCGTGTTAATCAAGTCGCCATTCCAGGTCGAAGCGAGGCAGGAGGCGGTGGGAAAACAGGTCGCGGGCAGGCTTTGCTGCACCATCGAGTTGACGTCGGGCACGCGGCGCACACCGTGCGGGCCGTCGGAGACAGTCATCTCCGGCACGCCGAGGCGTTCGATGGGCGTGGTCGTCCAGGCGCTGGCCCCCGTGCACAGAGCAGCCTTCTCTTCCAGCGTCATCTGGCTGATAATCGTTTCAATTTTAGACATTGGGTCTCCTTTCTAATCTAAACCTTCTCAATCAATATGGGGAGCTGAAATCGGCCGTTTGCAAACAGTTCTGGAGTCAGGGTATTGACCAGGCATGCGCGGCACGTCTCACCCCACCTTCGAAAAACGCGCCCGGCATCTTTATTAAGCAGCCGGGAACGGATAAAAAAACCTCTGAGGCATCATCAGGAAATTCGTCAGAACAGGGTCAGAACCTCAGAGGTTTATGTTTTTAAATATTCTGTAGGACAACCTTATGAATCTTAAGAAATAACTCGGTAATGGGCCAGGAACGATATTAGTTTGCTTTAGCAAACTTTTTCACTCTCAGCCTGGGGTTTGCAACCCAGGCGACGGCGGCTGCTATTACCGATTTAAAAAATCAACTTCCATCAGGTTGTCCAGCCCCCGCAACCTGAAGGTTGCGTTACAAATCTTAGACCGTCGAAAGATCCCACTCTTCGTAAATCTTGGGCACGTCGCTGATCAGGCGTTTGGTATAATCCTCCTGGGGATCGAGGATGCAGGCGTCGGCCGTCCCGCGCTCAACAACCTTGCCATGCTCCATAATAAACACGCTGTCCGAAACATAATAGGCCAGGCCGATGTCGTGGGTGATAAAAATCACGGTCATCCCCGCTTCATCGCGCAGCTTCATCAATTCATCCAGAATCGTGGCCCGCGAGCAGGCATCGATCATCGAGGTCGGCTCGTCGGCGATCAGGATCTTCGGCTCCAGGAGAAAGATACGGGCGATCATCAAGCGCTGCATCTGCCCGCCGGAAAGTTCAAAGGGATACTTGTTGGTCAATTCATCGAATTTCAGATTGACGAAGCTGCATGCTTCGGTCATCAACTGGATTTTCTCTTCCTTGGGCAAACGGCCGTCGCCGCGCATGCGAATACAGTCTAAAAGCACGGCATCGATCTTCTGAAAGGTGTTGTAGGAAGAAAAGGGATCCTGGAAAATGGCCTGGATATTCTTCCAATATTCTTTCTTCTTCTTGCGCGAGCGGATATCACGCGGTTTGCCCTCATAGAATATCTCGCCCTCGGTGGGGTTGATCAGGCCAAGAAGCATCTTAGCCAGCGTCGTTTTGCCGCTGCCCGATTCGCCGACGATGGAGACCACTTCGCCTTCATAGAAATTGACATCGACATGGTCCACGGCGACGGTCTTATTACGGCCGAGGCCGAAAACTTTGGTCAGCCCCTTAGTGCTGAGGATGATATTTTTTTCATCGTTCATGCCTTCACCTTTCGTGACATCATCGTTCATGCTTATAATACTCCCTTAAAGTATCTTCGGGCAGGATACAGCGGTAGGCACGGCCGCCGCCGATATCGCGCAGCTCAATCTCTTGTTTGGTACATTCGGGCATCACATATTTGCAGCGCTCGGCGAAGCGGCAGCCGGCCGGCGGGTCTTTCAAATTAGGCGGCACGCCGGGAATGGCCGTCAGTTTAGCATCGCGCACACCGCTTTCAGGGACAATGATCGAGCCCATCAAACCCTTGGAATAAGGATGCAGGGGATCGAATACGACCTCCTCCGCGGAACCCTTTTCCACGATCTGCGCCGCGTACATGACCATGATGTCGTCGGTCACGTTGTACAGCAGGGGCAGTTCATGGGTAATGAATATCAATGCTCTAATATACCCCTGATCCATCAACTGGCGCAGCATTTTAATGACCATCTTTTGCGAGGTGACGTCGAGCGCGGATGAAGGCTCATCGGCGATGAGAATGGTCGGCGAAAGGATCACGGAAACGGCGATGACTGTGCGCTGTTTCATACCGCCGGATAATTCCACGGAATACTTCTGCAGCACCTCCGGCGGCAGCCCCAAGTTATGGAAGGTCTCCTTGGCCAATTCATAGATTTGCTTCTTGGGCACGGTTGGATCGTGGGCATGGATCACATCCTCAATGATGCTGATCACCTTTTGCGTGGGATTGAGGGCGTTCATGGCCGCCTGGGGAATATAGGAGATCTCGTTGCCCAAGATCGTTTTACGAATTTTATCCGGGTCCATGCCGGAGATGTTTTGGCCATCGACGATGATATCCCCGCTCGTATAGTAGAGAGGGGGGAAGTAATAGCCCATGAGGCTAAGGGCCAGAGTCGATTTGCCGCATCCGGACTCCCCGGCGATGCCTAATGTTTTGCCGTCTTCGAGCTTCAAGGATACCCGGTCAACCGCATAGATATTTTCTTCGTAGCGGGTGATGTACTTGGTCGTAAGCTCGCGGACGTCTAGAATTGCTTCTTCTGACATAATGTTTCGTTTAATCTCTCAGGGCCGGATTGTATATTTGATCGAGGCCCGTATTCATCAGGTTCAAGGAGAAGGTGATGAGGGCGATGACCAGGATCACGGGGAAGTAGGCCCACCATTTACCCAGCAGGTGCGCGGAGTAAATCATGGCCCAGTTCATCATCAATCCCAGCGTGGGCACTTCGGTCGTGCGCGGTCCAAGGCCTAAAATGGAGAGGCCGGCCTCAGCTAGAATACCCGAGGAGATCTGCAAGATCAAGGCCATGACCACGTAGGAGGCGATGAAGGGCAGGATGCTGAGCATGAGGATGCGCGCCGTGCTGTGCCCCGACAGTTTGGCCAGATTGACGTGGTCGCGATTGCGCAGCGAAACCACCTGCGCGCGCACGGCCCTGGTCGTCCAGACCCAGGAGGTAAAACCGATGATGATAGCGATGGTCATGGCGCCGCGGTGCTCCTGGCCGACGCTGTAGGTGATCAGAATCAGGATCACGAAGCTGGGGATGACGGTAAACAGGTTGGTGACAAACATGATGCTGTCATCCACGTATCCGCCGACATAGCCGGCCAGCAGGCCCAGGGTCAGGCCGATGCCCGTGGCGATGAGGCCGGCCACAAGGCCGATCTTGAGCGAGGTACCGGTGGCCGAAACCAGCTCGGTGAGCACATCACGGCCGAAATTGTCCGTGCCCAGGGGCAGGACGCGCACGTTGGGCACCTGGTTGACATTGACGTAATCGGTCTGGTTGACGGTTCCGCTTTCTTCTAATTGACCTGTCTCTTGATTCAGGTCGGCGATGGTCAGTCCTTCTGTGGACAGAAGCCCTTCCAGGGAGTTATTGAGACGGATGAAGTATTGGCGGCGGGCGTTGGTCATGCCGGAAATACGCTCCGCGGGATCGTAATAAGTAGCCCACTGTCCCAGGAGCTTTTCGGTATCAGTGATATCGATCTCGTCTTCCGGAATGCCATAGGCTACGAGCCATTCTTTGATATCCGCCCGTTCCTGGTCGCCGAGCTTGTTGGCAATACGGTTGGCCGCGGCATTGTCGAGCTTCAACGTAACCGGCTCGGTGCCGATGCTGTCAAAAACATTGACATAGATACCGGGTGGGAAGAACGTGCCTTCGCCGATGATTCCCAGGGGATCGGCGGTGACGAAGAGCGGGTAAATGATCGTCATGAGCAGGAGGAACATGAATATGGCAAAGCCGATCACAAAGCGCGTGGAGCTGAAGATTTGTTTAAGTGTGTGTTTCACAGCGGTCCATTCTCCTTAGTCATTCTGCGCGGCTTTGATGCGCGGGTCGATGATGCCATAGAGGATTTCAATGCCGAAGGTCGTGAGCAGAACCATGATCGTGATGATCAGGGTAGAGGCTTGAATCAGGGGGTAATCCTGACCACGAACGGCTGTCAGCAGGGTGTTACCAATCCCCGGATAACTGAAGATAATCTCCGCCACCAGGGCGCCGCCGACGATGGTGCCGATGGCCAGGGCCAGGCCCGTGATCTGGGGCAGCATGGCATTGCGAAAGACATAGCGTAGAATCCTGCCGTCTTTGATGCCCATCAGGCGGCTGTATTTGACATAGTCGGCGTTCAATTCATAGATAACCATGGAGCGCATGCCGATGGCCTGGCCGCCGATCAGGACGATGACGATTGACCAGAAGGGCAGCTGGTAATGCCAGATCACGGACTTCACATAGGACCAGCTGGCGCTGGGAATCATGTCATAGCCATAACCTCCCGAGGTAGGGAACCACTTTAGGCCGATGGCAAATACCACCAGTAAAATAACGGCCATGCCAAAGGCCGGGATATTGCTGAGGAAAAGGCTGGCGGGCATGAGCGCTTTGTCGTAGCCGCCGCGGCGGTAGGCGGCCAGGGCGCCGAGTACATTGCCGATTATCCAGCCGACGAGAATCGCCGGCAGCTGCAAGCCGACCGTCCACCAGATCGAGGAACTGATAATGTCAGCAACCGGCCGCGGATATTGGCTGAAAGAAATACCGAAATCACCGCGGAAGGCGTTTCTGACATAGAGAAAAAACTGCTGGTACATGGGCAGGTTGGTGCCGAATAACTCGGCATACTGTTCGTAAACACGTTGGACGCCGGCCTGACTCTGCATACCTGTCGTCACGCGCTGGGTAATGACGGCCACGGGATCGCCGGGCATCATACGGGGCAAGATAAAATTCAATAAGAAAGCAACGAAAAATGTAATGAGGAGCCAGACTAACTTGCCGCCGAAGTATTTTGCGTAACCTTTCAATCTATTATCTCCTTCCAAGCGCTTAATGAGCGGCTGGGTAAAGGATCTCGCACCATCGTTCGGCACGGCAACAGACGCCGTGCCAAACGATGGGAACCGGTGATGGGTCGCGGCGTGCGCCCTATCACCGGTCATACTGAACTAATGGTTACTGCTCAACCAGTTCGAGATTGTACAGACCGGCCGCGCCGTAGCCACGAACCAGGTTCGTTGGCGGCACGGGTGGATCGGTGCCATCATCAATCTGCGGGAAGTTCGTCCAGACCGATTCGTTGACAGTGTGGAACCAGTCAGGACGATACATGAGCGTGAAGGAAGGCACATCAGTGAGGTAAATCTGGGTGGCTTCCGTGTACAGCGCCTTCAAAGCATCGGGATCAGTGGTCAGGGGAATCTCGGCGATGATCTCGTCAATACGCGGATTGACGTAGCCGCCCCAGTTACCGTTCCAGTTGCCCGACGTACCGGCGAACTCGGAGCTCATGAACTGGCGTACGCGGCCCCACGGGTTCGTCGGGCCGGCGCCATTGCTCCAAACCATGAAGATGTCATAGTCGTTCACAGCAGCGTCGGTGAAGACGGTCTGGTAGACGCCCCATTCGGGGAACTCGGTCGTGATATCAATACCGATTTTCTCGCCGGCGGCGGCGACGATCTCAATCGCGGCCTGCCAGTCGGACCAACCGTTGGGGCAGAGGGCCTTGTAGGAAAGGTTCTGGCCGTCGATTTCGCGAATGCCGTCGCCATCGGTGTCAACAATGCCGGCCTCATCTAGAAGGGCGTTGGCGCCATCGACGTCATTGCCGGCCCACTGCAGGTCGGCCACCGCCTCGTGATCATACAGGGCCTGCTCGCCATCGGTTGGGTTCATGACCGAACGCGGAACCTGCTCGAAGGTCGGGGACTGGTTGGTCATGGCGTTGGCGATGATCGTGTCATAGTCAACGGCCATGGCGATCGCTTTACGTACGGTGGGGTTATCCAACCCATAAGAGTTTACATTGAAGTAAGCTGTCGGCAGGCTAGCCGTGATGCTATAGGGCGCGTCGGGCAGATAGGTCGAGACGGGCAGACCGTCTACAAGCCACAGGTCCTGCACGTTAGCGTTGAACTGCTGGCTGACGTCCACCTCACCCGCCTTCAAACCAACCAACCCGGCATTGTTGTCAGCATAGATCGCATGGGCCAGGTACTTGGGCACGGGCAGCTTGCCCCACATGGAGGCGTCCTGTCCCCAATAGTCGTCGTCACGGATAAGGACCACCTTGGTATCATCAGCGAAGAAAGCATGGTAAGGGCCGGAGTACACGACATCATTGCCACCGTCAGCCTTGAAGGCCGCGGCGTCTTCACCGGCGCGCGCTTCCAGCGCCTCGGTCCACGCCTGCTGTAGGATGTAGATTGAACTAATGTAACCGGTGAGCTGCAGCGGGTTAACGGGCTGGCCGGCGTCGGTGAGCTTACTCTTGATCAGAACAGTGTGATCATCCACGGCTTCGACGGTGTCGATGAAGTCTTGGTAGCCAACGCCTTGAGTTGTCTCATACTTGACATGGGCTGCCCAGGTGTAGGCGGCATCAGCGGCCGTCACTGGCGTGCCGTCGCTCCACATCGCGGCCGGCTTGATTTTATAGGTCAGCTCGGTCTGATCCTCATTCCACACCGGATCACCATCGGCCAGCAGTGGATACAGTTGGCCGTCCAACGGGTTGTACATGTACGGAGTCTCGAACATCGTGACCGTACTCGCGGCATTCTGCTCAAAAGCCATCGGATTATTACAGTTAGCGGAATAAGGATTCCAACAAACAACCGGGCTCCACTGGAAGCCGTTAAAGTACAGAGTCTCGTTACGCGGCAGGTCCGTGCCGGAGGCGCCTTCAACCATAACCTCTTCGGTGACCACGCGGGTAACTTCTACCGGTACCTCAACCTGTTCGGTGACCGTTTCCGTCTCGGTGACCACGCGGGTGACCTCGACCTGTTCGGTCTGCGTTTCCGTCTGGGTGACCACACGGGTGACCTCAACAGTCTGCGGTGCACATGCTGCCAGGGCCACGAGGACGATCAGCAGCAGTCCAACGACAATAATAAATCTTTTTTGCATTTCAAACTCCTTTCGCCTCAGTGAGGCGTCTTCCAATTCGGGTTTTAGGAAAATAATAGGTTAGCTTCACGTAAAAATCTGTTCTCTCAACTCACCTCCTTGGGGACACGCCGGCAGCCGGCAGCAAACCGGCAGCTCTGAGTCTCCAATGACTTCTCTCTCATTCTTCAACCATCATCAAACGTCGTCATCAAGCAAGCCCTCAGCGCGATGCAAAAGTAGCGCCGCAGGACTCTCGAATAACGAGCTCCGTATCGAAGATGACGCGGCGCGCGGGCGCCGGGCCATTCTCGATGACGTCCAATAAAACATTCACCGCCTCACGGCCGATCCTGGCCACGGGCTGGCGAATGGTGGTCAGGCGCAGACGCATGCTGCTCGAGGGCAGCAAATCGTCGTAGCCGACCAGGGCCACATCATGGGGGACTTGCAGGCCGGCCTCACGCAGGGCGCGCCAGGCGCCGAGGGCCATCTGGTCGGAGCCCACAAAAACAGCATCAGGGCGGGCAGCGAGCAGGCGCTGCATGGCGACATAACCGCCGGCCTCGCTGAAATCCCCCTCGATTACCAGGTTTTTATCAAAGGAACGGCCGCGCTCGGACAGCGCCTTGCGATAGCCTTCGAGGCGGTCCTGGCCGGCGACCATCGTCTGCGGGCCGCTGATGTGGCCGACACGCAAATAGCCGAGGCGCAGCAAGTGCGCAGTGGCCGCGTAAGCGCCGTTGAAGTTATCCACGTCGACAAAGCTGAGTTCGGGATAACGGTCGGGACGGCCGATCATGACCAGAGGCACCTCATTGGCAATAAAGTGGGAGACCAACGGATCATTGACCTGAGAAGAGGCCATGATCATGCCGTCAAAAAGGCTGGCATTGGCAATGCGTCTGGTCAACTGAGACTCTTCATCTTCATCATGGAAGAGGAAGAGGGTCAGGCTGATATCGTGTTCGTTACAGGCCAGGGTGATGCCATGGATGAGGCGCGGGAAGTAGGGATCGGTGAATAGGCGGGAGGCGCCATGGGGCACCACGAGGCCGATAATACCGGAGCGGTTGGAAGCAAGGGCGCGGGCGGCGATATTGGGGCGATAACCGGTTTCTTCAATAACTTCCCGTACACGGCGGCGCACATCTGCGCGCACACCTGGCTGTTCATTAACGACACGGGAAACGGTCGATCGTGACACTCCGGCCAGTTCAGCCACCTGCTCTAGAGTAAATTTACTCATCACCCCTTAAAAACGTCTCCCGTTGGGAGCGCTTCCATATTTTCATACAAAATAACCTAATTAGCCCCTAATTCAGTCTCGATGCAGGCGTAATGTTGAAAAAATACCCAAAAATTATGATAAATTTCTGGGAGGGCTCCCACATTTAACAAAATATTAACATCGGCAGGCATCCTTGTCAAGAACGAAGATCGGCCGGATCGCTTTTGGCAAAAGTGATTTGCAAGCGTCATTTTTCACGCTGTTAACAAACTGATAACCAACTTTTAAAGTTTTACTGGCAACTAATAAGAAATAACTGCTATAATGTGCCCTGTGAATTTCCCACCCCTGGATGAGCCGTGCATGGACTAAGCCCACTGGAAAGTTGGCGATCGAAATCTGATTGGTGATTATTATGAGTACCTCCGACGAAGTAACGACACGAATCGAAGCGGATCCCGAAATGCAACAAGCAGTGGCCACGACTGAAGAGAGATCCACGAGCTTTTTTCGCAGCCGGCGTTTTCGCAAAATCGCCGAGGCTTCCCTGGCTTATCTTTTTCTGCTGCCCGCCTTTTTAATCGTCTTTATTTTCGGCATCTATCCCATTGCCTTTTCTATATACCAGAGTACGCAGCGCGGTCTGAATAAGATCGTCGGCACCTACACGGGTATGGGCAATTATGTGCGGGCGATCGGCGACCTGGCCTACGTCCTCGGCTTCTGGATGGCCTTACTGCTGGTTTTCATGGCCGTACGCGGGCTGTGGCAGGCGCGCACAAAGGCCGTTGAAAATGAGGATCGGCCGTGGCTGCTCGCTTTTCCCGCCGCCCTGCTGGCTGTTGGTTTCGCCGTGTTTACCTGGACTTTCTTCACCCTGCTGCCGCTGTTGTTGGGCACCGGGGACCAGATCCGCGCCGCTTTGCGAGCAGGCGCCACAGAAACAAGCAGCGAATTGTTTCTACAGTTCATCGCTGAAGGGCTTAAGGACCCGCAGCTGCAGCGCCTGTTTTGGGCAAGCGTGCTGATTATGATTGCGGCGTTCTTGCTAACTCTTTTTGTGCGCCGCAAATTACCCGAAAACAATCGTATCAACAGCTACTACGTCACCCTCTTCACCAGCAGTTTGCTGATCATCGGCGGCGTAGCCTTATTCGCCTGGGTCTTACACAACGTGGTCACCGTCTACGCGGAGGCGGCGGCGGACGCCGAGCCGCCCGGCATCTGGACTTACGTGGCCACGATCAGCGCGGGCTTCGTCCTGCTGGCGCTCTCCTGGGTTGTCTGGCGCAATGCCGGGAAGCGCGAATCGACGGCCGCACTGCTGCTGCAGCTCACCGCCGGCTCGCTACTGATTATCGGCGCTTACATCCTGATTGTCGAGATACCATCCGCCGCGGCATCGGGCGATGCGAAGTGGTACAGGGGCCTTACAAATACGCTGTATTATTCGCTGGGCACGCTGCCATTCCAGTTTATTTTCGCGCTGCTGCTGGCTGTCTTCCTTTTCCAAAAGATCCGTTTTAAGACGGGCTTTCGCATGATTTTCTTCATGCCCTATATCACGCCCGTGGTAGGGGCGGCGGCTATTTTCCGCATGCTCTTCTCCGGACAGCCGCAGTCGCTCATGAACCGGTTGATTGGCTTCTTCGGGTTGGGACCCTGGCGCTGGCTTAATGAGCCGATCGGTATTTTCCAGCTCATAGCCGGCGATGCCGTAAACCTGCCCACCTGGCTGGCCGGGCCAAGCCTGGCGCTGGTTGTGGTCATGATTTTTGGGGTGTGGACTTTCGTCGGTTTTAATACGGTTATTCTGCTGGCGGGGCTGGGCGGCATTCCGCCGGACGTTTATGAGGCGGCTTCCATCGACGGGGCCAACGGCTGGCAGCAGTTTCGCCACGTGACCTTACCGCTGCTGTCGTCAACGATCTATTTCCTATTTATATACGCCTTGATCGGCACCTTTAAAGCATTTAACCATATTTATGTCCTGCGCAACAGCGCGCAACTGGGATCAACGGACACGGCGAGCGTCGTGATATTTGACGCATTTCAACGGGATTCGCGCTTCGGTTACGCGGCTGCTTTATCGGTTTTGCTGCTGTTGATCGTTCTGGGCCTGACTGCCGTTAACAATCGCCTTTCGCAACGAGGTGTTTACTATGGCTAGTGAGACGCTTCCCACTACCCCACCGGAACCAAGCTACCAGCCATCGCGGCGGATAGACTGGAGCCGGGTTGTTATGTACAGCGTGCTGATTTTGGGCGCTGTCATCGCCATCGCGCCCTTTATCTTCTCGCTCAATGTCTCGTTGATGACGGTCACGGAGGCCAACAGCGGGCGCGTCTTTTTTCCAAGCTCGCCACAGTGGAGCAACTACTATGAAGCATGGACGCGCGCTAATTTCGGCGAATACTTCTGGAACAGCGTGCGCATCGCTTTTCTCACGGTGAGCGGACAGGTCATATTCTGCACCCTGGCCGCCTATGCTTTTGCGCGCATGAATTTCCCCGGAAAAGATTTCCTGTTTGCGCTACTGCTGGCTACGCTTATCCTGCCGGAAGCAGTGACCTGGGTGCCCAATTTCATTACCGTGACCTGGATTGACCGCCTGTCGCCAATACGCTGGATGAACAGCTGGCCGGCATTAACGATACCCTTTATGGCCAGCGCCTTCAGCATTCTCCTGCTCAGGAATTTCTTCCAACAGATACCGGACGAACTGTGGGACTCGGCACAAATAGACGGGGCAGGACATCTGCGCTACCTGGCCCAGGTGGTTGTGCCGCTCTCGCGGGCGGCGCTGGTTTCGGTTATTCTTTTCAGCTTCATCGGCTCCTGGAATGCCCTGGCCTGGCCCATACTGGTAACGACGACGCCCGACTGGCGCCCGATTTCTTACGGGCTCCTGTCATTCCTCAACGACGCCGGCGCTCAAACCCAACTGCGTATGGCCGGCGCGGTAATTACCATGGCCCCGCTGATCATCCTCTACTTCTTCACCCAAAAGCAGTTTACCGAGGGCATCGCCACGAGTGGCTTAAAAGGATAATGGCCCATTTTTATAACATCATCGAAGGAGGTGGTGCTATTGTAAGGAAGCATAGCCGCTAAATGGCGGTACCGTGAAACAATTTTGTTGACCATTAGTTAGTTTAGAAAGCATATTCCGAATCACAATCGGAGGAGAAATGAAAAACCGAAATTGGAAATTATTGGTATTAACTCTTGTCCTGAGTCTCGTTCTGGCTCTGATACTGGCCGCCTGTGGTGGTACGGCAAGCGAACCCGCTGCCGATGAATCCGCGGCGGAAGTGGCGCAGGGAGCAACTGAGGCCGATGACGTCATGGAGGAAGTAGCTGAGGAAGCAACTGTAGCCCCAACCGAAGAACCCATGGAAGAGCCTACAGAAGCGCCGGCCGAAGAGCCGATGGAAGAGCCAACAGAAGCCCCGGCCGAAGAGCCTAAAGCGGATGAAGGTATGGCTATGGAATCCCCATCATTGAACGGCATCGACTCTTGTGTCGTCGCCGAGGACGGGGCATTCGCCGGCGTCGATCCTTCGGGCACGAACATCGTCTGGTGGCACAACCACAGCGACAGCCGTGAAGAAGGCCTGGCTGAAATAGTCGCGGCTTTCAACGAATCAAATGCCTGTGGCATCACCCTGGAAGCGCAAAACCAGGGCAGCTACGACGACATCCGCAACAAGGTCAACGCCAGTATCGCTGCCGGCGAACTGCCAGCGGCGTTAATTGTCGGCTACCAGAACGACCAGGCATTTTACCAGCTTAACAACGCATTGGCCGACCTGAACCTCTTCCTAAATGACCCGACCTGGGGACTCAGCGAGGAAGATCAGGCAGATTTTTATCCCGGTTTCTTCAGCCAGAGCGTGCATCCCGCCTTTGACAACCAGCGCCTGGGTTTCCCGCCCAATCGCTCGATGGAAGTGATGTACTATAACGAAACCTGGATGAACGAACTGG
>JBJYWP010000066.1:0-26726 GCA_046259485.1 Promineifilaceae bacterium (SeqCode) | reverse complement strand
CTGGAAGCGGCTTTCGGCAGCCCCGTTTACGAGCGCAGCGACGCCCCGGCCAACCGCGAGCAGAAAGAAGTGCTGAAAAACCTCTCGCCGGAGATGGTTAGCGCCAAGGAACTGGCCGGAGAGCCTATCTTCGCTAAACTGACCAGAGCTCCGGGGAACAATGCGCCCATTGGCGGTCTTAAGGTAGTGACAGAGAACGGCTGGTTTGCCGCACGGCCGTCAGGCACGGAAGAGATCTACAAGATTTACGCTGAAAGCTTCAAAGGCGCGGCACATCTCAAGCAGATTCAGCAAGAAGCGCAGGAGATCGTCAGCAGCGCGTTTGGTAATTAGTATTTCAGTCAATCAGTCAATCAGTTGGTCAGTTTCTGAAAAACTGACCAACTGAAACACTGAAAAACTCTTACATCGTAAACGTGCCCTCAAGGCCCTGGCTCGAATCGGGGCCGAGCCAGAGGTGGAAGTCGCCGGGCTCGACTTTGTAGGCCAGGTCCAGGCCGTGGAAGCCCAGTTCCTGGACCGGGATCTCGAAGGTGACCCGCTTGCTCTCGCCGGGATCCAGCGAAATCTTCTGAAATCCTTTTAGTTCCTTTACCGGCCGCGTAACCTCGCCGACTAAGTCACGCACGTAGAGCTGGACGATTTCATCCCCTGCTCTCTCCCCTGTGTTGGTCACGACGGCCGTTACCCGCAGTGTGCCCTCCAAATTCTCCGGCGGAGTTACGCGCAGGTCGCTGTAGGCAAAGTTGGTGTAGCTGAGGCCATAGCCAAAGGGGTACAGCGGCTCTGTGGCTTCGTCAATGAAGCGCGTGCGGTGGGCCATATTAAACTGCATGGTCCCCGGTCCGCCGGCAGGCCGGCCTGTATTTTTGTGCGCGTAATAGATCGGCACCTGCCCCAGGGCGCGCGGCCAGCTTGCGGTCAGTTTACCGCTGGGATTAGCCTCACCCAGCAGTAGATCGGCCACCGCCTGGCCGGTACGGATGCCGCTGTGCCAGGCCAGTAAAATTGCCCCGGCATTCTCGGCCAGCCAGGGAATAACCAACGGCCGTCCGCACAGCAGAACGACGATCAGGGGCTTCCCCGCGGCGGTCACCGCATACAGCAGATCTTCCTGGCGGCCCGGCAAACCTAGATGGGCGCGCGAATGGGCTTCGCCGCTCATCGCTTCCGCCTCACCGAGGACCATCACGACGGCGTCAGCGGCTTGCGCGGCGGCCAGCGCCTCTTCAAAACCGCTGATGTCATCGCCTTCTAATGAGCAGCCCTGAACCAGGGTGATTTCTGTTTCCGGCATCGCTTTTTCCAAGGCTTCATGAACCGATTCACTGTCCTGCCAACGGCCGATGCGGTGCCAGCAGCCCAAAATCTCCCGCCGGTCGTCGGCCAGCGGCCCGATGAGGGCCAGATGCTTCACTTCGCCCGCATCCAGCGGCAGCAGCGGCTGTCCTCCCTGTACGAGTTCGTTCTTCAACAGGACCATCGATTTGCGGGCCATATCCAAGGCCTTTTTACGGAAATCCGGCTGTAAAAACGTCGCCTCTGCCTGCGCGGCATCGCCATAGGGATTTTCAAACAGGCCTAGGGCAAATTTCAGCCGTAAAATACGCCGTACCGCCTCGTCAACAATCGTCTCCGGCACGGCTCCTTCTTCGACGAGGGCTTGTAAATGATCGTTGTAAGCATCGGAAACCATGTCCATATCCACGCCGCTCAATGCTGCACGCCGGGCCGCTTCGCGCAGATCGCGGGCCACGCCATGATCGATCAACTCGCCCAGGGCGTTCCAGTCGCTGACAACCAGGCCGGTGAAGCCCATTTCCTCGCGCAAAACCTGATACAGCAGGAATTTATTGATTGAGGCGGGCACACCGGCGATCTCGTTGAAGGAGGACATCACCGTGCCCGCTCCCGCATCGAAGGCGGCTTTAAAGGGCGGCAGGTAGATGTCACGCAGTGTCCGCTCGGAGATATCTACCGTGTTGTAATCACGGCCGTCTTCCGCCGCGCCGTAAGCGGCGTAATGCTTGGGACAGGCTACGATGCGACGGCCGTCTTCTAAGCGTGATTGAAAACCGCGCACCAGGGCTGCGGCCATGGCCCGGCCGAGAAAGGGATCTTCCCCTGCCCCTTCAGCGATGCGGCCCCAGCGCAGGTCACGGCAAATGTCGACCATGGGCGCGAAAATCCAATTTGTGCCATCGACGGCCGCTTCCTGGGCGGCGATGTGCGCGCCCTCTTCGACCAATTCCGGGTCCCAGGTGCAGGACCAGGCTAACGGAATGGGAAAGATAGTGCGGTAGCCGTGAATCACGTCATTGCCGACAAGCAGCGGGATACCCAGGCGGGATTCTTCCAGGGCCATTTTCTGAAACTCGTTGAGCATATCCGCGCCGTACATGTTGAGGAGCGATCCGGCTCCCCGGCGAATGCGCGCTTCCAGTTCCTCACGGCCGTGGTGGTTAATGTTGATCTGCGTCATCTGCATTACCTTCTCGGCCAACGTCATCCGCCCCAGTAGATCGTCTACCTTGCGCTCTATTTGTGGGTTAAATTCTTTATAGCTGTCATATTCCATGTCTGTACCTCGTTGTGATTGTTTGGGAAATTATCTACCAATTTAGGCAGGAAGTCAGGTGGTTAGCGAGTCAGCATTTCAGTGAGTCAGCTAACCACCTGACCAGCTGAAATGCTGAAATGCTGAACATTCTTTACAATCCCTCGACCCTTTATTATAATCTTTTTGTAGTTGCAAATTTTTGTAATAAGGAGTTGTTTATTGTCACATCACGAGATTCATTATGACGAACGGATTCGCGAGCAGGGCTATCGCCTGACGCCGCAGCGGCAGATCATCATGGATGCGTTGTGTGCCATCGGCGATCATGCCAGCGTGAACCAGGTATACGAGCAGGTTCACCAGGATTCTCCGGCGATTGACCGGGCCACGGTGTACCGTACGCTGCATTTTTTCCATGATTTAGAGTTGGTGACGGCTTCAGAGATCGATGGGGAGACGGTGTATGAAATCGCCGGGCACGCGGCGCACCACCACCTGATTTGCAGCAACTGCGGTGCGGAGCAAACCTTGCAGGACGAGGACCTGGAAGGCCTGGTGAGCCATCTGTCGGAGGCTTACGGCTTTATGGCCGAACTGCGGCATCTGGTTATCCCCGGTTTGTGCCGGCGCTGCCGGTTAGAAATAAATAATGGTCAGTAGTTAGTTCCAAAAGTAAAAGGTGTAAAAAAACGATGATTCCATTTCCCCCCTTTTTTGTTTTTTTGATGCATATTCCTGATGGTTTTTTAAGTTTGAGCGTCTCTGCCGTCTGCTGGCTAATCACCCTGGTTTTGGTGGCTTATGCACTGCGAATGACCCGGACCGACTTAGATGAACGGCTCATCCCCCTGGCGGGTATCATGGGCGCTTTTATCTTTGCCGCGCAGATGATTAACTTCCCGGTGGCCGGCGGCACCTCGGGACACTTCATCGGCGCTACCCTGGCTTTTATTGTCCTCGGTCCCTGGCTCGGCTTGCTGACGATGGCGGCCGTCATCGCCCTGCAGGCGCTGTTATTCCAGGATGGTGGACTTGTGGTCATGGGGGCCAATATCTTGATCATGGGTATAGTGCCGGGCTTTATCGGCTACACAATTTACCGCCTGGCCCTGGGGCGTAGGCAGCGGGTTGAAACAGCGGGGACGGCGGTTGCGGCATGGATATCGATCATGGCCGCGGCCCTGGTGGCAACGCTGCTGCTGGCGTTCAGCGGAACTACCAGCCTGGCCGTAGCCATGCCGGCGATGTTGGGCGTTCACGCGCTCATCGGCATTGGCGAGGCGTTGATCACCGTGGCTGCGCTAGCCTTCCTGCGCCGTACGCGACCTACGGCCGTGAAGGAGAGCACTGCCGGGGCGCAGGGCAGCTGGCTGGTCCTTGCTTTAATCGCCGTCCTGGTCGTTTTATTATTAGCGCCCTTTGCCTCCGGCCACCCCGATGGCCTGGAATGGGTTGCTGAGATGACCGGATTTGCCGAATCCGCGCAGGACGCCCCGTATTCGCTTCTACCCGATTACACCCTCCCATTCGCGGGAGAAACGCCAATCTCGACCATTCTCGCCGGTCTGGTGGGCGCTGTTGTGGTTGCTGTGGTGTTGATGAGCGTGGTGAAAGGGCTAAAAACTGAAAACAAACAACTGAAAACAAAAAACTGAACACAGAAGGCTGATGGCTGATGGCTGAGAGCTGTCAGCCGTTAGCCGGCAGCTACCATGCATTTTAATACGTTTGACCATTATCAGGAACACAGCACCTGGGTTCACCGGCTTGATCCGCGGGTGAAAGTGTTGCTTACCGCCGGATTTATTGTTTCCATGGCTTTGCTGCCTGATGGAGCCTGGTTGGCTTACGCGCTTTCCTGGGGCCTGGTCATGGGACTGGCCCTGGCGGCGGGGATCGAGCCCTGGTTCGTGATCAAGCGATCCTTGCTGATCTTGCCGTTTCTACTGGCGGCTGTGACCGTTGTCTTCACCCTCCCCGGCCGGATCCTTTGGCAGGGTCCCTGGGGACTAACGGTTAGTGATGCCGGGCTGGTGCGCTTTCTAAGTATTGTACTGCGTAGCTGGATATCGGTGCAGATGGCGATCCTGCTAACGGCGACGACGCGCTTTCCCGATGTACTGCATGCCCTGCGCCATTTGTACGTACCGGCTATCCTGGTATCGATTCTGTCTTTTATGTACCGCTATCTTTTTGTGCTCGTCGACGAAGCATCGCGCCTGATGCGGGCACGGGCTGCACGCAGCGCCCGGCTGCCGGGCTTGAAAAGCGGCCGTTCACTATGGTGGCGAGCTTCGGTAGCCGGCAATATGGTTGGACAGCTGTTTTCGCGCAGCCTGGAACGCAGCGAGGATGTTTACCGGGCGATGCTCGCCCGCGGCTACCAGGGCGAACTGTTGACGATGAACCCGCACCATATGACGTCGTTTGACTGGCAGGTCCTGGTCCTGACGGGGCTGGCGATCGTTTTATTACAAGTTAGCGGCCGAATTTTGTAATTGGCAACTGTCTATTAGTTATTAGTTATTGGTTATTTCTTATGCCTGTTGTCCATCATTCCACCCCACCCTATTCGCTCTCCGTTCCGGAAAACGGCCGTGCGCCGCTGGTTTCAATCGAGAACCTGGCTTTCAGTTACCATGACGGCTTTCCCGCTTTGCGGGATATATCGTTGACGATTGAGAAGGGCGAGAAAGTAGCTTTGGTCGGGCCTAATGGCGCCGGAAAAAGCACCTTGATGCTGCACTTGAACGGCTTGTTGGGCGGTGAAGAAGCGCCGGTGCGCATTAGCGGGCTACCCATGACACGCGAGAATTTGCCCTTGATCCGCGCGCGCGTTGGGTTGGTGTTCCAGAATCCGGATGACCAGCTCTTTTCGCCGACAGTCTTTGACGACGTAGCCTTTGGGCCGCTGTATATGGGCTATGATGAAGAAGAAGTGCATCGCCGGGCTGCCCAGGCGCTGGAACAAGTGGGCATGGCCGGCTTCGAACAGCGCCTTTCACATCACCTAAGCGTTGGGCAGAAGAAGCGCGTGGCCATTGCCACCGTTTTATCCATGGATCCCAACATCCTGGTCCTCGATGAGCCGACTTCCGCGCTCGATCCCCGTGGACGCAGAGCCCTTATTGAACTCTTGCAATCTTTGCCGCTGACAATGCTGGTCAGTTCGCACGATATGCGCCTGGTTCGCGAGCTATTCCCGCGCATGATCATCCTTGATGAGGGGAGAATCGTCGCCGATGGAGCGACGAAAGAACTGCTTGCCGATGCGGTACTGCTGGATGCGCATGGACTGGAAACGGCTTAGGTCGATTTCGGATTGAGGATTGTGGATTTAGTCGCTATCGCTTTCGTAATCGCTATCGACTATTTTTAATTCACCTGGGGAATTTACGATTGGGATTGTGCTGAGGTCCCCCACCCTGTTCCTTGTTTCCTGTGATTTCTTCCACCCCTTATTTGTTGCCAAAACGTGTATGAGCGTGTACGATTAATGTCTAGTAATACACAAGGCGTGTACGTTCATACACAGTAAATATATGATTTTAAAGACAGAAAAGCGTGTACGACTGTGTACAATGAGATACAATGCATACACAGTGCGTGTACGATCATACATGAATACGGGCATGAAACAGGAGTGATTTGATGGAAGCGAAGGTGTTTACAGTTGAAAATCGCAAGGGGGGTGTGGCCAAAACGACGACGGCCGTGACCCTGGCCGCCGGGTTGGCGCAGCGTCTGGAAGCCAGTGGGGGCCGGGTCTTGCTGGTCGACCTCGATCCGCAGGGGGATGCGGCGCGCGCGTTGGGCCTTGCCCCGGAAGGACGCTGCGTGAGCTATGTACTCACCGGCGAAGGGTCGCTGCGAGATAATGTTATCCCCGCCGACCGATCGGCCGATGGCGGACCCGCCCGTCCCAACCTCTTTGTCCTGCCCGCCAGCGATAATTTGCGCAATGCCAAAGAGACATTGCTGAGCCAGTTGACGGTGAACATGGTCATGGCCCAGATTCGTGGGCGTAACAACAACAGCGATACGGTGCCGATGGTTTCTATCCTGGATGAGCGCTTGGGTCCGGCGAGAAAGGTGTTTGATTACATTGTTATTGACTGCCCGCCGACGCTGGATATGCTGCAAGAGGCGGTGCACCAATTTGCCGACGCGGCGATCGTGCCCGTGAAGGCGGATTTCCACAGCACCTCGGCTGCCGGGCGCCATACACGCAACATCCTGGATGACCAGGCCAGCGGGATCAAGATCGCCATCCGCGCAATTGTGCCTACATTTGTTGATTACCGCCTGCGCCTGACGCGCAGCATGCTGGAGCAGCTGACCAAGACCTATGGAAATTTGGTGACCATGCCTATTCCCAATACAGTGCGCGTGGCCGAGGCGCCGGCCTCAGGCGGCCGTACGGTGATAGAGTATGCGCCTGAGTCACCGGCGAGTACAGCCTATTGGAATCTAGTTGATACTATCTTCAACGGCGCGGGAGGTGACGCGTGAGTTTTGACAATCCTTTTGATGACCTGGAAAAAGCGGAAGAGGAAGCACGGCAGGAGCGCCAGCAGCGCCGTCCCCAGCGCGGGCCTTACCAGTTTGATGAAGCGTTGGAACAGGTAACGGCACGAGACGTGGCCAAGGCAGCGCGCAAGAAAACCTTTCAGGGTAAGTATTGGCTGCGTACGCTGCGGCTGCCGCCGGAGTATCAGGATTTGACGCGCGAGATTTACCAACAGGAAGTGCGCGCCAGGTCTCTGGCGGAAATTGAACGCTGGATTTACACCATGGGCCTGATCGCCTATTTTCAGGAGGGGAAACGGCCGCAGTACAATGAAACTATCTCGCGTGATATCGATTTGCCCGAAGTATAAATGAACTAAATAACGAACAACAGTTCATTATTGACTTGACTATACCTGGCGCGAAAATCAGCGGTTTTTGTCCGACATCAATAAGCGCGGCTGATTGATCTAGTCGTTTTTTAGTCCTGCAAACGGCCGTCAATCGGTCTGGCTCCGACCTACTTGGATCATAAAACCACCTCCATCCCAAAGTTATCTATTGCTCGAACAGCGTGTTTCCCAATTTGTGACATCGCACTACGTGGCTCGCTGCGCCACAAGATGCTAGGACGCTGAACCGCTGAAAGGGCCTGGTTGGGCTCAAATTTAGCTTCTGGGGCGATTTCTTGCTGATCAAGTCTATTTGGCGGGAAATTCCACCAAGGCCGCGTCTGCGGTCATTTTTCGCAAAGGATCATAGTCGCTGTCGCTGACGGGGACGAAGCAGGAGAAACGCGCCTGGCGTAAGATTTCATTTCCCTGCGGGTCGTGATGCATCGTGCAGAATATCCGGCGCAGCTCCCTTCGTAGTTCAGGGGCCAGGTGGGAGTCGACCAGCCATGGTGGAATAGGGCTTGGACCAATGGTGTCCAGAATGCGCAGTTCCCCAGCTAGAGCAGGGCGTTTTATTTGCTCCAATTCCAACACGGTTGAGTCGATGGCTGAGCCGTCGATCAGGCCCTCAAGAATCATGTTGATGGAATTTTCATGAGAGCCTGATTCGACCACACGGCCAAAAAAATCAGGCCCTTCATTTCTGCGCGCCAGATAATAGCGAATTGTCGTGTGGCCGGAATGGGAGTTGGGCTCGTTATAAGCCCAGGTCGCGCCGCGTAAATCGTCGAACTGGTGGTAGGGGCTGCTGCTGCGCACGACGATATCCGAGAAATAAACGGGCCGGCCTTCATAGCGCTCGCCGGCCATCACCGGCGCGGCCAGAAGCGCGACGTGAGCGTTGGGATCGGCTGCTTTCTGGATATAAGGCAGGCCGCAAATCCATAGGACCTGGATCTCTCCGCGATCGAAGCGCCGTTCACGCTCCTGCCAGGGAACATCGTCTACATAGCGGGTGGACAGGCCTAGTTTCTCCGCCAGATAGGGAGCCAGCAGCCGGCCAATATAGTCCATATTACCGGCCATGCAGGAAGAAAGGAGGAGGGGTGAAATGTTAGTAATCAAGAACTAATACTCAATTATCATTGGTTAATTGTCAACCATATTTAGGACGGGTCAATCCCGATGCGTACAGGATTAAGTGCTCGCGGTCGATCTCTACGTGATCCTCCTGCTTTAGGCGAAAAGAAAGATAGCAATGACAGTATAACATGGAAGGAGGCCCGGTAGTCAAGGGTGGACGAAAGACTACAGGACTAAAGACCACATCCGTATCCAGCGTAGGGTAGTGGTCAGCAAAATATATGTCAGGCGACCAGAACGGCACCTAGTTTTAGGGGATGATATGAGCATGGGCGTACCGCTGAATAATTGGAGAAATGAAATGACGACACATGTCCAGCAAAATGATCTGTTGGTTGCACAAGAAAATATGGGATTGCCACGGCCGTCCGTGGTGGCGCTGATCGCCGGCATTCTCTGGGCCGGTATGCTCATTTTTCTTATGTCCCTTCCGCTCCTGGTAAGCGCGGGTTTGTGGATGCTGGGAATGGGACTGGTCTTAGTGGGCTATGCTCTGGTATCATATAAGCAGTTTGAAACGGCCGTGTGGGACACGGCTATTATTGGCCAGGGTATGGGCTTGTTAGGACTCGCATTGCTCTTCGGCGCTTCGGTCCTGTCATAATAAGGACTGAATAAAAAAGTGAACCCTGGTTCAAATGTAACGGATTTTGTATTGGTAGCAGCCGAATAGCTTCTTAAACAAGTCCATTTTTATCGGTAGGGCCCCATCGCTAAGCGGTGGGGCCGTTTTTTTATTGGGAGGAATGGTTATTACTGCAAAGCCTACCCGATGATCTCTTGCAAAGGCACGACCATTTCTGTGTGCAATAATGATGCCGACTAAACTTTCTTTTGCACTGAATTATTTTCCAGCATATCTGGCATTGCCGCCTCTTCTAAAAAGGCGAACAATTCTTCGATAACGGCAAATCCTTTCCGTTGATCAGATCCCAACGATTCTATGCTAAATTGCCACTTACCAGATTCTTTCCAAATGCGCAGGATATAGGTCTGATAATCGGATATCTGGGCCGGTGTGATCATGATCAGGCTACAGCTTTTGTGGACGGTTTTGGCAAAGAGACGAGGAATTCGCGCATCGCTTCACTCACAACATCGGGTGTTTCAACCGGCAATGTGTGCCCTGCGTCCGGAACCTGTACAAATTTTGAATTCGGGAATTCAGTGTGCATGTGTTCGGACTGTACAGGATCTACCGCGGCATCAACCTGGCCGGAAATAATCAAAACAGGCACGTTTATTTCAGGTAAATGACTGGTGAAGTCATCGCGGGTCAATATGCCATTCAACGTTTGTCCGAAAGCATATTTGTCATTGTTCAGCATCTGTTCATGCCAGTATGACCGAACCTCTGCCTGGGATGGATCGTTGAACCATTTTTCTCCGAAGAGAATGGGTGTGATTTTGCCCACTGCGAAAGGCTGGCTGATGCGGTTGTGAATGAAGCCCAGGAGTTTGAAGTTACGGATGTCTGATTTGGACTCGGCAGCGGCCGAAGTACTGATTAAGGTCAATGAGCGCACCAGCTCCGGATATCGGTATGCCAATCTCATGGCAATATAACCGCCCATGGAGAGGCCGGCCATGTGGCAGGGAGCACATTCCAGCTGCTCAATTAGTTTTACCGTGTCATCGACAAGATCGTAAATGCCATATCCTTTTTTCGTAACCTCACTTTCTCCTTGACCACGCAAGTCAAAGAGAATGCAGTGATAACGATCTTTTAACGCCTCAACTTGCCTGTCATATACGTGACAGTTCAATAATCATTCAGAAGCAGACCATCGCCGGCCATGCTACCTGTTGAACTGGCTGTGAACCTGGAAGAGGCTTTGAAGTTGTATCAGGGAGATTTCCTCGATGGTTTTTTCGTGCGCCGTGCAGCCTTATTTGAAGAGTGGCTTACTTGTCGCCGGGAATTCCTGCACCAATCGGCCGTCGAAGCCCTGCAAATTTTGACTGATTACCATACCGTTCATGGAGAGTACCAAACCGCGCGCACACATGCTGCGCACATGCTACGCATTGATCCCTGGCGTGAAAAGGGACACCGTCAACTGATGCGTTTGCTGGCTCTTAGCGGAGAGCAGAGCGCGGCTCTAAAACAATTCGAAACCTGCTGTCAGATTCTTTTGGAGGAATTAGGGCTCGAACCTGGATCTGAAACGAAGGCTCTTTACGAAGCTATTAGCGCGGGTGAACTTCGACCCGGCAAGATGGAATTGGAGACGCGAAAACAATCCCATTTGCCGCCTGATGAAACGCCGTTTATTGGCCGTAAAGAAGAGTTGACCATCTTGGATAGTCTGGTCGCCGATCCGGCTATCAGATTGGTTAACATCAGCGGACCAGGAGGCGTTGGCAAAACGCGTCTGGCACTTGCCGTGGCGCGCAGACACATAAACAAGTATGAGCACGGGGTTCATTTTGTCTCACTCGCCGATATCGAGTCCTATGCTCATATTTTTACCTCAATTGCCGCAATACTTGATTTGCCAATCCAAGATGAGTGCACACTAAAGGATCAAATACTTGACTACCTTTGCAATAAACATATGCTCTTGATCCTCGATAATTTTGAGCAATTCACTGAGGAAAAGGCACTACTGGCTGAGATGTTAGCCAACACCACGCGCCTATCCATCCTTATCACCTCGCGAGAAGTGTTAAATTTGCACGAAGAGCAGATATTTCCACTCAGTGGCTTAACTTTGCCTATTTCCGTAGATGCGGATGAGCTGCTGCAGGCTGATGCGCCAAGGCTGTTTTTACAGAGCGCACGGCGCCAGCTACCAGAATTTACTTTGTATGAAAACGATTTCGAACCCCTTTCTCAAATCTGTAATCTCGTGGAGGGTTTGCCTCTGGCGATAGAGATGGCAGCGGGGTGGTCTAATAAAATCTCGCTGGGTCAAATCGCTATCCAGTTAAGGCGTAGTCTCGCTTTCTTGCAGATGGAAGATGGAATCATACCTGATGGCCACAAGAGTATTACAGCAGTGTTTGATACAACCTGGCAACAGCTGGATAAGCAAGAACAGCGTGCCTTCATGACTCTAGCTGTTTTTCGAGGGGGCTTTACGCTCCATGCCGTGCAGAAGATTGTTGGCATTCCTTTTACTGCTTTGTCTCAACTTGTGTCTAAGTCACTTTTGAAATTTGATAGAAAGGTAGACCGCTACCAGATGCATGAACTTCTGCGCCAATATGCGGCGATGCGGTTGGCTCACGACCGACGCGAAGAGTTTGCCATTCTTGTCAAACACGCGGCCTACTATAACTTGCTCCTATGCGAGAAAGAGAACGATCTTAAAGGGGCTGGACAGGATGCCGCCCTGGTTGAGATCGAAGCCGATTTAGCGAATATTAGGAAAGCCTGGAGAACGGCCGCCGCCACCGGCCGAGCCGATCTCCTCCTGGGGGCGATTGATAGCCTTCTACTTTACTACAAGTTTCGCTTTCTTCCCGATCAGTTCGTCAATGCTTGCCAAGTCGCCAGGAAGAATTACAAGGAATCTGGCGTCGACTTCACTACCATGCAGTCGAAACGTATATTGGTAAAACTCACAGCAATGCAGTCCGCCCCCTATGTTCACGCGACAGTAGGCAGCGACTACCTGGCCGCACAGCAAAGTCTTAAGGTGTTGGAGCAATGTCAAAGTGATTTTCAAGAATTAGCATCTGCCGGCGAGGATGTGTGTAAGGAGCAAGCATTTGTGGCCATGCGAATGGGTACACAATTACTGAATCTTGAGCCTGCTCGTGCAACACCTTTGCTGGAAGAGAGCCTGGCGCTATACAGGCAGCTTGGCGACCGTTGGGGGCAGTCTGAGGCGCTTCTCTATCTAAGTTCGGCCCGGCTGCGGCTGCAGGGTTATCAAATTGCCCGACCGCTATGGGAGGAAAGTTTGGCAATTAAGCGGGAGGAGGGGGATCGTCGTGGTATGGCCGAATCACTGGCAATGCTCGGTATGCGTGCCATGTCTCACAACAAGACCGCCGACGCCCAACGATATGCCCAGGAGTGTTATGACACTTATTGCCGTATCAGTGATAGGGCCAGCCTGGCCGAGGCAAATTGGAACTACGGCGTGATTATGGCCTGGTCGGGACAATACACGGAGGCCAAAACCAGTTTGTGGGAGGCCGAGGAACTTTATATTGGTCTAGGCCTGCGCCCGCCTGCTCTAGTGCTTGGAAATGTACTGGCGATGTTAGGTGAGTACGATGCCGTCGCTGAATATGTAGAAATTTATCAAGCGCGGAGAAGGGATAGTGACGATGTGCCAAATGATGCCCGGGCTTATCATTGGTTAGCATACGTTGCAATGGCACGCGGTAATTTACTCGAAACAAAGCGGCTGTGCCTGAAAGCTATCACAGCTTATGAGGCTTGTGGATTGATAGGTTATGCGGGACTTGCCTATGGCCTATTGGCCCTGGCGGCCTGGCGATTGGGTGACACTGCTAAGTCCTGGTTCTACCTACAAATGGGGCTGCGCGACCAATTTGTCTTTCTTGGTAACTGGTTATGTGCACCCTTTGCGGCCGTCTTGCTGGCGAACAGTGGTCGTTATGAAGAAGCCGTCACGGCTTACGCCTCTGCCACCAATCACCCTATGGTAGCCAATTCTGTTTGGTATAAGGATGTTGCCGGAAGAGTTATTCAAACAATCGAGTCCAAGCTGGACTCACGGGCTGTTGAAAATGCACGCCGGCATGGCCTGGAGAGCGAACCCGCGCAAATGGCGGGAGAACTGCTAGAAATTGTTGACGCGATTACTGCTGAATTCACTCAACAGGATTAATATCTGGAATTCAATTGGGTTTAATTTCTGCTTGCTCCTAAATTCCGTCTCTCAGGAAGGGGCAGGTCATGTAGTGGCCGCCGCCGTGACCAGGGCTGAGTTCAAAGCCGTCGATTTCCAGTGCCTCAATGCCGGCATCATGGAAAGCCTGGTTGGTGTGGGTGTTTTTGCGATAAGCGACAACCCCACGGTCAGAGGCGTGATCACGCCTCTGACGATGCGTTGCTGCGCCTGGGGATGGCTTTGCAGCGCTTCGACCATCAGCTGTTCCAGGTAATAAACCTCAACGCTACGCTCGTGCACGATGGCCGTGAAATTGTCATGCTCGATTTGCGCATGTTCCACCCACAGGAGGTCGTCAAACAATAAGGAATCATGATTAGCGGGCGTCAAACGGTGCAGGCTGAGATCTGGCTGGTGCACCAGCACCTTTCGCAGCTTGCCTACTTCGGAAGTGATACCGAAAGGAATACCGGATGCCGGATGTGGGATTTCAGGGGTTTGATTTGTCATATCGAGCAGTATATTCCCAAATCTGCAATCGGCAATCTGCTTCTTTTGCTTGGAGTTAAAATCTAGTAGAATCACCCTACACGTAAGTAAGGCGTATCCAATGGCCAAACATATTCTGATAGTCGATGATGATGCACTGCTGCGGCGCAGCTTGAGTCTGCAGTTGGAGCAGGTTGGTTATCGTACAAGCACGGCTGCTTCGGCCGAAGACGCACTGGCGCTGGCTAAGCGAGACCGTCCGGACCTAATCCTGCTTGATGTTGGTTTGCCGGGCATGGACGGCCTGGAAGCTTTACGCCAGTTTCAAATGGATGATGATGTTCCCGTTATTTTTGTAACTGCGCGCCGGCGGGAACTGGATACGATTCTAGGCCTGGAACTGGGCGCCGACGACTACATCACCAAGCCCTTTAACCCTGATGTGTTATTGGCACATATAAAAGCAGTTCTGCGCCGGACCGAGCGCCAGTCCGGCACTCCCTCTGTGCCGGAAACTTTGGTGGTGGGTGATATGGTGGTCAATCCAGCTGCGCATACGGTAACTGTGGGCGGCGAGCCGGTGGAACTGGCGGCGCGTGAGTTCGCTTTGCTGCATACGCTGGCCCTGGAAGCAGGTAACGTGGTATCGGTGGATGATATCATTACCCGAGCCTGGGGCGCCGAGTTTCTTGGCGAGCCGCAGGTGGTCTATGTTCATATGCGCTGGCTGCGCGAAAAAATCGAAGAAGATCCTAATAACCCGCAGCGCCTGGTGAATGTGCGCGGAGTGGGGTATAAGCTGGTGCCGCAAGACTAGAAATAATATTTCGGATGTCGGATGTGCGACGTCGGATTGAACGAATTACATCCGATATCCCACATCTACCATCCCACATCAACTAATCCATGCGATCGCTGCAATCTCGTTTCATCATTAGTCATATTCTACCGGTACTCGTTGTTGTACCGCTGATTGGCCTGATCCTGATTTATCTACTGGAAACGCAAATTATCCTGACCCAGGTGTCGCAGGATATCAGCGATAAGGCGCATCTTATCGCGGAGACAGTAAACGGCCGTCCGGAAATGCTGCAAGATGCGGACGAGGCGGAAACTTTTATCGACGGTGTGAGTATTTACATCGAAGAGAAAGTTTTTCTTTTCGGGCCGAACGGCGAGATGCTCGCTTCTAACGAATCAATTATTGAGCCTGATGTCCAGGACCTGGCTAAAAAATCCATTTCGGAGATGGCGGCCGAGGGTGAAGATAACCTGGTAATTACCTATGGCCTGGCGGAACAGCGAGCCATCGTTCTCGTACCCGTGCAGGATATTAACCGCCAGCTGGTGGGTATGGTGGCTGTTACCGATACCCTGACCAGCACGGCCAACCAGTTCCAACGACTGCGCTATATCATCGGCGGGGCCCTGATCCTGCAGCTCGTGCTCGGTGCTTTGATTGGTTGGCTGCTGGCGCGGCGGCTGGAACGGCCGATAAATCAAGCGGCGTCGGCCGTGATCGCCATCGCCCACGGCCGGCAAATCGAACCCGTACCCATCCAGGGACCGGAAGAAATTCGCGAACTATCGGAAGCGGTGAATGTACTGGCTGAGCGCCTGCGCCTGCTGGAAGAGACACGGCGGCGCTCGCTGGCCAATATTGTGCATGAATTAGGACGGCCGTTGGGGGCGATCAATACGGCAACCTACGTGCTGCGCCAGGGGGCGGGGGAAGATTCGGAAGTGCGCGACGAGCTGCTGGCAGGCATCGAGAGCGCGGTGCTGAATATGGAACCGCTGCTCAATGATCTGTCTCAGCTGTACGGCCAGGTAGAGGGCAGTGTGCAGCTCAATTTGCAGCCCGTCGATCTCAATGAATGGCTGCTGCCCACGTTGCTGCCCTGGCGCACGGTTGCCCGCGAAAAAGAGCTTGAATGGCAGGCTGATGTCGCCGAAAATTTGCCGGTTGTTCAGATCGACCCCGACCGCATGAACCAGGTGCTGGGTAACCTGATCAGCAATGCCATCAAATACACGCCGCCAGGGGGTGAAGTGATAGTGACTGCCGATGCCGATCGGGAGCAGATCCATATCGGAGTTTGCGACGACGGCCCGGGCATTGATCTCCATGAACAGGAACGCATATTTGAGCCGTTCTACCGCAGCCAGGTCCATCGCCGTTTCCCGCAGGGTTTAGGTCTGGGGCTGACCATTGCCCGCGATCTTGTGGAGGCGCATGGCGGGACGCTGGAACTTGACAGCGAATCAGGGGAAGGGAGCTGTTTTACGGTTCATTTGCCAAGAAAACAACAATTAAGAGCCAATTATTAATAGCCAGCTGCCACTAAGCAGTGTGGAGATAAGGAATATTAGAAGTGATGTTCGTAAAGGGCAGCGTACGTGGGTTGTATTTGAAATTCCTGTTGCTAATCATGGGGGTTTTGCTCGTAGCCGCGCCGCTTACTTTGTTTGCGCAGGGAAATGAGCCAGTAAGCCGGGTCCAGGTCTTGGAAGGCCGTTTGGAACCAATTGACACCATGGAGATTTACCTCCTGGAGGGATTGCAGGCAGGCGACACTCTTTATGTAACCATGCAGGCTATTTCCGGCGACCTTGATCCGATTTTGAGCGTTCTGGACGGTTCGACCGATGTCGCTGCAGCCGAGGTTGAATATAAAGCTCAAGTGCAGAATTTACTGGCCACGGAGGAAGATCTGACTCTGGCCTTAAATGATCTGCGCGATCGTACCTTTTTGGGATGGGATGATGACGGTGGCGAGGGCTACGGGGCGGCCCTTGAATTTCCAATTCCTGCCTCCGGTGACTATATGTTAGTTGCCGGCTCGGCTCTTTCATCCGTAGGCCGCACTACGTCAGGAGATTATAGATTAACAATCGGGATCAACGCGCCGGAGGTCCTGACCGGTGATGCGCAGCCGGCAGGTGAGCCTTTCGCCTCTCTCGATCGCCACGAGCTGGGTTTCGTCGCCAGCGTTTCCGAGGAGACTGGTGTGTTAACGCCCGAGCAGCCGCTGGCAGTGCTGGATCTCGTCGATATGCAGCCCGGCGACACCTTTTACGCCTTTGTTGAAGCGGTGGAGGGCGACTTTACGCCGCAGGTGATCTTGCGTGACTTCGGCGATAAACCTGTACAAGCGGCAAACGTCGGTGGAGAGGAACCGGCAGCTGTTTTGGAATTTACCATGCCGGAAGAGGCAGTTGGCTACACCCTGGAGATCGCAAGCGCATCCGGCAGCGACCAGTTAACATCGGGCAAATTTCGTGCATTGTTAGGTCTAAACGCCTCCGAGGTGCGGACGGGCCAGGCGAGTGTGAGTGGATCTCCGCTTTTGAAGAAAGCGGCTGAGGTTCAGGTAGGTGTCAAGATAGACCGCATCAGTGAAGTTGATTCGGCCGGCGAAAATTTCACGGTCATCGGCAGCGTGCGGATGGACTGGCAAGACCCGAATCTGGCCTTCAGTCCGGACAGCTGCAATTGTGATATGAAGCTCTACACGGAGAAGGAGTTCGATGACTTCCTGGCAGAGGCGTCCAGCCGTTGGCCGGATTTCTCGTTCTTCAACCAGCTGGGTAACCGCTGGATCCAAAACCGCGCGGTGGCCGTCTGGCCGGATGGTCAGGCCCGCTATGTGGAGCGCTTCTCCACTACTTTCCAGGCAGACTTTGAATTCCAGAAATTCCCCTTTGATTCGCAGCAGTTTCCGGTCATGGTAGACATGATCCTGCCTGAGGATGTTTACAAACTGGTCGAACTGCCCGGTTACAGTGAAATCAGTCCCGACCACGGCGAAGATGAGTTCATCGTGGGAGAATTTAAAAGCGCGCCGTATACGGTAATCGACAGCGCCGGTGCAGACCGCCCGGTTTCACGAATGACCTTCTTCTTCGATGCACCGCGCCATCTAAACTATTACGTGCTGCAAATCTTCGTCCCCATTCTGCTGATCATCGCCATTTCCTGGTTTACTTTTTTCTTGAAAGATTATACGCGGCGCATCGAAGCCGCAGCGGCTAATATCCTTCTTTTTATCGCCTTCAACTTCAGCCTGGCCAGCAATTACCCGCGCCTGGGCTATATCACCTTCCTGGACGCGATCATGGCCGTGACCTTCATTGTCAACGTCCTGGTGTTGCTCTATAACGTGCAGATGAAGCGGCTGGAGATGGCAGGAATGAGCGAGCGCGTGGAAAAAATAGATAATGTCCTGGATTGGGCTTATCCGGTGACCTACCTGGTTCTTATCGGCGTGGTGGCATACTTCTTTTTGTTTACGTCTTGAAAATCAACGGCTGGCAGCCACTAACAAATAATGATAAATAGCGCCTATAACGTGCTCCTAACAGAGCTCTTATCAAGATGAGGGGTGGGGCAGGCAATTAAACCGTTAATTGTCTTCGCATAGCAAGTCTATTAACTGACAAGTTGTTGCAGCGACCAGCCAATTAGCATTGACAATTACCGATTCCTCTGGCATAGATCAGCGGTCTATGAATTCGGCCGTATTAGCTCCTTATGGTCGGGATGTTGGTTGCAAGTATGAGTGTGCAGACGGTAGATTTCTCGCGCAAGTGGTATGTGATGGCCGCCGTGTCGATGGGCACGCTGCTGGCGACGATTGACGGCAGTATTGTCAATGTCGCTCTGCCGACTCTGGTGCGTGAACTAAACACAGATTTCGCTACAGTGCAGTGGGTTGTTTTGGCCTACCTGCTGACTCTGGCGACGCTGCTGCCCAGTATCGGTCGTTTGGCGGACATGATCGGCAAGAAGAAAATATATACCCTGGGCTTTGTGGGTTTTACCCTGGGCTCATTTCTATGTGGCCTGGCTTCTTCCATCCACCTCTTAATTGCCTTTCGCGTGATCCAGGCTGTTGGGGCGACGATGATTCTGGCCTTGGGTTCGGCGATTGTCACTGAATCATTTCCGGCCAGCGAAAGAGGTCGCGCGCTGGGCATAACGGGCACAATGGTCTCTATTGGCATCGTGATCGGCCCGACGCTGGGAGGCGTGCTGATCGATCTCTTTTCCTGGCATTGGATTTTCTTCGTCAATATTCCCATCGGCATTTTGGGCGTGTTGATGATTATGCGTTTCGTGCCTGATATCAAGCCGAAGGGTAAACAACAGTTTGATTTCAAAGGCGCCCTAACACTCTTTTTCAGCCTGTTGGCTTTGTTATTCGCGCTCACACTAGGCCAGAGCGCGGGATTCGGCGACATACGTGTCTTGGGCCTTTTTACGCTTGGCATCTTGCTCCTGGCTTTGTTTATTGCTGTGGAAAAACGCGCCAGCCAGCCGATGATTGATCTGACCTTGTTTCGCAATCTGGAATTCAGTACCAGCCTGGTTACGGGTTATTTGACCTTTGTGGCCGTTGCAGGGACGTTAATTCTGATGCCTTTCTATCTGGAAAATGTTCTGGGTTACAACACGCGTCATGTCGGCTTGCTGATGGCGGTGCTGCCGGTGGCGATGGGCATTATCGCCCCAATCGCCGGCGCGACTTCCGATCGTTTCGGCACCAGAATTATTACTGTGATAGGGCTCGTGATCCTGCTGATCGGTTATGGAGCTATGAGCAGACTGACTGTCCAGACAAGCGCCTTGACCTTCGCACTTTTGTTCTTACCGGTCGGCGTGGGCATGGGCGTCTTTCAATCGCCTAATAACAGCGCGATCATGGGTGCAGCCTCCCAAGACAAGCTGGGGATCGTTTCAGGGATGCTGGCTTTGAATCGCACGCTGGGACAGACAACAGGCATTGCCATTATCGGAGCTATTTGGGCGGCGCTCACTATTTATTTCGCCAGACCCACCATCATAAGTGATGCCGCAGAGGCTGCTGCGCCGGCGCAGGTCGCCGCGCTGCAGTATACGTTTATTATTATCGCCGCTGTGATCCTGGTCGCTCTTTTCTTAGCGATCTGGACCTTGATAAAAGAATCTCCGCACCGCGGCCTGGCGGACTAAATTTTCTCAAAGAACCGGCTAGAGCCCAATCGATGATTGGCTCTAGCCAGAAAAATTATAATACAGCAGCCGTCCGTTATTTGGAACTGCCGGCGCGAATATCAGCTCCCTTGAAGGGATTGCCGAAAAGAGGGGCGAAAACACAGAAATCAAAAAGGCCGGCCAGTAGCGGGACCGCGCCAATAACGGCGACAATGATACCTACCGTGCCGCCGAGGCCCCAAATGCCCCAGGCGATCAAGGCGATGCCGGCGACGACGCGAATAACGCGCCCCCAACTCGAAGCTAGAAAAGCGATTAATGGATTCATGACTATCTCTCCTTATCAATATTTTGTTTACGTATAAGGATAGTATAAACGAAAAGAAATCCGCTGTCTGTGACTAAGTCACATTTCCGCATGCGCGTCCAGCGCCTGCCGGTCGATAATTTCTATCCGGCCGCGCATCATGTTAATCAATCCTTCATCGGCGAAGTCCGCGAGGAGGCGGCTGATTACCTCGCGGGAGCTGCCCAGCTCAGAGGCCAGCTCCTGGTGCGTGGCCGAGATCGGATTTTGAACCTGGCTGCGTCGTAGGAGGAGAGTAGCCAGCCGCGCATCCATGCGCCTGAAGGTTACCTCATCGACAACAACGAGCATATTGGCCAGGCGCTGGGCGAGCAGATCGAAGACAAAGCTTCGCCAGGGCTGGAAACGATCGATCCAGTCGCGAAACACGTCCGCGGGGATCATTACCGCTTCGACATCGGACTCAACTGTAGCCAGGGCGGGGAAGGTCTGGTGGCTTAAAATGGCGTTGGCGGTAAGCACACACGATTCACCGGACCCGAAGCGATAGAGCGTGATTTCACGGCCGTTTTCACCGATTTTATAGACGCGCACACGGCCGGACAGGAGCAGGGCGATGGCGTGTGCACGGTCCCCTTCGGCGAAGATATCGCGCTCGGCGGGGATGCGCGCGTAGTAAGCGTTGGCCAAAAATTCGCGCACCATTTCCGGCCCGGCCTCGCGCAGGATAGGCAGCGATCCTTTAACACGTTCAAACTCTTCTTTGGTAATCATAGCTTCCAGGCAGCAGCGTCACTCTACCAGATAAAAGATAACAAAATGTATGAAATTGGGCTATCCCATCATTGATTAGGGCTAACTATTTAATAGGCGCTTTCCGGCTGTGCTTTTTGTCAGTTGGATTTGAAGTCCAGACCTTCTGCCTCCAAGACGGCCTGCAGTTTAGGAATTGAGCTGGGGCCCAGGCCGTGAAGGGCGAGCAGTTCTTTTCGCTGTACATGGCAAGCTGTTCTAAAGACGTAATACCTTCTCCCTCCAGAGCGCGCCGGGCGGGAGCGGGGATCAGGGCCAGAAAGCCATCCTTAGGTTTTCGTTAGGCCTCGCAAATGGGGCAGGTGGGGCAGTCGCTGCTTTTATAGTATTCGTGCCCGTTGGGGCAGACCCTTAAGCTTTTCTTTGATGTTGTCATGGTCTTGGGACCGCATCGAGCAGAGGGATTATTTGTTTAACTGTTCCGTGACCCGGAACTGCACGATCTTGCTTACCAGGTCAAAGGGGATGGGTTGGTCGAGGGGGAACTGCACAGCGCCCTTGGAAGATTTGTAGGGAGCCAGGTCTTCTTTGAAGGCCTCAATGCCAGAGGGCGCGGGATAAAATCCGATGTGGCTATTGTAAGCGGCAAAATGGACCAGGTTGCCGTTTAGCTTAAAGGTAGGCATCTGGTAGCTGATCGCTTCTTGTGCCTGGGGAGCCGCCTCCTTGATCGTCTGCCTCAAGTCCTGAAGAATATGCTGTACATTCTCGGGAAAGGTACTGATATATTCATCAATGGTTTGGAATTTCTTCTTTTTTTCGTCCATGTCGTTTCCCTTATGGTTGCTTAACTACCTGACAGCGTCACCAAAATCATACCTGCGTTATAACTTTAGCAAGTTATGATGTCCAAAATCTTAACCTTGATATCAAACATGGCCTTTAAAAACGGTGACCAGATCAACGGCCGGTTAATGAGATTTGTGATGGGCTGGGGTCCTATTACAATTATCCCTATGTATATTGTGGCTGCAGCAGTGCGTAAGATTAGCCGTTATTTGCCCTTAGCGGCAGTCATCTTCACCTGTTGGCTGCTAGCAAGCCGGCCGGCTGATTCTTTAGCGAGCCAGACAGGGTCCGGGCTGCTGATCAATGAGATCATGGCCGCCAACATGTCAACCGCAATTGACCCCGACTTCGGCGCTTTTAGCGACTGGATTGAGATTTATAATCCTGGCGAGGAAGACGTCGATCTCGGCAATTTTACACTGACGGACGATATTCGGAATCCTGTGAGATGGTCTATTCCGCTGGGGACGGTCGCGCCGGCAGGGGGTTATATCCTCTTCTGGGCCGACGGCCGTGACAGCGGACTGCACAGCAACTTCCGTCTCAGCCGCGACGGTGAGGAGGTCGCCCTCTATAATCCCGAGGGCCAACTGGTCGATATGGTTCGTTTTGGCGACCAGACCGAAGACGTCTCCTACGGGCGCATGACCAATGTGGCGGCGGAGTGGGCCTTTTTTCAACTGCCGACGCCGGGGCGAATGAACGAAGGCTTGGCCTTGGAAACCGTGACCCGGGCGGCTGTCCCCCATTTTTCTGCGGCCGGTGGGCGCTATGAAGGTCCTGTCGAGGTGGCATTGAGCGCAACGGAACCGGCGGCCCAAATCCACTACACGTTGGACGGCTCGCAGCCAACGGCCGATTCCACACTCTATCAAGCGCCCATCCATCTTTCAGAAACAACTGTCGTTCGCGCGCGTGCTTTCATCGACAGCGTGCTGGCCGGTCCCGTAGGCACGCAAACATACTTGATTGGCGAGCAAACAAAGCTGCCGATCGTCTCGTTGGCAATCGACCCGCTCTATCTTTGGGACCCAGAGATCGGCATCTACGTGGACGAAAGTATCAATTCACGCAAGGATTGGGAGCGGCCTGCAACCATCGCCCTTTATGAACCCGACGGATCTTTGGGCTTTCAAGCGGAGGTCTCCATCCGCTTGTTCGGTACGACTGCCATTTACCTGCCGCAGAAATCGCTGGCTGTTTTCATCAAGAATGCCGGCGACGGCAATGATCAGATCCTCTACGAGCTCTTCCTGGATCGCGACCTACAAAAATATGCATCGTTCCTGCTGCGCAGCGGCAGTGATGACTGGGCGGGTACGATGCTGCGCGATGCCTTTGGCCAGAAAGCAATTGAAGGGTATATGGACCTGGGCACACAGGCCTTCCGGCCGGTCCTGCTGTTTATCAATGGCAGTTACTTTGGCATCCACAACATTCGTGAGAAAGAGAATGAGGATTATCTGGTCACGCATTATGGCGTGGATCTGGACGAACTCGATCTGCTTTTTGTTGGCTATCATCATGACGATAGCCCCACCGAACTGCAGGTTCTTTATGGCGACGCCTCCGACTATGAGGCGTTAGAAGCGTTTGCCATAAGCCATGACTTGAACGCGGCGGAAAACTACGCTGCCGTGCAATTGCGTCTTAATACGGATCATTTTGTCGATTATATCATTGCCGAAAGCTATGTCGGTAACACAAGCTGGCATCGTAACCGCAAGGTCTGGCGAGCGCAGCCCCCATTCCAGCGTTGGGATTTCCTCGTTTATGATCTCGATCGCGGTTTTGGCCGCAGGTATGTTAATACACTGCAGGATATTCTGAATTACGATCCGCTGTTCGGGGCACTGCTGGCGAATGAAAGCTTCAAGAACGAATTTATTCAACGTTTCGCCCATCATCTGAACGTGACTTTTGAACCGGAACGCTTACTGGCGATCCTGGATTCTCTCCAGGGTGGGATCGCGCCGGAAATTGAGCGCCAGCGCACCTATTGGCATGTGGCCGACTGGTGGGCGGATAACTACAAAACAGAGGCTCAAGTCACAGGGCGCAGCGAGAGGCCGGAGCTGCCGGCCTGGCAGGATGAGATCGCCCATCTGCAGGATTTTGTACGCGAGCGGCCGGATGCCCTGCGCCAGCATCTTGTCGAAGCCTTTTCGCTCAGTGGTACCCAATATTTGACCTTGGATGTTAACAGGCCAGAGGGCGGGACCATCCTGGTAGAAGGACAATCGCTGCCGGGCACTCCCTTTACGGGCGTTTATTTCCGCGATGTCCCGCTGCGGCTGACGGCCGTCCCCGAGCCGGGTTATCGCTTTGTAGAATGGCAGGGAGCGGTGAGCGGCGGTGAAGAAACAATAGCGCTCACACTCACGAGCGATGAAACGGTTACGGCCGTTTTCGAGCCCATCATATTGCCTAATGGTTGGCGCGATCCAAGCCGTCCGCTGGCCTGGGCCGGCGGACTGACTTTGCTCCTGGTCTTAGGCGGTGTTTTCTTCTTCGTCCGTTGGCGCAAAGGTCGCTGAGAGTTTACTCGAGCGTTTTCTAGTCCGTTAATTCGCGCCGGCGCTCCAGAACAGATCGCGCTTCCTGCAAATCACGTGTTTCAAACCCTTCCGTGAAACTGTCGTAGAGATCGGCCAGAAGACGGCCGTTTTCGCCTGCTTTGCCTTCCTCTACTTCCAGCTCGGCCAATCTGGAGACTGCCCGTAGGACAAAAATTTTGTAGCCCATCATCTGCGCTAGTTCCAGGCCTTCTCTGAAAAGTTTGGTTGCTGCGGCCGTATTGGACGGGGATTCCTGTAGTAGAAGTTCCCCTTTGAGGATTAGGATATCGGGCAGCTGTTGGCCATCTTGCAGCAGATCGTCGAGCATGTTCAGGCCTTCCGCTGCTTTCCCGGCACGGCCGTGGGCTGCAGCGCGAATCGTAGTGATCATGGGCCAAAAAACCGGTGGCGAAATGTGCCCCATATAGGCGGCGAAGCCTTCTTCCAAACGCGCTAAGCCTGCTTCCGCCGCGCCTAAACCGCTTTCGGCCGCGCCAAGAAGGATCGTGGCCATGGCATACCACAGATGATACTCCTGTTCGGCGGCAATTTCTCTCATCGTTATAGCACGGCTGCGCGCCTGCTGCATTTCACCCGACCATAAATACAACACACCGGTGTGAAAACAGGCATAGGCCATGGTGTAAGGATGCTCTAAACGGGTGGCGATATCGAATGCTTTTTGCGCGCGGGCGAAGGCCTGATTGGCGAAACCTTGCCACCAGAGGTAGATCGCGGAAGCTGTATAGCAAACAATGCCCGGGTTGTTGCCGACCTGAAAGGGCTGCAGGCGCTGCCGGTCAGGATCGAATAAAGCGATGCCTTGTTCCAACCAGGCCAGTTCCTGATCCAGGCCGGATATCAGCCCGACATTTGACCCTATCAGCAGATAAGCATGAATGCGCATCAAATCATCGTCTTTACTCTCGGCCAGGGCAAGGATTCTTTCCCCCAATTCGAATGATTTATCGAACTCCATGCGGAACTGGTAATAGGTGGACAATCCGCGCAGCACGGGGAATAACTGCGGCAGTTCTCCCTGCTTTTCAGTTAAAGCCAGCGCTTCCTTGAAGGCAGCTTCGACCTCGGGCGTAAAGCCTTTTAGGGCCATCAACCGCACACGCAGCGGGCTGGTCTGAGGCCATGATTCCTCGCCCAGCCTTTTTTGGGCCGTGATACAGGTAAGCCATCCGAGACGTTTTAAAAAACGGCGTAAAAGCCGTCTCCGGTTGATTTGACGATACGGCCGTCGGCACTTTCAACGGCCGTGCGCAAAACCTCGTCATGCCGCTCCAGGGCGATCTGCATGGCCAACGGGTACTGCTGCCAGAGGCGGGTGCTGCCCTCTAAATCTGTAAGAAAGGATGATCAGTGTTATGGACGTTGGCTGCCCCGAGGTTGGATCCATCATACCTTCTCTTCGGGGCATGGAGAATTTCTCTGTTCTAGAAAGTCTGCTTCACTGGAAATATGCACGAGCGTAATAGTAGCATATTATATAGGTGTCAGGCACTTTGCAATTTCTTTCTGAAGTATAATACCGGTGAAAGTGCCTGACACCTGGTTTAGTGCTCTGTGCCCGAAGCGCTGCAGATCACACTGGTCAGCATCTAGCTGCAAGGGGCACGCCCTCTACTTTTGGCTTTGCAGGTGAGCCTGGTACGCTTTCCAGCCGGGGCACCAGCCGGTATGCCAGCGCCAAATCCTGGCCATGAAGCTCTTGGGATTTTCTTCGGCCTTTTTGCGCATCGGGCAGGTTTCGCAGGCGAAGGTCTTTTCAGCGGATTCTTTATTTTGTGCGCTCATTGTTTTTTCTCCTTACCGCGCCGCCGCGGCAGTTGCACCATTATGACTGATGCCTGGCTGTTGTGATCGCCCAGTTATTGGCATAATAGTTCTTAATTCTTAATGTCTGGCACCATTTTAACGCAGCTGTGAAGGCATCCACATCTGACAAAAGTTATATCTTTGGTTTATTCTTGAAGTATAGCTATGTGCTTTGTTGTTCCTCGTTCACCTCATTGATGAGACCTCGTCAATGAGGTCCAGCATCTCCTGCGTGGACGGGATGTCGCGCATGGAATCGCCGTAATGGACGAAGCGGACAATGCCCTGCTTGTCGATCAGGGCCTGGGCGGGCATACGGCCGAGTTTGAAAATCTTGATCTCCTGGCCGTAGCGCTTGAGCACGCCGTGTTTGGGATCGGGTAGGCCGGTGAAGGGCAGGTCATTCTTGCTGAAATAATCAGCGAACTTTTGGGCGTTTTCAGGACCGACAACGAGAACGGCCGTGTCGCGTTCGCTGAACTGCTCATAATCCTGGCGCAACTGCGCCATGTGCGCGCGGCAGAATGGTCACTGGAAGCCGCGGT
>JBJYWP010000065.1:0-7152 GCA_046259485.1 Promineifilaceae bacterium (SeqCode) | reverse complement strand
CTAGAATAGGGTTATGAATGATCGGGTGCAGATCAGCGGTTCGGTGGAACGGATCACGTACTACAACGAAGAGAACGGCTATTCAGTCATTCGCCTCAAGCCGGATACGCGCGGCATGCTGCCCTTTAAATATGCCGGCGGCCGGGAGGCATTGATTACCGTGGTCGGCAATCTGCCGGAAATGAATCCCGGCGAATGGTTGAAATTAACCGGGCAGTGGGCTACGCATGCCCGCCACGGCCGTCAATTTCAGGTGGAGATGTGTGAGAAGTCGCTTCCGGCAACGACCGACGGCATCCGGCGCTATTTGGGATCGGGCATGATCCGCGGTATCGGCAAAGTCATGGCTGAGCGCATCGTCAACAAGTTTGGCACAGAGACGCTGGAGGTGATCGATTACCATCCGGAACGACTGCGTGAAGTCGAAGGAATCGGCAAGAAACGGGTTGACAGTATCATCAAGTCCTGGAACGAACAACGGGCGATTAAAGACGTGATGCTCTTCTTGCAGTCGCACGGCGTATCAACCAACCTGGCTGTGAAAATCTACAAGAACTACGGCGATGAAGCCCTGGCCGTCGTGCAGCAAACACCTTACCGGTTGGTAAAAGATGTCCATGGCATCGGCTTTATTACGGCCGATAAAATCGCCCAGGCGCTTGGCCTTGCCCACGACGATCCTGGGCGTGTCGAGGCGGGCATCGCCTACACGCTCAACCGTATGGCCGAAGAAGGCCACGTCTATATGCCGCAGGAATCACTGGAGCCGGAAGCGGCCGAGATTTTGGGCGTACCGGAGGAAACCGTGACCCAGGTCATCGACCAGTTGGAAACCAGCGACTTCGTTAAGCGCGAAACCTTAATTTACGATACAGGGCGAAAGCCTTCCCAAGCGGCGGTTACGTCCCCTACCTCTACAGAGACCGCTGATTTACTGCGCGAAGAAAGAGCCGTCTATCTGACCCCATTTTATTATTCTGAAATTGGGGTAACCAATCGCGTCCAACAGATTGTGGAATCCCCCGGCAGCCGCCTGCGAAACCTGCGCCATATCCAGCCGAACGAGATCGGGCGGGACAGCCTGGTCACTCTAAGCCGGCAGCAGTTGGAGGCCATTCAAACGGCCGTCACCCATAAAGTTACCGTTCTCACCGGCGGTCCGGGAACGGGGAAAACAACCACGCTGCGCGCCCTGCTGGACCTGCTGGATCGCCACGGCCGTTCTTATGTCCTAGCCTCACCCACCGGTCGAGCAGCCAAGCGCCTGACAGAAACGACGGATCGAGAAGCGAAGACCATCCATCGCCTGCTGGAGTTTAAACCCGGCGAAGGCTTCGGCCGCAACGAATACCGGCCGCTGGAAGCCGACATGGTGATCATTGATGAAGCATCGATGTTGGATTTAAGCCTGGCCAACAGCCTGTTTAAAGCCATCCCCCATGACAGCCATGTCCTGCTGGTTGGCGACGTCGACCAGCTGCCCTCAGTCGGCGCGGGGGACATTTTGCGCGACCTCATCGCCTCCGGCGTAACAGCCGTAGTGCGCCTGGAAGTGATCTTCCGCCAGGCCGAGGGATCGCTTATTGTGCATAACGCGCACCGCATCAACCAGGGACAAATGCCGGAGACGCCAAATGATGCCGGGGACTTTTTCCTGTTTGTGAAGCAAGACCCCGGGGAAGCGGCCGAACTGCTGATCGACATCGTCGCCCAGCGCATACCCCAAAAATTCGGCCTCGATCCCCTGGACGATGTGCAGGTCCTGGCGCCAATGTACAATGGGATTTTAGGCGTACACCAGTTAAACCTGACCTTACAATCCACGCTTAACCCACCGGGTAAAAAGGCGGAACGGCGCATCGGCGGGCGGGTCTTTCGCGTCGGCGACAAAGTGATGCAAACGGTCAATAACTACGACAAGAATGTCTACAACGGCGACATCGGCCGGATCACGGCCCTGGATACCGTTCAGCAGACACTTAAGGTCAATATTGATGGAGCACCGGTGGTTTACGACTTCTTGGAGACTGACGAACTGGTTCATGCTTACGCGATCAGTGTCCATAAGAGCCAGGGCGCGGAATATCCTTGTATCGTTATGCCCGTGGCCACGCAGCACTACATGATGCTGCAGCGCAATCTTTTATACACGGCCGTCACCCGGGCCAAGAAACTCGTGATCCTCGTCGGCACGCGCAAAGCACTGTCCATCGCCGTAAAGAACAATAAAGTCGCTGAACGCCATACCGCTCTAGATTATCGCTTGCAAAAAAGATAAACACCGGCCGGATTTTCGACTGCCGGCCTGGAAATAAACTGCTCCCCCCGATCAGTCAAACTGCCAACTCGTCACATTATGTTGTGTTCAAGTTTTAGTTATGGTAAGATAACTTGCGACAGAGGGGATGTCACTGAATGTCGTTCGTATTCCATAATTCGAAGGTAGGTGACAGATGAATTTAGTACGAAAATATCCCGCCTGGTCAGTGTTAGGTTCATTTATAATCGGCTGGATTATAGGGCTGGTTTTATTTGGCTGGTATATTTGGCCGGTGGAATGGACAGACGCTACACCAGGACAGCTCGCCCCACAATATCAGGAAGCGTGGGTCAGAGCAGTTGCTGAGTTATATGCCTTTAACGGGAACGCGGAGATGGTCCAGCAGGCGCTTGGTGGGTGGGCCGGAGATGCCACCGGCGATCAAGTTGCCTGTACTATGGCCGCCGGCGTGACCGATCCGGCCGAACGCGCGCGTCTAGAAGCTGTTGCCAGCGTCGTCAATGGCGGTGCAGGATGCAGCGGCGTCATCACAGCTACACCCGTCGGAGGTGGTGAAACAGGCGATGCGGAAGTTGGCGGGGAAACCGCCGCCGATGAAGAGGGCGGTGCGCCCGGCTGGCTGCTGCCTGCTTTTATGCTCCTGCTCTTGCTCGGCCTCGTTGTGGCGGCAATCTTATGGGTATTAAACAGCCGCCATGATGCTGCCGAAGCTTCGGTCTCCGTGGAACCCGTATTTGATGAGTCTGACGATGTCTATGCAAGACCGGCGGCAGCGGCCACGGCCGTTCAGGCGAGCAGAAGCGATGATGTAACCACGGTGCCAATCGCCCGTTTCCACACGACGTATACTTATGGGAATGACGCTTACGACGACTCCTTCAGCATTGAGAATGCCAGCAGCGAATTCCTGGGTGAATGTGGTGTAGGCATCGCGGAGACGATTGGCGGGGATGTGCCCAAGAAAGTCACTGCCCTGGAGATCTGGTTGTTCGATAAAAAAGATATCCGAACCATCACCAAAGTCGTTATGAGCGATCATGCATTCTTTGATGATGCATTAAAAGCGAAGCTGGCGCCGAAGGGCGAACCCGTCCTGGCCCGAGAAGGGGAAACCATCGTCTTGGAGACAGCCTCTCTCATTATCAATGCCGAAATCACAGAGATGCTGTATGGCAACGATAATGACCGCCCGCCGCAAAGTTATTTCGACCGCATCACCATCGCTCTTTCCGCCTGGGCCAAGGAAAATGGCGGGTCAACCTATTCCGCCTCCAGCGATGTAGACGACCTGATGGATTTCTAAATCATCAGTTTGCTAAAAGAATGAAAAAGCCCCGGCGTAATACCGGGGCTTTTTTGTTTAGCGTGTCAGGTGGTCAGTTTTTCAGTACATCAGTCAGTCAGTAATTTAGTTTAGATCACTCCTGTGATCTTGCAAATCTGCAACCTTGCAGTTTGCCCCAACAGTCATTTATTACGCTCTCGAGTAAGGGTCAAATAATTTATTCCACTCATCCAGGGCATAGCGGTCGGTCATGCCTGCCAGGTAATCAGCCACGACACGATGCAGGGGTTCCTCGGAGAGGCGTTTTTGCGCGTCCGTGGGCAGCATCTCCGGTTCTTTAAGGTAGGCGTTGAACAGGTCAGCCACGATTCGTTCCGCTTTTTGCTGCATGCGTACCAGACGGTAGTGGCGATACATATTCTGGTACAGGTAGCGTTTCAACTCGCTCATTAATTCGCCGAATTCGGGCGAATAATCGACGACATTTTGATCGTGCAACTGTATCTTATCGGGGGTATCCAGGCCGTTACTTTCTAAGGCGTTGTTTGTGGTCAACAGGACGTCTTCGACAGAACGGCCGATGAGTTCGCGAATAATCTCATGGCGCATCATCTGCGTAAAAGGCTCATCGCGCTGCCAATCCACCATCGCGCATAAATCTCGCCAGATAGCAATCTCCTGCAAATCATATGGGGATAAGATTCCGCTGCGCAAACCGTCATCAAGGTCATGCGCGTTATAGGCGATTTCATCCGCCAGATTGGCGATTTGGGCCTCTAAGGACGCCCGTTTATGCGGCTCATAAGCCTCGGCCTCGCTCTGGTCATAGTCAGTTTCATGCTTCAACATCCCTTCGCGCGTCTCGTAAGTCAGGTTCAAGCCGGGAAAATCGGGATAGCCGTCTTCCAAATCGGTGACCACGCGATAGCTCTGCGTATTATGATTAAACCCGCCATAACCATGCATCAGCTCGTTGAGGATATGTTCACCCGCATGGCCGAAAGGAGCGTGACCCAGATCATGAGCCAGGCATATCGCCTCAGACAGCAGATCATTACCGCCCAGACCCCTTGCCAACGCACGGCCGAGCTGCGCCACCTCCAATGTATGAGTCAGCCGCGTGCGATAATGATCCCCTTCGTAGTTTACAAAAACCTGCGTCTTATATTCCAATCGCCGGAAGGCATTGGTATGGATGATACGATCGCGATCGCGCTCAAAAGCAGTGCGTGTCCGCGACTCCGCTTCCGGATAAATGCGGCCCCGCGAATTGGCACTCTTCAAGGCATACGGCGCCAGGGTTATTTCCTCTAATTCTTCTCGTTTTTGGCGGTTGTAAAGCATCTTATTCACCTTTCCCTACTTGCCATAACCTATTTGCAAGTGTAACATAATCAGTAACCAATTCGCACCTTAAATAATCTTCGAGCAAAATTATGTTTGATCGCACTGACGGAAAGGTTCTCATCTTGATCATGTTTATGGCCGTCATCCTGGCTCTGGGTGGCGCATTAGCCTATTTCTATTTGCAAGGACGGCCGGAATATCCGCCCGGCACATACGTCGCGGATGTGAACAATACCAAGGTCCTGGTGCGTTCCAATCCCAAAATGGCGGTACAAATCATAGCCACCCCGCCTGAGCAGCAGCTTATCGCTGAACCTCCGGCCCAACAAGGAGGTCAGGGGGGACAGGTGCAGGATCCGACGCCTGTACCGGTGCCTACGCTGCCTCCGGAACCCACGCCGGTGCCCGTACCCACTCTGGTGCCTACGGCCGCACCTGCCTTATGTATCATCTTTATCGATTACGTGGTCGAACCGGGGGATACGCTTTATTCGATTAGCATGCGCTTCAATACAACCATCGCCTTGATGGCCCGTTTCGGTCTCGATGCAACAGACATCGTCCCCGGCACACAAATCAGACTGCCTATCGCCGACGAATCCTGCTGTCCTAACGGCCAGGCATACGTTGTGCGCGAGGGGGATACGCTTACAAAAATCGCCATCAAATGCAACACAACGGTGGATACTCTTAAGCAGATCAATGGTTTTGGCGAGCTGTACCGGCTCGATGAAACGAGCGTGATTTGCGTGCCGCCGCAGCCCCAGGGCTAACCTGCCCGGCCGTTCGCAGGCGAGATTCTGCTGCCCGTTGGTGGCAGTCCTATCATCCCGCCAAACCGGCCGTTAACCATCCTTAAGCATACCCATTCACAGCGCGAGAATCGATGACACGGCCGTTAATCCGGCGTATAATTTCAAGGAATCAGCAATCAGCTGCCAGACATCAGCCCCACGGCTGATCCCTGGGAGCTGACAGCTATAAAGGAGCAAAAAATGGACAAGAAAAGTATCACCGACATAGATCCCAATGGCAAAAAAGTATTTGTACGGGTCGACTTTAACGTACCCTTGAGCAGCAAAGATCCCAACGACGATATCCAGGTAACGGATGACACGCGTATTCGCGCGGCGTTACCAACGCTAAACTATTTGCTGGACCACGGCGCGGCCTTGATCCTGGCTTCCCATCTCGGCCGTCCCACCTCGGCGGAAGACAAGCAGTTCGCCATGGACCCCGTTGCCGCGCGCCTCAGCGAACTGTTGGGCCGTCCGGTAATCAAGGTCGACGAAGTTGTTGGAGAAGAGGCCGCGGAGGCAGCAGCCAATTTGCAGCCGGGAGACGTTCTGCTGCTGGAGAACACGCGCTTTGAACCGGGTGAAAAGAAAAACGATCTCGAACTGGCCGAGCAGATGGCGGCGATGGCCGATATCTACGTTGACGACGCCTTCGGCAGCGCGCATCGCGCCCATTCCAGCACCGAGGGAGCCGCCCAGGCGATGCGCGCCAAAGGCGGTCCGGCGGTAGCCGGTTTCCTGATGGCTAAAGAACTGGAGGCCCTGGGCACGGCCGTTTCCAACCCACCCCATCCTTACGTGGCGATCATGGGTGGGGCCAAGATCTCGGACAAGATCAAGCTGATCGACAACCTGCTGCAAAAAGCGGACAAGATTCTCATCGGCGGCGGCATGGCCAATACCTTCCTGGCCGCTCAAGGCTATGACATGGGCAAGTCCCTGGTCGAAGAAGATGCTCTACCCGAGGCCAAACGCCTGTTGGAAGCAGCGCCGGGACGCCTGATCCTGCCCGTAGATGTTGCCGTGGCCGACACATTTTCGGCCGACGCGGTACGCACGGAAAAGAATGTGGACGCTATCGAGAGCTTCGAGATGGCCCTGGACATCGGCCCGGAGACCTTAAAACGTTTCACGGAAGAACTGCAAGGCGCCAAACTCGTCGTCTGGAACGGGCCGATGGGTGTCTTTGAATTCGAACAGTTTGCCAAGGGCACCGATGCTCTGGCCTTCGTTCTGGCCGATCTGGTTGAAGAAGGCGCGATGGTCGTCATCGGCGGCGGCGATTCGGCCGCGGCGGTCAAGAAAGCTGACCTGACCGACAAGATGACCCATGTCAGCACCGGCGGCGGCGCCAGCCTGGAACTGCTGGAAGGCAAAGAACTGCCGGGTATCGCGGTTTTGGACGATAAATAAAGCAGGGTGGCAGGGCTGCAGGCTGCAGG
>JBJYWP010000064.1:0-1704 GCA_046259485.1 Promineifilaceae bacterium (SeqCode) | reverse complement strand
GCGGTGGCTTAGGGCATTCCGCAGCCGCTCCTGGTACTCGTCCAGGATGGCTTGCGTCTGGCGATCAAAATAATGTTCAGGAAATGGCGGATAATCCTCCCGTTCGCCTTGGGCAAAACGATTGACTTCACGCTTATATTCCTTAAGCAGGCTATGGGTGTCGTATTCCTGATGTCCTTGAAAATAGACAATCCGAAAACCATCCCGGCTGACCGCTAGATGCACGCCGGCCTCTTGACTTTCCACCAATACCGGAAGACCTGCGGCCGCGAATGGATCGCGGCCAATTTCGTTGAAACGGGAATGGGGCACATCAAAGCATGTATTGACATCATTAACCAGCGGATGGCGCGCATCCACTACGCAGTGCCGATAAACGCCCCAGCGTTTGGCGGGTAAGCGGCGGCGTTTCTGACCGTGTCGGAACTGCAATACTGCATGGGTAGCCAGGCATGAGCATAAAATTGAAGTGACATTTTCCTCGGCCCAGCCGATCACTTCGATAAGGGGATCCCAAAAAGGTTCAGCTGCTAGATCGGGCTGGGTGACGTTGGCGCCGGTAATAATTAAAGCATCCAGTCCTTCTCTCTGAATGGTTTCAAAAGATTCATAGTACTGTGCGAGGTATTCCTGTGCCTTTGGGCTGCGCTTCAGATCTCCCAGGGTAAAGGGATGCATATAAAATTGCGCGATGGGATTGCTTTCCCCAATCAACCGAAAGAACTGCCGTTCGGTGGCGGCCAGTGCCGTATCGGGCATCATATTCAAAAGCCCGATATGCAGTTCCCGAATATCTTGATGTAGCGCCCGATTGGGTGCAAGCACCGTCTGACCTTCGCGCGCCAGCCGCTCGAAGGTGGGTAAATCCGAATTGGCAACCAAAGGCATGTTTAAGAATCTCGCCTAAAAAGGACTGAAATTGAAACTAAGACTGTTGTGCAATTATTTGTTCCAAAAGGTGAAGAAAATCCGCCTCATGGGTAATCTTACCGAGCTGGTCCGTGGTAACCGTGTAGCCGTATTGCTGGGCAATGGTCTCATAGCGGGGAATACGTGCGTAGAACAACTTGGGAAACATCCAGCGTACAAAGGTGTCCGGATCAATCATGGCATAGTAAGACACATGATTTTCCGGCAGGTAACTTGCCAAATGCTCGTCCAGAAAGGCTTCCCGATAGTAAAGGGGTTTTGGCTCTTTCTCGGCCCGTCTTATCAGTTCCTGCTCGTCCTTTGCCGTCGCCTTGATATAAAGAATCAGCGTATGTTTTGCCAGCAGCGGCATCACCTCATTGTCGTCCAACTCGCAAATACTGCCGCCGGCGTCGTTAACAAAGTGCTGATAGCCGTAAATTTCCCGGGCCTTGCGGATAAACTCCGGGACATCCTTCATGGCGGCTATTTCACCCTGTCTGTAGAGTTCCTGGCGGCGTTTAAATTCTCGAAGAGACAGTCCATTTTGTTCGGGGTTCCCCAGCTTGCCAAGAAAACACGAAACCGGTTTCAGGTTGTCGACGGTAATGTTGTTACGCAGATAAATGGAATCAGAGCGAAGTAGTTCCCGGAGAAAGGGAATCTTCATCGCCTGCTGCTTAACGTTGTCAAGAATCGCCTCATCGAGGTAACGGGTTCCAATGCGATAGTCGGCACAATAGTGTAACCAGTTATCCCGGCGTAGAATTTTGGCCAGACGGGTTTTACCAACGC
>JBJYWP010000063.1:0-4034 GCA_046259485.1 Promineifilaceae bacterium (SeqCode) | reverse complement strand
AACCTCGCTTCGGCCATGGGAAGCCAAAATGCCATTCCCAATGAGCGGTATAAATCGATCGCATTCAAAAACTCGGAGCGAGCCAAATCCGTCTTCCCAATTTTTGCGTAATGTTGTCCGAACTTCAGATGACAATGGGCTTGCAACGGTTTCATGTTGAGCTCTTCCGCCAAATCTATCGCCAGCTGATACGTATGCGGTGCTTCCTCAATTTGCTTTGAATTGTTTTCGCTCTGGATAACCGCCATTTCATATAGTGCCCACGCACCAAAGCAGCGCTCATCCGTTTGGCGGAATATCCGCAGGGCTTCTTCTGCAGTTTCGCAGGCTTTGCCCGTTTGCCCCATCAGACGATAGGTTTCCGCCAGAACCGTGATCGGATAGATTGAAGGAAAGATTGATGCTTTAAGGATTTGGGGATCTACTGCGTCCATTAAAATCGGCAAAGCATCTACAGGACGCTCCATTAGCAAGTAACAATGGCCTAAACTACCGGCAGCAAGTGAGATAAGGGCCCGGATATCAGCATCTCTGCTCAACGCATATCCCTCTTGCAGCAGTTTGAAAGCCGTATCGATCTTACCCTGACGCAGGTACGCCAAACCTGAACAGGCATGGATAAGAGCGGTGCTGAAAAGGTTCTTAACCCGCCCCGATAGTTCTATTCCCTGACGGGCCCACATTTCCGCCTCTTCGAACTCGCCGAGCTCCGACAACCCGAACGCCAGATAACTCCGGGCCGTGATGGAAGGTACACTTGAGAATCCGTAGCGTCCCAGTGCTGCCGGTCCCGATAGCTGTTTGGCCACTTCCCGGTGCAACGCGATCTGCCGTTTTATTTCGCCGGTGTACAAAAGCGGTATGCCGATGTGCACCTTCGTTGTTACCTCCGCATCGAAATTACCCGTGGATTTAGAAAGCCGCAGGCCTTTCTCGCCAAGTTCGATGGATTCTTTATGACGGCCTCGAATCCAGAGGTATCCGGCCAGATAATTATAGATGCTGGCCAGACGCGTTTCATCATGGATTTCCTCGGCCAGCGATTCGGCCACGCGTATGTGATCGGCCCAGTCGTCGTGTTTGCCCTGTGGGAAGAGCGCCGATCGCATATTGAATCGCAAATCGATTTCCCGCTCAAGATTATCTGTCGTGCGAGGCAGCTTTTGGAGTGCTTCGAGGGCCACTTCAAGAAAATTTTGGGCTTCGATATAAGCTGAAAACGATTGGGCCTTTAACCCGGCTTCGCGATTATACTGGTATGCCCGCTGCCAGTCTTGGCCTCTCCAGAAATGAAAGGCCAGGGTTTCGTAAAACTCTTCCAATCTGTCCCTGTACAGTTCCTCAATTGCTTGGCCCACCAGACGATGCAGATCCTTTCGTTTTTGTTTGAGAAGTGTTTCATAGGTCACCTCCTGGGTAATCACATGCTTGAACATGTATTCGGCTTCAGGCACGAGCTTCGTTTGCTGGATCAGCTCAAGGGCTTTCAACCTCTCCAGTGCCTGTGTCAATTGCTCCCTGGATGTGGATATCTTTTCAAGGACTCTTCGCGTGAATTCCCGTCCGATGACCGATGCCAGGCGCAATGATTCATGAGTATAATCATCCAGTCGATCGAGCCGCGCACGAATGACGGCCTGGACCGTGTTGGGGATAGAAACCTTTTCCAAGGGCTTGTTTAATACCGCCCGCCTGTCATTCAGCCGGACAGTGTCTTCCTCGATCAGTGCGCTGCTGATTTCTTCCACAAAAAAAGGATTCCCACCGGTCCGCTCGTGGATCAACGGCACGATTCCTTCCGGCAGATGGTCGGCGTCCCATACGGATTTGATGATGTTTTCACAATTGAAATAATCCAAGGCATTCAGCACTATGGGGGTGTGGTGGCTCCAGTTCCCCCAGTTCGCCGGGTAGTCCGGTCGAAAAATCACCAATATCATCATCGGGTAGGAGGCGATCAGACTGTGCATGTATTTTAAGGCCGCATCCGAGGCTTCGTCGGCCCAATGCCAGTCTTCAAAAATCAAGACCGTGGGATGTTTTTTTGTGTTCAGAATATAGACGGCTGTCAGCGCCTCCAGGATTGCCCTGGCCAGTTCTTGATCGTGCAGGTTTTTTGAAAGCGGATATTCCTTGCTCGGTATCGACAACAGGTGCAACAGGATCGGCAGATATTGTTCAAGCGAGGTGTCGATTTCCAGAATATTGGATACGGCTTTCTGGTGTAATTCACTCGGCGTGTCATCATCTCGCAAATTGAGTCCGCGCCTTAGTGCGTTGATATGCGGGAAGTAGGGTATGCTCGTACCGTACGACTGGCAGCGCCCCTGCAGCACTGTGATTTCCGCTCTATTCAGGGAGTGTCGAAATTCATAGATCAAGCGACTTTTGCCCAACCCGGCTTCACCTGCTACAGTCACAAATTGTCCCTTCCCGGACAACATGTTCTCCAGACATGAATAGAGGGTGGTCAGTTCATGCTCTCTTCCGGTGAATGACGTGAAGCCGCGCAATCGAGACGCCTCAAAACGAGTTTGCACCGCTGACTGCCCTGTCACCAGGTGCGGAATCAAGGAATTGCTCTTACCGGCTACGGTTACCGGTTTCAGGGCTTTGGTTTCAAAATAGGGGGCCACAAGCTGATACGTTGCGGGATCAACCAGAATTTGGTCCGTTTCGGCATGGCTGGCAAGGCGTGCGCCGATATTGACCGTGTCGCCTGTTATTCCGTAGCTGCCCTCGCGGGTATCCTGCATCTGGGTGACGATCAGACCGGTGCTGATGCCGGTGTGCATTCGGAGCCTGGTGCGGGTTCGCGACTCTACTTCGAGGCTTATTCGTCGAACCATCCGGTGAATGTCTAAAGCGGCCCGGACAGCACGAACAGGGTCGTCTTCGTGGGCAAAAGGAACTCCGAAGAGGGCCAGGACTTCGTCCCCTACATATTGATTGACGATTCCTTCAAGACGTTCGACTATGCCCGCCGCCTCTTTTTTAATGCGGCTCATGATTGCTTCTACTTCTTCCGGGTCGAGTCTTTCGTTCAAAGAGGTGTAGCCGGAAAGATCAGAAAAAACGGTGGTAATTTGGCGTCGTTCGCCTTTACCCAAATATTCTGGCTCAGGTGTGGTTTGTAACGGTTTAGAAGGTCTGAAAGCGCCCTTTATTCCTCTGGCAGCGGAGGGATCTGAGAATGGGTTTCCGCATTGATTGCAGAACTTGCTTCCAGGTGGATTCGCTTTTCCGCATCTATCGCATTCGATCTCCATTTTCTGGCCGCATCTGTTGCAGAAAATAGCGTCGTTCGGATTCTGGTGCTGGCATTTTGAGCATTCAATCACGATGCCTCCAGGCGATAGTCTGACGGGTGAAACCGATACTGAAACAAGCGGATATTCCGCATTAAATAAGGCATGGCCAACATTGTGTCAATTAGTGTAGCAGGTACGATACAGATTTGAGGCAAGTGAAATGGTAGCGGTGGAAAGCCGAGATACTTCTTGCTTACGAATCGATTTTACTAATCCCCAAAAAGCCGGGCTTGCCGATACCTGACTTCGGTATGCAATGAAATGGAAGCGGCCCGGCGGAACCTAATCCGGCATATTGCGCCCAGCAGGTTTGTCGCTGAAATTATGATTAAATACCAGTAACTCGTCACTATCCGCATCACTATCTCCTTGGACATTCAGCGACCGATGTGGGTAATGCAGTGAGTGCGAAACCGTTTGCCGGGTCTAGTCCATACAGCACCGTTCTCAGGTCTGCCGAACCATTCCAAGAAAATTAGTTTGCTCTGTTAAATTTCGCACTTATTATAGATAATTAAATAAATTTCAACGTCAAGTTGGCCGACTGCACCTTTAAAACTCGATCTCATTCCAGCTCAATAGCACCAATGCAAAGCTGAACCTGAACCCGCCGCATCGCCTTCTCAGTACAGTCGCCAAAGAATCAGAGGCTATCATGACCGAAGGACTAATCAAACGAAAACTCAGGGCGATCCTCAGTGCTGACGCTAAAGATTACAGTCG
>JBJYWP010000062.1:0-2351 GCA_046259485.1 Promineifilaceae bacterium (SeqCode) | reverse complement strand
TCATGAATTCTCCCCAGGCGTAATTGAGCGGCGTCCACCAGCGATCACGGCCGATACAGCGAAAGTAGGGGGGCTCGAAGGCGCGAATGATATCGCCGATCTGGTAACGCGGTAGGATAATCGTGGAGACGACCAGCCCGCCCATTTCACCGGGCTGCATCTCGTGCAGCATCTTGATCCCTGAGCGGGTGCGTACTTCGAAAAAGAAAAGATCGTAGTTGGGTACCCAAGCCTTCTTCTCATCGCGCTGCTGGCCGAACATACCTTCCGTCGCGCCGTAGATCTCGCGTATGACCACGCGCCCATAAAGCGCCTGCAGCGCCTCGCGATGGTAGGTGTTGATGCCCGGCGTGCTGCCGAGGGTCATGATTTGCGGCTGCCAGATATCTTTTGGGTAAAGGTGATGGTGCTTGCGCAAATAACGGCCGAATGTCAGCACAGTTGGTAAAACCCCGCCAACGAGGGTTACCTTCTCCTCCCGGCAACGCGCGAAAGCCAGCTCAAAGCGGCGCTCCCAAGCGCTGATTTCCGTAGTGCCTCCCAGAGCATCTATTTCCTCCTGGCTGGGCACGGAACGAATAGGCGTCATTTTGGATACGTAGCGCGCGTAGATGCCGGAACTATAACCATATTCGATCTCCTGATCGCCAACTGTGACTATACCCACGGTCGAGGGGAAATTCAGATTGAGATTGACACCCTCAAAAAGATCGAAAATTCCGCTTTCGAGAACGTAATTTAACATCGCCCTCCCAGCGCTGACACGCTGGCGTAGGTCGTATTCGGTCATGGGAATAAACTTCGATTCCCCTTTTGTCGTGCCGCGAGTAATTGCCCAGCCGACGGGGTCTTCGGATAAGAGAATTTCAGTTTCACCGGCCATAACCAAATCGATGAGCGGTTTATATGATTCGTAAGTGCGGATAGGAAAAGTTCGGCGATATTCCTCAATGGTACCGATCTCTGCCGCGTTGTGCTCCTGCCCATACTCGGTTTTCGCATAGCCCTGGATCAATGTGGCCAGGATGTGCTCCTGCGCTGCGGCCGGATCGGCAACGGCGTCGTGCCATGGCTGCAGCCTGGCCGCGAGCATTTGTTTCCCAGCTTCAGGATCGATGGACATGTACGAATTATCCGGTCACTATTCAGAAATCAATTAGTGTCATTTACAAACCTACCGCAGGTAGCTATTCTAGCCGAATACCGTTTCTAAAAAACGGGGAATAAGTTCTTCTGCGTCCGGGCTAGGGCGGAAGCCGTCGATTAGAGCCTGGAGTTCCGGGGGGCTGTAGAGACTTGCATAAACATGCTTGTAGCGGGAGAAGCGCAGCAGGTTGTCCTCGACAGTAAGTTCGGGGTGAAATTGAGTTGCCCAGATAGGCTTGCCGGATACGCGAAGCGCCTGGTAGGGAGCTTTGGTGCTGGAGGCGAGATTGAGCGTTCCCCGCGGTAGGCGAGAAGCGCGATCTTTATGGCCTAATTGGGCCAAGAATGCGTCCGGGAGATAGCCGAATAGTTCATCGTCCCGGCCGTATTCGGAGAGGGTCAACTCAAAAGCACCTACTTCCGTGCATTTGGGATCATGGATAACCTGTCCGCCTAAAGCCTGCACTAATAGATGAAAGCCATAGCAGGAAGCAAAGGTCGGGTGGCTGGCTTCCACCACTTCGGCCATCGTGGCCATGACTGCATCCTGGTTGGGTAGATCATTTTTGGAGACGGAATAGGCGCCGCTGCCGCCGACCATCAACGCATCAAAGCGGCGAATCTCGGCCAGAGTAGGTGCTTTTTCTAACAGATCGAAGGGCACGATCTGCTCTAAGGCGAGGCCCGCACGGTCGGCAAATGATTGGCGTTCCTCATGGCGGGCTAGGTCGTCTATATGGCGTGCTTGAAGAAGCAGTATCTTTAGGTTTTTATTGCTCATGCGAGGATTTCCCGGTTTCGATATGTACCGATTATATATGAAAAGGCTTTTTTTGGAGGGTCGGAGTCATGTTACACAAGCAGGGAGTTCATGATAGTCCTGGAATTCCCATTTATGAGCACCGTTGAGCGTAACCTCAAATTTTATAGGCCGGCGATCATTGCCAATATGCCGAGCTGCCGACACCTGGGTTACGGCAGCGCACTTGACAAGATGATGGGTATGTAGACTCCGGACATTTGTCCGGTAGATATTGTAGTAAAGACGGCTGTATCCGTTTTGCTGCTGTCGCCTTGTGAGGTGGCCGTGATGGCCACTATATCGCTATCTTGGCTGGCCGTGCCGTGTGGAATAGCGACCGTAACAGTGACCTCCACGCTGGCATAGGGGCTCAAGTTCACGTTTGGAGCAGATAAAGTTGTGG
>JBJYWP010000061.1:129375-140910 GCA_046259485.1 Promineifilaceae bacterium (SeqCode) | reverse complement strand
GCAAAAACAGGAACCGCTAGAGCAAACAAAAGCAATACAACCAGCATTATCATTATGTTTCTTTTCACAATATTCTCCTTTTTGTGTAATTTCTGGATTTAAATTAGGCATTGTCGCCGAGAGAGCGACTGGACACATGATGGATTTAGCTTATAAAACCTCCTTTGAAGCTGCGTATAAATACCAACGGCAGCTAGTAAAACTGACTAAAATAATCATACCATCCTATCAAAATCCCAGCGGTGGCATTTTGCCACTATTGAGATTCGGAACAAGAATTGCGCGTCTATTCAGAAGCAATATACTCCCCGAGCAAACATTGGAGAGGTTTATCAAGAAATGAGGCACCGTGTCAGAGCAGCAGCTTTAATCGTGGAAAACGACAGCATTTTGCTGGTGCAGCATGTGCATCCTGAGACGGGTGATGTATGGTGGGTGCCGCCCGGCGGTGGGGTCGAGGCGGTTGATGGCGATATTTTCGACACCGTGCAGCGCGAAACGTTTGAGGAAACGGGATTGGCTGTTGAACTTGGGCGCGTGGTTTACATCCGCGAGTATTTTGAGGCAGAAACTGACACCCTCCACTTTGAGCTTTTCCTCAGCAGCAGCGGCCACTCCGGCAGATTGACGATTCGCAACGTCCAAGGCTCAGGGCCCGACGAGCATTTCATCAAAGATGCGCGCTGGTTCCACAGAAAAGATTTGCAGGATACGGTCGTTTACCCGGAAATCCTGAAAGATAGTTTCTGGGACGACCTGGCAGCGGATTATCCACAGACCAGGTATCTTGGAAGATCGGACGACTAGAATGCAAAGGAAGGAAAACGGATGTTAATTCACAGCGTGTATTTCTGGCTTAATCAAGAAGAAGATGCCGGTTCGATCCTTCAATTCGAAGAAGGATTAGCATCCCTTCTCGAAGATCCGGCTGTTGATTCCGGTTACTATGGCAAACCGGCGGAGACGCCGCCGCGGCCTGTGATTGAAAACAGCTACTCCCACGGCTTGGTGCTCGTGTTTGCGGACCAGGCCGCGCATGATCGCTACCAGGTAGGCCCCGTCCATAAGCGTTTTCTATTAGAGAACAACCTGAAATGGACAAAACTGCTTGTCTATGACATTGAAGCCTGAGATCCTTTCGTTTAATTTGACCGCCAGACATTTTTCGGCCGTAGACGCGCAAAAACTGAATCCTCCCTTCATTGGCAAGGCGTATACCAGGCTTATCTCTGATTAAGGTTGTGCGCTTATCCTTGGTTTAACAGGGTTGTAACAACTTCCCCCGCAGTGTAATTATTACCTGTCCTAACGCAAAATGCGAATATGATCTTTGTCATATATCTGACATGACAAATGTCATGCAGCACCCCCAAAATTTATGCCATAATACGAGCGATTTGGCTACTTCATGCCAGCTCCCCACGGGCATGCATTCTAGCTGAGCGAGCCGCTATTTCCCGGCTTTTTATTGACCCAGCCGAGACTTGAAGCTGTGTGCTTATTAAGGACGGCCGTTTGCGCCTGCCGCTGGGATTTTTTGTTATTAATGTCCTGATTTGTTCAGGACAAGGGAGTTAACCAACCATGAAAGGTATTTCAACTTTTGAACAGGTCATGATCTATTTTGTCCTGGCCACCGCCTTCCTGGCATTGGGTTACGCTTACTGGCTGGCGCGCAAGACTTTCGCCGCCGATAAGGGTACGCCTTCGATGCAGGAAGTTTGGGGGCATATTCGCGATGGCGCCAACGCCTATCTGCGCACCCAGCTGCGCACGATTGGCATCTTGATCGTCATCCTCACCGCGGCTATGTTTGCCAGTGTCGCTCTGGTACGGCCGACGGGTGAAGCAAACGAACTATTTTGCGGTGCGGCCGTAGAGAGCACATTCGCACAGCAAATAGCGGCCAATACCTCGCTGAGCGAGGGAGAGGTGCTGACTTTACTGGAGACGCAGACAGCGCGAAAAATCGCCCTCTCCAACGGGTATACCGACTTTAATCCGGAACGCGTGGCTGCGACAGTAACTTGTCAATCGGCCGTGTGGGGCATCGCCGCCGCACGGGCTTTGGCTTTTGTGATGGGCGCGACATTCTCCGCCTCGGTCGGTTTCATCGGCATGAACATGGCCGTGCAGGGTAATGTACGCGTCGCCTCCGCTTCAAAGCGCAGCTTTAAGGAAGCGCTGACCATCGCCTATCGTTCCGGCACAATCACGGGTATGCTGACCGACGGTTTAGGGTTATTGGGAGGCACCCTCATTTTCATCTTATTCCTCAAAGCAGCTCCGGATGTGCTGCTTGGCTTTGGCTTCGGAGCCACGCTGATCGCCCTCTTCATGCGCGTCGGCGGGGGTATTTATACCAAGGCAGCCGACGTCGGCGCCGACCTCGTTGGTAAGGTCGAAGCCGGTATGGAAGAGGATGACCCGCGCAATGCGGCCGTGGTCGCCGACCTGGTTGGCGACAATGTAGGCGACTGCGCCGGCATGGCCGCCGACATTTTTGAGTCCTACGAAGTAACAATTGTCTCCAGCCTGATCCTCGGCCTGGCGCTGAGCGCCCTGACCGGTGAAATGTTCTGGATCATTCTGCCCTTGCTGGTTCGCGGCATCGGCGTCATCAGCTCCATCTTAGGCACCTACGCCGTTTCACTCTGGAACGTAGAAGACGCGGAAGAAGCGATGTACAAGAGCTACGAGCTGTCCAGCGGCTTCACTATTGTGGCTACCTTCTTACTTGCCGTCTTTTATGCCAGCGCGCAAAACCCTACAAACGGCATGCTTTCACATCTGTCATTGGGGGCATTAGTCGCCGTTGGCGTGGCCCTAGCTGTCGCTTTTAATCCATTAACTGCGCTGGCCACGAGCACCAACAGTTTCCGCGTGCGTAACATTGCCAAGGCGACCTTCTTTGGACCGGCCTTGGTGATCCTGGAAGGGCTTTCCTTAGGTTATCTATCGAGCGTATGGTCGGCCATCGTCATCGCCATCAGCATTTCGGCGGCTATCCTGGTTTACACCGTTGTCTATCCGGTTGCTTTCTACGTCCCGACAGTCGTCGTCGGCCTGTTGATCGCCGGATATTTCATCATTCGTGGCTATTTAAACAAGAACCTGGTTAACGGTTTCTTCTACGCCATGTGGACGATGGTCGCGGCGCTGTTCCTGATCAGCATGCAGGGTGAAGGCGTCGCCTCTGGCGATCCTTTCCTCTACATTCTCTTCGGCGTTTCGCTAATTGGCGTAGGTATGCTGTCGCACACCGGTAATAATGTCAGCATGGATACGTTCGGTCCCATCTCCGACAACGCAAATGGTATCGCCGAATTAACCAGCGATGAATTCACACCGGAATCGCGCCAGATCCTGGCCGATCTCGATGCCTCGGGTAACACAACCAAGGCCATCACAAAGGGTATCGCCATTGGTTCGGCCGTTATCGCCGCATTATCTCTGTGGGGAGCATTTTTTACCGATATCGAACGCGTCATCCCGGCCGAACGCTACGCGGACTTTGAGCGGGTTATCAATCTCGCCAATCCGACCGTCTTTGTCGGGCTGCTCATCGGCGGCGCCTTACCGCTGCTCTTCGGCGGCTTGTTGATCAAAGCCGTGAACCGCGCTGCTGGCTACATCATGTCCGAAGTCCGGCGCCAGCTGAAGATCCCAGCGATCATGGACGGCACGCAGGAACCGGACTATACGGCGGCCGTAACGATCTCGACGAAGTCAGCGCAAACGGAATTAATTCCCTTGGGCCTGATCGCCATCCTGACGCCCATTGCCGTAGGCCTGCTGCTCAAGGAACAGGCGCTGGGCGGATTCCTGGCCGGCGTCATCCTCTCCGGGCTCTTACAAGCGGTGTTCATGGCTAACTCCGGCGGCGCCTGGGACAATGCCAAGAAATACATCGAAGATGGCTACTATGGCGGTAAGAACAGCGAGAACCACAAAGCGGCCGTTGTCGGCGACACCGTCGGCGATCCACTGAAAGATACGGCGGGGCCGGCCCTGAACCCGATGATCAAGGTCATGAACCTGGTCGCCCTGATCATGGCCCCCATCGTCGTGCAGTATACGGGTATGTCACTGCCGCTCCTGCTGGTTGTGGCTGTTTGCATCGGCCTGATCATCTGGGCAGTCGGACGCAGCGATCGCCACGAAGGCGCTTTGGAAGATACGGAACTGAAGGCCCAAACAGCTCCTGCACCGGCCGACTAACTGCTTTATTAAGTTCTGACATTACCCCGGAAACGGAACTGCTGCTTTCAAGCACTTCCTAAGAGGAAGTTTCCGGGGTAATCTTTTACGCCATCCTTGCAGCCTGGGACTGATTGTTCCAGGCTGTTTTCTATTGGTATTATCCCGGAAATTTGTCTCAAATTTTCAAGTCCATCAGAATGGAAATTTCCGGGATAATTTTCGGACTGCTTTATTGTAATTGTTCTGTAATCTCATCACCTGCCTGTTCCGTTATACTAAGTTAGACAGGTTCATGATGAAATTAGGAATGCTTCTACTTTTGATGTTGATCACCCTTGCTGCCGCGGCCTGTACTGTGGTAGGCGGGCAGGATACGGCCATGCGTAGCGGCGCGAATCAAATTGAAGCGGAAGCAGAGCCCCCTGCCACCACGGAAGGACCAGCACCAACAATTACCCCCGTCCCAGCTCCTCTGCCAATCATCGTCCAAGCCCCCGGTTGGGACAATCAAACCTGGATCAACACCGATGCTCCCCTTCAACTGGAGGATTTGCGCGGCAAAGTGGTGCTGCTGGAGTTCTGGACCTTTGGCTGAATTAACTGCCGGAGGGTGATTCCCTGGGTCAGGGAATGGTACGAAAAATATGAGGGGGATGACTTCACGGTCATCGGCATGCATTACCCCGAATTTGGCTACGAAGAAGAATACGAGAATGTTCTCCAGGCCACGAAAGATTTGGGAGTCGCTTATCCTGTCGCCCTTGACAACGACGGCCGAACCTGGCGCGCTTATCACCAGCGCTATTGGCCCACGCGGTATTTAATCGATAAGCAGGGCAACATCCGCTACACCCATATCGGCGAAGGCGCTTACGAAGAAACGGAACAGTTCATCCAGGCGCTGATGGCCGAGCCCGATCCCTGACAATAAACTCAAGGTTTTTATTCGCCAATCCAGCCGCCTTAGAGTTATTATCCAGGGGACGCGGACGAGAACTGATGAAAACGGATGAATAAGGGTACCGCGGCTACGGGTTAAGATTCCTCACAATGGCTTGGGTATTCTCCCATGATCTCTTACAATTCATAATGATGTGGTCAGGTGCCAGGCATTTTAAAAATGCCTGGCACCTTGTTAAGATGAGCTAACTATGCGTTTGGGAATTATGTTGGGCTACGCCGCGGGGCAAATAGACCTGCCCGTGGAACTGGTACAAACGGCCGATGAGCTGGGCGTCTATGCTGCCTGGACGGCCGAAGCGTACGGCTCCGACGCAGTGACGCCTCTAGCCTGGTTGGGCGCTCTGACGAAAAATATCAAGCTGGGCACGGCAATCATGCAAATGCCGGGTCGCACGCCGGCCAACGCGGCGATGACGGCGATGACCCTCAACCAGCTCTCAGGCGGCCGTTTCCTGATGGGGCTAGGGCTGTCCGGTCCCCAGGTCGTGGAAGGATGGCATGGTGTCAGTTATAAAATGCCCCTCACACGAAGCCGCGAATACGTCGAGATCGTGCGCAAGATTTTCGCCCGCCAGGAAAGGCTAAATTACGACGGGAAGCTCTATCAGATTCCCTACAAAGGTGAGGACGCTACAGGCCTAGGGAAACCTCTACGCAGCACCCTGCACGCCCAGCCGGATATTCCTATTTATCTAGCAGCAATCGGGCCTAAAAATGTAGAACTGACGGCCGAAATCGCCGACGGTTGGCTGCCGATCTTCTTCTCGCCCCAAAAGTTCAAGGCGATTTACGGGCCGTCCATCGCCGCGGGTTTGGCTAAAGCAGGTAAAAGTCCTGCAGATCTAGACATCGCGCCCACGGTCTCCGTGGTCATCACCGACAACCTTGGTGAAGGATACAATATGTTACGGCCGATGCTGGCCCTTTATATCGGTGGCATGGGCGCCAAGGGTAAGAATTTTTATTACGACCTGGCCGTACGCTACGGTTATGAAGCCGAAGCAGAAGCAATCCAGGAACTTTATCTGGATCGGAATGTCGGCGAGGCGATGATGAAAGTACCTGAAGCCTTGATCGACGAAGTAGCCCTCGTCGGGCCTAAGGAACGCGTTCGCGAGCGACTGCAGCCGTGGATCGACAGCCCGGTGACGACGATGAACCTGACTGTTTTTAACACAGGCACACTGCGCACAATGGTTGAATTGGTTGAAGAGTTAAGTTGATGGAAAGTTGGAAGACATTATCGCGCAAAACGATTCTCGATAAAGGGAAATATCTGCGCGTTGAGGACCATACAATTGAACTGCCGGACGGCCGCATTATTGAAGATTGGCCATGGATTGTAACCCCAGATTTCGTGAACGTGCTGGCCGTCACACCACAGGGACAATACCTCATTTTCCGGCAGACAAAATACAGCATAGACGGCACTTCCCTGGCTACGATTGGCGGCTATATTGAATCGGAAGAAGATCCATTAGCAGCCGCACAAAGAGAGCTGCTGGAGGAAACGGGTTATACGGCCGAGAACTGGACCTCATTAGGCAGCTTCCCTATTGACGGAAATCGCGGCGCGGGCGTCGCCCATTATTTCCTGGCCACGGATGCGCAGAAAGTGGCGAAAATCGATGCCGACGATCTGGAAGAACAGGATCTGCTGCTGCTGGGAAAGGATGACTTGCAAAAAGCGCTGAAAGCGGGCGAGTTTAAACTGCTGCCATGGATGGCTATTGTCGCCTTGGCTTTGCAATATTAAGTGATGGAAAGCGATCGTAGAATCACAATTCCCCTGGATGACATCGAAGATGGCGATTGGTATGCCCTGCGCGGGCCGGTAGCGATTGAGGGGCAAGAAGCGCTTTTTGTAAAACTGCTCAAGGCGCTGGATCGAGAACGACCGTTGACCGGCCAGAAATACAACCGCACCATGCGCAAATATGTCATGGAAGGACTGCCGTGGTTAAACAAAGGGCAGCTACTCAGCGTCTATGAGGAGCTGTGCGAAGCGGGCAAGATGACGTTTGATCCCGAAATGCGCACGGCGCTGCAGATGAAACCCACGCGCTCGCAGGCCGGGGTGACCGTGGTCACCGTGCTCACCAAGCCCTACCCCTGTCCCGGCAAGTGCATCTTCTGTCCTACCGATGTGCGCATGCCCAAGAGTTATTTGCATGATGAACCGGGCGCGCAGCGTGCGGAGCGGCATGGCTTTGACCCTTACACCCAGACAATCGCCCGTATCAGGGCTCTGGAACAGATCGGCCATCCGGCGGAGAAAATAGAACTTCTGATCCTGGGCGGTACCTGGTCCAGCTATACACGCGAGTACCAGGAATGGTTCGTCAAGCGCTGTTTCGACGCCATGAACGGCATGGATTCAGAAACGCTGACCGAGGCGCAGATGATCAACAGCGAAGGCAAACGGCGCAACGTCGGCCTGGTGGTAGAGACGCGGCAGGATCGCATCGATGTTGAAGAACTGCGCTGGCTGCGCTCTTTGGGGGTAACCAAGGTGCAGGTGGGCATCCAGAGCCTGGATGAACGGATCCTGGCGATGAATAACCGCGGTCATGATGTGCAGGCCACGCGCGACGCTTTCCAACTGCTGCGCCTGGCCGGTTTTAAGATTCATGGTCATTGGATGGCTAACTTGCTGGGTGCGACCCCGGAAAGCGATGTGCAGGATTACGGACGCCTATGGAGCGACCCGGCCATTCGCCCGGATGAACTGAAGATTTATCCCTGCATCCTGGTAGAAAACGCCGAGCTGTACGAATACTGGCAGCGCGGTGAGTACATGCCTTACAGCGAAGAAGAGGTGCGCGACGTACTGGTGGCCTGCATGACCCAGACCCCGCGCTGGGTGCGCCTGAACCGCGTGATTCGTGACTTTCCCACCACCCATGTTGTGGCCGGCAACAAGAAAGCCAATATGCGCCAGATCGCGCAGAATAAGATGAAGAAAGAAGGGCTGCCGCTGCATGATATCCGCCAGCGCGAAATTCGGCGCGAACGGGTCAGCCGCGAGGATCTGCGTTTACGCGTTGATAGTTATGAGACGGTGGGCACAACGGAGCATTTTCTGAGCTTTGAAACGGCCGACGAACGCATCGCCGGTTTTCTGAGACTTTCCTTCCCTGACCACGAGCAGCCGCATCCTTTACCGGAGCTGGAAGACCACGCCATGATCCGCGAAGTGCATGTCTATGGCCCGGCGTTGGACCTGGGAGAAGAGAGCCGCGGCGAGGCGCAGCACATGGGTTTGGGCACCGAGCTGGTCGAGACAGCTAAACAGATGGCGCGCGAGGCGGGATACGAGCGCCTGGCGGTGATCAGCGCCATCGGCACGCGCAACTATTATGCGAAGCTGGGTTTTGAGTTGAACGGGCTGTATATGACAGCGGCGTTGCGACCATAATGCGAAATTTGCAGCACAACCTGAAGGTTATGCTACAAAAAATGGGCGTTTGTGCTGCCAATTAATTTGCGGCTTGATCGACGATATCGATTTCCTCGCGCACGGACTGGGCGACCTGATCATCGGCCGTTGCTTGGGCAAGTGCCGCTTCCGCTTCCGGTGAAAGCTCGATTTTCAATGGTTCCGCTCCATAGCGTTTCAACATATCTCTTACTTCCAGCCATTCGGCGTCTCTCAGGTAAACCACGATCGCCGAATCATCTTGTCCCAGCTTTTCGTCTAAGAAGGGTTTAATATCACCCAGCTCTCCCTTACCTTGACGGCCGATCAGGGCACCAATCGCACCCCCAAGAATGGGACCGCCCAGTAAAACGCCGATAGCCACGCCTCCCAAGGCGCCTTTCCCCGTGGTCAGGCCGTGCTTGTGATAAACCTTCAACTTGCCCTTCTCATTGCGATAGACGGTTGAGGCCATCTTCAGGTCAATCATCTCCGCATTCTCCATGGTCAGCAGAGTGTTGTAGACGTATTCGGCCGATTCCTTATCGTCGAAGGCGGCGATGACCAGCGTATAGGTTTCTTCTTGGGACATTATTTACTCTCCATCTAAAACAGAAGCTATGAGCTGCTTAATAATCATGCCAGTCATCCTTGTTTTTTCTTCGGGCATCACCGACATACATGGCAATACCGATGATTCCCAGGAACAAACCGGTAACGGAAGCAACATAGGATAGGAAATTCAAGAAAAAAGTCGATTCCAGTACGCGGATTGCCATCAGGAAAGGCAGGGCGGCGCCAATCACCAGGAGGATGACAGCGATGATGAAAAGCCGGTAAGATTGTCTGTTCATGTCTCAGCACCGTGCTGCGGGTCGAATAACCAGCAGAGCACGGTGTGGTCGTCTTCAGTCGCGATCATCGGCGGCTTCTTCACATCACATACGCCGGGGATCATGTGTTTACAGCGCGGGTTGAAGCGGCATCCCTGTGGGGGATTGACCAGGCTCGGCGGTTCACCAGGTGGCACATCACGCATGACCTGGGCGTTATGGGCATCTGGGTCCGCGGAAGCCTCCATCAGGGCTAGCGTATAGGGATGCTGGGGATTACCCAACAGTTTTCCCATTTTTGCGAACTCAATGATTTCACCGGCATACATAACAAAGATGTACTCTGAGAAATAACGCACTGTCGACAAGTCATGGGTGATGTAAATAACAGCCAGATTATGCGTCTCTTGCAAACCACGTAATAGTTTAAGGATCTCTACACGCACCGAGGCATCGAGCATAGAGACAGGCTCATCCGCCACAAGCAGTTGGGGATCCAAGATCATGGCCCGGGCAATCACGACACGCTGCTGCTGGCCGCCGCTTAACATGTGCGGGTACTTAGGCAAAACTTCTTCAACCGGGGTGAGCTTTACCTCGGTCAAGGTTTTTCTGATGCGCTCCAGGCGCCTTTCTTTATCCTTGATGCCGTTGATGATCATTGGCTCTTCTAAAATGTGCTGGACGGTCATGAATGGCGGCAAAGCGCCGAATGGATCTTGTTGGACATAACCTATTTTAGAACGGTATTCTCGTAAATCCTCCCCCTCAGTTTCGGTGAGCTTCATACCATCGAAGACGATATCGCCTTTTGTCGGCCGATTGATGCCAATGATCGTCTTCATCAAGCTGGACTTTCCACAGCCGCTCTCCCCGACACAGGCCATGGAATCCCCTTGTTTCAAATCAAAGGTTACGCCATCAACGGCTTTAACAAAGCCGGCATGCCCAAAACCAAAGCGTTTCAGTTCATACCAGACATGTAGATTTTGAATCGAAAGCAGGGCCCCATTTGATGAGGGTTGCATTTCAGTCTCCGACATTTTCCATTCCTCCCACATGCAGCCAACATTTCACCTGGCGATTGCCAATTTTCACCATAGGGGGTTCCTCATCACACTTCTCGAACCGTTCTGAACAACGCTCGGCGAACCGGCATCCCTGCGGCGGATTCACCAGACTCGGCGGCTGACCGGTTATAAACTCCGGCTCGACATCGGCGCGCAAACGCGGCACGCTGGCCATCAACTTACGGGAATAAGGATGTAAGGGCTCATTAAAAAAGTGATAGGAATCGCTCACTTCGACAATCTGGCCGGCGTACATCACGGCGACGCTTTCGGCCAATTCACTAGAAGTAGCGATATCATGCGTGATCAGGATGAAACTGGTCTCCATCTGTCCCTTGACCCGTTTCATCAAATTCATGATATTTGCCTGGGTCAGGACATCCAGGGCGGAAGTCGGTTCATCCAGAATCACAAGATCCGGCAGAGTAACCAGGGCCATAGCCAGCGCCGCGCGCTGGCGCATACCGCCGCTCAACTCAAACGCATAGCGGTATAAAAAGTCCGTTGGTACGCCTACATGTTCAAACATTTGTGCGGCCTGCGACATGGCCTCTTTTTTATTCAATCCCAGGTGAACCATGGCCGGCTCTGCTACCTGATCGCCAATGCGGATAACGGGATTGAGAGCATTCATAGCCGCCTGAGGCACCATGGAGATGCGTTTCCAACGCACAGAACTGCGAAACTCTTCGTCGTTCAGATCCATGATGTCTCCACCGTTCAGATATACCTTGCCGTCATAGGTTTGTACATTACGCGGCAGTAAGCGCAAGATCGCTTTGGCCATGGAACTCTTCCCGCAACCCGATTCGCCAATGATCACCGTGGCATGGGTTCGCTCTAAATTGAAGTCAACTTTATCAACAGCCTGGACGACTCCGGAGCGCGTTTTAAAGTAAAGACGGAGATCTTTTACTTCCAGTAAATTACCGTTTTCTGAAGCCATAATGTTAGAGCTCCCTCAATCTGGGGTTAAAGATGCGGTCCAGGGCAAAACCGACGAGCGCGAATCCAAAACCAGCGATCATTAATAAAATTGCCGGTTCCA
>JBJYWP010000061.1:0-129275 GCA_046259485.1 Promineifilaceae bacterium (SeqCode) | reverse complement strand
AAACCGACGAGCGCGAATCCAAAACCAGCGATCATTAATAAAATTGCCGGTTCCAAAATCCAATAATAAAAGCCATTAAACAGAGCGCCTTGTTTGAAAGCATCTTCGATGACCTTGCCCCATGTTGGTAAAACAGGATCGCCGAGACCTAACACGGCCAGCGCCGCTTCCAGGAACACAAAGGCCGGAACGAGCGAAATGAGATCGGGAATTGTCAGCGGCAGAACCCGGGGAATCATATAGCGAAAGATGATGCGCATATCGCTGGCCCCATAGGACTGGGCCGCCTCAATATAGGGCAGTTCCTTCACCTGCAGGAAGATCGCACGATAATTCTTAATGGCCAGGCCAAAAATACTCAGCAAGATGACTACCCCGAGCATCAACCAGATGCTGCGCGAGTAGAAAGTCCCGACCATAATTAAGATGGGCAAGAGCGGTAAAATGGCGTTGACCTCCGTCATGCGTTGAATAGCCCCATCTAACTTGCCACCATACCAGACACCAATCGCGGCGATACTCATTGTCGTTACGGTTGTGCCCACAGCGGCTAGCAAACCAAAAGCCATGGCAATGGGGATGCCCCACAACAGAGCGACCATCAGGTCCCTACGCCGGTGGTCAGTGCCGGCCCATCCATGAATCAGACCGTAGGATACGAAAGTCAGGTCCACTTCCGAATCATCTTCAAATAGCAGCGTACTGGCCTCCAAGATGTAGGTGCCTTTCAGCACTTGCAAACCTTCCTGTTCGGGATCGTCAAAAAGCCCCTTATTAGCGGAGACACCATCTATCCCGGTCTGGCGCTCGAGACGGCGCTGTAAGCGCGTGTCTTGAGAAAAACGGAAGGAACTGGAAGGGGCTGATGAAAATTCACCGGCGCGGATTTCACGGCCGTCGGGCGTGATCCACAACATCTCCACGAAGGGTTGTTTTTCATTGTAACGAGCCTTGGCGAAAATGTTAATTTCAGAGGGAAATTCATCGTAGGGGAAATCAAACTCAAAGGTGTATTTCACCTCCCTCGTGCCTTCTGACAGCTGTTCAACAACTGGGTTACCATCCCCTTCCGCGGTGCTGAAACGGATAGTTTCAGGGAGTTTTCCTTCAACAAACCAGTTTTTCCATTTGGGCCAGGCGTTGCGTGGTGTTTCTCCCCACACATCTTCTCCCCCGCGCCAGAGACGCACAGCCTCGCTGTATGGGATGCGGATGGGCACCACGACAGAGCCAATAAGCAACAGACCGATGATTATCAAGCCGACGACGGCCGAAGGATATTCTCTAATTTGCTGCGAAAAACGTCTGAGCTGGTTCATCGTTTTTCACCCCCATCGGCAACGCGCACACGCGGATCCACAAGGGCGTAAATAAAATCCAGCAGGAAAACGGTGATTGCCAGCAAATAGGCGTAAACAACCACATTGGCCAATATGACCGGCGTATCATAGACGCCGATAGCCCTGAAATAAAGCTGGCCGATACCCGGCCAATTAAAGACCGTTTCCAAGATGATTGCCCCACCCCACAACGTAATCAAAAGCAGGGCAAAACTGGTAATAATATTGGGCAGCGTCGGTCGTAGAACGTAACGCCGTTCAATCATGCCGTCAGTCAACCCTTTAGCCTTGGCCATCTGCACATAATCTTCGCTGGAATAAATCAAGAAAAAAGTGCGCCACTTGTAAGTGGTTAAGAAAACGGTGCTGATCAGCACCGCCAAGACGGGCAGGATCATGTGTTGGGCCAGGCTCAGGCCATACTCAACCGGATTATCCGGCGGTGGCGCGCTGACCATGCCACCATAGGGGAGTACACCCATCAAGCCGGCAAAAATTAAAATCAAAAATAGTCCATAGAACCAGCCCGGCGCAGAAGAAGTAGGGGCCAGTCCCAGAACAAGTTTATCGGTAAAACTTCCGTAGCTGCGCGAGAGTGCCAGTCCAAATAACAAGGCGAGGAAAAACACCAGTAAATTGGCTGTGCCAAATAAAACCAGAGTTGAAGGGAGACGCTCAAGAATAATATTGCGCACCGCCCGCGAACCGCTGTCGCTGGTTATACCATCCGAAAATCCAAGATTGAGTGTGAGGGCATCCTTCAAGTAGGCGAAGCTGCGCAGGATGAAGGGTTGGTCCAATCCATAACGGCGCTCCTGGATGGCGATCGTCTCATTCATAATCTTACTACGTTCAGCTTCAGCTAGTTTTTGAAATTCAGGGTTTGTTGTGAGCGTGAGGGCCACCGATTCACGAATTTGGCCGCGCCGGATTTCATCGACATAGCCGCCCATATTGGCGATCAAAACAGTCAGATAGACGCCTATGGCAACGGTGAAAAACAACGCCAGCAGCTTCATAGCTGAATAACGAAGCAGCCGAACCGTTGCCTGTTTCCGCGCCTGGCGCTCGACATTTTCAACCTCTTGCAGATCAACTTCAGTCTGCAGCATGTCCTCCTGTCCCAATTCTGGTTGTATTGCTTCCTGACTCAAAGTATCACCCTCTTCCCTTATCTGCCCAGCGAAATTACCAAAGCAGACCGTTTACCCCCATAAGATGCACGGGTTATAAAAAAATAAAATTAAGTATTTAACGGGGGTGCAAAACCATATCCTAGTTATAGCACAGATCCTCCCAAGATAGTTTAAAACGACCTTGAGAGGATTCTGTGAACTTTGCAGCATTCATTTAGCTGCTCTGTTGATATAGTGGGATCGGCATTAATACCGATCCCACTATTAAACACTTAACCACAAGGGGCTAAGGGGCTGTTACAAATGGGAATTCACCCAGGCTAGCCAGAGCCACCAGGTTGGAAACGACCACGATATCGAGGCGGTTCGAACCTTCTGCCAAGGCGCTGGTCGTGTCCGGACTGAGCGTCACTACCCACAAGCCATCGCTGTCGGCTTCGGCCAGACCCTGCTCAACCAGGGTACCGGCCGCATCAAACAGCAAGTACTGGACATGGGAAATGTCATCCACAGCATAGGGTTCGCCATTGGCGTCAATGTAAACGTCGAAGGTGGCTTCGTCACCGATCGTCACACGGCCGGGTCCGTCAACTTCGATAACGGGAATAGCCGGTGGACCGAAGCGGTGCCAACGGTTGGCCGCATCGGGAGTATTCGGATTGTTAGCCAGAACGGCTTGTCCCTCAACCGGGAAGACACCCTGCAGGAAGTAGGGGCCGGTACCGAGATAATAATGGCCGTAACGACGGGCAAACTCTCCCAGGTTGCTGTAAGCCGTAGCTGCATCCTCAGCGGAGACATATTGCCCCAACGTCGCTGCATAGGGAATGAACCCTTCTTCCTGGGCGGTGGCCAGTTCAGTGGCCAGGACCTCCAGGGAAGGACCGGCGATCAGGCTTGTCCATTCAATTTCGTTGGCGTCCGCCTTATCCGTTGTAAAGGCAAAGCTGCCATCACCCTCACCCATCAGCATCAGGGCCATATTGTGCCATGCCGCATCACCAAAGTCATAAGCGCCGCCACCTTCCTCGCTGGGGAACCAGCCGACAGCGGATATCTCAGCATCCAGGCTGGGGTTATCGGCATAGTGCTCGATGACCAACGGATCCTCGGAAACGATGCGCACACCCTTAAAGGCGGAGAGGAACTGTTCCAGATCAGGAACCAGGTTCTCATCGTAGTAAGGGCTGGCTTCATTACCCAAGTCGAAATTGATGATCATGCCCATGACGAAGTCGGCTACGCTTATTGGCGTCCCATCATGCCATTTGACGGTCTCAAACATATCTTCGGGATAGTACACCGTGCTCTTGTAAACAGCGGTCTGAGTCTCGGTGTAATAATCACCGGCGGTGATGAATGTCTGGTTCTCGGCATCCCAGGAAGCCCATGCATCGTCAGGAACGACAATTTCCGGTTCGAAAGTTAGGTCGACCCAATCGAGTGTTTTACTCATTGGGAAACCTTCCTGCACGACGATTTCGGCACGCTCGGCGCGGGACGGCCAGCGCAAACCGGTGTTGGGATCGGACAAAAACGCCTGATCGGTAACACCGTTCTTGATCATACTGTCAAAGACCCAGTTCGATCCGCCGATGGGATTGTAGGGCTCGACCCAGATATCGGGCAGGGCGATGGTCATCGAACCACCAGGTTCCTCACCCTTATAGGTCGTCCAGGGCCAGAGGGCGGCGCCGCTCAAACCGGCAGCCAGGTCGGTCGTGGCTTCAACTTGATCGCTGAAGGGTACGAGAGTCGTGCGGCTGGTAACCCAGACTCGCGGCGACATTTCCATGGCCAGGGGCAGCCCTTCGCGCATCAAAGCGATCTTCTCATCGATGTTAGAAAAATCGTTATTAAAGAGAGCCAGGGAAATTTCGCTCAGGCGCTCCGGTGTCTCAAAGACGGCCTGGTTTTCCCAGGGCAGTACACGGTCGGTGTAATATTGTTCAAACGCGTAGGGGGACTCGCGAGCGATTTCCGACTGGCTCCAGGCGCCGGTGTACCAGTTCCAGAGGCACTCGGCCGGATTTGACTGGATCCAGATCGTGCTCAATTCACCGGAAGTGCGCTCAACGCGCTCGACCTCAAAGCCCAGTTCTTCCATCTGGTTGGCGAAGTAGTTGCCAATTTCCAGACGCGTGTCCTCAGTGCGGATGAGACCAATCAGCTTGATCGGCTCGCCATTGTAGGTCCATTTGCCGTCGACAAGTTCGGCGCCCATGGCTTCCATCTCAGGAGTGATAATCTCACGCGCTTTCTCCAGATCGTAGGCATATTTGGACTCTAGCTCACGAACCTCGGCGGCAATAAGGGCGCGATCGAGGCCGGCTTCGGCATGGGGGACAATCTTGGGGATTGCTAAACCGCCGTACAGCTCATCAGCCACGTAATTGCGGTCGATGGCGTAGTTCATGGCCTCGCGAATCTTGGCATTGTTGAACGGATTTAAAAGGGTCTCGTCGGTGCAAACACCACCATTGAAGAAAATCTCGTCAAACAAACCATACTGCGTACGCGTCTGGATATTGCCGGCATCGGCAATAGCCTGCACCAGCGCTTCACCAGCGACATCATCGGCAAAGACGTCTATATCACCGGAAGCGAGGCGAGAAATGGCCGCATCCTGGTTGGGCTCACGGACAAAGACGATTGTATCCATCCAACCGCCACTGCGGTCAACGGGTTCGGGCTCCGGAGTTACAGGCACTTCAACAACGGTTTCCACCTCGCGAGTGACCTCAACGACGGTCTCAACTTCCGTTTCAACGACTTTCGTAACTTCTACTTCTACGGTATCGGTCTCAGTAACAACACGCGTTACCTCAAGGACTTGAGGTTCCGCAGCGCATGCGGCCAAAACCGTCACCAACAACAAGATGAATATGACTGCGGTAAGTTTTTTCATTCTTCCTCCATATTTTTAAAGTCGAATTTTTATTCCCTACAAAACCTGGTCTAAAGACAGCATGCGTTGATCACCAACACATGATCAATGGACCCCACCTAAACTATTCTAACGACATCGACTCAGCGTTTTTTCGATATACTCCTCCTTCGAAATTATTCATCGGGATGGGGGTAATCTTGACCCACTCACCACAACGTCACCATTTTACCACTAAATTGTCACCAAATAAATACCCAAATTCAGGACTCCCGAACTTTACCTTACCAAGAGGCCTCTTCCATCTGTACTCTATTGTGATGGCAAATTCAAAATTTGTCTACCCCAAACAGCTGGTCTATGGTTCAACGAAGCGTCTGATGCCGGGTTTTACAATCGTTCAATCAATCCAGGCGGCCACTGCTGCGGATGAGGTTTAGCCATCATTTTGAGATAAACAAATTGTAGGTTTTAATCGGACTTTTCATCTTTTCCTCCGTGAAAGATATGGGGTGACGTCAGGGCAATAATAGCGCAGGCTGGCCGACTTATCGCATGCAGGAGGAAGGAGCAAATACTAGGCAAGCGGGCAAAGCACCTGGAACCCGTGTTCCAGGTATCAGGCTGAGATGGTTTCCAGGTGCTTTGCCCCTACAATTAAATTTTAGGATTGGAGGGATTTGAGACGGGGGGCGTATTTCTGGCGGAATTTGACCAGTTTGGGATTGATCACCACCTGGCAGTAGGGTTGGTAGCTGTTATTGGCGTAGTAATCCTGGTGGTAATCTTCAGCAGGGTAAAAGGGACCGGCCGCAGTGACCTCGGTCACAATGGGGTTGGGCCAGATGCCGGCAACGTCAAGCTCAGCAATGATCTTTTCGGCCGTTTCTTTCTGCGCCTGATCATGGTAAAAGATAGCCGAGCGGTACTGCGTGCCCACATCCGCGCCCTGGCGGTTGAGCGTTGTGGGGTCATGAATGGTAAAGAAGACGCGCAGGATATCCTCGAAAGTAACCACATCCGGGTCGAAAGTGACGCGCACGACTTCAGCATGGCCGGTCGCCCCGCCACAAACGACATTATATGAAGGATTCGCAACATGCCCGCCTTCATAGCCGGAAACAACTTTGTGCACACCTTGCAGTTCATCGTAGACGGCTTCCAAACACCAGAAACAGCCACCGGCCAGGTCGGCGAGTTCGAGATTCGAGTTATTCTGATCCATATTCATTATCCTTTGCGTTGGCAAGTATGTTGTACAGCGTAGTACAAAGGAAGTTGAAGGTCAAATCAACTTATCTAGGAGACTTATGCGGTCAAGGTGACAGCTTGAAACGGGAACATTGCGTTGCAAGGCGTCAGGGTAAGGAAGTCTCACCCATGAGCCAGCGGTCGACCTCGCGGGCGGCGCCGCGCCCTTCGGTAATAGCCCAGACAACGAGGCTCTGGCCGCGGCGGGCATCGCCTGCGGTAAAAACGCCTTCCAAATTGGTATGGAAACTACCATACTCAGCCCAGGCATTGGACCGCGCATCACGGTCGACACCGAATTGATCGAGCAAGGTCTGCTGCGGGCCTAGAAAACCCATGGACAGAAGGACCAGCTGCGCGGGCCAAATCTTCTCCGTCCCCGCTAGCTCCTCCAGGCGTGGACGACCGTGGCTGTTGCCATGCCAGGCAACCTGTACGGTACGGATCGCTTCCACATGGCCGTCATCATCAGCCAGAAATTCTTTGGTCATAATCGAGTAGGTGCGTGGATCAGCCCCGTACATTTGCAGCGCTTCTTCCTGACCATAATCTAACTTGTAAATCTTCGGCCACTGCGGCCAGGGGTTATCCGGTGCACGGGAGAGAGGCGGCTTGGACAATATTTCAAACTGCGTCAGACTTTGACAGCCCTGGCGTAGAGCCGTGGCCACGCAGTCAGTACCCGTATCGCCGCCGCCGATCACAACCACATCCTTACCGTCGGCGCTTATGAAACGGCCGTCTTCGTGTTGGGAATCGAGAAGACTTTTTGTATTCGGACCTAGGTAATCCATGGCGAAATGGATGCCCTCCAGGTCTCGACCGGGTACAGGCAAATCGCGAGGCTGCCCTGCCCCGGTACAGATGACGACGGCATCAAAATCAATTATCAAGGTCTCAGCAGCCACATCACGGCCGACTTCGGTGCTGGTGACAAATTCCACGCCGCCTCGGGCCAAGAGATTGACCCGCCGCTCAACGATCCCTTTGTCAAGCTTCATATTGGGAATACCGTACATCAACAAACCGCCAATGCGATCGGCGCGCTCAAAAACCGTGACAGAATGGCCGGCCAAATTTAACTGCTCGGCGCAGGCCAGTCCGGCCGGGCCGGAACCAATGATGGCCACACTTCTCCCGGTGCGCTTCTCAGGTGTTGGTGGGACAACCCACCCTTCTTCAAAGGCCTTATCGATAATGGCATATTCAATGCTCTTAATCGTCACCGGCGGATCGCTAATGCCTAGTGTGCAGCCCGCCTCGCAGGGAGCCGGACAGACGAGGCCGGTAAACTCGGGGAAATTATTTGTTTTGTGCAGGCGCTCATAAGCCTGCTGCCACTGGCTGCGGTAAATGAGATCATTCCACTCGGGTATTAGGTTATTGAGCGGACAACCAGTTGTCATGCCGTTCAAAATAGTGCCCTTGTGGCAAAATGGAATGCCGCAATCCATGCAGCGCATGGCCTGATTCTGCAGTTTTTCATCCGGCAGGTGCAGATGCAGCGGCTGCCAGTCCTGAATGCGCTGTTCGACCGGTCGTTCTTCGGCCGTTTCTCTCTGGTATTTTAAGAAACCTCTTGCTTTAGCTTTCATAGTTAGTCGTGTAGCCGGTTAATCTTTAGTCTAAAGTCCATGGTCTATTCGGATGATCTTCTTCTATTCTATCCCGTTGATCGATAGATTGGTGGTAATCAATTGCCGGTGACGCGGGCGAGATCACGAGCGTTGGCTTCAAAGGCGGACATGATAGCGTCTTCTCCGCTAAGCCCTTCATTCTCGGCCTGGGCGATTTTTTCCAGCATCCTTTTGTAGTCCTTGGGGAAAACCTTAACGAAGCGGCGATAGGTCTCTTCCCAATCATTGAGTATACGCCAGGCGACTTTACTGCCGGTATGGAAAGCGTGCTGCCAGATCAGGTCGTTCAATTCGCGAACATCTTCATCTTCGGTTAGCTGTTCCAGGGCTACCATCTCCAGGTTACAGCGGGTATGGAAATCGCCATCGCTGTCCAGGACATAAGCAACACCACCGGACATGCCCGCAGCGAAGTTTCTACCGGTCGTGCCCAGTACGGCCACCCGTCCACCGGTCATATACTCACAACCATGATCGCCTACGCCTTCAACAACGGCCGAAACTCCGCTGTTGCGCACACAAAAACGCTCACCGGCGACACCCCGGATATAAGCCTGGCCACCTGTCGCCCCATAAAAGGCGACATTACCGATAATGATGTTCTCTTCGGGTATGAAAATGGACGTTTCCGGGGGTCGAACAATGATCTTACCTCCTGATAATCCTTTCCCAATATAGTCATTGGCATCGCCGTCGAGGTAGAACGTCATGCCGTTCGGTAAGAAAGCGCCGAAACTTTGCCCCGCTGAGCCGAAGAAATGCAGCTTGATGGTATCTTCGCACAATCCGTCCGCACCATAACGGCGGGATACTTCACTACCGACCATGGTACCGACGGCGCGGTGGACATTGCGAACATTGATCGTCGCTTCGACATGGTGTTGATCTTCGAGCGCCGGGCGGCAAATGTCAAGCAGCAGTTCCCTATCCAATGTATTATCCAGGCCATGATCCTGGAGGATACTCTGGTAGCGACCAACTTCAGCCGGCATATCGGGCTGGTATAGAATGGTTGACAGATCAATCCCAGCCGCTTTCCAATGATCTCCAGCTTCAATTTGAGCTAGCTTGTCTGTACGGCCGATCATCTCATTCAGCGTTCGGAAGCCCAAGGAGGCCATCATCTCCCGCACATCACGCGCCAGGAAGCGCATGAAATTGACAACATAATCCGGATTGCCGGTGAAGCGCTTGCGCAGTTCCGGATCCTGGGTGGCAATGCCCACGGGACAGGTATTCAGCTGGCACACGCGCATCATAATACAACCTAGAGAAACAAGAGGTGCGGTGGCAAAGCCGAATTCTTCCGCGCCAAGCAGGGCAGCGATAACCACATCGCGGCCGGTCTTTAATTGGCCGTCCGTCTCCAGCCGTACGCGGCTGCGCAGCCTATTCATGACCAGTGTCTGGTGTGTTTCAGCCACACCCAGTTCCCAGGGTAAGCCGGCATGCTTGATACTGGACTGCGGAGAGGCGCCCGTGCCACCGTCATGACCGCTGATCAAGATCACATCGGCATGCCCCTTGGCTACGCCGGCGGCGATTGTACCGACGCCAACCTCGGAGACAAGCTTCACATTAATTCGCGCCTGCGGGTTGGCGTTCTTGAGATCAAAAATGAGCTGCGCCAGGTCCTCAATCGAATAAATATCATGATGCGGCGGCGGCGAAATGAGACCCACGCCCGGAGTCGAATAACGCACTTTAGCCACCCAGGGGTAGACTTTCGGCCCCGGCAGCTGGCCCCCTTCACCCGGTTTTGCACCCTGGGCCATTTTGATCTGGATCTCTTGCGCATTAACCAGATATTCGCTGGTCACCCCAAATCGACCGGAGGCAACCTGCTTGATCTTACTCTTGCGCGAATCTCCATTGGCGTCAGGTACAAAACGGGCCGGGTCCTCACCGCCCTCGCCGGTGTTGCTGCTGCCACCGATGCGGTTCATGGCCATAGCCAGTGCTTCATGCGCTTCCTTGCTAATTGAACCATAGGACATGGCACCGGTCTTAAAGCGAGCCAGGATAGCTTCTTCGGGTTCAACCTCCTCCAGAGGTATGGGCTCGCTCTCTTCAAAACGCAGCTTCAACAACCCCCGCAGCGTGGCATATTCACGATCATGGCGATTGACGGCCGCAGCATACTCTTTATAAGCTTCGTAATCATTCATACGCACAGCTGTTTGCAGGCGATGCACAGTTTCCGGGTTGAAAAGATGATACTCGCCATCCTCACGATATTGGAAACGGCCGCCCACATCAAGCGTATGCCCGTTCACCGGTCGTTCCGGGAAAGCGGATCGATGGCGAATAGTGACCTCTTCGGCAATGATGTCCATGCCCACGCCTTCAATGCGTGTGGGAGTACCGATGAAATACTCATCGACCACATCACTGCTGAGACCCAATGCTTCGAAAATCTGAGCGCCACGATAACTATGGATGGTGGAAATACCCATCTTAGAAAGAATCTTGACAATCCCCTTCACGCTGGCTTTGATATATTTCTCGGTCGCCGTTTGATAATCTGTGCCGGTGATCAAGCCGCGATCGACGATGTCGGCAATCGTCTCAAAAGCGAGATAAGGATTAATGGCCGAAGCGCCGTATCCCAGTAGAACCGCGAATTGGTGGGTTTCGCGCGGTTCGCCTGATTCAACGATGAGGCTGACGCGCGTTCTTGTCCCTTCTTTAATAAGATGATGGTGCAAAGCGGCAGTTGCCAGCAAAGCGGGGATGGCCGCGTTTTCATGGTCAATACCGCGATCGGAAAGGATGAACAGGTTGACGCCCTCGGCAACGGATGCACTGGCCTGCAAGCAAAGGTTTTCCAGGCTGCGTTCCAATCCAGCAGATCCTTCTTTAACCGGGTACAGAATGGGCAGGGTCATCGCCTTGAAACCTTCAAGTTGGATATCACGCAGACGGGACACATCATCATTGCCTAAAATGGGCACGGGTACGTTGATTTGATTGGCATCTTGAGGTGTTGTATCCAGGAGATTGCTCTCTGATCCAAGCAGGATTTCCGTACCCGTGACAATTTCCTCGCGAATGGCATCAATGGGTGGGTTGGTCACCTGGGCGAAAAGCTGGCGGAAGTAATTGTAAAGCGGCTGAGGTTTATTTGACAGCACCGCCAGCGGCGTATCATCGCCCATTGAGCCGATTGGTTCGACTCCATTCTTAGCCATGGGAGCCAGAATCATGCGTAAATCTTCAAACGTATAACCAAAAGCCCGCTGGCGCTGCAAGACGGTCTCCTGGGATGGTGGCACTTCCTTACGACGCAGGGGTAAATCACTGAGCTCGATCATGTTGCTGTCCAACCACTGCCGGTATGGAAAAGCGCCGGCCATTTCATGCTTGAGCTCATCGTCGCTGATGATACGGCCCTGCGTGGTGTCGACCAGGAACATGCGGCCGGGTTGAAGGCGGCCTTTGATGGCCACATTCTCCGGTGGAATATCCAGCACACCAACTTCGGAGGCCATAACTACAAGGTCATCTTTTGTGACATAGTAACGCGACGGCCGTAAACCATTACGATCGAGTACCGCGCCGACGACATTGCCGTCAGTAAAGGCGATGGAAGCCGGGCCGTCCCAGGGCTCCATTAAAGCGCTGTAATATTGGTAAAAGGCGCGCCGTTCATCGCTCATTGTGGTATGGCGCGACCAGGGCTCGGGAATCATCATCATGATCACCAGCGGCAAGGGCCGCCCGGCCAGGGTCAGGAATTCCAGAGCGTTATCGAAATCGGCTGAATCACTGCCGTCATCATGGATAACGGGCAGCATGCGCTGCAAGTCGTCGCCGAAGAGATCCGATTGTAATGTCGCCTGGCGCGCAAGCATCCAGTTCTTGTTGCCGCGAATGGTATTAATTTCGCCATTATGATTAATATAACGGTTAGGATGGGCGCGTTCCCAGCTGGGAAAGGTATTGGTTGAAAAACGAGAATGAAGAAGAGCGATGGCTGATTTGAAATCCGGGTCGGAAAGATCAGGATAAAATTGATCGATCTGGTCAGCCAGCAGCATACCTTTATATACGAGGGTTTTGTAGGACAGGCTGGCCACGTAAAAGTTCCGGCAGCCATCCTCTTCTTGATTGTAACGAATCGCTTTCTCGGCCAGCTTGCGAATGACGTAAAGCTTGCGTTCAAAAGCCATGTCATCGGGGATCTCTGCACTGCGCTGGATGAATACCTGGCGGATGAAAGGTTGGCTGGCAACGGCCGTGGCGCCCAATGAACTATTATCGGTGGGAACGGTCCGCCAGCCGAGGAGGGTCTGACCTTCTTCGGTTACGATCTGGGCAAATCGATCCTCACAACGACGACGATCTGCTTCGTCCTGGGGTAAAAAGACCATGCCCACACCATATCGACCGGGAGCCGGTAAGCTAAATCCTGCGGCTGGGTTCAATGACGGTCCCCCGGCGGCACACATTTTGGTCAGAAACTCATGGGGAGTCTGTACAAGAATCCCTGCGCCATCGCCGGTATTGGGCTCTGCACCTGCAGCGCCGCGATGATTCATGTTTTCCAGCGCAGTAAGCGCATGGCGCACAATCAAGTGCGAGCGACGACCTTGCATATCGGCTACAAATCCAGTTCCGCACGCATCGTGCTCAAACCTGGAATCGTAAAGGCCTTGTCTTTCCGGTATCATCGTTTTCTGCTTTGTATGGCGCATTTCTATCATTTTGCTCTCCGATAACAGTTTGGAAAAGTTCCTTCCCAGTCGATGAGGTCGGGCAATTGAGACGCCAGACCTTTTTCTGTTTAGTTTAGATGCGAAAACCACACCTGATCCTTCGGGCGTCCATACATTATATGGGGCAGGGATGGGGGGAGTGAAGGGACAGAATCACAGAACTTGCCAATATTAGGTTGTAAAAAATGTACAGATAAGAGGCAATTTACGTTCAGTTTAATGACATTCGGTGCCAATTACATCAGCGGGTCAGGCATTATCACCAAAACAGAGGACTGATATTTTGTTAAATATGATGGGTTGACCAGTTGGATTTTCCGTATTAATCTAATGGTCATATTCGCCAAAAAAATATTTAAAAAGGCCAAGACGCCTCCTGCTTATGTCGAAAGACCATTGCAGAAGGCGTCTTTTTCTTTTCCGAGTGGCAGAAAATAAAAGGAGATATCATGACAAAAAATATCAGAAACATACGTCGATTTTTAAACATTGCCGTGATTCTTGGCCTGTTCTTGTTCTCAACGGGCACGGTCTTCGCTCAAGAAGCGGACGCGGTCGTCAGCCCGGTTGATACCGTTTGGGTATTGTTTGCCGCCTTCCTGGTCTTTTTTATGCAGGCAGGCTTTGGCTTTTTGGAAGCAGGATTTGTTCGTTCGAAAAATGTCGTCAACATCATGGCCGAAAACCTGATGGACACGACGATGACCACAGTAGGTTTTATTATTCTTGGTTTTGGCCTGATGTTCGGCGTGGGAAATATGTTCTTCGGCACAGAATGGTTTGGCCTACAAGGCATTCCCGATGTATATCCGGGCCTGACAATCCCTACCCTGGCTTTCTTTTTCTTTCAGTTTGCATTTTGCGCCGCCGCTTCAACGATCGCCTCCGGTCTCATGGCCGAGCGCACCGATTTCAAAGCGGACCTGGCTTACAGCTTTTTCGTCGGCTTAATCATTTATCCGATCTTTGGCCACTGGGTTTGGGGCGGCGGTTGGCTAGCGGAAATGGGCTACGTTGACTTCGCCGGTTCATCCGTCGTCCACCTTGTCGGCGCCCTGGTTGGTCTTGCAGGAACGATTATGCTGGGCAAACGCAAGGATAAAAAATGGGGTCTCGCTGTCCGTGGTCACAATATCACTCTGGCAGCATTAGGAACATTTATTCTATGGCTGGGCTGGTTCGGTTTCAATCCCGGAAGCCAGCTGGCGGCCGATCCCTTCGACATTTCGCTAATCGTTGTCACCACCGATTTTGCAGCAACTACCGGCGCGATTGTAGCTATGTTCCTGGCCTATGCCTATGAACGCAAGTGGGATGTAAGTATGGCTTTTAACGGCGCCTTGGGCGGCCTAGTAGCCATTACGGCTCCAACGGCCTTCGTCACACCTATGGCTGCGTTACTCATCGGCGCTATCGCCGGAGGTATCACCTTCTACGGCGTCGGTTTGATGGAGAAGATCAAGATAGACGACCCGGTCGGCGCTTTCCCGGTACACGGTCTCAACGGCATCTTCGGTGTCCTGGCCGTAGCGATATGGGGCACGAATGGCCTGGGTATTCTCCATGGCGGGAGCATCAGCCAATTGGGCGTTCAGGCTCTGGGCATTGTCGCCTGTATCGCCTGGACATTACCGATGGCCTTCGCGATGTTCTACGTGATTAAGAAGACAATTGGTCTGCGTGTCGCGCCTGAAGTGGAAGAAATCGGCATTGATATCCCCTATCACGGCATTGAATCCTATCCGGAATGGGAATCCAGCGATGAAATCTCTGTTCCATCTGATATGGAACCCATCCCCGCAGCCGGCGATTAGGAATGATTTATCAAAATTTATTACTGGGAGCAATTTATGAAATAGAGCTGACCACAGCGTAACTGTTCGCCCACGAAAAGTAGCAAGCCTATTTATCAGGCAAATTTGAGACAAGCCGGCCAAAGCTGGCTTGTCTCTAACGATTGTATTACTAATAAACACTATTAATTTATTGAGAAAGGAGAAAATCAATAATGAAAACCCCTAGCGATGTCATGGCCTATATTAAGGAAAATGACATTCAGATTGTCGATGTCAAATTCACAGATGTCTTTGGACAATGGCAGCATTTTTCAATGCCGGTCGAAGAATTCACTGAAGAAAACGCTTTTGAAGATGGTATGGGTTTTGATGGCTCTTCTATTCGTGGCTTCCAGAGCATTGAATCCAGCGATATGATTTTGCTGGCCGATCCGGAAACGGCCGTTATCGACCCGATCTGCGAAATGCCCACCTTAAGTCTCGTTTGCAGCATTTTCGATCCCATCACCCGCGAGCCCTATTCGCGCGACCCGCGCTATGTGGCCAAAAAGGCTGCCGAATACTTAACGTCAACCGGCATAGCAGATACGGCTTATTTTGGCCCGGAAGCGGAATTCTTCGTTTTCGATCAAGTTCGCTATTCCGCCGGTGAGTACTCATCCGCCTATCAGGTGGACAGCGTCGAAGGTCCCTGGAATTCCGATATCTTTGGTTTCGGCCATTCCGTACCCCATAAACGCGGCTACTTCCCGGTGGCGCCGTTCGATACGCTGCAAGACCTGCGTTCGGAAATGGTGCGCGTGTTGATTGATTCCGGTGTCAATGTTGAAGTACACCATCACGAGGTAGGAACCGCGGGCCAATGCGAAATTGACATGAAATATGGTCCCCTGGTAAAAATGGCCGACAATGTGCAAATGTACAAATATATCGTCAAGAACGTTGCTAAAGCAGCGGGTAAGACAGTCACATTTATGCCCAAGCCGATTTACGCCGACAATGGCTCCGGTATGCACACGCACCAAAGCCTGTGGAAAGACGGCCAGCCGCTCTTTGCCGGCGATGGCTATGCCGGTGTAAGCGAAATGGCGCTGTACTACATTGGCGGCATCTTGAAACACATTAATTCCCTTCTGGCGATCGTCGCCCCGACAACCAATTCTTACCGCCGCCTGGTGCCTGGGTATGAGGCTCCTGTGGTGGTCGCCTATTCCGCACGTAACCGTTCGGCCGCAGTGCGTATCCCGATGTATTCGCATTCACCAAAGGCAAAACGTATCGAGTTCCGCTGCCCCGATCCGGCAGCTAACCCGTACCTCGCTTTCGCGGCGATGTTGATGGCCGGTCTCGACGGCATTAAGAACAAGATCGATCCAGGCGAAGCGGCCGATATGGACCTTTTCGAGGAAGAAAATATCGACAAAGTCACGATGACAGTCGGTAAGTTAAATGAATCTCTGGATGAATTGGAAGCAGATAATGACTACCTGCTGGAAGGCGGCGTCTTTACCCCCGATCTCCTGGAAGCTTATATCAGCTATAAGCGCGCTCAGGAAGTTGGTCCTGTCAGCCTGCGGCCGCATCCGTACGAATTCTTGCTGTATTACGGGATTTAGCAGCGGTTAGCGGTCAGCTTACGGCAGTCAGCAATCAGCTTTCAGCTTTAATGTGACGGCTGTTTATCATTAAACAAAAGGTCCTTTCCATTTTTGGGAAGGGCCTTTTTCTATTAAGTATGTTTTCGTACCAGCCGATAACTGACAGCTGATGGCTGATGGCTATCGTCTGACAACTGCTATAATTACACCATGCCACGAGGAATGAAATCATTTACGCAACCCAGAGCTTTAACGGCTTTGCGCGAGATCGTACGCAGTTTAAGTGGAGCTTGGGATCTTGATTCGACGCTCGATTTGATTGCACGCAAAACGACCGAGGTAATGGGTGTGGACAGCTGCTCGATCTATTTGCTCGATCCCGACGGCCGAACGCTGCGCCTGCAAGCTTCAACAGGGCTGGCTAAACGGGCTGTCGGCCGTTCTACGCTGGATATTGGCGAAGGAATGACGGGGTATGCCGTAGCTCATAATCGGCCGATTCTCGCCGCGGACGCCAGGAGCAATCCCCATTTCAAATGGGTAGAAGAAGCAGAAGAGCGTGGTTTTACCTCTCTACTGGCCGTCCCCCTTGTGATCGATCAGGAACCTATAGGCGCGCTGAATGTACAAACCACTACGCCCTATCATTTTGCGCCGGCCGAGGTGGAACTGGTTTCGATGATTGGCGATCTGGCCGCGAGCAGCCTAGCCAGGGCACAGCTCTATGACCGCCAGCGGCGGCAGATCGAAGAACTGCGCACCCTGGCCCAGGTGAGCGAGATGGTAACCTCGCCTCTTTTCATTGATGATATGCTGGATATCGTCAGCGAAATGGCCGCACAGATCATGGATGTGACGACCGTTCAGGTGTATTTAATTGACGATACACCTAACTCAGTACAGCGCCATACAGGAATATCGAACAAAAATGCCCCAAGTCCACACTTCCCCATTGGCAGGGGCGTGGCTGGTCGTGTTGCAGCCAGCGGCGAGGCGATCTATGTAGCTGATATTCGTAAGGCGCCGGAAGTGGAAGATAGAGATATGGCGATCGATATGGGGCTGGTTTCTTTATTATCCGTGCCCCTGAGCGTACGCGAACGGGTAATCGGCGTTTTGAATTGTTTTTCTGACAGCAAGCGCGAGTTTACAGACGACGAACGCACCGTTCTGCTGACATTGGCCAACCAAACGGCGCTGGCTATCGAGAATGCACAGTTGATCACCAACACGGCCGTTGTGCGTGAAATGCATCATCGCATTAAGAATAATTTACAAACCGTAGCCATGTTGATGCAAATGCAGGTCTACGAAACAGACTCGCAGGACACGCGTCACGCGCTGGAAATGAACATCCACCGCGTGCAAAGTATCGCTTCGGTGCATGAAGTGCTCTCCGAACGAGGCTTTCGCCTGGTGAATGTAAAAGAAGTCCTGGAACAAATAACGAGAATGACGGCCGATTCGATGGTCAATCCAGGACAACAAATCACGCTCAGCGTCAATGGCCAGGCGTTGCAGCTGCCCAGCAAAGCGGCCACGGCGCTGGCATTGGTTTGTAATGAACTGGTGCAAAATGCGCTTGAACATGCCTTCGGAGATCAGGCGGAGGGAGTCATTGATATTTCGTTGGGGCATTCACCGGATGAATACATCATCCTCGTACGCGACAACGGGCAGGGTTTTGATGAAAATTTCAAAAAAGGCTTAGGGTTGGAAATCGCGGGAACACTGGTGGAGGACGATTTAAACGGCCGGATCAAATTTAACCACCTACCCCAGGGCACGGAAATCAGCATCCGCTTCCCCCGCGAAATCGAATCAGATCGCCAATAAACTTAACCTCAATCCAACCCTTCAAGCATTGAATACAACTTGTTATCGCGATATTTGGCTTGTCATATGATTATGATGCGGCTATTGTTATGAGAACCGCTTACTATTAAATTTATCATCGGGAACTCTTCAAGATCGCATGAGAATTCTAATCGCCGAGGACGAATCGATTATCCGCCTGGGGCTGAAGTCGATGCTGCAAGAAATGGGGCACGAGGTTTATGCGGCCGTAAACGGCCGTGAGGCGCTGGAAATGGCCCGTCGCCATAACCCCGACCTGGCGATCCTCGATATTAAGATGCCCTACACAGACGGCCTGCAAGCAGCAAAGGTACTATCGCGTACACAGCCGATGCCTATTTTGCTGCTGACCGCTTTCAGCCAGCAGGACCTGGTCAAAAAAGCGGCTGATCTGCCCATCCAGAGTTATCTCGTCAAACCAATCAAATCTGACGAACTGGCCGCGGCGATTACCGTGGCCAACAAACGCTTCCTGGAAATGCAAAGCCTGGCCCTGGAAAATGAACGCCTGCAAGAACAACTGGAAATGCGCAAACTTATCGATCGCGCCAAAGGCAAGTTGATGCAGGGAGGGCTGAGCGAAGAAGAAGCCTATCTAGCTATCCAGCGCCAGGCGCGCAGCAACCGGCAGTCGATTAGAGAGGCAACGCTTGCCATCTTGGAGGGATAGAAGACTGGAGAAAGGTGGCAGGACTGCAAAGCTGCAATGGATGGCAATCTGCCAGGTAAATCGAACAGCTTAAGTAAAAAAGACCCCACACGGAATTTTGCCGGTGGGGTCTTTATGGTTTTATGAGATGAGATACCAGGCATCGCCAAAAGCGATTCGGCGGTGCCAAGCACTTTTATTTACGCATTGTCTACACTTTCTTCGATTTGTTCAACGGGTGCAGGCATACTTTCCAATTTAGTGAAGGTTAATTGATCACCTTCTTCATCGACATCGATATGCACGCGATCTCCTGGCTTAAACTCACCCTTGAGCAAGCGCACAGAAAGCGGGCTTTCAACGAAACGTTGGATGGCGCGCTTCAACGGCCGTGCGCCGAAGTCTTCGTCATATCCCTGTTCCGCCAGCCAACGTTTAGCCTCATCGGTGAGTTCAATCGTCAGTTCGCCCTGCTCGGCCAGGCGGGCCTGGACATCGTGCATCTGCAAATTAACGATTTCTACAACATCTTCTTGGCTCAACGGCTCAAAAATGATGATCTCATCGATGCGGTTGATGAACTCGGGACGGAAGGTCTTCTTCAAAGCATCATCAATGCGCTTGTGATCGGCCGCTTCGTCTTTGTCATGACCGCCCATGAAACCAAGCGCGCCGGATCGTTTCACAAAGGAAGTACCAACATTGCTGGTCATGACGATGACCGTATTGCGGAAGTTGACCACGCGCCCTTGACCATCGGTGAGACGGCCGTCGTCAAGCAGCTGCAAGAGCGCGTTCCACACATCGGGATGGGCCTTTTCAATCTCGTCAAAAAGGACCACAGAATAAGGCCGGCGGCGAACCTGTTCGGTTAGCTGGCCGCCCTGTTCATAGCCAATGTATCCGGGAGGCGCGCCAAAGAGACGGCTTACCGTATGCTGCTCGCGGAACTCACTCATATCAACGCGGATCAAGGCATCTTCATCATCGAAGAGAAATTCGGCCATGGCCTTGGCTAGTTCCGTCTTACCCACGCCTGAGCTGCCCAAAAAGATGAAAGAACCAATCGGCCGTCTGGGATCACTCAATCCAGATCGGCTGCGACGAATGGCGTCAGAAAGGACTTCAATAGCCCTGTTCTGGCCGACGATTCGCTCGTGAAGACGCTCTTCCATATTGAGTAGTTTGTCAGCTTCAGTTTCCATCATCTGCGTCACCGGGATGCCGGTCCAATTGGCCACAACCTCAGCGATATCATTGGCATCGACCGTTTCATCAAGTTGGTGGTCGGACTGCCACGCAGCATGGTGCTCAGCAAACTCCGTTTCCAGGCGTAATCGTTCAGCCCGGTGTTGTGCGGCGCGCTCGTAATCCCGAACAGTGTGCGCCTCCTCTTCATCCAGGGCTAACTGATCAATCTCCTGCTTCATCGCCTTAAGTTCGGGCGGCAGTGTATAAAGGGCAACACGTAATTTGGCCGCCGCTTCATCCATCAGGTCAATAGCCTTATCCGGCAGATGGCGATCCGTTACATAACGGTAAGAAAGCTTAGCCGCGGCCACAAGAGCTTCATCGGAGTAAGAGACTTTATGATGGGCTTCGTAACGCGCCTGCAAGCCCCGCAGCATCTCGATTGTATCCTCAACGGATGGTTCATCGACAAACACGGGTGCGAAACGACGTTCTAAAGCACTGTCACGCTCGATATACTGCCGGTATTCATCCAATGTCGTCGCGCCGACAGCCTGAAGTTCACCACGAGAGAGAGCCGGCTTCAACATATTGCTGGCATCCATCGCGCCTTGCGCTGAACCGGCGCCAACGACAGTATGCAGCTCATCAATAAAGAGAATGATTTCACCCTGAGCGCGCTGAATCTCTTCCATCGCCGCTTTAAGCCGTTCTTCGAACTCGCCGCGGAAACGACTGCCGGCGATCATGGCACCCAAGTCCAGGGCTACAACACGCTTATTGAGCAGGTTTTCCGGCACGTCATTGGTCGTGATCTTGATGGCCAAACCTTCAACAATAGCCGTTTTTCCAACGCCGGCCTCGCCAATCAACACCGGATTATTCTTAGTACGCCGGCTCAAGACCTGGATAATGCGCAGTATCTCATTATCACGGCCGATAACGGGATCAAGCCTGCCTTCGCGGGCCATCTGCGTCAGGTCACGGCTGTACTTCTCAAGCGTCCTATAGCGGCTTTCCGCCTGGCGATCGGTTACTTTCTGACCGCCGCGCAGGCTCTGGATCGCGCTCATCACCCGATCCCGCGTGGCGCCGAACTCCTGTAATATCCGCGCTGATGGTGTATTTCTTTCGCCCAAGATAGCCAGGAAGATATGTTCGGTGGAAATAAATTCATCTTTAAGCGCATTCGCCTCCCGTTGGGCTAATTCCAAGACGGTGCGAATACGCGGCGTATAAAAAATCTGTCCAACTCCACCGCCATAGACGGAAACTTTGGGGCTGGCTCGCAGATCTTCATCGAGACGATCTTTCATTTCCAGAACATCAACCGACAGTTCTCCAAGAATCTGGTTAACAGCGCCGTCTTCCTGCTCCAAAATGGCCAACAGCAGATGCTCGGTATCTACCTGCGTGTGGCCGTAACGCTGTACAATTTCATAGGCACGCGCCGCTGCATCTTGGGCGCGTTCTGTAAATCGATCAAATCGCATAGTTTATTTTTCCTCGTTTGGCTAAAGTTCACCCTGATTCTAAAGTTTGTAGCAAGGGGTACACCTGATCAGGCAACATTCCATAGTGCTGCAAAGATCAGAGGAGAGCTTTTTATCCAAAGTAACTGCCCGTAGTTTAGTCAACAATGATTGGATTCGTGTAAGAATTGGCGACCTGGGGGTAAAAATGCCGGTTTTCTCATAATAGACGTGATCCCTCGCTCTCATCAAAACCATCTCCCCAGGCTAATATCTTCAAGGGCGTGATCTCTACTAATTGCCATTTTTCGCTGTCGTCATAGCGAAAATCCCACTCATATTTATTGAAAAAGTATTCGGCTAATTTATCGATTTGTTCTCGGGAGGCGACATGCGCCTCTCCCTCGATGATAATCACATTGAGCGGGTCGGTCAGCGACAGCGCCACATTCTGATTTGTGCGCATATTGGCGAATTTCTGCGTCCCTGAACCGGTGCAGACATAGATCTTTTCGTCTAGCCAAACAAACCATAATGGCGCCAGATGAGGGCGGCCATCGTAACGCACCGTGGCCATCCATATTTCCGATTCTCTTCCAAGTCGGGCTTCCATAGCCCGCCAACGCGCGGGATTACGTCGCCTCATAGCCTCCTGTTAAACACACCATTGACGCAGATGCTCCGGGTTCCGGTCATATCGGCCGTACGCTTAATATAGCATCATTATGTCATTATACTAGAGGCTGTCTAATCTGGCAGTTTCTAATGTCGAATTCTCCCAGAGAATTTCAACGAATGGGAACTCTTCACCCAGGGCATGCTTGGCCAAAGGCCCAAGGGTACCCATATCGGCCGAGGTAAATAAATGAACCGAACCGCTTTGCGCCGGGGAAGCTTCCAATCCTAATTGAGCCAGGACACGACCAACCTGGCGTGCTACGGCGGGGGCCGGATCAATGATCGTTATCGGATTACCGCTTTTTATTTCTGTTACCTCTTCAATGAGTGGTAGAACCAGGGGATAATGAGTACAGCCCAGAACGAGCGTATCGATTCCTGCTTGCAGCATTGGTTGAAGGACTCCTTGCAGCAAGTCGGCCGTTTCCAATGCTTCTAAGCGTCCCTGTTCAATCAGATCAACCAGTCCCACACAAGGATCTTCATAAACTACAACTTCCTCGGCGAAACGGATCATGAGCGAACTATAACGCGGGCTGGCGAAGGTCGCCGGTGTGGCCAGGACTCCAACCTTACCCGTTTTAGTCATCATTGCCGCTGGTTTGACCGCCGGTTCCATGCCTACAATCGGAACTTGGGGAAATGTTTCGCGCAGATAATTAAGCGCTGCAGCGGAGGCCGTATTACAGGCTACAACGATGACTTTAGCTCCTCGATCGATCAAAAAACGGGTAATTTCTTCGCTGTAGTGTTGAATATCGGCGATCTTTTGCGAACCATAAGGAACATGCGCCTGGTCGGCGAAATACAGGAGGTTTTCGTATGGATATTCTTTTCGTAAATGACGTAAAACGGATAAGCCGCCCACGCCGGAATCAAATACACCGATCGCCCCGTTAACTGATTTCATCCTCTATTTAGTCTGCTGTTAGTCCCACATTATTTCTAACAATCGGTTTTTCATTATTCTTCTTGTCTGAGAACTAATAAACAGTATTGGCAGAAGCTTCGACCAGTGAGACGAAAAGTTTGTGCATAGCCGGGTCAACGTTCACCAGGTTTTCGGGGTGCCACTGCACGCCAACAGCAAAGGGATGGCCTTCGATTTCAACTCCTTCAACAAGCCCATCGGGTGCTGTGGCTGATACGGTGAGTTCCGGCGCCAGGTCACGCAAGCCCTGGTGGTGCAGGCTGTTCACAGAGGTCACTTCACTATTTAGAATAGCTGCCAATCGCGAACCTTTACGAAGCTGGACAGTATGCGGCCGATCTGTTCGCATGCCTTCGCCGTTATAATCGTGGCGGATAGCGCCCGGCATCTGCGAGGCAAGGTCTTCCCACATCGTACCACCGAGGGCTACATTGAGAACCTGGTGGCCGCGGCAAATAGCTAGGAAGGGTTTTTCGGTTTTGACGGCTTTCCGCGCCAGGTTGATTTCCACCCGGTCGCGATCATCATCAATGCCCCGCACCAATTCATGAGGCGACCCGCGGTAAGCTTCGGGATCGATATCGCCGCCACCCGGCAGGATAAGTCCATCGACACGCTCTAGAATCGCAAATAAATCATCCGTATCCAGGCCCAGGGGAATCAGAAGCGGAATACCACCAGCCCCTGCGACGGCGTCAACATAAGAACGCATCAATCCATAAAGAGGGGCACCGGAATCTTCGGCAATTTTGCGATAAGTTGTCAATCCAATCAAGGGTCGTTTTGAGTCATTTGAAGAAAGAGTTGGTGAATTAGCCATATTAACCTGTTAAACCAATGAGTGCTCAATTTCCTAAACGAAAACAGGGCGATAAGCTGCCGCTCATCACCCTGATTGTTTCGCGATCAGGCCTACGGCCCAATTCAACACGCAGCAGTAAACACTGCGAACTGTATGTCTTAGTTGTTATAAATTCGTTTTTCGCGCAAACGAGCCGACTTACCCGTACGTCCCCGCATATAATAAAGTTTGGCGCGCCGTACATGCGCATGGCGATGCACTTCGATTTTTTCGATGCGTGGTGATCGCAGCAGGAAAGTACGCTCCACACCGATGCCATTAGAGGCGATACGCCGGACGGTGAAATTCCGATTATTGCCGCTGTTCCGCAAACGAATCACGATACCGCGAACAACCTGCACACGTTCATTCCGCTCGCCAACATTGATTCGTAGATGAACGGTTACATTGTCTCCAATGTGTAACTGCGGATGTTCCGCATTATCTTCGTTATCAAAAGCCTTTAACAATACGTCTGACATGACCTACTCTCCAAACGCGGGAACCGCAACCCGCTATCCCTCACACCAATAACTTCGCGGTAAAAAAGATTCCGGGTAATTTTTAACCTGGAACCCAATAAATTTATTAATTATCTTTATTTAAGGTCGTAATTTGCATTGCGATTGCAAAAAGAGAGCCCGCTTTGCGGGCACGAATGAAGACTATAACACGCAACGACCTTCGAGGCAACAAATTTAGGATTCGCTTGCCAGTTTCTCAGCTAACAAAAGAAGGGCATTAAATAGTCCATACAAGAAAAGCCCCGACCAACTAGGCGAGGCTTTTAATTCAAAATAAAGGGAAGTTTAATTACTAGGCTTTCTTCAGAACAGGCAGGCCGTTCTTACTTTCGCTGACGACGTACCCTTCTGGAACCGCGTCCAATGCGCCATCCTTAACCTCTTTGGAAAAGAAGTAAAGAGTCCGTTTAGAGCCATTTTTCAAAGTCGTCTCACGGCCGTGTAGATAATAGGTGTTTCCCTTTGAGTTTGTATGTGCGTAAGCCATTTCAATTCTCCTTTGCTTTTTCCTTGATCCCCTGGGTGTTTTCACCATACCCTCTCAAGGCATCAAGCATTATTGTCTGATCAATGTCCTGGCGATACTAGAACATTTGATTATATAAGGCAAAATTTTCCCCTGTAAATTAGTCTGTTATGAGTGCTCCGCGCTTTGACGGGCCATTTTGGCACTGTTATACTCAAGTCTTACTTATTTATAGATAAAGGTCACAGCCAGATGACCTTCTTAAGAGGATTACAAAGGAAATGGCAGAAAAAGACAAACTGGTATCACAAGAGGAAGACTTCAACGAATGGTACAACACGCTCGTTGTCAAAGCCGATCTGGCAACTTATGGACCGGTCCGCGGCACGATGATCGTCAAGCCCTATGGTTGGAGCTTATGGGAAAATTGCCAGGCGGCTCTGGACCGGCGTTTTAAAGCCACGGGGGTCGAAAATGCCGGATTTCCGATGTTTATCCCCATGAGTTTCTTAGCAAAAGAGGCTAAGCATGTTGAAGGCTTTGCCCCAGAGCTGGCCGTCGTCACGATTGGCGGGGGCAAAGAACTGGCTGAGCCGTTAGTTGTCCGCCCGACATCAGAAACGATCATCGGCCATGCCTACGCGGATTGGATCCAGAGCTATCGTGATCTGCCGATCTTAATTAATCTTTGGAACAGTGTTGTTCGCTGGGAAATGCGCACAAAACTCTTCCTACGCACGCTCGAATTTTATTGGCAGGAAGGACATACAGCCCATGCCACGGCCGAAGAAGCGGCTGAACGAACGCGCATGATGCTTGATGCCTATGCGGACTTTGCGATCAACGAGGCGGCCATTCCCGTAATCCCCGGCCATAAATCGGAGATGGAGCGCTTCCCCGGCGCCAATGATACGCAAACCATTGAAGCGATGATGGGCGACGGCAAGTCGCTGCAGTCGGGCACGTCCCACAATCTGGGTGATAATTTCGCCCGCGCCTTCGATATCCAATATCTGGATGCCAACAACGAACTCCAATACTGTTTTACAACCTCTTTTGGCTTGAGCACGCGCTTCATCGGGGCGATCATCATGGTGCATGGCGACGACCAGGGTTTGGTGCTGCCGCCAAGACTGGCGCCGATCCAAACCGTAATTGTGCCCATCTTCCGCAAAGAAGAGGAAAAATCTTCGGTTATGGAGGCAGTTGAACGGGTCAAGGGCGAATTGGAAGCGGTAGGCATACGCGTCAAGGTTGATGATCGAGAAAATTTGAGTCCAGGCTTTAAGTTCAACGATTGGGAATTACGCGGTGTGCCTACGCGCGTCGAAATCGGTCCGCGCGATGTGGAAAAGAACTCGGTAGCCCTGGCCCGGCGTGATATTCCCGGCCGTGACGGGAAAAAATTTGTTTCTCAAGATGGAATCGCCCAAACCGTCAGTGACCTGCTTGAGAAAATCCAGCAAAACTTACTGGATAAAGCGACGAGATTCCGCGACGAGCATACTCACGACGTCGAAAACTACGAAGATTTCAAGAAAGCCATAGAAGGCGGCTTCGCGCGAGTATGGTGGGCCGGGGATAATGAGGATGAGCTGCAGGTCAAGGAGGAGACGAGAGCTACCATGCGCTGTATCCCCTTTGACCAGCCAGGTGGAACCGGCACATGCTTCTACACCGGCAAGCAGGCAACTCGGATCGCAATTTTCGGCCGTGCTTATTAGCGGAACCAGCATAGTCAAGCGGAACAAATGGAAAGCGTTACCGCTTCGCTGATCGACCTGCTTTTTCTTTTTATGGCAGCCATGGTGATGGTGGCTGTTGTCGTGGCCATTCTCCTTATGATCTACGGTCTTTTCTTCAAAAATAAGGATTGACAACAAACAGGAAATCCTATGAGACTTTCACGTGCCTTCGGAAAGACATTACGCGAAGCTCCGGCAGATGCGGAGTTGATTAACCACCAGCTCCTAATCCGCGCTAATTTCGTACGCCCGGTAAGCTCCGGTATCTACACTTTTATGCCGCTCGGCCTTCGCGTGCTGCGCAATATTCAGCGCATCATGGAAGAAGAGATGGATGCGATCGGTGGCCAGGAAATGTTGATGCCTAACCTGCACCCGGCCGATTTGTGGCAGGCGTCGGGGCGTTGGTACAGCGTCGATGTACTGATGAAACTGGAGGGTTACGGCGGCCGTGCTTACTGTCTTTCCCCTACCCATGAAGAGATCGTGGTCAACCTGGCTCTGAGTGAAATCGAAAGCTACCGTGATCTACCGCAGGTTGTTTATCACATAAGCAAGAAGTTTCGCGATGAGGCTCGTCCGCGCGGTGGCATGCTACGCCTGCGCGAGTTTGTGATGAAAGATGCCTACAGCCTGGATACCAGCCCCGAAGCGCTGGACGTTTTTTATCCCCATATGGTGCAGGCCTACTTTAATATCTTTAACCGCTGCGGCGTGGATGCTCTGGCGGTCAATGCTGATGTGGGAGCGATGGGGGGTAAGGCGTCGCAGGAGTTCGTCGTTCCACACGATCAGGGTGAGGATTTGTTTATTCGCTGCGACAATTGCGATTACGCGGCCAATGTAGAGGCGGCAGAATTCGTGCGTGAAGGGGCTGCACCCAAAATACTGGATGAGATGCAAAAGCTGGCCACGCCCAACTGCCAGACTATCGCCGATGTAGCTGCTTACGTTGGCGTGCCGGTAGAGCAAACGATCAAGGCTGTTTTTTACTGGTGGTACCCGTGGGGAGAGGTTGAAGCGAACGGCCGTGTAGTTTTCGGCCTGGTACGCGGCGATTTGGAAGTCAATGAAGTTAAGTTGGCCAATGCTCTTGGCGGCGGCGAGCTGCGGGCGGCAACGGCATTCGAGATCGAAGATGCCGGTGCCGTACCTGGTTATGCTTCACCTGCCGGTCTGCAAGTGGCCGCGGAACTGGGTGAGCAAGGCATCCTGGTGATCGCCGACCCCTCCATTGAAAATGGGGGCAATTTTGTCATCGGCGCGAATGATACCGGCTATCACTTTAGCGGTGCCAATTATCCCCGAGACTTCGCGGTCACGAGGATCGCCGATATCGCCCAGGCCGATACCGGCCACCAATGCGCGAAGTGCGGCGGCCGTCTGGAAGCAAAACGGGCCATTGAGGCGGGGCACTGCTTCAAGTTAGGAACACGCTACAGCAAGGCCATTAATGCGACTTACCTGGACGAAAACGGGGCACAGCAGTTCATTTTTATGGGCTCCTACGGCATCGGCCTGGATCGCCTGATGGCCACTATCGTAGAGCTGCATCATGATCAGGACGGCATCATCTGGCCGGACAGCGTAGCCCCTTATCAGATCCACCTCATGCATCTCGGCAAGGGAGATGACGTGATCGAGGCCGCGGAAAACCTCTACAGCGAACTTCAAGAGACGGGCTTTGAAGTCCTTTTCGATGACCGCAATCTTAATGCGGGGGTTAAATTCAAAGACGCCGATCTGATGGGCATCCCCTGGCGGATCGCTGTCGGCGCGCGCGGGCTGGCCGAAGGGGCTGTTGAGGTGAAACGGCGCGATCAAGCCGAGCGCTCTCTTATTCTACTGCCTGAACTACAGGAATATTTGCTTGAACACGGGCCATAATAAAAGCTCAATCACCATTTAGCGCCATAGAGGATTAAAGCCAAAGTACGCTCTGGATCCCTGGTGGCGAAGGGAGTGAGACGAATTTCCTTTCAATATCTCTCTTCGACCAATGAAACTAATTCGCTGAGGTTTTCCAGCAAGGAACACTCTTTAACCTGACTTACCGTGGCAAAGCCGGCGATGACGCCCATGAAGGGTACGCCGGCGGCCTGGGCCATCAAATAATCTTCGCGAGCGTCGCCAACGAAGAGCGCCTGTTCTGGTTGTAGGGTTAATTCCTCCAGGGCAATTAGCAAACCTTCGGGATCGGGCTTGGGTCTGGAGACGTTATCCCCGGTGACTAAAACCTGAAAATATTCACGAATTCCCGTGGATGTCAGGTCGCGCAAGACACGACCACGAGAGCCGGATGTGACCAGGCCGAGGCTATATTCGTCTCTTAACGACTCCAGCAACGGCCGTACTTCAGGAAAAAGCTGCGGTTTGTGCTTGCGCGCCTCGGCCAGCCATATATTGTCGGCCTCCTCATATTTATCTTGCGGTATACCGAACGCTTCATACACAGACAACCAATTTGGCGAATAGGTCTGTTTGTATAATTCGGGCGTGACTTCGACGTCAAAGTGGGCCAGAGTCACTTTAAAAGCTTCATAATGAGCAGGGAAGGAATCAAGCAGTGTGCCATCAAAATCAAAAAGGATGGCTTTAATTTTTGTGGGCGAGGAATTCATAACCAGGACTTACTCTTAAGAAAAGAGGCGCACGTTTTAACAATAAAACCTGCGCCTCGTTGTTAGTTAATAGTTGCAGCTACAAGTTATAACAAATCGGAAACCGTTTCGCGTTCCTTGCGCAGCTCGTTTAGGGTTGCCTGAATTTTTTCCTGGGCAAAATCGCTAAGCGGCAAATCCTGGACAATACTATAACTGCCCTGTCCGTCATTGGTTAACGGGAAGGAGAAGATTAGACCTTCGTCAATGCCGTAGCTGCCATCGGAGGGTATAGCAGCAGAGAACCAATTCCCTTCCTCCGTCTTGTTAATGAAACTGTTCATCTGGTCGATAATGGCAACAGAGGCTGACATGGCTGAGGATTTACCTCGTGCCTGGATGATTTCCCCACCTCGTTTTTGGACGTTGGTAATAAATTGATCGCGCAGCCAGTCATGATCACTTATCACGTCAAAAGCGGGTTTACCGTTTATCAATGCATTTTCGGCATCCGGGTATTGAGTCGCGCTGTGGTTGCCCCAAATGGTGACATTGCTGACGTCATTGACGGTAACGCCCGCTTTGAGCGCCAGCTGAGCATAAGCGCGATTTTGGTCGAGCCTGGTTAACGCGCTAAAACGCTCCTGAGGGACGTCGGGAGCGTTGTTCATGGCGATCAAGGCGTTCGTGTTAGCAGGGTTACCAACAACTACTATGCGAACATTATCTGCCGCACGCTCGTTAATCGCCTGACCCTGGCCCGTAAAAATTGGGCCATTATCACGAATTAAATCGCCGCGTTCCATTCCTCTACTGCGTGGCTTTGCGCCAACCATCAGTATCCAGTTAGCGCCATCAAATGCTACTTTGGGATCATCAGTGACGACTACATTACCTAAGAATGGGAACGCGCTGTCATTCAATTCCATGACAACACCTTCCAAAGCGGGCAAGGCAGGCGTGATCTCTAAAAGCTGCAAATCCACTTTCGTATCCGGGTCAAACACCCTCCCTTGGACAAGACATGGCAGCAGGGCATATCCGATCTGACCTGCCGCCCCGGTGACAGCAACTTTTACAGTCTTTGACATAGTGTATTCTCCTTTAACTAAATTGATTTGCAGCAAACCCTGGATTGAGCAGTCGCGATACTGGCTTGAAAATGCTCAACCTATCTATTGGGTTTTCAAATTGTTAAATAAACAAATGGGTGTGTAAGAATTATGCGCCAATTCCATCTAAAACGCTACCAGGACTCATCGAATTTCGCTGTCGAAGGGCTTCGTAAAGGACAAGCGCCGTGGAGACGGAAAGATTCAGGCTGTCCACTTCTCCGGCCATGGGAATACGCACCAGGACATCGGCCGCGTCCAGCCATTCAGGACCAAGACCTGATGATTCACTACCCATAATAATGGCCGTTGGTCCGGAGTAAGACACATCGGTATAAATCTCTTGTGCATCCGGCGTCGTGGCAACGATTGTGACGTGATTCCGGCGCAGCCAAGTGACAGCCTCCTCCCTGATTGTAGTCACCACGGGCACGGTAAAAAATGCGCCTAGACTGGCACGAATAACATTGGGATTGTGGATATCGGTACCTTCGCCTTCTGTACCAGTGAGCAGCAGGGCATCCAGACCGGCGGCATCGGCCGTACGCAAAACAGCGCCCAGGTTGCCAGGCTTCTCTGCACCATCTACTACCGCTAAGAGGGGATTTTCTGCAGCAGGTAGATCATCCAATGTTCGCCTTGTGTAAGGGATAACAAGCAGGATGCCGCCGCCCCCGCTGCGGTAGGCCATCTTATCGTAAACATCCGGCGTCACTTCAAAAAGTTGGGTTTGACTGCCGGAAGCCAATTGGTTTAATTGGCCAATCAAGCTTTGTGATCCGGCTGCTTCTAGATAGTCTGAACAAACGAAGGCTTCGACAGGTACAAAGCCTTTTTGTAAGGCTAAAGCTGCCTCGCGCACCCCTTCGACTACGGTCCGGCCAAGCTGGTCGCGATGGCGGCGATTGCTCAGGCGTACAAGGTTTTTGACATGTGGATTTTGTAAACTTGTGATGAACTGGGAAGTGGGCATACCTTATTCACGTACCAAGGTCCGAATCAAAACCTCTTCGAGTTTCAGGAGAGAAGAATTTGTTCGCCCAGGTGATCGAGTAAAATGACAAACCTGTCCGCATCTAGCCCGTCGACGCCTAATGGCCGGTCGACGGGATCGTGACAGTCCGAACCACCTGTTTCGATTAAGCCATACTCGGCCGCCCAGCCGGTGATCAAGTCGCGATGTTCCTGTACATGGCCGGGATAGTAAACTTCCAGACCATCGAGACCCAGCAGATCTTCATCCAAAAACTCAGGCATCAGCTTTTCGACGATTTCAACGGGCGGCAGCACCTCGCGATAAAGGCTTTCTCCCGGATAGGAACCGGCGGCAGGATGGGCGAAGACACGCACAAGCTGCGGGTATTTCTTGAGCAACGGCGTCAGCTGGAAAGGCTCAATGCCCGATGGGACATAGGAAACACTGTCGTTACCGATCAACATATTGATCTGTTCTCTGTCCAGGCCATGATTCTCTTTCAGCGCCTCGGCAAAATGGCGGCGCGTGACGTTGGGCGCGTACGCTTCTATTTCCTCGGCCGTCAGATCGCGTTCTAACAAAGGGCTGATTCCTCGCGGACCAAATTCCTCATTGATAGCCTGTACACGTGCCCGAACAAGTCCGGCGCCGCGCCCCTGGGAAAGGATATCCGTGGCAATTTGGCGAAATTCTTCATCCTTTAATAGATCGCGGGGAATATAGAGCAAGTAATGCAGCGTACCGGTGAAGTAAGGCCGGCGAAAACGCAGCGACACTTCAACACCAGGCACGACGTGGATCCCAATCTCTTTACCGGCAGCCAGTGCTTCATCCAGGCCGGCCAGGGTATCGTGATCGGTCACGCCAACGGCCGTTAAACCCAGGTCATGCCCCTTCTTGACCAATTCAGTAGGTGCATATTCACCATCGGAAGCTGTTGTATGATTGTGTAAGTCAGCAACAAAATTTAAAGACATAATAAACCTTTTATAAAGAGAAGGGTGCAAGTATTTAACCTGCACCCCCTCATTAATCACTCAACAAATTAGTTTCAGTATTCATCCTAATAGCGCAAGATAGCACCGATGCGGCCGGCTGCTTCAAGGTCCGGGTTATCACTGATAACCTCTACATGGCCACCCTGAGCAAGTGTATAGGCAACGGCCGAATCGATCACATCCGTGACTTCTTGCAGCTCCTGATCGCTCAATGGGCTGCGAGCAAGATTAGCGACCACAAAACCATTGTCATCCTGCACATAGCCAGGAACACGCAGCCCGTCGCTGATGATCAAGGTAGCTACGCGCTTATCAGACACGGCTTGCAGGGTGTCATCCAGCCCGGTGATGCCTTTCGCCCCTCTGGCATCGCCGGCGATCATGGATTCAACCAGCTTTTGCTCCCGTTCAGTATTATAGTCACGCAGCATGGTTAATGTCTGATCGCGAACTTCATGCTCGCCGGCAGTCATGTCCATCGCAAATGTTCCAGCGATGCGGCTTTGTAATTGTTTGGTTAGCAGTTCGCGATATTGGGCGACATTCTCGGCCGTACCGCCGATGAAAAGGCGGCGAATAGGCTTATTAGAAAAGAAACGGCTTGCAGCGGCGGCTGAGTCACGCATATTACGCTGCACGACTTCTTCTTCATGGCGGCTGCCGCCCTGAGCACCGCGTGCTCCTCCGCGCATGCCGACAGATGAAGAGCTGCTGCCTTTCTTTAGATGGCGTACATCTTCGCCCATAACGCCTTCGCTCTCCAGTAGCTCGCCGAGATGATATTCAAAATAGCGAGCGCCAACACGGTCAACAAGGATAACGCCATAATAAGCGTAATGATCCAACAAATGGGCTAGTGGTTTTACATAGGGCTTTCGGCCGACGCGCACCCGGTTGCGAAAAGAGACGGCGACTGGGAATGCGCGGAAGTAATCGCGAGTGACGGCAGAGAACAAAGCCAGACCCGGTTTTGTCCAATCATAACTATGATCCAGATAACGCTCGATGATTTCGGCATCATCACCATAGGTTCCGTTCAATTCGCGGAGCATCCCACGTACCTGGAGCTTAATAGTTTCGGCGGTTTGTTGAGAACAGTCTGTATCAAGGTAGACACTGACAACGCCTTCTCCATTGGCATTATAATTTATCAGATCTTGAAGTTGATCCTGTGTGAACATGCATACCTCCAAAGCTACTTACTGAGAGCCGTACTTGTGGGTATTTACCGTCTGATTCGCCCCCATAAACGGCTCAAGCGATAAGATAATTCGGACAATGGTTGTCGCCAACAACCCTATTGTCCGGACAAATACTGACGTGGGGAACAGCTTACGGCCGTTCTCCAAGCGTCAAGGGAATCAATTTTTCTTCGCCATCGCGCAGGACGGTCAAATCCACCGTCTGCCCGACCTCCGTCTCAAAAACAAGGTAAGCAATCAAATCATCTGAACTGAGAACTTCATTGCCATCTACGGCAACGATCAGATCCCCCCCAGGACCATTCGCGCCGATCAGGCTGGCAGCTGCAGCGGGTGAATTTTCAGTCACTTCCGTGACATATGCGCCGGTGGCCTGTTTTAGATCGAGTTGTTCCTGGAGATCGAGATTAAGCGTGAGCATTCGTACCCCTATGTAGGGATAAACGTAAACGCCATCAGCAATGAGCTGCGGCACAATCTGTCTCACGGCATTGACGGGGATCGAAAAACCAACACCGGAGTTCGTCCCGGTCCTTGTTGAAATGGCGCTGTTAACGCCGACTACTTCGCCGGCGAGATTAAGCAAGGGCCCACCGGAATTACCAGGATTTATCGCGGCATCGGTCTGAATCACCTCTGGTAATGAATAACGCCCTCCTCCCTCGGCAATTCTTTGTGACTCTAATGTACGACCAAGACCACTAATTATCCCTACAGACATAGAGCCCGCTTCACCAAAGGGATTGCCGATAGCAATAACGAACTGGCCAACTTTTAGATTATTAGAATCGCCCAGGGAAATCGGCACGATCCCATCCGGCAGTTCATCAACTTTGAGCACACCCAGGTCACTATCTACATCTGCGCCAACCAATTCTGCGCTGTGGTGTGACCCATCGGCGAAGACAACTTCAAAAGAGTCGCCTTCGACGACAACATGATTGTTTGTAACGATGTATCCTTCACGATCGAAAACAAAACCACTTCCCGTGCCTAACGGTAACGATGTGCCTTCTAAGTCATCGAATACAAAAATATGCACAACCGCGGGATTGATCCGCCTGTAAATATCTATCAGCTGGTCTTCCAGGGTCTGATCCATAGTGACAGCCTGTTCGTTAGTTACCGTAGGCAGCGGCTCAGCCGTCTCCGGCGTCTCTGTCTGCTGCGGTAATTGGGCGACCACCGTGGCTACGACGGAATTAACAAGCGCATCCTGATCAATTATCGGTTCCTGGTTGAGAGTACTGGCAGGTTCCTGACAAGCGGTTAAGAAAAGAAGAATGATTGTAAAAAGAACTACAGTTGGACTAAGAAAAATCCGATTCATATGTTAATGAAAACTCCAACAAGGCCAAACAGGAATATTAACTGCCGCTTTACCCCCTTAGGGTATTTAAATTACCTGCCGGCTAATAGCAAATTTCAAATCCAATAACCTGATCCCCAGTGGTAGACAAAAAACTCACCAGGGTTCTTTGCGAGTTTATTTATTGACACGATATGGGTAGTCTGAACAGAGAGAGCTTCGCCGGCTTGCAAAGACCGAGCGAATAGATTAAGGGCGTGTTTCCCTTTTTTGTCATCAATGCGTTCTATTACGCTTTGAACTATAAAGTCCCTAAATTGTCTTTGTGATGACATCCTCATCATTCATCTGTTAACGGGTCACCCGAAGCGACCGGTTAAAACAATTGTAAAATTGTGGTAAGGCTACTGTCAAGAAGCTAATAGTATTTTTAAGTATCGCAAACGTAGAAATTTCGTAAAAAAGAAGTGCAGAATCATAAATGATCCTGCACTTCATAATTGGTCCTAACTAGATCTCTTCAGATCAATAGAGGAACATGGGTTTACCCAACACAGAACGGACCTTGGGCAGGTAATGCTTGGAATCATACAACTCGTCAACATCAACGCGTTTGACGCCGCTGGTGACGGTGCTCATGGGGATGTGCGTGTAGGTTCCATCGCGCAATGCGACCATTCTGCCGCTGGATCCGCTGGTAATCAAATCCATGGCCAGGTGAGCGTAATTGGATCCGACCATCAGGTCTAGAGCATCCGGCGCACCTGAACGCATCAGATAAGCGACGCGTTGAATAATGATATTTTCACCAGTGAGGTCTTTTAGGGCCTGGCCGGTGATTTCGCCAATCCCGCCCAATTTTCGATGGCCATAAGCATCCGCCTCACCAAACTCAACGACTTTTCCGCCGACCATGTGAGCCCCTTCACTGATAGTAACCATGCAGTAATTGCTGGGGTTCGAGTTTTTGTCTTTTATCACAAACTCAGCCAGTATCTCCGGATCAAATGGCACCTCAGAAATGATGGCGCGATCGACGCCGGCCAGGTAAGAGCTGATAAGACTGGTCTCGCCCGAATTACGGCCGAATAACTCAATGACGGCAATACGCTCGTGTGAACCCGCGCTTGTCCGCAGTTGGTTAATCAGATGGACACTACGCGTGACGGCCGTGCTAAAGCCAATGCAGTAATCCGTACCATACACATCGTTGTCCATTGTCTTAGGAATAGCCACAACGGGTATACCTTCACTGTGCAGACGTTCTCCATAACTGAGTGTATCGTCTCCACCAATGGGGATTAGGACATCAATGCCTAGATATTCCAGGTTACTCATCACATGGGGTGTAAAATCACGTAGACTTTTGTCCTGGGCTTCCGCATCAAGATGCTCCGGATCGAGTAGAAAGTCAGGTACATCATTGGGCCGGACACGACCGGGATGCGTGCGGCTTGTATGTAAGAACGTGCCGCCTGTGCGATCCACCGTCCGCACTTTCTGTTTATCCAAAGGGATAATAAACTTATGTGTTTCAGGGTCATCACGGTTGTACCATAACAACCCGCCCCATCCACGCCGGATGCCAACTATTTCGTGCCCTTCATCCACGGCACGATTGACAACGGCTTTAATACAAGGGTTTAGGCCGGGTACATCACCGCCCCCAGTCAAAATACCGATTTTCATTAACTAAATCCTCCAGTAATTAATATTACTCGCGCGGAATCAATAAGCGATACAGTGTGAAATAGAATTTTGGAAAACCAGCCATGCCGGAATGGGAAAGGCTCAGGCTTCGCTGGTCATAATAAACAAAGGCTTCATCTCAAAACTTTTATATTGCGGACGTAAGCGATCCTTATTGTAGAAGCTCTCAACGTCAACAACCTTGCTGGTGCTGGTCACAACATCTATGGGCATATTATCGTAACGGCCGTTTTTGAGGACCACCAAACGGCCGTGAATGCCGTCCAGGATGAGATCGAGGGCAAGATTTCCATAAGCCATGGGTACGATAGAATCAATCGCATCAGGATCACCCGAACGGACAAGATAACTCAATTTTTGGTAAATGGTATTAATACGCCGTCCGTTATTATATTTCGGTGACAGCTCCCTCAACTTCGCGGAGACAATCTCGCCAATGCCGCCAAGCTTCATATGTCCATAGGCATCTTCCTCCGCATCCTGAAAGACCATTTTGCCACCCTCAAACATGGCGCCTTCGGAGACCAGGACAACAGAATAGCGGCTTGGGTTTTTGCTGCGGTCTTCTGTCAGCAGTCCAGTCAACTTCTCGATATCAAATTCGTATTCCGGGATAACGCAGCGATTGGCAGCGCCGGCCATAGTCGGCAGCATAGCCGTAAAACCTGCATAACGGCCGAAAACTTCCAGGACGAGGAACCGTTCATGCGATCCGGCCGAGGTTCGCAGGCGGTTTGTCATCTCAATAATGCGCGTGACACAGGTGCTAAAACCGATGCAGTAATCCGTCCCTGGAACATCATTGTCCATGGTTTTGGGAATTGCCACAACCTTCATCCCTTCCTGGTAAAGCCGCACACCGTAGCTCAGTGTATCATCACCGCCAATTGGAATCAGGTAATCGACGCCCAGCCAATCCAAGTTCTTGAGCACTTCCGGAGTTAAGTCATTAACTTCATCCGTATACTCGTTTTGCAGGTGAAGAGGAACATCTTCCTTGAGCACATTACTGGGTTTAGTTCGCGAACTGTGCAGAAAGGTCCCACCTGTACGCCCGGCTTTGTTAACTATTTCATCAGATAATTCAGTGTAGCAGCTGGTATTGTCCGCATTTTTATCCCGGATAATCTCCACTGCGCCTGCCCAACCGCGACGAATGCCGATGACCTTATAACCCTCACGCAAGGCGCGAATTGTGACAGCGCGAATTGCCGGATTCAAACCCGGCACATCACCGCCACCCGTCAAAATAGCGATCACTCCTTTGGTGTTATTCACGCTTGCCATTTCAATATCTCCTTACTTCAATCCAATATGTTTTAATTCTTGCGGCACGGCTTGGGCCATGAGAGCAACGATATCCCTTAGCGACATCCACCACTGATCTTTAGGCCTGCTGTGCTCGATGTCCAGCAGCCTGGGAATATCTCTAAAATCAGTAAATCTTATCTTACCCTGCAGCTGACCGACACAGGCGCTGACATAATCACCATCACCAATCTGCTTTTCAAGGTAATCGATACTGTCCGCTACCAGGCGCGTGGCGTAAATGCGATCGAATGGTGATGGATCACCACCTTGCTGCATATGACCCAGGATCGCCTGCCGAACATCATATAAGTCACCACCCTCTTCCTCAAAAAGCGCATGCATAAATGAAGTGGAATAAATTTCATTGGCCATCTCGTTGCGGATCAGTAAACCAAGACGCTTACCGCGTTTAAAACCGACATCGAGACGCTCAACGTCATATGCCATGTCAGTCAATGAAACCCCTTCTTCATGAAGGTATGCGCGTTCTGCTCCGGTTGCCATGGCGCCCATGAGGGCCAAGTATCCACAATAATGGCCCATCACCTCCACAACGAAGACCCGTTTCGAGGCTACGGCCGATTGCTTGATGCGGTCTACAGCCCAGACAATGCTGTTTAAGGCCGAGTCTGCACCGACACTCAGTTCGGTCGCCGGCAAATTGTTATTGATTGTCGCCGGAATACAAACCATCGGGATATCAAAAGCAGAGAAATTCGAACGCTGGGCAAAAATATCGAGCATCGATAAATAACCCGACCAACCTCCGATCAAGATAAGGCCCTCGATCTGGTGCTCTTCCAAAGTCTTGGCGATGGCGTAATAATCGCGGCCCAGTGGCCGGTAACGATTCGTTCCCAGTTCGGCTCCACCCATCGAGGCAAAACCGGCAACGCTCATCCAATCCATTTCTTCGATTTCACCATTTACCAAACCACGAAAGCCGTTTTGTACGCCAAACATTGTGTGGCCGCGATCGGTTCCCAGACGTACAGCGGCGCGCACAGCCGTATTCATGCCCGGTGAGGGGCCGCCGCCATGCATAATGGCGATACGCGATCGTTTTTGACCTTCAACGGGAGCATGGGGAAAAGAACGCACCATCGTGCGTAAAATCTCGAAAGAATCTTTGAAGCTGCCGCCCCTTAAGGTCATGGCGCGATCGTAATCCTGTTCTTTGATCGCTTCGGCGACAGCCCAGGTTTGTTTAAGGCAAACACTGAGAGGTGTCCTTGTTATTTTGTTCCCCCGAAGGCCGATAACAACGGGCTCTTCTTGAACAGTATCGGACAACACCTCCTCCACAGCATCCGCTCCCAACAGGGTGCTCATATTGCGGTCAAAGGCGCTGGGCGATCCACCACGCTGCACATGCCCGAGGACGGTTACACGCGTGTCTTCGCCTGTGAATTCCTCAATGATTTTTTGCACCTGGCTGCTGGTGATTGGATTACCGTCTTTGTCTTGAGCTCCCTCGGCGACAATGACGATGCTGTCACGACGACCCGCAGCCCGCCCTTTTATCAGGACATCACACATCTTTGCTTCCCAATTTTCCACCATAGGTGGCGCCTCGGGAATGAGTACCCAATCTGCACCGGTCGCCAAACCACTCATCAAGGCCAGATAACCACATTTTCGGCCCATAACCTCAACGACAAACGCTCTTTGATGACTGGCAGCGGTACTTGATATCGCATCTACCGCGGCAACAATGCGCTGCAAGGCCGAATCAGCACCAATCGTCATGTCTGTGCCATATAAATCGTTATCGATGGAACCGACAAGTCCGGCGACGGTTAAGTTCTGGGCGGATTGTGCTTCCTCTGCTGACAGCTCGCCGGTTTCGACCAGTTCAGCCAGCAGTTCGGTCCACTCGCGCTGCAATATATGGGCGCCGGTCAAACTACCATCCCCACCAATAACAACGAGGGCCGTAATACCGTTCAGGACAAGATTACAAGCAGCCTGGCGACGGCCGTTCCGCGAGCGAAATTCCTCGCAGCGTGCCGAACCAATGACTGTTCCACCCAATTGCAGAATACCGCCAACATCACTCCAGCCGATGGGACGAATTTGCTCTCCTCCGTCTACCATACCCTGGTATCCTTCGTATATGGCGTAGACCTCAGCGCCGCTGTTCAATCCCGAGCGCACCACGGCGCGCACCGCGGCATTCATTCCAGGGGCATCCCCCCCACTCGTTAAGACTCCAATTCGTTTCATTACATTTTTCCGTTTAATCTCAATCAGCAATATACGGAACAGCGGGAATTCATTTGACCAGGCCGCTTAAACCAGAAGCCGGCTTACAACCTGGGTTTTTATTATTTACCAACAACATATGGTACTGTTTTCGTGCCGGGCGGCAACCATTTACACTTCGTCAACGGATGTTTATTGTCTGGAATCAGTGGTCCGGCGAAAATCATCCCATACAATCGTGATCTCCTTCCACCAGGTGGTTATCATCTCGGATTTCTCAGTCATGTGTTTTGCCCAATCTCCACTCTCGATAGGTAGTAAATTTTGCACCTTTGATCCCTTTCCAACATAAGTCCAAGCTTCCAGTTCCCCTCCCGCGGTTGTAACAACTCGCGCTCTTATACGCAGAAAATTTGAGTTCTCTGGATGATCGGGATCAAAACCTTCCAAAAAATCTAAATCCTGAAGTATCTGGATGTAACACTCTTTTTTTAAGTTTATGATCTGCCCGACAACGCTTCCTCCATCCCCATTGGTCATAATTGGATAGTAACCAAAATCAAAAAGACGGCAGTCTTTAATAAATGCGCTCTCAAAACTCTGGATACAATCCCGCCATTTATAATCGTTTGGCTGGCCGATCATAAGTGTTCCATAGACAAAAAAAGGAAGGGGCTGCGTGGTCGCTTGGCTATTCATGTTCTGTTATACTCTTACCGTCAATTTTTAAAGTTATTTCCACCTTTACGCCCTCGTAGCTCAAAGGATAGAGCAATCGCCTCCTAAGCGATCGATGATGGTTCGAGTCCGTCCGGGGGTATTTTCCTGTCGCACACAGAGTTGGGACTCAGAGCGTAGTTACCGGATCAATATCCACAATCCAGGGTCGAGGAACCGGAACCTCTTTTAATATAGCATACAAATCTGACGAACGGATGATAATCTGCCAGCGATAACGGCCGTCGACACGGCTGAAATAGGGTGGAACAGGACCAATGATCTCCGTCGATCCAAACCCCAAGACACGCACCGCCTGCCGTAAGGCTTCAGCTAATTGTTCCGCCTGGTGCTTGCCCCGGTTTGCCAGTGGATCGGCAAGTTCAAGCTTGGCCATGCGGCGGAATGGGGGCAGCATATGCTGCGTTCGGAAACTCATCTCCTCAATGAAGAAAGCGTTATAGTCATGATCGGCCGCCGCGCGGATTGCGTAATGTTCCGGCTGATACGTTTGTACAATAACCCGCCCACCCAGCAGGCCGCGGCCCGCACGTCCCGCCACCTGGGCGAGAATTTGAAAGGTGCGTTCGCCCGTTCGGAAATCAGGTAAACCCAAGGCGACGTCAGCAGAAATAACTCCGACAAGGGTAACCAGCGGCAAATCAAGACCTTTGGCAATCATTTGTGTACCAATCAAGATATCGGATTCGTGGTTGATAAAGCGCGAGAGGAGCGCCTCATGCATGTCCTTACCGGCCGTTGTATCCCGATCCCAACGGGTGATCCGTGCATCGGGCCAGCGCTGCTGCACCTGGGATTCAATTTCTTCGGTTCCCAAACCAAAATGACGGATGCGTTTCGAACCACAAGAAGGGCAAGTATCCTTTTGCGGTTCGCTGTAGCCGCATTGATGGCATACCAGAGCCATCTTGGGACGGTGGTAGGTGAGGGGTAAATCACAACGCGGGCAGCGGATGACATAGCCGCAGTCACGGCATATGACAAATGATGCCGTTCCCCTGCGGTTCATGAAAAGAATGGCCTGTTCCCCTCTATCCAATGTTTCATCAAGTGCAGTTACCAACGCCCGGCTAAAAATTGAGCGGTTTCCGGCACGTAATTCCTGCCGCAGATCGACAAGTTGAACCGGAGGGAGTGGAATGGTTAAGGCATCTTCCGGCGCACCGGATAAATGAGTGAAGTGACTGGCTCTAAATAAACGCGATTCCTGGCTTTGAAGACGTTTACGGTGACCCATTACCCGTTTGGGGAGTTCCAAAAGCGCCAATGAACCACTTAATGCACGGTGATAGGTCACAACATCAGGTGTAGCACTGCCCAGGATTACCATCGCCCCGGTTAAACGGCCGATGGCTATGGCTGTTTCCCGCGCGTGATAATAAGGAGGCGGGACAGGCGGGGAATGCTTGTAACTGGCATCATGTTCTTCGTCGACAACGATCGCGCCGAGATCCTTAAACGGCGTAAATAATGCGCTGCGGGGGCCGATTACGATATCAAAGAGACCTTGCTTGGCCCGTCGCCAGGTATCGTATCGTTCGCCGTCACTTAGGCGGCTGTGGACGACGGCCACTCGCCCGGGGAAACGTGAGGCAAATCGCCGTACAGTCTGTGGTGTCAGCGCTATCTCGGGAACCAGGACAATGGCTTGCTGCCCGCGATTTAACGCTGCCTCGATGACGCGCATATATATCTCTGTCTTTCCACTGCCGGTGACGCCGTGAAGTAACACGGGTTTTAAGGAACCGGAATTAGCTTCAAGCATTCTTTGCAGCGATTGCCAGACCTTTGCCTGATCGGCCGTTAGTTCAGGCGCTTCAGAGGGTATAAAATCACGATCGGCTAAGGGGTCACGCCAAACTTCTTCCGCCCGGAGGCGAATTAAATCAAGCTTTTGTAAGCGCTTAAGATGGTTTAGATTGGCTCCGGTAAGCGCGTAAATATCGCTGATGGCCACCGCTTGCCCCTCCTGCCTCAATAAATCCAGGATTTTAAAATAGATCGTAGCGTTTTTTTGAGCGAGACTAATCTCGAGAAGCCTGTCCCGGCTGGTGTTTAGGCCTATTCCCCCCGGCTGCGTCTCCAGGCGCGCATGACCGGTTGCAATCAACTGCTCAGTAGGGCCATCAAAATCCTCTATGGGAGCGGGCATCCGGCGTAAATAGTCGCCAAACTCGTTGTCATAACCATTAAGAGAATAGGCAGCAACAATGATAGTTTCCTCACGGGATCGCCAGACCAGCCCTTCATCGATGAGGTCTTGAAGGTGATGGTTGGTCGCCCCGGTTGCTTCAAGAACTGAAGATTCTGGAGGAAGGGGATCGGCCGATTGGGCGAGGTAAAGCAGGATGTCTGCTTTCTTACTGCTTCTACCAAGCTTTGCAGCCGCTTCCAATTGACGGTCATAACCGGCGACTAGCTCCACCATGCGCACGTTTTTAGGCTGCGCACGGGGTGGATCGAGAATTGATCCGCGTCGCAAAATCTCCCTACGTACCAACTGATCAACGATTGGCTGCCATTCTTTCTTCTTGCCTAAAAGACGGGATAGCTGGCGTCCACGTAAGCTTCCTTTTTCTTTCAGTAAGCTTATCAGTTCGGTTTGTTTTTCCGACAAACGGCCGTCGCCATTCCAATACGGGTCGATATCAACCGTTATATCGGACCATCGGGTAATCCCCGGTGGAAGCATTAATCTAAGGCAGCTGTTCAACGACGTTAAATAAGTCTTACTTAGCCAAAAAGCAAGGTCGATGTGCCATTGGTTAATGACGGGTTCCTCTTCGACAAGCGTAATGATGGGTTTTGTATCCGGGACTGGGGAGGTTTCAGTAAAGCCAATGATGATGCCCTGTGCCAGACGGCGACCAAATTCAACCTCAACAAGATGCCCAATTTGGAGATGATGTTCTAGATCGCTTGGAACATGGTAATGAAATGTTCCGCTTAATGAAGCTTCAATATTGATAACCAGCTCGGCATACATAACTTAATTCTAGCAGTTCTTTAGCACCGCCGCAGAATAGCGGCATTGGAAAAGTATTGCTCGTTGACTTTATAGAACATATGTGCTATATTCTTCAGCAGCACACATGTTCTATTATAGCCGAAAATAGGCATTACCTGAAGAAGAAGGAGGTTATCGTGGCAAATCAAGTCTTTTCCGGTTCGACAAGAGGTTTACGAATGCCCAGTTTCAATTTAGATTATCAACGAAGACTTTTCATAGGTGTGATTCTGTTCATAGCCCTCCTCGCATTCGAGATCTTTAACTTTGACACAACCCAGTTTGCATTACAAAGCCTTCTTGGAGATGTCCGCTTTCTGGGCATCATGTGGGCGACGATATTAGCGGTTGCCTTTTGTTCGATCGACTTTGCCGGTCTAATCAGATTATTTTCGCCGGAGAGCGGTTCGGGAATTAATAGGGAAGCCTGGTATCTGATGGGAGCTTGGCTTCTTGGAGCGACTATGAATGCTATTATGACCTGGTGGGCAGTATCGGTCACACTCTTGAATCACGATTTTGGCAACGAAGTCTTAAGTCATGAACAGCTTCTACGTTATGTACCCATTTTTGTGGCGGTATTGGTTTGGCTAACACGAATTCTATTTATTGGTGCTTTTTCAATCGCCGGGGCTCAACTTTTTGAATCAGCAAAACATTCTTCATCAAGTTCTTCTGGGAAAAAACCTCATTATACATCGCCGGCGGCGAATGGTCCTGGCATCAAGACAACGCCGAGTAGATTCAAAACTGCTCCTAAGTCAAATTCAACAAATGTTCAGCGAGAATCCTACTCGCCCTCCACGGTTCAAACCAGAGGACAAGAACCGGTTGCTCCACCTCCTCCACCATCTCAAGAAGTTGGGGTTATGCCTAAAAATGTTCAGCGATCATCCAGGGTACGCAATCGACCACCCGCACCAAATGGCGGGTTAAGAAAGCCTGGCAGCAGCCTTCAAGCTCGGCAAAGGAATTAAATTATTCCGTATTTGGCGAAATGACAACCACGTCATTATCCAAAACGAAGCAGGAAATCAAGTTCATTTTTGATTTATTATAGGAGCTTTTTCATGTCCCCTTATAACGAATCTGTATCGGTTATCAACACACCGTTTGGAAATGCGGCTGATGATATGTGGGAATACGAAGATATTTATCCCAACCCACAATACTCCACTCAAAATCGTATGCTGTTTATCCTAGCGATTGTTTCAATGATCGTCATCAGTCTTAGTCTGATTGCACTGCCTAGGGAGATAACTGCCGGCTCTTTGCCAATCATTGGGCAGAATGAAACGGATATCGCCCTTAATGTCGAAAATACTGATACCATCGCTGAAGATCAAACAGCCTCTGATATAACAATAACGTCCCCCTCTGGTAGCATTTCCAGCATTTTCACGCCTGAAGTCCAACACTGGGAAAGTAAGATTATTGAATGGTCTGAAGCATTTAGCCTCGATCCCAATATCATCGCTACGATCATGCAAATCGAATCATGCGGAAATCCTGAAGCGGTATCTGTTGCCGGTGCTCAGGGGCTTTTCCAGGTCATGCCTTTCCATTTCAGCGGCAATGAAAATATGCTCGACCCGGACACAAATGCTATGCGGGGACTGAATTTCTACAATGAACAGCTTCGTTATACCGGAAACGACGAATTACTTTCTTTCGCCGGTTACAATGGTGGTTATGCCGCATCAGGCGGTAATTATGCAAATTGGCCTGATGAAACGAAGCGTTATTACAACTGGGCCAAAGGGATTTATGCGGATGCCCAATCCGGCGCTACCAGCAGTGAAACACTCGAAACCTGGTTAGCCGCCGGTGGTGCAGCGGGATGCCAAATTGCGGCCGCTAAATTAAATATCAACTAAGTTTCCTCCCTTACCACAAAAACCAGAATGCTTTTTAAAACGTCCGCCACCCTACTGGCGGACGTTTTTGATGTTAATTATGTGCCCATCTCTGGTATACTAAATATCAGGTTTCAAATCTTTGCATTTTAAACCTTTTAGTAGCCAACACACCAATATTCACCCACTGGAGGAAATAATGAGTTTCAAAATCACATGGCATGGTCATTACACCTTTAGCCTTGATATTGATGGCACACACGTTGTCATTGACCCTTTTTTTCAAGGAAATAATCCTGTCTGCAATGTTCCCGTGGAAGCAATACCCGCCGACTTTATTCTACAAACCCATGGTCATGGCGATCACATTGCCGATACTGTTGACTTGGCGAAAGCAACCGGTGCCCTGGTAATTTCTAATTTTGAAATCGCCAATTGGATTAATAAACATGGCCACCAAAACACCTGGGCGATGAACACCGGCGGCAGCTATCAATTTTCTTTCGGCCGTGTAAAAATGACGCCGGCCCTGCATAGTTCAGGATTACCCGACGGTTCCTATGGCGGGGATCCGGGAGGCTTTATTATTTTCGCTGACAGCGGCACCGTCTATTTTTCAGGAGATACCGCCTTGTTCTCAGACATGTCCCTGATTGGTGCAGCAGGTCTTGATATCGCCGTCATTCCCACCGGTGACAATTTCACAATGGGGCCGGAAGATGCGCTCTTAGCATTAAATTTCCTAAAACCAAAGGTCGCTATTCCCGCTCATTACGGCACCTGGGAACCCATTGAGCAGGATATGGATGCCTGGGCGAAAAGTGTCCGCCAGGAAACAGATGTCATTCCCGTTGTAATGAATGTTGGTGATACTTACGAGCTATAGAAGAAACACAGGAAAACAAAAGCCCGCGTTTGTTAAACGCGGGCTTGTATAATGAAGCCAATTCTTTTACGGGAATTCTAGTCTTTCGGATCAGCAACACTTTGATGCTTCAGAAAAGTCTCGTAAATAGGGCCGATTAAATCAATCGGCAGCGGGAATACAATCGTCGTATTATTCTCAATGCCGATATCTTTCAAGGTAGTCAGGTAACGCAGCGTCATTGCCCCAGGTTCTTTGTTCATCTCTGCGGCTGCGTTCGATAACCGTTCGGCCGATTCGAGATCACCCTGTGCGCTAATCACTTTTGCTCTCCTTTCCCTTTCAGCCTCCGCTTCCCTGGCCATTGCCCGAATCATATTTTGATTCAGCTCCACGTCCTTTACCTCGACAATACTGACCTTAATCCCCCACGGTTCAGTAGCCTCATCAATGATCCCCTGCAAGCGTTCATTAATCGCTTCGCGATCTTGAAGCAGGTGATCCAATTTTGACTGGCCGATAACATTACGCAGGCTCGTCTGGGCGATCTGCCAGGTAGCGCGACGATAATCTTCGATTTGCACTACAGCGTCCACAGGATTAATCACTCGGAAATACACAACGGCATTGACTTTTACAGTAACGTTATCCGATGTAATAGCCTCCTGTGATGGAACGTCCAGAGTAACTGTTCTCAAGTCCACTTTGACCATCCTATCGATAAAAGGAATGATAAAGAACAGCCCAGGCCCTTTTGCTCCCATCACACGACCCAGGCGAAATATGACCCCACGTTCATACTCCTGAACGATCCTGATCGATGAGGCAAGTAATACCAATCCAAAAAGAACCAAGAACGCCAATATAATTACATACGCCACAAGATATTCTCCTGGCCTCGGAAGAAGCCGACAAAATAGGGTTAGGGTTGCTATACAGTTTTAACTACCCGCCTCCTTTTCATTATACTTCATCGAATGTAGGCTCGTGAACTTTCTTTAGAATACAAGGTGTCATTGGCGAACTAAGATCAGGCAGTCTTTCGATGTTGCTACTTCCGAGTGTGTCTAAGAACCGGATTTTTTATTCGTTTCCAGACGGCCATGTGTAGCTTAAATGATAGCTGACAATGCCAAAAGTGACGGCGACGTTGAGCGAACGTTTGTGTCCGGCCATTGGTAAATAAAGGACACGATCGCACAAAGTAAGGATGCCCGGATCAATACCGGCCCGTTCGTTGCCAACGACGAAAGTAATATTGGGAACAGCAACCGCCAGGTCAGCCTCAAAAAAAAGCTGTGCTCCTTCCGTTGCTTCGATCCCCCACAACTGGTGGCCTTGCTCTTTGAGCCTGAGCGCCAGGTCGACACCGTTCAAATCATAAGACCATTTCACAAATTCCTGAGAACCCAGGGCCGCTTTACTCAATTTAGGGTGTGCAGGAGTGGCTGTCATGCCACACAGGTAAAGATGATCTATGCCTGCCCCATCGGCCGAACGAAACATGGAACCAACGTTATGAATGCTGCGAATATTGTCGAGCAGAGCCGAAAGAGAAGGGCGCAGAGATTCAACCGATGGATCGGCCAGGACCAGTGCCGGGAGACCGGCGGGGTCGGTAGCCGCTCCACAGCGCGGGCAGCGGACAGCCCGAGGACCTCCTACTTCCGATGGGAAGCGGAACCTGCATTCCTCCCATTCACATTGGCGAAATTCGTATTCGGTCACTAGCCTTCTAATGCACTGAGGATTGCCGGCAGCAGCTGTTTTTTACGCGAAACGATACCCGGCGCATTCAAAGTTCCATCAGGTAAATGTGGATATGGCAAGACATCGAGTGCGGGTACGATGTCAGTGATTAACAAGCGGCTGGTGCGCCTGACTACATCCGTTACCATAAGCACAACAAACTCCAAGCCCTTTGATTCGCTCAACTCTACCAGAGCTGTTCTGAGATCATCGAGGTGATCACCGAGAGGACTGAAATTCGTCACCTCAACCTGCGCGATGCCAAAACGAACGCCTTCAGCATCATAAACCTTAAAATCAGCATTGACGATATCTTTGGGATCGCGCGTGGAAAGACCGGCGCCGGCTTCCAAAATCTGTGCGCCATAGGATTCGATAGTTTCTCCTTCCAGCGGCGAACCAATCATAAATGCCCAACGCGAAAGCCGATCTGAGGCCTTGATGTCACGCGGCGTCGTGGTTGGCGAGGAGAGGATCAAGGTATCCGACAATAAACCGGCCAGAAGTAAGCCCGCCAGATCGGGCGGCGCACTCAGACCGGCTTGATCAATGCGTTCAGAGACGAGGGTACTGGTGCTGCCGACAACATCAACGGTAAATCTAATTGGCTCGCGAGTGGTCGGATTATCTAAACGATGGTGATCGAGAATCTCCAAGAGATCAGCCTCGGACAGGGCGGGGATAGCCTGTTCTTCTTCGTTATGGTCCACGAGAATAAGTTTGAGCCGCGGCGGATTCAGCGCCTCGCGCTGCCTGGCGATGCCCACATAAGTTCCAATATCATCTACAACCCAAAATTCGCTGCGTTCTTCACGGAGGATACGCGGAAGAGCATCTTTGATGCGGTTCACATCCTGAAACTGGGGCACGGCCGTGTCGCAGGCTTCCTTACATGGTTTATCAAGTAAATCACCGATTCGCATATCTTCACGGTGACGATGGGCGCCGACCGAACGGCTTAGAAAATCAAAAAGGCTGAGAACGGTGACTAAGCCATAGGGTTTGCCATCAGGGTGCAGCACGGGAGCTATGCCACCGGTTCGGTTAGCGATATCCCATGCTTCACGTAGAGGACGATCAGGCGTTGTCGTATTCATGCGATGCGCAATATCTGCAAACCGCGGTGATGCGTCTGCCAGAAGCACAGGTGGATCCATCCCCAACCGCTGGAAAACCCAGGTTGTTTGCGGATTAAGTTGACCGGCTCGTGCAGCCTGAACAGGTCCTTCCATTTGATCCTGCAGCAGCCAGGCATAGCCCATCGCCGAGGCAACAGCATCGGTATCTGGATTAACATGTCCAACCACATAAGTGATGTCGGTACGTTTTTTAGGTGAACCGGGCATGGTTCAGCTCCTTAAATGAATTCTTTATCGACTGCTCCACCAACTCACGGCTCCTTTCTCGTACCAGTACGACTGCTCGCTCAAACAGCGACGGATTTTAAAAAACTCCGGCATCTGTGGGTCGGTGCCAATAGTGTTTCCAACTTTAGCGAAAATTTCCGCTGAATATTTTGAAGCGGTAGACATTCCTAAATTTTTTATATAAAGCGGTAGAAAACCTGGTTGCTTATGAACCAACCACGTTCAGTCAACAAAAGTTTTCCATTATTACGGCGCAGGAGATCCCATGATTCAAGTTGACCAACCACGCCATTAAAAGCATCATCAATCGTAAGTCCAAATTGACTCTCAAAGCTCTCTAAGTCTAACCCTTCCTCAAGCAGGCGCAACTGGGTAATAACACGATCGGACATCGCCTCGCGTTCGTCCAAAGTGTGTTCCCGGGCAACGGCCGTTGAGAGAGGATAGACATCACCTTCCCCGGAATTGATGCGCCTGATATAAACCCGCGGTTGGCGAACCAGGGCATAGCGATAACCGTTTGCTTTCCCATGTGCACCGGCTCCTAATCCAAGATACTCCTCATCGCGCCAGTAGGCCAAATTATGCCGGCATTCATGCCCCGGCAAAGCCCAATTTGATATTTCATAATGGCCGTAACCGGTTTGTTGGAGAATTTGACAGGCGAGTTCATAATGATCGGCAGCTATATCGGGATCCGGTTTCTGGATCCGGCCGTTTTGCAGCCAGCGCTGCATCGGTGTTCCCGGTTCGATCGTCAGGCAATAAAGACTCAGGTGCGGCGGTTTTAACTCCAAAGCCGCGTGCAGACTTTCCTCCCAGGTCTGCAAATCCTGCGCAGGTAAACCATAGATCAAATCGAGATTGATATTTTCAAACCCCGCTGCCCGCGCCTGCTGAACTGCTTGAATGACGGTATTCACATCATGAGTACGCCCAAGTAAAGCCAGCTCGTCGAGATTCGCGCTCTGCATGCCGAAACTAACGCGATTAATGCCGGCATCCTGAATCGCCGTCAGGTAATCAAGGCTAACCGTTTCCGGGTTTGCTTCCAGAGTCGTCTCTCTCCCAGCAGTGAAGCCAAATGCCGACTCAACGGCCGAAAGCACACGCCGCACCTCTTTCTCCGACAACAAGGAAGGGGTACCGCCGCCAAAAAACAGGGTGTGGACCGGCCGCAGCTGCCCGGCTCTTTCAGCCAGGCGGGCGACTTGGAAAATTTCTTTCTCAAGCGCATCGACATAACTGCTCTGCAGCTCACCTACCGAGGTATAAGTGTTGAAATCACAATAGGAACAACGATGGCGACAGAAAGGGATATGAAGATAGAGGCTCAAAGGCTTACTCGAATTCGATTGAGTCATTGCGTCATTATACCCTTAAGCGACAGGTAGAGCGTATTGCATAGTGGACAATGGTTTTGTTATGCTATCATCAAGCGTCAAATTATTGCTATGGTTAGCGCTTCAAGAATATGAAGATTACGAAATCATCCCTTGCTCGCCTTAACAAGCGTCTTTCGATACACCTTTTTATTATTATTTCTTTTCTGATCTTCACCAGGCTAAGCATTCCAGCCCTGGCTCAATCGGAGGAAGTGTTAATCCTGGAAGGAAACGGCACGATGACGCCCGCTGCGGCCGGCTCGATGGTCATAGAAACGTTTCCCTCTTCCCTTATTGAGCAAGTCCTTTCGGCTCTAGAAAACCCTCTCGTCTTAAGTGTGTTGTTGATCATCGGCATCCTGGCAGTCATGGTCGAACTCTCCAGTCCTGGTGGGTGGATTGCCGGACTTTTCGGTGTACTGGCCATTGGCCTGGCCCTTTATGGCCTGTGGAAGCTGCCGGTTAACTGGCTTGGATTAGGCCTGATCCTCCTCGCGTTCGCGCTTTTTTTGCTGGAGGTGAAGGTCCCTACCCATGGCGCATTGGCGGTGACCGGCGTCCTGCTCTTAATCGGGGGTTTGCTGGTCCTGTTCAATACCTCACGCTCACCGGAATTTCTGGCCATATCTATCCCTTCAGCGATCGGTTTAAGCAGTATTACGGCCGTCTTTTTTCTTTTCATTGTCGGCAAGGCGCTAAGCGCCCAACGCACTCAAGCAGCAACGGGTGCGGAGGGCCTGCTTGGCAAGATCGGACCAGTTCGCAGTACATTCTCCTCAGAATCCTTCAAAGCTCCTTATTCAGGCATGGTATTTGTTGCCGGGGAACTGTGGCGCGCTCAATCCAATGAAAAAATACAAATAGGGGAACAAGTCGTTGTCACAGGCATGAAGGGATTCACCTTGTTAGTTGAGCGCCTTGACAAATTGAAGGATTAAGAGTTAACCTTCTCGCGCGAACAACGATGCAGAAGTGCCCACTAAGATCGGAGCAGATCATACCAATCATCTGGATGTTAAATGACCAAATTTGAGCTTGCCTTCTCAGGACAACAGAATGCTTTTAATATCACCCGGCAAGGCAGTACTTTTCATGTTGATTGTGACGGCCGTTCTTTCGAATGCCTGCTGCGTTTTGTCGAAGGCTCCTACTTTGTTCTGGAGTTAGTCGACGCTGACGGCAAACGAAAAACTATCCGTGCCGCCGGTTTCGCAAACGGAGAAAACCGGCAGCTTTGGATAGACGGCCGAATGGTACAATACCGGCGTGTCCGCCAGGGGCGTGCGGAAGCAATGATTGACGGATCACTCTCCTCCGCCATTCCGGCCGTCGTGACCCAGATACTTGTCGAACCAGGTGATTTTGTCTCGACGGGCGAGAAGCTGATTCTTCTAGAATCGATGAAAATGATCATTCCCATCCAGGCCCCTTATGACAGCTTTGTTACAGCAATCAACTGCCGCGAAGGAGAATCCATCCAGGCAGGTATACAATTAATTGAATTAACCAGGAAAGAGATAGCATGAACATAGAAAGGATAAACAATCTACGGCAGCAAATGGCTGCCTACCAATTGGACGGCGTGGCCCTGGTTCCAGGACCCAATTTAGTTTATTTCAGCGGCATTCACGCCCATTTAAGCGAACGGCCGATCATCTTATTCATTCCCGCCGTGGGAGAGCCGGTAATTGTTATCCCAACGCTTGAGGCGATGAAAGCCCGGGCAGCAGGCATTCCTGAGGAGCGGATATTTGATTGGAGCGATGATGTCTGGTTTCAAGGCGCATTTGCGGCCGTCGCCGATGACTTGGGTCTCTCTGATTGGAAATTAGGCGTGGAAACGCTTTACATGCGTGTCCTTGAATCGCAGGAGCTGCTCTCCTGCGCACCAGGTTTGGAAATCGTCTCTGCGGACGCATTGATCACCACACTGCGCGGCGCTAAAGATGCTGATGAGATTGCCGCGATGAAACAGGCTGTGGCCGTAGCCGAAGAAGCTATGAATGCCCTGCTGCCGGTCATTCGAATTGGTATGAGCGAAAAACAGATCGCAGGGTTGCTTACGCAAAATCTACTGGACGCGGGAGCGGATGCCGTCTCGTTTGATCCGATCGTAGCTTCCGGCCCCAACAGCGCCATTCCTCACGCGGTGCCTACAGACAGAAAGATTGAAGAGGGCGATCTACTGCTGTTTGATTGGGGAGCCTTGATTAATGGCTATGCTTCTGATCTAACACGCACATTTGCCATCGGTGAAATTGATCCGCAGCTACAAGAAATTTATGAGGCGGTGCGCCTGGCGAATGAAGCGGGAAAGTCGGCCGTTTTTCCTGGTGCCGCGGCACAGGAAGTTGACCGCGCCGCCCGCGGCGTGATTAAAGAGGCTGGATATGGTGACTTCTTTTTTCACCGCACAGGCCACGGATTGGGCCTCGAAGTTCATGAAGAACCCAGCCTGAAAGAAGGCAATTCACAACCACTACGAGTAGGGAACGTGTTCACCGTCGAGCCCGGTATCTACCTGGAGGAACTTGGCGGCGTGCGCATCGAAGATGATGTCCTGGTCACTGAAGAAGGTCACCAATCGCTTACATCATTTCCACGCGAATTGATCTCCCTGGATCTGTCTATTTGACGCGGATATTCATGATCGGAGAGACCGATTCGGCCGTACCATCGTGGCCACGCGCCATCTTACACCTGGATATGGACGCGTTTTACGTCAATGTGCATATCCAGGATCATCCCCAGGATGCAGGGATCGTGCTTGTCGTCGGTGGGCGGCCCGATCAACGCGGCGTGGTTTCTTCGGCAAGTTATGAAGCCAGGAAGCTAGGCATTCATTCGGCCATGCCCACCAGCCAGGCCCTGCGCATATATCCAGGATTGAAGATCGTTCCCGCAAACTGGAAACGAATCCGCGAACGATCGCGGGAGATTATGGACGTTTTGCGGCAGTACGGGCCGTTGGAACAGATGAGTGTTGATGAAGCTTACCTTGACCTGAGCGGGGAGGACAACCCGCTATCTGTTGCCGTGGCTGTAAAAAAAGATGTCCAAGAAATTACTTCCTTACCCTGCTCCGTAGGTTTAGCCACCAGCAAGCTGGTGGCTAAGGTAGCCTCTGACCACGACAAGCCGGATGGTTTCACTGTGGTTGATCCGGGCACAGAACCCGCATTTCTCTTTCCAAAGCCGGCGCGTGCTCTATTAGGTATCGGACCACGAACGGCCGAGCGCCTGGCAGCCTTAGATATCCATACCTGCGGTCTGCTCGCCTCCGCACAGCCGGAACAGCTGCGATCCGCTTTGGGTAATCAAGCCCTGGAATTTATTCAACGCGCCCAAGGGATTGACGAGAGAGAAGTTCATACCGCTAAACGCCAGGCAAAAAGCATCAGCCAGGAGATCACCTTTAATTCCGACGTTAACGATGCCCAATTTCTGGAAATGCAGCTGCGGGAAATGTGTACCACGGTGGCCGGATCGCTGCAGCAAAGGAAACTGGTCGCCCATACCGTCACCTTGAAAATCCGCTGGTCGGATTTTAAGACCATCACCCGGCAGAAATCATATGCGGTTCCCTTCGACAGCGAGCAGGAATTAATGCGTAGAGCAGCCGTTATCTGGCGTGAAAATTGGCGGCAAGGTCAATATATTCGCCTGTTGGGGGTGGGCGTGAGTAATCTGGAGGTTCTACAAGTCAGGCAGCTAAAGTTACCAATTGAATAAGAGTGGTTGTTTATTCAACCAATCTCTCAAGTCAGGAAGGTTGAAACTTAGGAGTTTTGATTAAGAGCGTGCACCAGGCGTCCAAAACAGAATTCAAATAGATTCTTAGCTAAACCAATCAAATGGTAAGATAAATGCCTCAACACCCGGCGGCAGCGCCCCATCCTCCGGCGGAGGAGTCGGCGTCACCTCTTCAATATCGATTTCACTTCCAGTGTCCGTTTCTTCCTCGACCGAACCTTCCTCGACAGCTTCTTCTCCTGTTTCTTCATCCGCAGGCGCAGACTCGTCAGCAGCATCCCCACCCAAATCCGGCACACCAAAATAAGGGGCGTCGACGTTGAAATAGTTATAGACCGCACGAGATACTTCGCGCAGCAGCGGGAAACTGGTATCATGCACCAGCCAATCAGTTTGAGGTTGAGACAGGTATTCAACGATGATGTAATCTCCGGCGGGAGAGAAGACAATCCCGGCGTCACCATGCGTGTTACCGGCCCAACCGTGTTTGTGTGAAACGACGGTATCCGGAGGCACCCCATAGCGAATCAGATAAGCTTCCATGTTCTTACTGAGGGAATCAATCACGGCCTGGCATTCTCCAGGAGTCAATTCTTCCGGATACAGCGCCAATAAAGTACCCCCACCTTTTGAACAGTGGTAAATCATCTCCAGGAGCGTGCCCATATCTTCGGCCGTTGTCTGCATGGTTGGATCCGGGTTAGTTATTAAGTCAGCCACTGAATTCGCAGGTGTGATTAGGGTCTCCTTACCGGCACGATTCGGCTCTTCATAAGGCGTGACGATAAATGTGTTTTCCAGGCCCAGGCGCTGCATCGATTCGGTCAGGATATCCACGCCAAGATAAGCATTATCCATGCCGGCAACAACGTCCAGGAGTAGATTGGCGCTGTAATTTCCGGAATGTTCGGCCGTTTCGGCGATCAACTTTGCCTGATCGGAATTGGGTTCAGTATCTATTGCACGATAAGTCTCCAAAAGAATGGCGATCTTGACCACGCTTAAGCCGGATAAGGCAACATCGGCATTGATGCCCAACTCCTCTCCGGTCTGTAAATCAAGGATGAAAAAACTTCCCAAACCGTCAAAGCCTTGAATCTCACGGTCGATAGATTGTTCAAGCATGGCCATATCGAACGCTTTTGGTTCCTGATCAATGATCACAAGCTGAACTTCTCTTTGAAAGGGCTCGTATAAGGCGGCCTCAACAAGAGGCAAACTGGCGTCAACATCCGTGACAAAACCCGCCTTCCCCATCTCATAAGATTCTGTCTCTTCAATTAAGCGCGGGCCCGTGGCGGGGCTGTCCATAAAGCTGGCCAAAGTTTCAATTTCGCGCTGCAAAGCTTCACGATCATGGGTAGCCCTTAACTCGACGGAAACAGGGGAAAGGGAACGGCCGACAACGAACTCAAGAAATGCCTGCCATTCTTCTTTGGGTTTACTCAACGCTTCAGCTTCGCCCAACATATAGTCCATGTCAAGCACAAAACCAAAATCCGCGGGATTTACCTCGACTCTCTCCGTTTCATTGCTAATAAAAATCGGGGACAGATAATGCTCATTGAGGGCTTCTTCAACTTCTTCGAGATTCATGCCGCTTACGTCTATTCCGGCCACAGTCATACCGGGCGGCATCTGATCACGGCTCCGGTAATAAAGAAATCCCTCGTACGCCAAATATCCGGCAGCGACGGTTATTAAGATAATCAGGAGGATTTTTTGAATAGCTTTTAGCATAAAAAATGGACGATATGAATACGGTACGGTTTTCTAACCCGTATCCGATTCTCCAAAATAAGGATTATCGAAATTGAAGTAATTGTAGGTTGCGCGGGATATCTCTTCCATGAGGGGAGAACTTTGTTCCCATTCCAACCAATCAGGCTTGTATAGATAGACGACAATAACGTAATCGCCTCCGGGAGATTTGACCAGGGCAGCATCCCCATGGGTGTCACTGATCCAGCCATGACGGTGCGCAATGTCAGCGTCCGGGGGCACGCCCGTTTCCAAAAGGCTGCCAATGCGATTTTGTTCCATATAATCGAGAATTTGCTGACATTCATCGGGCGTGATCTGATCCGGATGAGCCGCCATCAATGTTCCGCCCGATCCTTGGGCACAATAATAGATCATTGAGAGCAGCATCCCGATGTCTTCAGCCGTGGACTGAATTGCCGGATTAGGCACTGTTCTTAATTCTTCCACAGAGTTCGCGGGGGTTTCGGGCGCTGTTGTGCCGGCCAGTAAGGGGGCGTTAAATGGCGCCGCCATAAAGGTGTTGGCCAGCCCCAATCTTTGCATGGACTCGGTGACAATTTGCGCTCCGCCGTACATGTCATCTTCGCCGGCTATTACATTAAGCAGCTGATTGGCGCTGTCGGGCTCCGGATTCAATATAAGGGTATCAGAGATTAATTTACGTTGGGTCAGCGTCGGAAATTGATCGAGGGTGCGATATGTCTCCAACACAATTGGGATACGCATCAAGTCTATTCCGGACATCGCTACGTTCTCGTTGATCGGAACAACACGGCCGTTGTCCAAATCCATAATAAAAACGCTTGCCACGCCGCCGGTTTCCTGCTCAAAAACCTGGAGTCGATTCACCAGAAGCCTGGTTAACAGGTTAATATCCGGACGTTCCGCTTCGCGAGGTTCAACCACCAAGCGCGCCTCACGATTACTGGGACGGTGAAGCGCAGCCTCAACATCAGGCAAACTTGCCTCGATATTAGTTTCCGTGCCCGATGAACCATATTGAAAGCTCAATGTCGAGGGGATAGGTTGGGGAGGTTGCGCGGGCTGATCGGCCAGGTTGGCGATTTCGGTCAGCGCGTTTCGCAGAACATCTCGATTGATTGCCGCTCGCAAGGGAACCGGTTCAACTTCTACGGGGCGTCCCCATAAATAACCCCAGAAACCAGACCAAAAGTCTTGTTGTGTGCGCTGAAAATCAGCCTCACTTAACATCGTTTCAATGTCGGGCGTAAACTCCGCGGCACTGGGATCGATCTCGAAGGAATCCTCACCATGATAAATAGTGATTGGTGCTTCTAGATATCGGCTGGTGATCCTTTCACTGGCCTCTTCTCTGGTTAATCCTCCAACGTCAACACCGGCCACATCCAGTCCAACAGGGTAATAAGAGCGGGCGCCTGCGTACTGGTAAAGCTTATAGAGCAAGAAGAGTGAAACAGCTACCATGACCGTAATGGAAATCCATTGTCCCAGTCCTGGTGATGTGCTCCTGTTCATAATTTCTAGTCTACTTTAAACAAATTCAAGAAATAAAAATCCTTCATTAAAATTCCAACCTGGCAGTATAACAAAAACAGATAGCCTTTCCAGGATGCCTAATCCCCCACTCAACCACTACTGATTGCAAGCCAAGAAGAATGAGGACCAATCTGACCAGCAACTTTCTTAGTTAGGGAACGTATAGAGGTTAGATCGAAGAGAGTGGAGGTTTAGATTATGGCCCAAGAACGGCTGACCCGCAGCAGCAGCGACAAAATAGTTGCCGGTGTATGTGGAGGTCTGGCTAACTATCTGGAAATCGACCCCGTCCTGGTACGTCTCGCATTTATCGTCCTCATCCTCGCCAGCGGAATCGGTTTTCTAATCTATTTAATTCTGTGGATCGTCATGCCTGAAGGGGAAGATGGCGCTATAGCCGACAGCGAAGTTATTCAGAAGAATCTGAACGAGTTCGGCGAATCGATGCATTCTGGAGCGAGACAGCTCGGAAAACCGGCCACCATCGGCATAATTCTTATTCTGCTAGGTGTTTATTTCCTCTTCAGTGAAATCGGATTATTTCACTGGATCAGTGGAGCGATATTCTGGCCATTGTTGATAATCGGCATCGGTCTTTATATGCTCATCAGCCGCAAAAAGTAAAGCCAGGATTTGGCCCTTGATTCTGGAAAAGATAGGTTAAGCGCCCCGTCTAAAGTTGGTCCCTAAACCACGTAGGCTAGGGCGCGTTTTTTCTGGCTGTTTTGCCTCCACTACTAGCGGCTTGGGGGCAGGATCATAGATAGGTAAAGTGACTGTAAATGTCGTACCTTCACCAAGTTGGCTCGTCACGCGAATCGTCCCCCCATGTGCCGTAGCAATCCACTTAGCAATCGACAAGCCTAACCCGGATCCGCCATGGGCACGCGCGCGTGCTTTATCGACACGGTAAAAGCGGTCAAATATATGGGAAAGATTTTCTGGAGGAATGCCGATTCCAGTATCTGATACTTCAAATTGAGTCCAATCATTCTGCTTTGATAAACTCAGCTCGACACTCCCTCCTTCGGGCGTGTACTTAATAGCATTTTCTAAAAGATTGAGGAAAAGCTGTCTTAAACGATCGGCATCTCCCAACACTGTAACTTGATCAACCTCGACCAGTTTCACATCCACGGGAGAATTAAGTAATGCCACTTGGCGGTAGATATCAAAGAGAAGGTTATCCACTTCAACAGGCTTACGATCAAGAGGCAATCCCCCTGAATCAGCACGAGCCAACAAGAGCAAATCTCCCACCAGGCGCGTCATTCGTTCAATTTCAAGTTGGATAGCGCTGATCGACTCCGGATCTGCCTCTCCCATTCGTTCAATAAGGTCGAGATTGCCACGAATAGTTGTTAATGGTGTGCGTAGTTCGTGCGAAACGTCGGCCAAAAGCCGCTGCTGTGTGCGAAAGAGACGCTCCAAGCGTTCCAGGGTCTGATTAAAAGCACGAGCCAGATCGCCAATTTCATCGGGGCGGTTGGCATAGGGAACACGACGACTCAAATCATCTGCCCGTGTAATCTGCCGGGCGACGGATGCGATATCCTCCAGCGGCTTAAATAGGCCGGGAGTAAGAAGGACAGCGACGAACAAGGAAGCCGTAGCGGCAGCGAAACCAATCAGTAATGCGGTTAGAGATACTCTATTCAGATGCTCGTACGTATCCAGCAAACGAGCCACCTGTAAGTAATAGTGTGTTCCTTGTTCCTCTGGGTCAGGCAGCGGAACTGTGTAAACGCGCAGCTGAGTATCGCCATGCTGCACAACTCCAAACGATTCTGTAAATGGATCGGCATTTGGATCGAGTAAGTCATTAAACATAGTGAGATTGCGGGAACGGGCCACAATCTCGCCATTTTCATCGGCAACAACAACCAGCGTTGATGCCGTCTCAAAAGTTTCTAATACTTCCGGTAACGAACCCGGCCGGACGACCTCTGTCGCTAATGCCTCAAGATCACGATCGATCTGCGCCAAAATTCGAGCACGGGGCAGTTCGTAGACGATCACCGCGAAAACGACGAACGCAACCGAAAAGATGATCGTATAGATTATGAGCAGGCGATTTTGAATCGACAAAGGTTAACCATCCACTATACGGTGGCCTCATCACGTAAGACATACCCAATTCCGCGTACCGTATGTATCAATCGCGGCAAGCCGCCTTCCTCAGTCTTCTGGCGCAGATAACGTACATAAACCTCTATGATGTTACTCTCACCGCCAAAGTCGTAATCCCAAACCCGGTCAAAAATGATCTCACGCGTGAGAACTTGTCTCGGGTGGCGCATAAACAGCTCTAACAATTCATATTCTTTGGCCGTCAGATCAAAAGTCTGCCCGCCGCGCCGTCCCTGACGTGTTCCGGTATCCAATTCCAGATCGGCAAAACGATAAACCTGGGGCTGTGCCGGCTGCGCACGCCGTAATAAAGCGCGGACGCGGGCCATCAACTCGTCAAAGGCAAATGGTTTGACCAGGTAATCGTCCGCACCGGCATCCAGGCCGGCCACGCGATCTTCAACAGCTTCTTTAGCGGTCAACATGAGGATCGGTACCTCGCTAACCGCGCGTAAACGTCGACATACCTCAAGCCCATCAATCCCCGGTAACATCACGTCCAAAAGGACCAGGTCCGGAGGATTATCGCGCGCGAGATCCAGACCGGTTTGACCATCTTCAGCCGTATCTACACGATACCCTTCAAAACTCAATCCGCGCTGTAAAAATTGGCGGATGCGTTCTTCATCTTCAATCACAAGTATTTTCGCTGACATAATTATCCCTCCGCGAGTTATTGGCCGGCTTGCAATGTTCATAGTCGCCAAAAACCAGAACAAAAGCAAGAAGACTATCTAATAGCATATCATGGACTGCTCTAATTGGTTTATAAATTAAATATTTATTCTGATTATAATCGGCCAGGTAAGGGGCGCAAAACCTGTAACGTGAAAGTTACTAAATCAAACTCACATTATCGAGTCATCCTACCTTCTTCAGCTAACGATTCAATCAATTCATTCAGACTAAAGGCCGCAAAAGACCGGAAGGTAAAAGCGATTTAAATTGGCGAACACGCGCATTTAGCTTTAGAATTTACGTTGGAAGGTTCAAATTTGAAGTAAAAGCACAACGGAAAAAATCGCCAAGAAGAAATAAATGGAAAACATTTATGAGACAGGCCTGGAGTTTATCCGCTGGCTGCAAACAACCTGGCCCCAACTCCAAGGGTTCTTCCTAGGGGTATCCAGTCTTGGCAGGGAAGAATTCTATCTCGTCATTCTCACTCTGGTCTATTGGTGCATAAACAAAAAAGCAGGCCGCATGATGGGCTACCTGTTATTTTTCGCTGTGGTTGTTAACACGATGCTCAAACATGCCTTGCGCCAACCTCGTCCATTCTGGATCGATCCACAAGTAGGGTTAGAGAAAACAGGAGGCTATGGCATACCCAGCGGTCATACACAGTATGCGACGGCCCTATATTTTCTTGTCGCCTATCTTATTGGTGGTTTTTGGATTTGGCTGGCTGCAGGGATCCTCGTTCTGCTCATGGCTTTGAGCAGGATTTATCTCGGAGCCCATTTTCCTCAAGACGTGCTGGGTGGATTCCTGGTAGGCGGCATTTTGCTGGCGCTAGTAATCCTCTGGGACCGCCGGATTGTCAAACGCTTCAAGAAACGCATACTGGGCCAGCGCATGTTCATCGCCTTAATGGTCGTTTTTGTATTGTGCGTCATTTACCTGATTATGCTCTTTCTTATCGGCGAACCGAATTTATCTGTCCCTTGGGCCTCCTATATTCCGGAAGCAGAACTGGCCAGTTATAAAGAGATGTCCTCTGGTATAGGCATTCTCCTGGGATTTAGTGTGGGCATCGTCCTGGAAAACAGCCGAATAAGGTTTCGCGCCGATGGGCCAATTGGCAAACGTATTGTTCGCTATCTTGTGGGAATTATCACCACGGTTGTGGTCTGGCAGGGATTTGGCATGATCGTTCCTGATGATCCACTATCCCTGGTGCTCCCACTTAGATTTATCCAGTACTTCCTGTTGGCATTTTGGGCGGCGTACTACGCCCCCTGGCTATTTGTACGCTTGAGACTGGCGGATACAGACCCTGAACCAGAAATGAGCCTTCGTTTGTAATTATTCCTTGCCGGCAATTTTTGACGACTACTCCGGCAAACCCGCTATTAGTAAAAACCTTTCACTATCTTCCTGGAATCGCTCTCCTTCATAACTTCCCATCATTTGCAGCAGACGGAATCCGGCCTGCTGCAGCAGCAGCAAAATTTGATGTGGGTAAAGATAATAATAGACGATCTGTACCGTTGGTGATTCCGCTTCTCTGTCCTGGATTCGAAACTGCCAGGTGACGGTAAGGGTTTGCGCATTGGTATCCAACTCGGACTGGCTCCACTGCTCTACACGCTGCTGGGTAACCTCGTCCAGGAAGCTGGTCTCAAAGACCGCCTCTTGCGGATAAGCAGCTTCTGCCAAGAGAAAGGGGTTTTCCACGTCGATAAATAACTTTCCTCCCGAGCACAGCAAACCGGCAAGACGCTTCAGCATATCCCCGATCTCTCTTTCTTGAATATGCAGTAAAGTATTGTAGGAGAGGAGAGCGAGGGAAAACCTTGTGTCGGTATGATTCGGGAGCAGGCTGCGAATGTCCTTCTCCCACAATGTGACCAACCCGCGAACTTCTTCCGGCTGGGCGGCCAGGCGGGTAGTAGCAATGGCTAACATCTGTGCTGAATTATCCACCCCCGTCACTTGGTTTCCCGCTTTCGCTAAAGGAAAGAGCAACCGACCGGTGCCACACCCTAAATCGAGTATAGGATCGCCGCTCTCTTTGGCCAGGTTTAGCACAAAGGGCAGATCGGCCGTCAAGGACGCGTGGATTTGATCATAATAACGGGCCAGGAATTCGTACATCGTCAAATGGAGTTTAACAAATTCCTTTCGCCAGTCGAACCAGGAAGTCTCTCCGATAAAGACGGGCATTGAGCATATGGCTTTCATGAAGATGTGAGAAAATTTTAAATTTTAGAGATCAACATTTGGATGGTATTAACGCCACAGCTCGATTAAAATGATAGAATTCGAGAGATGAACGACCGATCCTATTACACAGATTCTTATACGGCCGAGTTTTCAGCCCTGGTGACGGAAATATATCAGGACGAGCAAGGTAGTTACGTCACTCTAGACAAGACTTACTTCTATCCGACATCAGGTGGGCAGCCATTTGACACGGGGACAATTAATGATATCCCAGTCACAAATGTCTCGGTACGTGAGCAGGATGGGGCAATCGTACACACCCTGAAAGGACTCCCGGAAACAAAAGAAATATCGGCCGTTATCAATTGGGAAAGGCGTTTTGACCATATGCAGCAGCATACCGGGCAGCATATACTTTCCCAAGCCTTTATTCAACTGGCCGGAGCCCAAACGGTTGGATTTCATCTTAGCGAAGATACCGTTACGATTGATTTAGATCAGGAGACAATCGAACAATCATTAATCGATGAAGCAGAAGATCTGGCGAACGAGATTGTATGGCAGAACCGCCCCGTGGTCGTGCGCTGGACAACGCGCGAAGGGGCAGAGACTTTACAGCTGCGAAAAATCCCTCAAAATGGACAGGAAAAGCTGCGTCTCATCGACATCCTGGATTTTGACCTGACGGCTTGTGGCGGAACTCATGTGGCCAGGACAGGAGAAGTCGGTCTGATCAAGATCAGAAAAACTGAATCGCGCAACAAGAAAACACGTATTCATTTTTCCTGCGGCCGGAGAGCGCTCGTCCATTATCGCTCCCTAAATACTGTGGTGAACGAATTAACCTCCCAGTTAACCACGGGAACGGCCGATTTAAGCGCCTCCGTGACCAAGCTGCAAGAAAACGAAAAAGAGTCGCGGCGCGCACTGAAAAGCTTGCAAGATCAACTTGAAGAGCGAGAAGCACAAGAATTGTTGCAGACGGGACAGAAGATCGGCGAGAATACTCTAATTGTGCATCTCTTTACAGGTGAGTACAATGACCAGCTGCGGGGCATTGCTGGTCATCTTACGCGAGAGAAAGGCATTATTGCCTTATTAGGATCGGTCGGTGAACGCACACATCTATTGTTTACCCGCTCGGCCGACGCCTCTGGCATGATGAAAGAGCTCTTGCAAATTACAATTAAAGCACTGGGGGCAGGATCCGGCGGCGGAAATGCCGGATTTGCCCAGGGAAGCGCACCAATTGACGATTTTCAAGCCGTTCAACGGGCTCTTGAGGAAGCAGCAGACGCCTTAAAACAAGAAACAACAGGCACACATTCAGATGACAGGCCATAATTAAGCATCAATTCAGGGGAGATACCTGGAACACCTACCTTGCGATCGAAAGGGGATAGGAATGAAGGATCAAACAGAACAGGCAGCACAAGCCTTGCAAGCGGTACCTTTCTTTACCCATCTCTCTAAAGAAGAGATCATGGAACTTGCTGTTCTCCTGGTTTTACGCCGCTTTAATCAAGGTCAAATTATTTTTCACCACGGAGATCCTGGCGGCCTGCTTTATATCATCAGCCAGGGCAAAGTGAAGATCAGTTATTCCACTAAGGATGGGCAGGAAGCTTTATTGGCTATTCTAGGAGCTGGAGATTTTTTTGGTGAACTGGCGCTGCTGGATGACTCACCGCGCTCAGCGACGGCCGAAGCTCTGGAAACCACAGATACATTAACGCTTCATCGCGAAGATTTTCGCCGTTATCTCAGCAGCAACCCCGATTTTGCCATGCATGTATTGCAAACAATGGCCAAACATATCCGGCGCTTAAACAGCCAGCTCAGCGATATTTTCTTCTTAGACCTCTCCGGCCGTCTGGCGCGCACTTTACTGCGTCTGGCAGATGAACATGGTAAAGAGGCGAACGGCTGCACGACAATTGATCTCTCGTTGACCCAAACGGACCTGGCGGAAATGACAGGCGCAACACGTGTGAGTATCAACAAAACACTGGGCCGCTTCCGGCGCTCGGGATGGGTGAAATTAGAAGGCCGTCGATTCTCGATTTGCAACCGTGCTGCTCTGGAAGAACTAATTCTACTATCCGGTGGCAATATCTACGCCTAGCATTATTCAACATTATCACCCACTGATCAGGATAAACATCTACCAGCCACAACATGCAATAAAACCTAAATTAATCCTCAAGCAGCGGTTAAGTCATTCGGCGATTGAACGGAGGTTGGTTACAATCTGGGATTTGTGCACGCTCACAACGTCTTAACGAATGACAACGCTTTGTGCTAAGCATCCGTGTATAAAAGAAAGTGAAGAAGGAACCCGCTGTGGGCGTGACAGACATCTATGGCTGATCAAGATAAAGACCTGGTTGAGACCAACACATCGTTGGAAAGTCAGGTTGCGGAGGAAACAACAGAAAACGAGTTAAAACGGCGCAGCTTCAGCTGGGAATCAGTTTCCGTTTTTCTCATGATACTGGTGCTCCTTGCCGGCGCTTGTTTTCGCTTTAGCGGATTGAACTGGGATGAAAATTATCATCTGCACCCCGACGAGCGATTTCTAACGATCGTCGCCAGCTCTTTGCATTCTGTTTCCGATCCACTCACCTATTTTCGCACCTCTGAATCCACATTAAACCCCTATAACTTCGGGCAGACTTTTTACGTCTACGGTAATTTCCCGATGACGGTCATACGCTACATCGCTGAAGGGGCTAATTCACTTTGCAGCCTGCTGGATAACCCGGACCTTACCCTTTGTGCAAATAATTTCACCGCCTATGATGGGATACATTTGTTGGGCCGGTTTATGTCCGGGCTGTTGGACATGCTCTCAATCTTTTTCACATTTTTAATTGGGAAGCGCTTGTATGATTGGCGGGTTGGGCTCCTGGGGGCATTACTATTGGCCTTTGCTGTGATGCCGATTCAGCAGTCGCATTTCTTCACCATGGATAATTGGGCTGCCGGCCTCACCACGATGACGCTCTACACGGCCGTACGCGCCTCGACCCTAGGGAATGAATCCAGAGAGTGGCGCGCCCTCTGGTATATCCTGTTCGGCATAGGATTGGGTCTGGCGGCGGCCTCAAGAGTCAACATAGCCCCACTAGCGGGCATGATTGTTGTCGCTGCATTTCTTTGGCTGTTGAGAAGAAATGAAATCAAGATGCCAACCCTGGCATCTCTGCGAGCACTGCCAGGCATCGATCTCAATCGGGCGGTGTTCGGCGTAGCTTTGGCGGCGGTCATATCCATTCTTACCTTTCGCGTGGCCCAGCCCTACGCCTTTACTGACGCGGCGCTGGCCAGGGAGCAGGTATTAGCCGATACCGGCGCTGAACCGGGGATGATAAGCACGGCCGTGCGTTCCATCATTGGCCTAAACGATATGTGGCTTGCCAACATGGCCGAAATCCAGCGTTTGCAGGAACCGGAAGCTTCGTTCCCGCCGGCATTACAGTGGACTGATCGCACCCCCCTCCTGTTTCCAATCACGAATATGGTGCTCTACGGCATGGGGCTGAGCGCCGGGATCGCTGCCTTTTTGGGTCTATTCTGGGCTTTGTGGCGCATAGTCCGTTTTCGGCCGGATTGGATGAACCACGCCATTCCCGTCATCTGGTCGCTGGGATATCTGCTCTTCATGGGCACGCGCTGGGTCAAGTCGATCCGTTATTTTCTACCCATTTACCCGACCCTACTGCTGCTAGCCGCCTGGGCGCTCTTTGCCCTCTGGGACCGGGCTCGCAGTTCATCATCGCACCAGCCAGTTAAGAAACTGGCCGTGGCCGGAACCATGGCTCTGGTGATCGTACCAAGCTTCCTGTGGGCCAATGCTTTCAGCAATATCTACCGCCAGCCGGTAACACGCGTTTCTGCCTCAGACTGGATATTTGAGAATGTACCCAGCGGGGCAACGCTGCTTTACGATGCAGGCGGTGAGGCGCGCGAACTCAACTTGCCGCTCAAAGAGCATTACTTTGAGGTTGGAGGCGTCCCCTTGTTGCTGGATTTCAGCTTACCGGAAGAGGGCACCGTGACCGGCATTCGCCTTAACTACATCGCCAACGACGAATCGGGAGGTATTGAAGGGACCCCTAGAACCTTGAGTATCGGTCTGGACGGTTCTGAAGCCGGTCAATGGATATTGGAGTCGGTCACCAATGAACGCCAAGCATTTTCAAGCCCCCTCCCACCTGTACATCTACAAGAGGGTCAATCCGGCCTGTTGACCATCAGGTTGGAAGAAGGCAGTCCCATCCGCGCCGGAACCTCGATTTTGGCAAACGAGCATTGGGATGATTTATTACCCGTGGGGACACAGGGTCGAAATGCTTACGGCTCCTACTACACCGAAGTTACCGGAGGCCAGCGGCCGGTGACCGGGCCAGACATCCCGCAGAAGTTGGAAGAAGTCTTGGCCTGGATGGATGAGGCGGATTATTTAATGATCAGCAGCCAGCGCGCGATCTGGTCCCTGCCCAGACTCCCGCTTACCTATCCGCTCATGATGCGTTACTATCAGGGGCTGTTCAGCGGCGATCTAGGTTTTGAACTGGTGTACCAGGAAAATGCGGATTTAAGAATCGGGCCGCTTTATTTAAGTGATACAACGGGACAAATCGGCTGGGGCGAAGAGCCGGCAGTTGGTTGGCCCCCACCTGGCGATCTGGCCGCGGAAGAAGCTTTTAGCGTATACGATCACCCTCCCGTGTGGATATTTGAAAAGACGGAAGCGTATGACCCCGAAAAGGTCCGCGAAATTTTGGGCAGTGTGGATTTGAGCCAGGTAATTATCATGAACCCGCTGGAAGCCACCCAAGCGCCAAATGGGCTGCTGCTTTCGGCCGAAGCTCGAACCATACAACAAGAAAACGGGACTTTTGATGATCTTTTTGCTGTCGATGGTTTATTCTCACAACATCCGGCACTGGCCGCCGTAGTCTGGTGGATCGCAGTAATAGTCTTGGGTTGGTTGGTCTTCCCGCTGACTTATGTCATCCTCAGGGGTCTCCCTGACCGGGGCTATTCCTTAGCTAGAATCCTATCCCTGCTTCTGATTTCTTATCTTACCTGGCTGGCAGCCAGCTTTGGATGGTTGGCCCACTCACGCCAGACCATCCTCCTGTCCATTGCGCTGATAGGCCTGCTTAACCTGATCATCTTCTGGCGCCGCCGGCAGGAAATCACCGCCTTTGTTCGCCAAAATTGGTCCCTGTTGTTAACCCTGGAAATGGTCGGCCTTTTGCTCTATATGCTGCAAATCGGTATCCGCCTGGGCAATCCTGACGTGTGGGATGTAATTTGGGGCGGCGAAAAGCCCATGGACCTCTCGTACTTCACGGCCGTCCTCAAATCGACCACTTTTCCACCTTATGATCCCTGGTACGCCGGAGGTTACATCAACTATTACTATTATGGGTTTGTATTCGTCGGTGTGCTGGCAAAATTGTTAGGTATTGTACCCACCCTGGCTTACAATCTTATTCTGCCCATGCTTTACAGTTTCACAGGTTTTGGGGTGTTTAGCCTGGCCTATGGCCTGGTTGTCTATCGACAACGAAGAAGTGACTCCACACACATGGGTAAGCTGGAGATGGTTGAGGATGACGCGCTTGTCGTCGACAGTGGGATGAGCTCAGGCGGTTTGTGGGCCGGTCTGACAGGAATGACTCTGGCTGTATTGGTTGGCAATCTGGCTGAGGTTGGCGTATTGATTAACGCCTGGTTCAGCGCCGGGGCCAGTTCGCTGCAAAATATACCCCTTATCGGCAATGTTGCGCGAATAGCCGATGGGGCAATTAAGGTATTAAGCGGCGCGCAGGCGCCTATCTATCCCGGCGACTGGTTCTGGAATGCAACGCGGGCGCTCAACTACCTGGAAGGCGAAGCCGCCCCGATCACGGAATTCCCTTTCTTTACATTCCTATATGGCGATCTGCATGCACATATGATAAGCATGCCCTTGCAGCTGCTGGCCCTTGGCTGGGCGATTGCCCTGGTTCTGCAAAACCCGCCCGGAGGGCTGCGCGACCTGCAATCCAAACCGGTATCATGGTGGGAGCACGGTTTGCAGTGGCTGGCCGGCGGTTTGGCTATCGGCGTCTTGCGCGCGACAAATACCTGGGATTGGCCGACCTACCTGGTCATTGGCAGCCTGGCGGTGATTTTCTATGTCTACCGGCGTCGCGGCAGTATCGACCTGGGAACTATTGGCCAGTCGCTCGTGTTGATCGCGTTATTGGTCAGCCTCTCGATTCTTACCTTCTGGCCATATACGGCCAATTACGGCATAGGCTACACTTCCTTCTCCTTGTGGCCCGGCTCTTACAGCCACGCGACTAACTATTTGATCATTTATGGTCTATTCCTTTTCTTCGTGATCACGTTCTTAATAATCGAGTTCCGTGCCTGGGCCCTAACATGGACGCAAGAAGATTTGCAAAACCTGGAACCCATCGCCTGGCCGATCGTTGCGGCCCTGATCCTCTATCTGGTGCTGTTAATTTTAATGGTGTTACGCGGCTACTGGATCGCACCCATCGCCCTGACTCTCATTATTGTGGCCGGATTATTAGGGCTGCGACCGGGGATCGACGCCGCACGGCGTACGGTCTTAATTCTGATCGCCTGTGCCCTGGGCCTGACATTGCTTGTAGAAATCATCGTTTTAGATGGCGATATCGGCCGTATGAACACCGTATTCAAGTTCTACTTGCAGGCCTGGCTCCTGCTTAGTGTCTGCTGCGGAGCGACCGCGGTTTGGTGTTGGCAAGTGCTCAGAAACAAAACGACGGGTAAACGCATCTGGCAGGTCGTCCTGGCGCTGCTGCTGGCGGCAGCGGCCTTATACCCCATTCTGGCCACGAAAGCGAAATGGGACATTCGTATGAATCCCGAGGTACCAAACACACTGGATGGTATGGCTTTCATGCCCTACGTTCATTACGGCGATACAGATTATGCCGGAAACAGTGTGACCATCGATCTGGCCAATGATTATGAGGCGCTGCGCTGGATGCAGCGCAACATCGATGGTTCACCCGTGATCGCCGAGGCACACAGCAGTAATCCCTATCGCTCGATCGGCAACCGCGTTGCCATGTATACCGGCCTGCCGTCAATCATTGGCTGGGATTGGCACCAGCGGCAGCAGCGCGCGGTGTTACCCGGCGATTTTGTAAGCCGGCGTATTCAGGATGTGAATACATTGTTCAACAGCGTAGACATTCAAGAAGTGCGTTCTATTCTGGACAAGTACGATGTCTCATATCTCTACGTCGGCGATCTGGAGCGTGCTTATTATCAGCCGCAAGGTATCGCCAAGTTCGAAAAAATGGTATCCAATGGGGATCTAGAAATCGCTTATCAGGATCCGGCAGTGACAATTTATCGCGTCAAGGAGATCGCGGAAGCCGGGTAAGCGCTTCTGAAGAACATTTTCCGATATGGCCCTACCCGAATTTTTCGCAGTCCTACGTTGGTGGTTTATCTTATTACTGCTTGGAGCAGTCGCTTTTCCTCTGTCGTTCACCATTTTCAGGAAACTGCCCGATCGCGGCTATGCTTTCACCAAAATGTTCGGCCTGCTGTTGGTAGCTTACTTTTACTGGATGGCCGGCAGCCTAGGTTTTTTGGGAAACAATACCGGGGGGATTATCGTCTCCATTGTAGTCGTTGGTCTGGCAGCCTTTTGGATATATAAGCGGTCAGCGGAAAGCATTAACAACGGCGTTACTGACAGCCAACAATCTATTAGGGAGTGGGTTAGCAGTAACTGGACGCAAATTCTGATAACAGAGCTGGTTTTCGCGGCCTTATTTCTTATCTGGGTCTGGGTGAGATCGCAAAATCCAGCAATTGCCGCCACGGAAAAGCCTATGGAATTCGCTTTTTTAAATGCCGTTGGCCGCAGCCCTACTTTCCCGCCCATCGACCCCTGGCTTTCCGGCTATGCGATTAGTTACTACTATTTCGGCTACGTGATGACATCCTTAATCGCCAGATTGGCGCTTGTCCCTGAACAAATCGCCTTTAACCTGGCCCTGGCCTGGTTGATTGCCGGGACGGGAACGGGCGCCTTTGGGTTGGTTTTCAATCTTCTACGCCTTCAAGGGGCCAAACACGGCGCTGTAGTATTGGGTCTGATCGCGGCATTGGCGGTACCCATGGCGGGAAATCTGACCGTCGGACTTGAGGTCGCCCACGCGAACAACATCGGCAACCCTGAATTCTGGCAGTGGCTTGACGTACGTGATTTGAATGAAGCCCCAATTCCTGACGCCTCGCCGCGCTATGAAAGCAGCAGCTGGTGGTGGTGGCGTTCATCCCGTCCCCTGCATGAATACCACTTATCAGGGCGGGCTGAAGAAGGGCTGGAACCCATCGCCGAATTCCCCGGCTTTAGTTTTGTCTTGGGCGATTTACATGCCCACGTTCTAGCCCTACCATTCGCCTTTCTCAGTCTTGCAGCAGCCCTCGTCTGGTGGCTGCCGCACAAATCGGGGACAGATGAAGACACTTTAAGCAGATGGGACCAAGAAGGCTTGATCGAACACTTTCCAAGCCTCATACACCATATCGGCCTTCCACTATGGCTGGCCAGCGCCTTGATCCTTGGCGGGCTGGCCTTTTTAAACACCTGGGATGTTCTTATCCATTTATTCGTCATATTAGGAGCCTTCCTCCTCACCCGCTGGCGCGATGAAGGCTGGCACTCAACCCTTGTTACCCAGACTATAACCGTGGCAGTGCTGCTCTTGATTCCCGCGGTGCTGCTTTATTTGCCCTTTTTCCTGGGCTTCCGCTCGCAGGCCGCCGCACCCTATCTGCTGCCGATGCTTATGCGGCCGACACGCATGGTGCAGTGGCTGATCATCTTCGGTATGCCAATTTGGGCAATCACCATTTTTTTGCTGGCTCTGATCAGCCGCCAGCGCTTCCGTTACTGGAAGTCAGGTTTACTCACTATCTTAATTTTAATCGCTGTCCTGTTAGCTGTTGTCCTGTTCTTCAGCCTCGTCATTGCCGGCAGTGCTGAAGGGGCCGGCCTGGTGACAAACCTGGCCGGTGAATTGGGAATTACCCTGGCCGAACGGCCGAACCAGGTTTTTGCTGCCGGTTGGGCGCTCTCCAGCGTTGGGGCTATCCTGCCTGCCTATTTCGGTGCGCGTGTGAACTACGCGGCATTGACGCTGTTCCTGGCGGCGGTTGTGGGCATGGTGGTCATGATTTGGCGCGAAAAATTAGGCCCCCATACCAAGATTGAATCGGCCGAAAGCCAATGGAATCCGGCTCAAAACGATGTGCTTCCCTTTGTTTTATTGCTTATCGCTACAGGCGCCTTGTTAACACTGGGGCCGGAGTTTGTTTATCTACGGGATAATTTTGGCCAGCGAATAAATACGATTTTCAAGTTTTACTACCAGGCCTGGGTCATGTTTGGCATTGCCGCGTTGTATGCCATCGGTTATTTATGGCTGGCCTGGCGTGGAAACGGCCGTATCGTGCCAGTTCTGGCTACGGCCGGTTACATGCTGGCCTTTCTTGTGGCTATACTCTTCCCCATCTACGCTGTGAACTCGCGTGCCCTTGAATATCGTGGCCCCGTAACTGAAGAAGGCAGAGGGCGGGCTTCATTGGATGGCCTGGCGCAGATGGCAGCATTTAATTCGGGTGATTACGCCGCTGTATTATGGCTAAGGGAAAATGCGCCCGACATGTCTGTGATTCTGGAAGCGGTCGGCGGCCAATACACAAACTACGGCCGAATTTCGTCTGCAACCGGACTACCCACCATCCTCGGCTGGCCCGGACATGAATACCAATGGCGCGGCTCTACGCCGGAACCGGCCGTCCGCGAACCTGTGGTCACAGAGATCTACACCTCGCCCAATCTAGATAATGTAGCTGCTCTATTAGATAGCTATGATGTACGCTATATTGTCGTTGGCGGTTTGGAACGCGATACTTATGGCTTGTCAGGAATGGATAAGTTCAGTGAAAATTTAGACGTTGCGTTTGAAAGCACCGGCGTTACTATCTATCATTGGACACCGCAGTAGCCTATAAATCGGAGAAGCTTATTCAGCTTTTGGATGAGTAATCATGCGGATTAATGCACAGGCAGAACATAGAACGGATTTAGATTTTCCTAAAGAGACAACGGCCGCTTCCAGGTGGGCCGGAGTTTCTGCTGCCGACGGACTCTACCTTCTGGTTATCATAGCAGCCGCCATTATGCGTTTAAGCGATCTAGGAAAAATCCCGCTCTCGCCCACCGAGGCGAGTGAAGCGTTTGCTGCCTGGCAGTACTTGCAGCCGGGATCAACGGCCGTCCTCATTGGCAGCCCCGCTTATTTCACACTGACCACGCTGTTAATGCCGGTTCTCGGTATCAGCGACACCATTATGCGCCTGGTTCCGGCTTTATTTGGTCTGGGTCTCATTTGTTTACCCTGGCTTCTGCGCCGCCGGTTGGGTACAACCGGCGTCCTTGTCGCGGCAGCCCTTTTAACCGCTTCACCCTTAAACAGTGCCATCTCACGCACCGTTGGCGGGGATGCAATCGCCCTCTTTGCACTTTTGCTGGTCGTGGTAGCGGCTGCCCAGCTGAACGGAGACCTCACAAAAAAATGGTTTTATACCTTAACCGCGGCCGTGGGTCTGGGATTGACGAGCAGTCCCTTGTTCTATGGCGGGTTGCTGGTTTTTGCTCTAGCTCTCCTGGCAGCAAACCTTTCACCCGATAGACCTTTTCGGTCCGTACTTCCCGAACGAAATACCATTATCAAGGGCTTGATCCTTGGCCTCCTGGTACTGCTTGGCTTGAGCACACGTTTGTTGACGTATCCGGCCGGGTTAGATTCAAGCGCAAAATTAGTCGGTGATTGGCTGGGCCAGTTCGGTTTTAGCGGCGGTCTGCAAGCAATAGCAGCGCCGTTCTGGGTCTTGGTCCGCTATGAAATCGCCCTTATCATGTTAGGGACAATCGCCGTTGCTTGGGCTTTCTGGAAAAACAAATCCCCAGGCATGCTGCTCCTCCTCTGGTTTTCTTTCTCTTTAGCCCTGATATTTTTACAGAGCAGTGCTTTATCGAACGTGCTGCTGGCGACTTTGTCCGGCTACTTGCTCGTGGGGCTTTTCTCCACGCATCTCTTGCAGCAGGGCATGAACCGTTGGACGTGGTTTTTGACTGGCGGGCTGCTATTGATTAGTGCGATCCTACTCGTCAATGTCACCCGTTATCTACGCGTCTCAATTTATGATCGCCTGGATCTCAGCAATCTTTGGCTGGGACTCCTGGCCTTGGCCGGCGCCGCACTGCTCATCTATTACTTCTGGGCTATAACAGATGCCTCAATTACACAAGGTCTATGGGTTGCCGCCCTTCTTTTCCTGTTAGCCTATGAATGGGGCACGGCCTGGCAGCTTACCCACTTCGCAGCCAACGATCCCCGTGAAGAATGGGTCACAACCGGAACTGACAGTGAACTACCGCTTCTGCTCGATACGCTGCAAGAAATCTCGCGCGCGGCTTCCAATTCGGATGCGGATTTAACCCTTTTAAGCGCCGTTGACTCACCGGTATTGCATTGGTACTTACGCGATTTCTGGCAGGCGACGATGGGCCAGACGGTTCCACCGCAGGCAAGACAGCAGGTAATAATCAGCAAGTTTGGAGAGGCGGAACCCCTCTTAGGGGCCGATTATGTGGGTAGTGATTTCGGTCTCTTGCAGAGCGAACCAACAGCAGCTTCGGAAAGTTATACACCGCTGGCGGATATGTTACGCTGGTGGTTTTTCCATGAAACGGCCGTGCAGCCAATCGCAGAACGTGTGATCCTGTGGGTTCGAGCTGACCTGGTGCTGCCGCAAGAATAAATGATGTTAACGAGTGGTCATGAGTGATTTTTCTTCCCTGACATGGGACTCGATAGAGGGAGCCTATCCCTCAAACGGTGCGGAATTAAATTTCCTTATCGAGCGCTGCCTGTCGGGGGATGATGCAGCTTACACGATCCTTTACGAACGCCATGCCGGACTCATCTATCGACTGGCATACAGCCTGCTGCAAAATCGCCAGGATGCCGAAGAGGTCTTGCAAGATAGTTTCGAATACGCGTTTCGCAAGTTAGCGGATTTTGACGAAGAGAAGTCAGCCTTCACCACCTGGTTATACCGCATCACGGTCAGTCGATGTCGCAATAAGCGGCGCCGTAAGTGGCTGCCGACAATGCCGCTCTCTTTTTTGGCACCTTATGGGGTAAAAGATGAAAACGCACGATCTCCTGATGAACTGCTGGAACAGACAGAAATACAGCGTGATGTCTGGGATGCCCTCGGCCGACTCTCGCCGAAGTTGAGAGAAACGGCCGTCCTTCGTTACTACACCGGCATGCAGTATAAGGAAATCGGCGCGATTTTGAATATATCTCCTAAAACGGCCGAATCACGCATGCGCCTTGCTCATAAAAAACTACGAGAAATTATTCCCCTTCACAAAATGGATAAGCCGGAATAGTGAAGTCTACTGCGCTTCGGCAGGAAGACACGTGTAGAAAGAGATATGACCCATCAAGAAATTCACGAACAACTACCTGATTATGTTTTGGGCTTATTGACACCGGATCGGGCAAACGAGGTGGCACAGCATATTGCCGGCTGCACGACATGCCTGCGAAAGGTCCATGATGAGCGCGAGATCGGCGCGTTAGTTCGCGAAGCTCTTAATACCGCGACCCGGCCGGATACGGCACAGCTCCGCCAATTAATGCCGCCGATCCCACAAAAGAAACACCCGCGCGGAACCACCGCCAACTGGACAACGCGCCTGGCCCCGGCCTTGATTCTATTGGTTGTCATCTTGGGAAGCCTTTTGATGACCGCTCCAGAGTCTAAACGATCGATGTCGATCTTTTTTGCCACCACGGCAACTGCGACCTCAACGAACACGCCGACTGCGACAGTTGTCCAGAACAGCCGTGGCGATGACAACATCACACCCGCCGTCACGGAGAGATTTGTAAGCGATCTACCCGCTTATGAAAGCGAACCTGTTGTGCAGGTTATCGCCGCCCCGGCGCCTCTCCACTCACCAACACCTATTGCTGCTGTTAGCAGTACAACCACTAATTGATTTAAGGCATTAACACCATAACCGACGGGGACAATGCCAAAGGTTAACACCTGCGAAGAAGAAGATGAGCGAAATCAGCACCACACCTGAAGAAGTCAACAATGACTTTTTATCCCGGCTCGTAATCCCGGCAATCAATCTTGATTGGGAGAAAACGATCTATCTGATCTTCATTGCCGTGGCTATCGTGACCCGTTTTTGGGCGCTGGGCAGCCGCGTGATGAGTCACGATGAGAGCCTACACACACAATTTTCTTACCAGTTTTATGACGGTCAGGGTTACAACCATACCCCGTTGATGCACGGGCCATTCCTGTTTCACATTACGGCCGTCGCCTACTGGTTATTAGGGGACAGCGATTTCGCCGCACGCGCTCCGGTCGCTCTCTTTGGCATCATCTTAATTATTCTTCCCTACTTCTTGCGTGATTGGCTCGGCCGGATCGGAGCGATATTCACCAGTTTTATCTTTCTGATATCTCCATTTGTCACCTATTACTCAAGATATATCCGCCACGATGTTTATATCATCATCTGGGCCATGATCGTGTTCATCAGCATCTGGTACTATTTTCGCGAGCGTAAGGACCTCTATTTGTGGTTTTTTGTAGCCGCAACAGCGTTGATGTTCTCTACCAAGGAGGTAGCTTTCATCTATGTCGCCATTTTTGGCAGCTACCTGGTGATCAGATTATTAGCGAAGTTTGTAAATGCACCCTGGATACAAAATTCACTCCCCAGGCTGCGCATGCCCATCCTCGTGGTTTTAGCCGGTCTGGTGATCGCCGGTGTGGGTTTTGTAGGCACGCATAGGTCGGCAAGCACTACTGAGCCCGGGATGACCGCAGAAGCAACGGAAGGTTTCGCCGTCGATCCCAATGCAGATATTGATCAAGCAGATGCAAGTTCCGCGGCAGAATCAACCACCCTTCTCCATTGGGCCCAGATCGTTGGCCTGGGAATTTTTGGCGCCGGCTTGTTTCTTATCATCCGTGCGCTGCGGCCTGAAATCGACAACTATCCGGAATTCGACCTGATAATTTTATTCTCGACGCTCCTACTGCCGCTTACCTCACCTTTCCTGACCAAGCTCGTCGGCTGGAACCCGACCGATTACACGTTAAATACCTGTGTCCTGGATGGACAGGAAAGCATGACAGCCTTCCAGGTGTTAGCAGGCCGTTTGGGTAACTCCGTTTGCTGGAGTTCATTTGCTGAATCAGGCATCGTTCGCTCAGCATTCTTCCTGATCATCGCCATAGCGATAGCTATCCTGGTAGGATTGTGGTGGGATAAGCGCCGGTGGCTTATTTCGGCCGTTATCTTTAATGGTATCCTGCTCGTTCTTTTTACATCGGTTTTTACCAATCTCGGTGGATGGACAACCGGCGTTGTGGGCTCTCTTGGCTACTGGTTGGAACAGCAGGGGGTCCAAAGGGGCAGCCAGCCAGGTTATTATTATCTGTTCATCGTTCCCCTTTACGAGTTTTTGCCCCTGATCTTCTCGCTGCTTGCGATCCGTCTATGGTCCCAAAAGCACCGCACGAACAAACTCATCGGTTATTGGGTGATCACGCTCTTAATGACCTTGCTGACTTACAGTTTTGGCAATTGGATTTACGCCAGCTTTTTTCAAGACGCTGCAGCCGCCGGGGAGAGCACAATTATCCCCGGGCTGTTCCTGGGAGCCTTAATCCTCATCGGCGCGATCTTCATCTGGTTCCTGTACTATAGAACGCACCTGATCCGGGATTACCAACTAGAAAACGGCATCAGTGAACTTTTTGATGTCAAGGTACTGCTTGAGTTTGTTCCTTTCCTCGTTTGGTGGCTGCTTCTAAACTGGCTTGCATACAGTTATGCCGGGGAGAAAATGCCCTGGTTAAGCATTCACTTCGTGATCCCCATGGGCATGTTGACCGGCTGGTATTTCAACGAAAAGCTGTCACCGCTTAAAGCAGAAGATTTCTTCACCTGGGATTCCATAATCCTCATAGGACTGACTATTCTATTGATCGTTACATCCATGCTGGTGATTGGCCCCCTCTTATTTGGAGATATTCGGCTTGGCGATCAGCAGCTGGAGTTTCTGAAAAATGTTGGTCAGCTCTTAGGAGGGATCCTGATCATCGGCCTGGTTTACCTGTTCTGGCGTCGTTCTTACCACAAAGTAGCAGACTACCTCCACAATCCACTCTTAATCTTGAGCGTTTTTGTCTTACTCAGCGTGCTGACCACCCGTTTCACCTACATGGCTGCCTTCAAGAACGCTGATTACACCACCGAATTTATGGTCTATGCCCACGGCGCGCCGGCAACGAAAAATGTTGTTATGAAACAGTTGGAAGAACTATCTATGCGCCTCTATGGAGATAAGAGCATCAAGGTTGCTTTTGACAACGATGTCTCCTGGCCAATGACATGGTACTTACGCGACTATCCACAGCGTGTATTCTTTGGCGAAAACCCAAGTCAAAGTTTGAACGATTCGCCCGTGATCCTTGTTGGAGCACAAAACTGGAGCAACGTTGAGCCTTATTTAGGCGACAACTACACCTATACCGAGCATACTTTCTTATGGTGGCCGATGGAGGATTATCGAAACTTCTCCTGGAACGCTCTGCTTGGCGATCCAAATGTACCGGCCGAAGCCCGTCGCGGTCTGGGCAACCCGGATGTGCGCGAAGCCTTGTGGGACATATTCTTTTATCGTGATTATGAAAAGTATGGGCAGGTTTTTGGTGGAACATTTACTGCCGGCGAATGGCCGTTACGGCACAACCTGCGCCTCTATATCCGCAATGACGTGATGCCTACTTTATGGGATTATGGCGTAGGCGCCGTCGCGCTTGGTGAAACCACCAACCCCTATGAAGAAGGGGAATTGTCGTTAGTGCCGTTAATGATCCTCAATGAAAGCGAAGTCGCGGGAACGGCCGAAGGTCAGTTCTCCCTACCGCGAAATATGGCCGTCGGCCAGGATGGAACCATTTACGTTCTCGATTCAGGCAATCACCGCCTGCAGGTCTTTGACAAGGACGGCAATTTCTTGAGAGCCTGGGGTAATTTCGGAACGGAACTGGGCCAGTTTAATGAGCCGTGGGGTATTGCCGTCGACGAGGAATATGTCTACGTTGCCGACACCTGGAATCATCGCATTCAGAAGTTCACGCTGGACGGCCAGTTTGTCGATTCATTCGGCAGCAGTGGATCGCCGGATGTGAACTCGGGCGAGGAAGGTCTCGGCCTGTTCTTTGGACCAAGGTCAATCATCTTGCTGAATGACGGCCGTTTGCTCGTGACCGACACAGGAAACCACCGCATGCAGGTTCTGGATACGGAGGGCAACTTCCAATACCAGGTGGGTGGGTTCGGCAGTGATCTTGGCCAGATGAACGAACCGGTTGGTATCACCGAGGGTCCGGATGGCTACGTTTACCTGGCGGATACCTGGAACGGCCGTGTGCAGCAGTTCTCACCGGAACTCTTCTCTCTGAATGAATGGCCGGTCGAGGCCTGGGAAAGTACGTCTATTAACAACAAACCCTACCTGGCTGTGGACAGCGAGAACCGGGTCTATGTCACGGATCCTGAAGGATATCGCGTCCTGATATTCAGTTCCGACGGCACCTATATCGGCCGCTTCGGCACCTTCGGTAGTGGGGAAACGAATCTAGGCTTGCCTAACGGCATCGCCATTGACGCGGAAAACAACATCTATATTGCCGATGCTGGGAACAATCGCATCCTTAAATTTGCATCTCCTTTCGCCGCCGGAGCGCAGCCGGAGGTTGAAAGCCAGCCGATCGAGGAAGGAGACGCTTATCCGGCCGAGGGTGAATAATTAACCTCAGTCAGGCTTTGGCGGCCATTTCTTGACCAAAATTGAGCAGCGCACGCACGCGTTCATCGCTCGGCGCTTCGGCATACACGCGCAGAACGGGTTCGGTACCCGACGGCCGTATGAGCAGCCAGCTGCCGTCATCGAGATAGTATTTCACGCCGTCCGTGGTTTGCACGTCTTCAATGTTGACACCTTCTATCATCGCCGGTGCGAGATCCACTAACATTTGCACCATATCCGACTTGGCGACCGGCCGTTTGAGCTTCAAGTCGGTACGTGCATACTGCGCCGGGCCGTAATGAGCCAGCAAGTCTTCAATCAAGACATGGAGCGGTTCGCGGGCTTTAGCCATGACTTCCAGCAGCAAAAGGCCTATCAAAACGCCGTCCCCTTCCGGAATATGCCCCTTGATGGAAATGCCTCCTGATTCCTCGCCGCCCATGAGAACATCATCTTGCAGAATTTGGTCGGCGATATAATTGAAACCAACCGGCGTCTCTATCAGCGGGAGATCGTACTGCTGGGCAAGGCGATCGAGCATTCTGGTGGTGGAAACGGTTCTAACGACGCTGCCACGCCAGCCACGTTCGGCCAGGAGATAACGCAAAACGAGAGCAAATATGCGGTGCGGATCAACGAAATTACCATTCGCATCGACCGCTCCGATGCGATCAGCGTCGCCATCTGTGGCCAGGCCAACATCCCAATGCCCCGCTTGGATAAAAGACATCAACTGCCCAAGGTGCAGAGCGATCGGTTCAGGATGAATGCCGCCGAATCCGGGATTCATCTCATGTCGGATATCATGGACCTTGGTGCGGGTGCGCGCCAGGACTTCACCGATAGCCCGCCTGCCCGAGCCGTACATGCCGTCGGCAACAACCCTGAGTTCGCCGGCGGAGATTGTGTCCAAATCAATAAGCGTCCCCAGATGCTCGTAATAAGCCCAGGCGGGATCGAATTTAATGATCTTTTCGGCTCTAATCGCCTCATCGAGGTCCATCAGATTAGGCCCATGTGCCAGCTCCTCATTCCGTTTTAATAAGGCTTCTATAAGTTTATTCTGTTCCGGGCTGGCGCTGCCTCCGTAGCTCGCTTTTAGCTTGACGCCGTTGTAGCGTGGTGCATTGTGGCTAGCTGTAATCATAATCCCGGCAGTTGCCTGCTTGATAACCACGGCATAACTGATCGCCGGGGTCGGCGTATCAGCCCGAGCCAGCCAGGTTTTGATATTGTTCGCGGCCATAACCCGCGCAACGTCGCTGGCATAACGATCAGATAAAAAACGGGTGTCAAAGCCAACAACGACACTGGGGTCCTGGCTGTTTTCCTCACGAACATAATCCGCAATAGCCTGGGCTACCAGGCGTAAATTCGCAAAAGTAAAGGTATCACTAATGACGGCTCGCCATCCGTCGGTTCCAAAGTGGATGCTCATTGCACTTCCTCTTGTTCTTGATCTGTAATATGCCGGAATTTTGCTGGAAATCTACCCGGCCGCGACTTCATAAGTTAGTATGAACAATAAATCATTGACATTGGTGCCCGTACTGCCGGTTACTACAAGGCAGGGTGAGAGATCAGGCCTATCTTTCTGGGTGCTAATAAGGTAATCCAATTCCATAAAAAAATGGTAACTGTCATTTCTATCCAGATATTCCTGGGCCTGTAGACCTTTGCTCACAGCATAAGGGACGGTTTCACCGCAAATAACAGCACCGGCAGCCGGCGTGGGGCCATCTTCCCCATCCGTCGCCAGGCTGGCGACAGCTGTTTCAGGCCAACCGCTTAGGGCGATCGCCGCTGATAAGGCTGCTTCCTGATTGCGGCCACCCAGACCGGTCCCTTGTAAAGTAACGGTCGTTTCACCGCCCAAAATTAAACACCTACCCGGTCTGGTATCTTTGGCAATCGCTGCCGCAAAACGGCCGACTTCTCGCGCCTCACCTTCCAGGTGAACCGTGATTATTTGAGCCACAAAACCCAAATCAATTGCTCTGGCCATCGCCGCCTGGGCGGCCATTTTTACATCACCAACGATGAAAATCTCGCTGTTTACGGCCGTGTTTACAGGCCCGGCTTCGTGATCCTTCGCTTGTTCCATCAAACCGTCGATCACACGTCTATAAACATCATGGTTCAATACCCCGGCTATTTCATAGCGATCCAAAACAGCCAAAGCTTCTGCAGGTGACTCCGATAAAATTACCGTCGGGCCGCTGCCTATCGCTTCCAGCGGATTCCCGACAACGTCACTCAAAATAAGACTGAAGCAGCGCGCCGGTGCGGCCATGCGTGCAAGGCCGCCGCCCTTCACACTGTCCAACTGGCGGCGAACGGTATTTAGTTCGTTAATCGTGCAGCCGCTGGCCAACAGCGCCTGCACAAGACTTTGCCAATCATTCAGAGAGACGAAGGGCTGGGTTAACAGCGCGGATGCACCGCCGGAAATCAGGCAGATGACCAGATCATCTTTCGTTGTTTGACGTAGTAAATCAATGATCCGCGCTGTAGATTCAATGCTGTCTTCACCGGAAATGGGATGGCTGCCTTCCATTAATTGCACCGCGGAGGATTCGCTCATTCGTGAATCAACAGTCTCCAATCCTCCCCGCTTACTAATCACCGCTGCGGCATACAAGATATCTTCTAAAAGTTCGTAAACCGCTTCAGCCATCGGCAGCGCCGCCTTGCCCACGCTCAGCAGGAAAACGCGCCCCTGGCCAATGTCCACTTCAGCATCCCCAATCTGTAAGAATCGGCCGTTACGATGTAAGAAACTCCTCACCGCATAGGCGGGGTCAGATGCTTTGAGCGCTGCCGCGAACAAATCCTCGATATGCTGCCGGTATTGCTCAAATTTCAACATTTTGACTTCTTGCATAATTGGCAGGTGAGATTGATGGTCAACTCTTCATCCCATTAACGGCATCGATGGCTGCCTGCTGCGCCGTTTTACTGCCGGAAACCACCTGGAATACAGCATCTTTTAACACGGTGATCAATGTACTCGAAGGCGACAAAGTCAATGGTTCGGCGCGCTCTAATTCCTGACCAATGAACCCGACATAGAGGCCTTGATCCTGCCAGCTATCTAACGCATCGCGACGCGAGGGTAGGATATCACTCGCCTGGCTCCAGGAAGCGAGGTTTTCGGGAGTCGTTAGCGTTTCAATCAGGCTAATCGCCTGTTCTTGTTTGATGGGGTCAGTTGCGGTAACCGCCCAGGCCCAGCCATCAACCAAGGGCGTCAATGGTCTGTCGATCCCCGGGATAATGGTGTAGGCGATAGGCAGCGCATCGACGGACTGCCCCAGAAAATTATCGGCCGTTGTCTGAGCAATATTACCGCCGCCACTAAGAAAAATCTGCCAGGCCTGATCTGTCGTCGATATCGTACTGCTCTGCGGTGCGAACAATCCCTGTTCCTGACCATTTTCAATATAACTCAAGGCGCCAATTAAGGGGTCCAACTCAAGCGTTGATTGTCCGGTTTCATCGACCAGATTACCGCCAATTTCCAGATAAAACTGCAGTGCCAACAACGCGCCATCCGTACCATCAGCCGCAAAAACATAGCTGTGTTCATCATTTTCAATAAGACGTTCCCAAGTGAGGGGCAAAGTGCCGGTCAAGACATTGTTGTTATATGCCAGGTGTGGCAAACTACCTAAAGCAAAGGGGTAGCCCAGTAGATTAGACTCAGGCTGTGCCAGTGAAAGGGCCGGCGGGAAAAGGGTTTCTATCGCCTCGTCATCCAATCTACTGTCAAGTGGTTGGATAAGATTCTCGGAGGCCATTGCCGGCAGTAAATCAGTTGGCACTGCAACTAGGTCAGGCATTATATCCGGGGCAATCACATGCCCGGTTCGCAAATAATCAAGAATGCCTCCCGTCCCTCTGGCTCTTTTTCTTTCTACAATGAGTGTAACCTGGGGATTATCCTGCTCGAAAAGCGAAATCTGTTCCAAAAGTGTGCTCGTGCCGGCCTCGGTTCGTTCAGCAATTGTCGGTGGGAGCCAAACGCGAAGCGTACTCGTTTCCTGGGTAGGTGTGATAGGAGTGGTTACATCCGGTATATTGGGCACTACTGTAGTTACCACCGCTGTTTGATCCACTGTAGCGGTAGGCTCAGGTGTAATCTCGGCTTGTTCACTATTTGACAGCAAATCACAGGCAGTCAAAATGAGTGCGCCGACAAAAATCAGAATAACAGCCCCTGTTGAACGCATGAAGCAGAGTATAATCAGGAAATCTTAAACAGTAAACTAATAATTAATTGGGTTAAGTACCATGGCCGAGATACTTGCAAATCTCGATAACATTGGCATCAGCCTGGCAGGCAAAAGAATACTGCAGGGTTTAAGTTGGGAGATTCAACAAGGGCAGCGTATTGGGCTAGTTGGCGCAAACGGCGCGGGTAAGTCTACGCTTCTGAAAATCCTTTCCAGAGAATTGTCTGCCGACGAGGGGCAGATCTTTCGCAAACCAGGCTTAACTTACGGCCGTTTAGAACAAGAACCCTCCCTGCCGCCAGGTCGAACGGTCATGGAAGAAGCCATGACGGCAAAGTTAGAAATTGCCGCGATTGAAACAAAGATGGCCCGGCTGGAGGAGCAGATGGGCGATCCGGCCGTTTATAGCAACTCGCAAAAGTTGGCCCAGGTGATGGCCAGGCACGAAAAATTGGTGGCCGAATTCGAACAGCAAGATGGATCTCGCTATGCAAGCAAAGTCAGAGAGACCCTGGTCGCGCTGGGTCTGGATCAGACCCAATGGGATGTACTGACTGAACATCTCAGCGGTGGGCAAAAGAAGTTGATCATGCTTACCAAACTGCTTGTCCAGGAACCTCAACTGCTGCTCCTGGATGAACCAGACAACCACCTAGATCTGGAGGCGAAGGGGAACCTGGAAAAGATCATTCGCGATTATGGGGGGTGTGTAGTGATCATCTCCCATGACCGCTATTTACTGGATGAGGCAGCTACAGAAATAGCCGAACTGGAAGGGGGTCGATTGGTCCTCTACCACGGTAATTACACAGCTTACGCCAATGAACGCGCGATTCGACGGTTGCGGCAACAGCAGCTTTATGCAGCCCAGCAGAAAGAAATTGCCCGTATCGAAGCAGCGATTAAACGCTTCGAAATGTGGGCTTCCATGGTTGTAAATGAACGACATATCAAACAAGCCCGCAGCCGCCGCCGTATGCTGGACAAGATGGATAAAGTTGAGAAGGTCACTGACAGCCGGCGTATGACCCTAAATCTTGAAGGATGGCGCGGAAGCAAAAAGGTCATTGAACTGGTCGATGTCGGGAAGGAATTTGATGACGGTCACATCATTTTTGAAGGTCTTAATACGACACTTTGGCACGGCGAGCGGGTCGCTCTTGTGGGGCCAAATGGGGCGGGCAAATCGGTCCTGCTTAAACAGCTTTTAGATCCGGAGGGAGTTTCCACTGGGGAGATTAAAATCGGGCCCAGTATTAAAATTGGCTATTATGCCCAAGAACAAGAAACGCTCAACGATCATCTGGATCTCATTACTGAAATCCGGCAAACCGCCCCGGTGAGCCGTGAGGCAGCGGTCGCTTATCTGCTGCGTTTTCTGTTCACCTACGATCAAATGCAGCAGCCCATTGGCAAGCTTAGCGGCGGCGAACGCAGCCGCTTGCAGTTGGCTAAACTCGTCCTGGAACGGCCGAATCTCCTGCTGCTCGACGAACCGACCAACAATCTCGACATAGCAGCGATCGAGGTACTGGAAGAAACACTGGATGAATTTGTGGGGACGGTGCTGGTAATCTCTCACGATCGTTACTTCGTCGATAAGGTTGTCGATCGCGTCGTCGAACTTCGGGATGGCGAGTTGACGGAATTCCTCGGCGGGTATACCGATTACCTGGAGCGCTCGTCCGAATAATCTGAAAGCACGTGCATGAAGCCCCTAGACATAGGGTCTCATGCATGAGGGGTTCATGATTATCAGTCGTAAGCCGGCTGTTGATGCTTAAAATAAATCCAACTCCACCTCTGTTGATCAAATTATCAGATATGTCTCAAAACTATGCCTACTAATTTTGAATGGAAAACAGAAGAGGATTTTGATTGGGATAATCCTAAAGAGGATCCACCACCCCAGCATTCTCCAGGCAATCATAGGCGCTGGCTGCCAATTTTGTTGATTTTCGTACTCATTGGGGGTTTGGGTGCAGTTCTGTATTACCAGTTAGACCACCGCATCAGCGAAAACAGAGAAACCATGCAAGGTGACATCATTTCCAGCTACAACCTGCTGCGCCTTGCGGAAACTGAGCAGGATGATGAACTCTTTTTCTCGCTGCTTTCCGGTCGAAACGATGCTTGGACAGCAGCGCAACACAAACTCTTTCAGTCCCAATCCCTTCTTAACCGGACCTCATTTGGCTTGCAGGTCCAATCCATCGAATCTCTTTCGGCCGAACAAGATAACCTGACTGTTATTTTCTCGCCGGACATGCTGACGGCCGAAGTGGCCGCGATGCTGCCCTATGAAATTCAGATCGGCAATGGGCTAACGGAGACTGTAACCTTGCAAGAAACAGACCTGTACCGGCTGGGTCAGGAACGATGGCTCTTATCGCCGCCCGACGAACCATTTTGGGGAGCTCCCTTGCAAAAAGAAAGTACTTATATCACCTTAGACTACCGGCAGCGAGATGAGGAAATCGCCCTGCGGCTTCTCGCAGACCTGGAAGATAAGCTGGCGGACCTATGCAGCCGGTTGGATGATATCGAATGCGATCCTGACCTAAGGTTCAATATCACCCTTTCTACAGATCCGCAGTCCCTGGTTGATGCGGCCTTTCCTAACGCCGGGCTGTTGACCAATAATGGGCTGCGGATCAATTTGCCCAGCCCCATCCTGGTAGGGCTTCCTCAAGACGAAGCCGGCTACCGGGCCATATTCCGCGGGTACGCGGCACAGATGGTCACGGCCGTTCTTTCACAGCAGAGCGACTACGAATGCTGTGAGCGGGTAGTTTTCCAACAAGCCTTGATCGATTACCAGCTCGATCAACTGGCACTTAAACCCTGGCCGGTTCATGACGAAGATTACGGAGAAGCCCTCAAAAATCAAATCAGCCTGGATAATCTGCTTCCTTTATGGCAAAGTGACAATGCACAAGATCTTTATAGTCCTGACGGCCGGCATGTTTATCTTCTGATCGATTATCTATTAAGCGCCTTACCGAATCACAACCCCATGACGTTGCAGAGAGAACTCTCGCGCAGTAATAGTATTTCCGCCTGGTTGAACAATTTATTTGAGGGAGAAAGCCGGCTATCAAACACGGCGATAATGGAAGAGGTAAGGCGTGGCTTATGGATGCGGGGTTACGAACAAACCCTGGACACGACGGGAGAATTGGTTTCATCTCCGCCAACGCAGCGCCTCTATTTACCGTGCAGCACTATCTCAGCAGGGAATGACGGAGGCCGGGTAAGCACCCTCTATCAATTCGATTTCGGAACCAGCGAGTGGGACGCCCTTTATGCAACAGCGGGCCTGATTTGGGCCGCTTCCCTACCCGGTGATGATATCCTTTTCCAGCAAGAATATAACAACCAGACATTTAATTGGTCCGGTTCTTTAATGCGTGCAGATCAACCACCCTCGCCATCTACCGCAGATGACAGCCGAACTATTTCCTTCGCACAGGCAGATCCATCTTTGACCGGGTTAACGGGTTTTATTTACGACTTAGACAGTGATGTAATATCGCCAACCTGGTTCGATCTGCAGGACTGTCAGGAACTTATAAACTGTTCCCACCAGGAGCTGCCGGGGATCCCGATCTGGTCACCGGATGGGGAGCGAGCCTTATTCATAGGCAGGCCCAGCAGTCAATTCGATCTTATATTCACAGAACGGCAGACGGTCATGTTTGAACGAGGACCGAATGGCTTTGACTATCCCATTTATGCCGGCGAGCGATCACAATTCCTGGACGGCACGCCGCTTACGGACATAGAAGAATTAACTCTTATAGGCAGCGGACATGCTCCTTTCTGGATTGATAAGGATACAATCGGGTATGTAGCGAGTGGAGATGAACCCGATGCATCGGAAAGTTCTCAAGTCATGATCACGGCCGTTGACCGGACAGACGCCCCACAAGTGTTATTCACTTTCCAAGATATCGAGTCGGTCCTCGAAGAAGACCCGGATACTTTTCGCTTTTACTGGCTTCATTATGTGATGGTGAACCCGCAAAATCCGGACCAGCTTTTTGTGGTCTTGTTATCCACCCACGACCAACTCGCCCATGTCGTGAGTTTCGATCGCGGGACGCATAAAGCGCAATACCTGATGTCGGCCGGATACCGGGCCAGTCACTCTCTCGGAATTTCACCCACCGGGCGCTACCTGGTGCTGTCGGGAGTGGATAACGAGGATCTCGAACCGGATTCCTCAACGGCTCTTCTGCAAGTTTATGACCTGGAACGAGAGGAAACCATCCCATTTCTAACCCTCATCTCGGAATTTCCACCGTTCCCGCCTTACGACTGGTCCATGGACGAGCAGTGGCTGGCAATCATGCTGGATAGCGATGTGGTAGGTTTGTTCTCCCCCGACCAGAAACTGCTGCAGTTACTCAAAACGCCGCCAGGGGAATGTGACACTCCAGTCTGGATAAACAGTCAAGGATGACCGATCAACAAGATATTTACCCTGATAGCACGGCCGTGCCCTTCCCGATAGAAGCCTGGCTGACACCCAAACCTGATCGTCAAATTCTAGTTCTGGGTGTCAATGACTGCCCTCCTGCGAACAAGATCGATCAACTCGCCAGGGAAATAATAGTGCGTTATGATTCGAAAGATTCCGGCGAACCTACGAATTTGTCTGGCGTGGTTGAATTCGATACCGGCGATCCGCGATCGCTTCCCTATGATTCGCACCACTTCGACCTGCTGATCTGTTCCTTTTTATCGGCGCGAATGGCGGTAACCAAAGAAGGCTTGCAAGAATTTACCCGTCTCTTGCGTCCAGATGGGCATTTGCTTATCGTCGATAACGTGGTTCCGGGTAGCCGGCTGCGGGGTAAAAAGGCGCGCCAATTACGTACTGCGGGAGAATACATCAATACATGGATGAGACTGAGGAATTCACAGCATAAACCTTATCTCAGCGAGGATAACTGGATCGATTTACTGACAGATGCTCAGTTTAACATCCGTCAGAGAGCTACACTTGAAAAACCTGAGGATTTCGACACTTGGGCGGATCGTTATTCCCCCAGTCATGATGACCGCATTCGCTTACAGGCCATGTTGGTGCAGGCTCCTGAGAAGGTTCATGGTTTCTTGACGCCGCTAAAGTCGGGCGATAGAATCGCTTTTCGCATGACAGAAATCTTCATTCTGGCGACAATGGCCCCCAATGCGGACTAAACCGCATAGGCCATTTTCTGAAATCCACCAAGTAAGTATAAGTTATGGCTAAAAAATATCACTTCTGGATAACCGGCTGTCAAATGAATTATGCGGATGCGCGGCGCGTGGCAACCGAACTTGAACGGCTCGGCTATGAGACCACGCCTCGCGCTGAAGACGCAGACGTCATCATCTTACAAACCTGCACCGTCAGACAGCAATCGGAAGACAAAGCGTACAATAAGCTTCACAATTTCCGCGCTTTGAAGGAACGCCATCCCGAGCGCACCGTAGCTGTCATGGGTTGTGTAGTCGGCGTTCGCGGCAATGAACAGTTGGAAAAGCAGTTTCCTTTCGTTGATGTATTCATGGAACCTTCAACCGATGGCGCGCCTTTAATCTCCCATTTACAGCAGGATGAAGATTATCTTCTGGAACAGGAAGAAACGGCCGTCCGACACGCTTTACAAGATGGCATAGTGATTCTGCCGCAGGAACAGATTAACCAGTTGATTTCGGCCCCAGTAGCTATCGTTTACGGTTGTTCACATGCCTGTACTTTTTGCATCATTCCCCAAAAACGCGGCAGGGAGCGTTCTCGCCCAATAGGCGCGATCGCCTCCGAAGTGCGCTCCCTGGTCAGTCAGGGGATAAAGGAAGTAGTTCTCCTGGGACAAATTGTTGATCGTTATGGCTATGACGTTCCCGATGGACCTGATTTGGCCGATTTACTGACGACCATCAATGATATCGAGGGCTTACAGCGCATCCGCTTCTTGACAAGCCATCCCAATTACATGACCAAGCGCATCCTGCGGGCTGTCGCCGATTTACCCAAGGTGATGCCGCAGATCGAGATCCCCATCCAAGCCGGCGATAACGAGGTGCTGCAAAATATGCGTAGAGGGTACACCAGGGAACAATATCGCGACTTAATTCATCAAGTGCGCGAAATCGTCCCCGACGCGGCCATCCATGGGGATATTATCGTCGGTTTTCCCGGTGAAACAGAGGCCCAATTCCAGAAGACCTACGATATCCTGGAAGAGCTGCGCCTGGATAAAATTCACCTGGCCCGCTACAGTCCCCGCCCGGGTACGGTAAGCGACCGCACAATGGAAGATGATGTGCCGGATGAAGAAAAACGACGTCGCTTTCATTTGCTGGAAGAGCTGCAAAAAGAAGTATCACAAGAAAAGATGCTTAAGTACTTGCATACAACCGTAGAAGTGCTTGTCGAAGGGAAACAGAAAAATCGCTGGCGCGGCCGTAATCCACAAAACAAGTTGGTATTCTTCCCCGATAAACGCGATCAGTGCGGCCAGTTAGTTCAGGTGTATATTAAGCACGCGGGACCATGGAGCATGTCAGGCGTAGCCGCGGATCAACAACAAACAAGAAATGCCGTTCCGGATAATGACCTGAATATTCCTCTGGCCGTGATTTCTTAAAAACCGGGGTTTTCACTAAACGGGAATCTGGTTACCCTACAGCTTTAGTCAAAGGGCGCTGACGAGAGCTGACGAGCACTGAAAACAGCTATTGATCCGCTTTCATCCGCTCTAGTCCGCGTCCTAAATCTCTTAGGACGGGAGTCTTCTAGCAACTCGTTTTTTTATGAATAGGCGAACTGGGAAGTAGGTGTTTTTGTGCTGCTGAAGACGTCCGAAAAATCATCTCCGGCATTGATTTGATAGGCGATGAGGTTATTTGCCTGTAATAGAATCAAGAGCGGATCATTCGAAAGCGTGCCGCCAAAAGAAGCGGGATTCACCAAAATTGTAACAATACGCAAACCGCGCCGCTCCATTTCCTTGGCTACGGTCGCCCAATTTTGATCTGTCTGTGGGGTAATACAAATTACCGTTGCTCCACGGGGAAACAAGTGCATTTCAGCTTGGATCACATTGGATAAAGGCACCTGCCCCTGAGCCCGAAGCACCGCAAGTGTCTCCAACACGCGGTTCAACTGCCGCTCGCTGCGATCTGGTTGGAGAATTTCATTCGATTGACCGTAGGCCATCATACCTACAGCACGATCCTGGCGCAGAAAAAACTGTGCTAAAGAAGCGGCCGCGGTCACGGTATATTCCTCTGTTGTTTCCGCCAGCTTAAATTTTTCCATGACCATCCATTCAGGCAAATCGTCACGCTGTTTCTTCTGCACTTCGGGTGAAACTAGATGGCTGAACGAAGCCATGTCAGGCACGATCCAGATATCAGCCAGGGGATCAAGTTCAAATTCTTTTACAATGAGCCGATTTCGCCGCGCCGTACTTGGCCAATGGATACGGCCGAAACTGTCACCGGGCACGTAGTCGCGAACTCCGGAAGCATTCGTTGTGACATGGTGCGTACGCCTGCGCAAAGCATCGCCGCCGGAGAGGAGGCCAACAGGCAGCACAAAACGATGGATATCAAACGTCATCGGAAAAACAACAACATGGGATGTTTCTTCCAAATCACGGGTCATGGGGAATAAACCGAAAGGATCGCTTGTGTGCAGTCGAATCGGGCCTAATTGATAACGGCCGCGTTGTTTGCAAATGGTTGTCGTACGCCAGGAGTAACGCCCCCGCCCACTAAGATTGTTAATGACCCGGCTGGCGTAATGATCGGGTAGTTCTGAAAAATCCTGGACTTCGAGCCATAATTTGGGAACGATGCTTGTGTTTTGAACTTCAAAGCGCTCTTCTAATGGACGGCCGACTTGTGTCCTGCGTGTTCGTGTCAGACGGGAAAGGCGCAGCCAATTGATATTAATCCAGGCCCAGACAAAAGAAATAATCAGTAACAAGCCCAGAAGATAAGCGAGATTGAACCAAAGATCTCGTCCGGTAATAAACCCCCCGACGAGGGCCAACAAAGCCATCAAAAAGACGGCGGTACGGCGGTGTCCGATCATGTCTCTTACCTGGACTTCACCTGGGCTCCGGGAACCGGCACCTTATTTAAGATATCGTGCACGATTTCTTCTGGTTCCACATCCTTGATACGCGCAGCCGGTCCCACGATAATCCTGTGACCAAGCGTCGCCGGGGCTAATTGTTTGATATCGTCCGGCAGGACATAATCACGGCCGACCATGGCGGCACGTGCCTGGCCCAGGCGATAGAGAGCAAGGACGCCGCGAGAACTTGAACCAAGATATACGTCAGGATGGTCGCGCGTTTCGCGAACCAGATCGACCAGGTAATTCTTCACAAGATCATCAACATAAATATCCTTGATCGCCTCCTGCGCCCAGAGCAGCTCTTCAACAGAAACGACCTGTTCAATACCCTCAATTGGGTGGACTTTACGCTGTCGATCTAAGATTTCCATCTCCTCCGCTTTAGAAGCATACCCAAGACGAATGCGCAAAAGGAAGCGATCGAGCTGGGCTTCAGGTAAAGGAAATGTTCCTTCATACTCAATTGGATTTTGAGTTGCCAGCACCATGAAGGGTGGCCCTAGCTTGTAGGTATTGCCGTCGACGGTCACCTGGCGTTCTTCCATCGCCTCTAACAACGCCGACTGTGTCTTTGGTGTGGCGCGATTGATCTCGTCAACAAGGACGATCTGCGAATGAATAGGTCCCGGTCTGAATTCGAATTCGTACGTTTTTTGGTTGAACACAGAAACGCCTGTCACATCACTGGGCAGCATATCCGGCGTAAACTGGATACGTTGAAAATCGCAGCCGACTGATTTTGACAAAGATTTGGCCAGTACCGTTTTTCCCACACCGGGAACATCCTCAATAAGCAGGTGTCCCTGGCAGAGCAAACCTAATACCGTCAGCTGTACAGAACTTTTCTTACCAACAATGACGCGCTCTACGTTTTCAACAATCTGATTGGCAATTGACTGGACATCAGGCATGTACAGATTCTCCTTAAGCTGTATTCTGCAGTTGCTAAAGTCGCTGGTTTGAGTATACCAATTTTACGGCCGTAAAGTAACTATTTGGTGACATTATGGAGTCATCGATAATGAAAATCTCACATGATCCTCTACGCCCGCCCCCTATAGTCCCCCTAGTATATGCTTGTTTAACGCCATATGATAGCTTTAATAACTTCCTACCTTAAAAGTCTCACACTTAGCTCAGATGGGCTAATTATGGTAAAATTAACTGGTTCACAAACATGCAAGAACAAGAACAAAAAAGTACTTTACCGGGCGTTTGGTCAACTCTCGCTGCCGGGTTCGATTTAACTGCCAAACAGCCTTGGATAATACTGCTGCCGATGCTGGTCGATCTCTTTATTTGGATGGGACCTCGCCTGCGGTTTCAGCAGATCATTGAACAGGTGATAGCGGAATTGCCATCCGAGGTTAAAGTCATGGACCTGTCACAGCAGCTGTTAGAAATAGGGCCGCATACGAATTTGTTTTCTGCGCTCTCGGTTCCTTTAATTGGTGTTCCTGCATTACTTGCCGGACTATCCCCAGACAAGACGCCATTGTCCGCAGGGGTTATCGATATTAACAGCGGATCAAACTGGTTGGCTCTGGTGCTCGTTCTGAGTCTTGCCGGTCTGTTCTTGAGCGCTATTTATTATTTGACTATTTCGGCCGTAATCAGCCGTCGGGAAGAAACCGCTGCAGGCGAAGCGGGCGGTCACTGGTTCAAAAGAATCGGCAGCAGCTGGCTGCGCTTTTTGGGTCTCGCTTTGTTGTTTTTGTTAGTGGCCTTGCTTATTTATATACCAATCAGCATTGTCGGCGCGATTTTTTTCCTTTTGAGCCCAATACTCGGAACAATCATTATTCTGGTCGCGCCTTTTATCATCTTCTGGATCGCAATTTATCTAAGCTTTACGCCTCCGGGCATCACGCTTAACAATCGGACCTTAACCCAAGCTGTTAAAGAAAGCGTACAGCTCGTTCAAAAAAATTTACCGGTGGTGCTCTTGATGATTCTGGCTATACTGCTGCTGGGCGCCTTTGTAGACTGGCTGCTTATCGCCGCAGAAAACGGCACCTGGTTTACCTTGTTTAATATCCTGATTCATGCGTTTGTACACACCGGATTTGTAACAGCTTTCTTTATCCTTTATCGAGATCGTTCGGCCGTTTTATCCGCCCCTCAAAAGGCGCTAAACGATGGAACCATCTAGCCCATAATTCCCTGAATGGTGGAAGTGAAATACCATGACAACTAAAACGAAACAACCGAAAACGAAATACGATGCCAGTAGCATCCAGGTCTTAAAAGGCCTGGAGGCTGTTCGACGCCGGCCGGGTATGTATGTCGGTGGCACCGATGCCAAAGCGTTACATCACCTGGTCTATGAGATCGTCGACAATTCCATCGACGAAGCATTAGCCGGGCGGTGTGATCTCATCGAAGTAACAATTCACAAGGACTCCAGCATCACCATCACGGATAATGGGATTGGCATCCCGGTCGATACCCACCCGACGGAAAAAATATCGGCCCTGGAACTTATCCATACAAGCCTGCATTCGGGTGGCAAGTTTGACAATGCCGCTTATAAGGTTTCCGGCGGCCTGCATGGTGTAGGCGCGGCGGCCGTTAATGCACTTTCAGAATGGATGGAAGTAACGGTTAAGCGAGATGGCTATCTCTGGCAGCAGCGCTACGCGCGCGGCATTCCACAAACTCCGGTAGAACAGGTGCGCAAGCTTAAACGCGGCGAGGCAAAAGGCACCTCAACAACCTTCCGTTATGACGAAACTATATTTGAAAAAGATGCCGACTTCCGCTTCGAAAATCTCATGAACCGTTTTCGGGAGATGGCCTTTGTCACCAGCGGTGTACATCTGCGATTGATTGATGAACGACCAGACCCAATTCAAGAGGTGAATTTCTTTTTTGATGGGGGCGTCAAGTCCTTTGTTCGTTATCTAAATCGCAATCGTAAAGTCTTGCACGATCCCGTCTATGCTCACAAGGAGATGGATAACGTCGATGTTGAATTGTCTTTACAATATACGGACGGGGTTGCCGTATCCGAATATGCATTCGCAAATACGATTCACACACCGGATGGTGGAACGCATCTTACCGGCTTACGCACCGCGCTGACGCGAGTCCTCAACAGTTACGCCCGTAAGAATAATTTACTGAAAGAGAAGGATCGAAACTTCTCCAGTGATGATACGCGGGAAGGCGTAACGGCCGTTGTGAGTGTTAAACATCCCGATCCGCAGTTTGAGAGCCAGACAAAAGTAAAGCTCATGAATGCGGAAGTAAGTGGGATCGTGGCTTCTATCGCCTCTGAAGCCCTCACCGCTTATCTGGAAGAAAATCCCCGTGATGCCAAGCGGATCATCGACCGCTGTCTGACCTCTTCACGGGCCCGTGCCGCAGCCCGCAAGGCGCGCGAACTGGTCATGCGCAAGAGCGCTCTGGAAAGCATGACGCTACCCGGCAAATTAGCCGACTGCACGGAGCGCGATCCGGCAAGCTCTGAAATCTATATTGTCGAGGGTGATTCCGCCGGTGGTACGGCAAAACAAGGCCGGGACCGTCATTTCCAGGCCATCCTACCCCTGCGCGGCAAGATCCTCAATACGGAACGGGCACGCCTGGACAAGATTTTGACCAACAACGAAGTAAAGGCGATTATCTCCGCGTTGGGTACCGGTGTCGGAGAGTCCTTTGATCTTGAAAATTTGCGCTACCATCGGGTCATCATCATGACCGATGCCGACGTAGACGGCAGCCATATCCGGACATTGCTCCTGACCTTCTTCTTCCGTTACATGACGGAATTGATCGAAGCAGGGCATCTTTTCATTGCCCAGCCCCCTCTCTACGCGGTCAAAGAAGGTAAGCAGGTTCATTATACCTACACCGAAGCAGATAATGCCGAACTGCTGAAGAAGCTGCAAAACAAGAAGTACTCATTGCAGCGCTACAAAGGTCTTGGCGAAATGAATGCGGGGCAGTTGTGGGAAACGACTATGGATCCCTCTGCGCGCACGCTGCTGCAAGTTACCATTGAGGATGCGGTCATCGCCGATCGCACGTTTGATATGCTCATGGGCAGCGAAGTACCGCCCCGGCGTCGTTTCATCACCACACACGCCAGTGAAGTACGCAACCTGGACGTATAAACCACTTTAAGCCATAACTTTCTCAACAGGCCACCCTATCTTGGTGGCCTGTTTTTTTATTGGCTGTTGGTGATACTGCTTAATTTGCCGGGGTAATTGGTTCAGGACGCATCTCGATTATCTGGCGAGCCACACCGATTATCCTCACCGGCGTGGTGAACATCTCCTCGAAACGGCCGTCACGCATAACGGAAGGTTCGGCGCGAATAATCGCCTGGCGCAGCTGCCATAACTCCGCTTTAAAACGTTGGTTTTCTTCCTGCGGATTCAACATCTCATCATCTCCCTAGAATTTCTTTTCAGCTCATTCATGGCTGTTGTTCGAGCCAACAGCAGGTCCATGGTCCGGCCAGAACCAGGCTGAAAGCGTAGAAATCGCCTTATAATCAGTCAGGTCCAGCTGCAAGGGGGTTATCGAAGCGTAACCGGCGGCTAATGCCCCCACGTCGGTCCCTTCTTTAGGTACCCCTGTCGGAGAATCACCGGCAATCCAATAGTAATCTTTGCCGCGCGGATCCTGGCGTTTATCCAAACGGCCGTGATAAACGCGCAGCCCTTGTTGGGTCAACTAAATGCCATTCAATTTATTGCCATTCACTTGTGGGACATTCACGTTTAAAAATGTATTTTCAGGCAGTCCTTCGGCCATCACCTTCTTTACAACCCAGGTAGCGACGTCGACTGCGGCGGAATAATCTAACTCTGACCGGTGTAAACCACCCCCATCCATGGATACGGCTACACCAGGAACACCCATGATGATCCCTTCCATCACGGCCGTTACCGTGCCGGAATAGGTAACATCATAACCGAGATTAGCACCCGTATTGATACCGGAAACGATCAAATCGACTTTTTCGGGCACCATTCCTAACAGCGCCAGGGCGACGCAGTCGGATGGTGCGCCGTCACTGGTAAGCGCGGAAGTCCCATCGGCCAGCTTTACATCACGGACGCGGAGCGGTCGTTTGAAGGTTTTGACATGACCTGCTCCTGACCAATCACGATCAGGCGCGAGGATACTGACATCACCAAGATGCGCATCGTCTGGGCCAGAGCTAAAAGCCCCGGTGCGGTTACGCCATCATCATTTGTCACTAGAATATGCATAATATTTCTCCATGGGATAAGTGGTTCCTAAATTCTAAATGATTAGACTTTCAGCCTGCCACCCCTATTCCCACTCCTTAACCATACTCGATACACTTTAAATCTCTGTCAACGCTGAGTTAATGGCGCGCTAAGAGGCTGTTAACAGGCTGTTAAAAAATCAACGGAGATGGGCAGGTCAGTTTAAGGGGTCTCAGTAAGAATTCCGTTGTCGCAGTTTGGTGTATTTAATGAACAACTATCACGCCGATTCTGAGGTCTCGTGGTTAACTGATATAATTTCCTGATATGAAAATCGCAGTACTATCGGATATTCATGGTAATGTCCCCGCCTTACAGGCAGTGGTGGATGACATTGATGCCTGGGGACCTGACCAGGTAGTCGTCAATGGGGACATTGTTAATCGTGGCCCATGCTCAACCGCTTGTCTCAATTTTGTCCTTAAGCGGCAAAGAGAGGAAGGATGGCACATTCTTAGCGGCAATCATGAGAAGTACCTACTCTTTTGCGCTACGCCGGACTTCATCACTGATGGACCCTTATTTGAATTAAACCGCTTCGCCTATTGGACTTACCAGCAGTTGAACGGATCCATCGCCCAGTTGGCAAATTTTCCGGAAGACTTTTCATGGTGGGCTCCTGACGGCAGCGAGCTCCGCGCCCGCCACGCCTCAATGCGCAGCAACCGTGACGGACTTTATTCCGAACTGAGCGATGAAGCGATAGAGCGGCGTATCGCACCGGCGCCGGCTGTATTTGCTACCGGCCATACACACCAGGCCTTTATGCGCGAAGTTAATGATACCCTGGTTGTTAATACCGGATCGGCCGGGGCGCCTTTTGACCTGGATTGGAGACCCAGCTACGGCCGTTTCAGCTGGAGCGAGCAGTCAGGATGGCAGGTAGAAATCCGTCGCGTCCTTTATGATCGCAGTCGGATTGAAGAGGATTACGTACAATCAGGATTTCTTGACGAGGCGGGGCCGATGGCCCAGCTCATGTTGGTTGAACTACGCCGGGCGCGAGGACTGATCTTTCGTTGGGCGGAACAGTATGAAAAAGCTGTTCTTGAGGAGGAAATCAGCATGGAACAAAGCGTAAAGAACATTTTAATGGAAGAGGATATCCGGCCGTTTCTTGGTCCACCCGGTTGGATTCCATGAATATTGCAGCAAAGTATCACGATTGCTCGGCTTGCAGATGAGTCAATACGTGTACTATGGGGAAAATTAGCATGACCTCGAATACGATTATTTCACTCTTAGAAGAGCAAGGACGCAAGCGGTCCAGTGCCCCTGCTTATTTTGAAAAAATTGGTCTAACCTGGACGCCTACCTCATGGCGTGATTATGTTTCTCAGGTGCGCCAGGCGGGAAAAGCGCTGATAGCCTTGGGTGTGGAACCACAAACAAATATAGGCATCTTGGGTTTCAACCGACCTGAGTGGTCGATCACTCTCCTTGCGGCGATGATGGCCAATGCCGCGGGCGCCGGGATCTATACCACCAACTCCCCAGAGGAAGTTCAATATATCATCAATCACGCCGAATGCCGGGTAGTTATTTTGGAGAATGAGGAGCAGTGGGCCAAAGTCAAGTTGGAGCGCAAGAAACTCCCCTCATTACGCCATGTGGTCATGATGCGCGGGACGGAGATTGTCGATCCGCTTGTCATGAGCTGGGAAACCTTCATGAGCAAGGGCGAAGATGTAGAGGAATCCGAGTTGGATGAGCGCATCGCAGCGATACAACCGGAGCAAGAAGCAACCCTGATCTACACATCAGGAACCATAGGCGGACCGAAGGCCGTGATGCTCTCGCATGACGCAATATTTTTTACGGCTCATGAATCAATCAATATGTTCGATCTCAATGCCAATGATCGAGAATTATCTTATCTGCCTCTCTCACACATCGCGGAGCAAATGTATACTGTTTATGGCAGCATAACGGCCGGTTATCCGGTCTATTACGCCGAATCCCTTGAGAAATTATTGGACAATTTACAGGAAGTTCGGCCGACTATCTTTTTCGGTGTACCCCGCGTGTGGGAACGATTTTATAACGGCATTGTCGAGCGAATGGCGGAAACAACTGGTCCTCGGGCAAAAATCGCCGAGTGGGCCATGGGCATAGGCCGCAAGGTCAGTGATCTGCGAAATCGAGGTAAAGAACCCTCAGGTGCATTAGCCATGCAATACAATCTGGCCAACCGTCTGGTGTACAGCACAATTAAAGAGGCACTTGGCTTAGACGCCGTTACGGCAGCTTACGTGGGTGCCGCGCCGATCAATCCCGAAATCCTGATCTTTTTCAGTGGATTAGACCTGATCATTCATGAAATATATGGCCAATCTGAAGGGTCCGGCCCCACAACGGTCAACCGGCGCGGAGCAACAAAGTTCGGTTCCGGCGGTTTGCCCTTCCCCAAATCAGAAGTAATGTTGGCCGAGGATGGTGAGGTTTTGTTAAAAGGGCGCAACGTCTTCCTGGGCTACTATAAAGATTCTGAGGCTACGGCCGAAACTCTGATCGATGGCTGGTTACATTCCGGGGACCTCGGTGAGTTTGATGAGGATGGTTTTCTATTTATCGTCGGCCGGAAGAAAGAAGTCATCATCACCTCCGGCGGCAAGAATATCGCTCCTAAGAACATTGAAAGTGCGCTCAAGAATTTACCGCTTGTTTCCGAAGCGGTGATCATCGGGGACAGGAAAAAATTTCTGTCCGCCCTGGTCACTCTCAATCCCGATATGGCCGCCCAGTTCGCAGCCGAACATGGAATTGAGGGACAGGTGCTTCACGAAAATCCGCTCGTGATTGCTGAGATCCAGTACGGCATCGATCTGGCCGTGAATCCCCATTTCGCCCGGGTTGAAAATGTGCGCAAGTTTGCCATCCTTCCACGCGAACTAACCGTGGAGCACGGCGAACTGACGCCTACTTTAAAAATCAAACGGCGGGTTGTTTACGAGCATTTTTCAGACGAGATCGAGTCCATGTACGCGGGTCTTGATTAAGCAGCGCCTGTACAGTTACTATCAAGCAGCGGTTCCAATCAAACCTTGAAAACCAATACCAGGAAATGCTAAAAAGTTATGTACCAACGCATTGTGGTTAAGATCGGTACCAGTGTGCTCACCGGGGGCACACGTTACCTGGACCGGCCACACATGGTCGAACTATCTCGCCAATTCGCGGCCCTACATAAACAGGGTAAAGAGATCATCATCTGTTCTTCCGGCGCCATCGCCTTCGGTAGGGAGCGACTTGACTTTCCAGACCTTCCCTCCACCTTAAGTAATAAACAGATGCTGGCCGCGGTAGGGCAAAGCCGGCTGATGCAGATGTGGGAACGCTATTTTGACATTTACGGGCTGCACGTAGGCCAGATTCTGCTGACGCGGCAGGATGTGGAACACCGCGGCCGTTTTTTGAATGCGCGCGACACATTAAGCGTTTTAATAGAACGAAAAATTGTGCCGATCGTCAATGAAAATGATGCCGTCACCACCGCAGAGATCAAAGTCGGCGATAACGACAATCTCTCCGCACTTGTCGCCATATTGACCGACGCAGATTTACTGCTTATGCTCAGCGACCAGCCCGGGCTGTTTACGGCCGACCCCCGCAGCAATTCCGATGCGCAGTTAATCGCCGAAGTTCGCACGATCGATGAAACGCTGCGCAAATTGGCGGGTGCAAGCGCCAGCGGTCTGGGCGTAGGCGGCATGACCACCAAACTACAGGCGGCGGATGTTGCCCGCCGTTCCGGAACAGAGGTGATTATTGCCTCCGGCCACGCACCGGAGGTCATCATTCGCGCGGCATCGGGGGAGAAGATTGGTACTCATTTTCCAGCGTTAGAGAATCCCCTGGAAAGTCGCAAGCGCTGGATATTGGCCGGCCCCAAACCTTCCGGTTCCGTCGTTATCGACGCCGGAGCGCAGGAAGCTTTGTTAGACCACGGCCGTTCGCTTTTACCGGCCGGCATCATTTCGGTGCAGGGAGAATTCCAACGCGGCGATACGATCCGGATATTCAATGACTCAAATCGCCTCCTTGCTCGGGGCATCGCCCGCTACAGCGGCCAGGATTTGAGTCAAATCGCCGGTCTTCATTCTGATGAAATCGAATCACGACTTGGTTATGGATACGGGCCTGTTGCCGTCCATCGCAACGACCTCATTCTCTTATGATTATTTGAACGTATGGGTATTTGAAGAGACGAGGAAAGCGAATTGAGCTATCCTCGCCGGTCAATCAGTTTCTCAGTTTTTTAGCAATACGGCCCTTGAGTCTCACCAACTGACCAACTGAGCAACTGACTCACTGAGCAACTAAAAACAAGGAGATTATCAAAACATGGCTGATTTACAGGCAATGGGCCAGGCGGCAAAAGCGGCAAGTTATGACCTCGCAACACGAACCACCGCCGAGAAAAATGAAGCGCTCCTGGCCATCGCTGAAGAGATCGAAGCACGAAGTGAAGCAATATTGGATGCCAACGATCTGGATATCGCCGCCGCCCGTGAGCAGGGGCTCAGCGAATCATTGATCGACCGGCTGTTATTAACACCCGCACGCGTTGAAGCTCTGGCCAGGGACACGCGCAGTATTGTTGAACTAAGCGATCCTGTTGGGGCTGACATCGAGAGCCGCGTCATGCCAAACGGTTTGCGACTCAGCCGCAGACGCATCCCCATAGGCGTTCTAGGCGTGATATATGAAGCGCGGCCAAATGTTACGATAGATATTGCCACATTGAGTCTAAAAACCGGGAACGCGGCAATTTTACGCGGGGGCAAGGAAACCCTGCGCAGTAACCTGGCCCTGGTAAACGTGATTCAGGAGGCGTTGAAAAAAGTTGCTCTTCCGGAATCGGCCGTTCAATATATCGACGATCCCGATCGGGCCCTGGTAGCTCAGATGCTTCGCCTTGACCGGTACATCGACATGATCATCCCCCGCGGAGGCGCGGGACTACACCGTCTTTGCCGGGAAGAAAGTTCTATCCCGGTCATAACCGGCGGCATTGGGATTTGTCACATTTACGCGGATGAAACGGCGGACATCGACAGCGCGATAGACATCATCGAGAATGCCAAGGTCCAACGTCCCAGCGTTTGCAATGCTCTGGATACCCTTCTGGTTCATCCCTCGATCGCCTCGGAGCTGCTGCCAAAAGTAGCGCAGCGCCTGGCGGCGAGTGATGTCGAACTGCGCGCCTGTGGTTCAGCGCTGGCCATCTTACAGCGCAACGGCCATGGGGCCAGGGTCACCCAGGCCGGGCCGGATGATTTCGATCAGGAATGGCTTTCACTTATTCTGGGCGTTAAAGTTGTCGATGGGCTTGAAGAAGCAATCGCCCACATTCATGCGCACAGCACCGAACACAGCGAAAGCATCTTAACCAATGATTGGCACAACGCAAATCGATTCTTGGACGCGATTAATTCATCGGCCGTTTTTGTCAACGCCAGCACGCGCTTCAATGATGGCGGCCAGTTCGGTTTAGGGGCTGAAGTTGCGGTAAGCACCCAAAAGCTGCATGCCAGAGGCCCTATGGGACTGGCTGAATTGACTACTTACAAATGGGTATGTATTGGAAATGGGCATATTCGTGAATAAAAAATTGCCGGCTTTCACTTTGGAGCGCTAAGCAAGCCGGCATCTTTGATGTGGCTAGTTTTGTTTTAACTACGGCGATCCATAAAGAGCGCTGTAAATGTCATAGCCGGCATAGATCCGCTCAACATAGGTCTCGGTTTCATTAAAGTCAATGGTATCAATGAACAGATCCAAATCGCTCCCGGGCGTTTCATGCCAGCGCGCGGCGTTCCCGGGTCCGGCGTTGTAGGCGGCCAGGGCCGCGTGAACGTCGCCGTCAAAGTATTCAAGCTGTTGGCTTAAGTAGTAAGCGCCAAAGTTCAAGCCCACGTAGGGATTATAAAGATCATCATTCTCATAGTTGGGCCAGTTCAACTGTTCGGCGATCCAGGCCCCGGTATCAGGGATAACCTGACTCAAGCCCTGGGCGGCGGCGCCGGAGCGGGCAAAACTTTCGAAGAGACTTTCCTGCCTTACCAGAGAAAACTGCAGGCGGGGATCGTAGCCGTATTGTTCTGCCAGAGGCAGGATCAGGTCGGCATAATAGACCGGATAAGAGAGACGGCCAATAAACAACGGCGCTTCTAATTCGTGAACCCCGGCCAGGTTCATGAGCGTGGAGGCGGCGATGATTGAGGAGCGAAAGAGGCCAAGATCACGGAAGAAAAGGGCTAAATGATACGTTGCCAGGGGATCGTCGGCATAAGCCTGGCGCAAGGACTCCAGTTCACTCTTCGCCTCTTCTTGCAACCCCAGTTCCCATAAACGCCGCCCAACCGCTAAGCGCGCATCTTCTTCCACAGCCTGGTCAAGACCCCCTCCAATCTGATCGGGCTGCAGGTTAAACTGCTCCGCCAACCATTGTTCGGCCGTTTCCTTTATTTCTGTCTCATCCTCAGGCAGCACAAATTGGGAGGAGGCATGAAATGGCTCGTTGCCCGCAACCAGGTCGCGTGCTCTCAAGGCCTGGTAGGTGATGTTTGCCGGAGAACTTGCCAGCTCAACCAGTGAATTACTTTCTGTCATAGATGGGTTTTCGATAACAGCAGGTTCGGCTAACAGAGCAGCCAACAAGGCGCTGCTGCCATAGAGCATAGAAGGATAATCTTCAGCCGCCCGTGTCCACAGCTCCATGGCCAATTCCTGATCATCCTCACCGGCGGCCAGCAGACCGGCCTGGTACAACGCATCAGGGGCGTCTTCGTGTTCAGGGAAAGTGTCGGCGAGGAAAATATAATGATCGATTGCCGCCTGAACATCACCCACCTCGGCCGTCAGCGCGGCCAGCCACCAGGCGGCGAAGGGCGCCTGTTCACTATCCGGATAATCGTTCACAAACTGCTGGTACAAGGTCAGCGCGGTTTCGGTATCGGCGGCACGGGCATGCATTTTTGCTTGCTCCAGGAGCCCGTTCTCCGCCTCTTTCGCAGCATAGGCATCAAGTTCCGCATAGGCGGATTCAAGGTCTCCCAATGCTTCATAGGACCAGGCCAGGTAGAGGTGGCTGTCAGGATTGTAATCGGTGGGATTGGATTCGATGTAGGATTCGAAGGCTTCAACTGCCGGGGCGTACGCGGCGGCATGATAATCAACCAGGCCACGCAGGTAATCATCTACGGGGACTTCCGCCTTGACCAGTTCCACCAACCCCAGATAACTTTCATAGGCGGCGGGATATTCTTGCATGCCCTGCAAGAAGCGCTCATGGGACGCTTCCACGTTGCCGGCGGCCAATTCGGCCGCGCCGGCCAGGTAGGTCATTTGCCCACGTGTGGCTTCGGTCCTGGCCATATCATGGATGGTGTCATACTGGGCAATTGCCGACGCCGTATCTCCAACAGCTAAATAGGTTTCTGCTAAGGCAAGGCGCGTCGCTACCTCCTTGAGAAGATAAACCGGCGATTCAAGTGCTGCTTCATAGGCGGTAATTGCCGCAGCATCATCACCGAGCTCTTTATAAGCTTCAGCAATCATCGGGTAAACGTAGCCGCCCATAGCCGGTTCTTTCTTGAGAAAGAGTTCATAGGATTGGATGGCCGGATCATACTGGCCTCGACCGCCATAAGCCTGCCCTAACCAGAAAAAGACCTCGACAGGATGGTTATCCACGCCCTGTAAATTTATCAACTGGTTAAAGATCGTCGCCGCATCCATATATTTTTCTTCGGCCAGGTAAGAACGGCCGAGTTTAAGAAGCGTATCTGCCTGCTCGTCTTGTTCTAAATCAGGCTGCTGCTGCAGCACCTGACTGAATTGTTCCACCGCCAGATCAAAATCCCCGGTTTCCAAGGCGCGATCGCCGAGGTCGAGACGCTCGCCGGGATCGGGCGTCACCGAGGGCGTCATCGTTGGCCCGGAGGGGCTGGGCGTTATCGGGGGGGTCGGAAGTACCGTGGGATTTAGAGTAGGGGTTGCATCAGAGACTGCTTCCAGGTGAGGCAGGGTTGGCAGCGGTGTCTGGGTAGCGGGCGGCTGTGGGTCGCTGCTTGGTTCTTGCGCACATCCACCTAAGAAAACTACAACTAGGAACATGATGGCGACGTATGAAAGCCACCATCGCGAATTTGTTTTAAAAATCAACATCAATAACAAGAAACTAATTCAGGGGCTATCAAAATCAAGCAGCTTCATCATCCGCATTTTTAGAGCCTGGTTCCGTCGTCACGTCATCCAGCTCCTCAGCTTGGTATTCTGGAATAGCAGAACCGTCCGGCGCTACCAGAACCTCTTTAACAACGATCTGCGGCTCGTTTCTAGCCATCAACAGGTCCAATCCTACGACAAGCGGGGCCAGCTGTGTCAGAGCCAGGGCGATGATAAGAACTGTCCCTACCATTTTGATCATCTCAAGATTGGTCATAATGTCAGTGCGGATATTCTCGATCCCACCAACTACCTGATCCACCAGGCCTAGATACTGATCAACAAGAGGGATAAATTTGGCCAGCTCGCCATTTATCGCCTCGACATCGCCGGAGGCGGCGTTCAAATCATCGCTGAGGGTTTGCAGATTCGCAGCCGAGACTTCCAGCTCGCCGCGCAGCGCCCGTAGTTCCTCCGGCAGCCCATCGAGACCTTCTCCTAGCTGTGCCATCGAGTCGCCAAAAGGCACCTCGGGATCATATTCAATCCCTAAATCATACTTGATCTCTATGGGGTTAAAGGGGATCGGAATAGTTTGGTCAATCTTGAATGCCGCCAGGCGGGTTAAGGCACTATCCACAACAGTTGCCACGGCAGCGATATTGGGAATCGCCGCCTGCACATTCTCAATATTCTGCGGCAGCTGGTCAGAAACAACCACGGAAACCTGTTCCAACAAGGGGATAGTATCGACAACCGTTGTTGATAGATTGGCCGTCGTTTGTGCGGCCGTATCCAGGGAGGTGTTAATCGACACGAGGGCTGATTTTGTTTGTGTCAGCGTTTCCGAAACCGTCTCCAATGTATCTACGGTCAAAGTAAGGCTATCATCAACGCTCTTAAAAACCACATCCAGCGCTGGACCAAAATTAACAGCTGCTACAATCAGAACGACTAAGACAACCAGTGTTGCCAGCAGGATAATGAGGCCTATAAAGCGTCGAAACATTAGAAGATCTCCTTCAAATGAATATTTCCAAGATCAATACCCGCTTATTTGTACAACGATTGCAAGCTTTTGTGTAGTTTAGGATAAGAACGCAAATCTGTGCTGTGGCTGAACTGGTCAATACTGCCAATGTTGGTTTTAATCGCCGCAATTTGCGGATCGCTTATTTGGTCCCTGATCGCATCGACGTAGCGGCCTGCATCAATTACCAGAAATGGGCGATCATGAAAGTAACGCACCTGCGGGTCTAGCTGTTCCGTGATCCCCAGAGAATTGTGCCGCTGGGCGACTGTTTCATAAGCCTGGCTTAGATAGCCTTCTCGATCATGCCAATTCTGTGCAGTAAGAACTTGCTGCAGTAAGGGGGATAGTGTGTCGGCGCAATCCAGATGGGCAAAGGCGGTTCCAAACCACTTGGGATAAGGAAAATATCTCCTTTCCATCAGAAAGCAGAGCTGCATAATGTCCTGAACCAATCGCGCTGCCAATAAAGCGGAACCGATTTCATCACCAACCTCCCCCGTACGGCCGACAAAATGTTCTTCCTGGCCAATTCGCGCCCACTGCGCGGCCAATAAATAGAGCCAAACGTCATGTGGATAATAATCCAGCACCTTGCGGATTGTATTTAAATCACCCAGATCGTCTCGGAACACGGCTCCGGCAGTTACACCAAGAAGGTGCTGTTGGGGCCAGGTGAGCCATTCCAACACCGAAGGTTTTTGCCGCGGATCATAGGCCATGTAGTCCTCAAAAAATTGTGGAACGGTCCAGATCTGCACACGGTGATCAACCAGTTCACCGGGTTCAGCCATCAAGCGTGTCCCCTCTTCATCCGGCGGGCCGAAATGGGTAGAATAGCCCAGAAATTGTTTGGGAAGCTGCTCTCGCAGCATTTCGTAAAGCGCTTCTTTTAAATTTCGTTGATCCTGTTCATCCAGAAATAACTGCAAGCGCGGTCCCCAGTCATGATCCCGGGAGCGAGGCGTATCATAGCCAAGCACTTCCGATCCCGCGCCGAGCAGGGCGGCCGAACAGCGTACTCGCGGGAAGTTACGCTCTAGAAGCGGCGTAACAGCTTCTGCAAAAAAACGCCTGCTTAGCTCCAACCCGGGAATAAATGCTGCCTCTGATTCAGACACCGTTCACTCCAATTCCTGGAAGGTCTGATAGACAGAAGAACGCGTGATTATCCCATGCTGTTTTTGCGTCTCCTCCAATAAGCGCCATAAGGATTGGTATGCCTCATAGGCGGGACCGGCGTAGGGACCGGGCGTTTCATCGAAGGGCGTCACGGCCGTATAGGCAGCAATAAAATCTTCCGGCAGCTCTTCCGGATCGCCGGGCAAGAAAGGATCTTCTCCTCCGGCCAGGAATGTTAATTTACCTGCCGCATAACGAGGTGCGGCCACGGCCGTTGTTTCCGGAAGCCAGTGACCGACAACGGCAACAACATTGGGATCGGCAAGCAAGGAATCGGCCGTAGCCGCCGCGAACTCAGGATTGCCGCTGTCATCCAAAGCAACCAGGGCTACACGCGTGCCATTGATGCCTCCGGCGGCATTTATTTCGCGCACGGCCAGGCGCGCGCTGTAGAGTACATCATAACCCACCGCCCGGTACCGTCCTTCAAATGGGGCTATCAGGCCAACTTTGACGACCGGATCGACGCTCCGGCAGCCCGTGAAGAGGAGAAGGGACGATACAACCAGGCTAAAAGCTAGTAACAGCGTAAAGCGGCGTTGAAATCCGCTAACGGCAGCGCTCAACATTGGCCAGGTGTTCCTCAAAGGTTCTGCTAAAGGTATGCCGTCCCGGGGGATTAGATTCACAATCAAGCACGAAGAACAGATAATCACTCTCCGCAGGTTCGGCAACAGCCAGCAAAGAAGCAAGTCCAGGATTGGCAATAGGTCCGGGCGGGAGGCCGGATATTTTGTACGTGTTATAAGGGTGCTCTAATTCCAGATCAGATAAATACAGCGGCGCTTTCCACCAGTTCTGATTTGCGGTCTGAAAACCGAGAGCATACTGTACCGTGGGATCAGCCTGTAGAGGCATGCCCTCGCGGATTCGATTGATATAAACGCTGGCAATAAGCGGCCGTTCTTCATCCTCCGGTGTTTCCCGTTCCACAATGGAAGCCAGAGTTACCGCGTCCGCTAAAGAGAGCCCCTGTGCGCCATAGGCCTGGCGCATCGCCGGCATCACCTGGCTGTTGAAGTTCTGCAGCATCTTTTCAATCAAGAACTGCGCGTCGGCATCGGATGGCACGCGGTAAACGCCGGGAAAAAGATAGCCCTCGAGAGTATTGTTCGGACCCAGGGAGTTGAGGAAAGGATAGGGGCTGAGGTCGAACGGCTGTTCCCGCCGGGCCAGCGCGAGAAATTCAGCCGAATCGATTTCCGCCGGAGAAGTAACGGCCAGGTAATCGGCCATCTCCTCTAGGCGCAGTCCTTTGAGGAAGCTGATCGTGACATCCTGAGCCGATCCTTCGGTGATGGCTTCGGCTAACTGGGGAATGGTCAGATTCCCGTTCAAGGTATATTGGCCGGCCTGCAGGTGCGAGTCCATGCCGTAGAATATCAGGTAGTTTAGAAATAATTCGGGATTATTGAGCAGCCCAGCGTCCTGGAGATCGGCGGCCACAGAATCGGCCGAAATGCCGGGAGGAATCAGGAAAGGCATATTAACGGCCTGGCCGGCCGGTTCCGGCAGCTTTTCTTGATTCTGAGCCAGGTAATTTTGCAGCATGTAACGGCGCACGATATTTAGATCAGGATTGGCATCGGCTAGGCGGACGCCGGAATCGCGAATCATCGCCTGGTGGCGAATCAGCAAGACGGCCGCGGCAGAACTGAGCACACAAAGAATGATGAAGGCAAAGACAAAGAAGCGCAAGCAGCCTCTGCGCGTACTTGAAAACCGCTCAGGGGATTGGAAGGGATCGCTCATTCGGCAGTGCTTTCAGAGTGCATCAGGCGTAATCGCCATGCGCATCCAGATAATCTTGCAAAATAAAAGCGGCGGCGACGGCATCAAGGCGCTCGCGCATCTTTTTGCCGCGCTTCCCGCGCGCATGGAGACTGGCTTCCGCCTGTTTGGTAGAGAAACGTTCGTCCCAATATTCCAGGGGCACAGGGATGTTTTCCTGTAATTCCGCCGAATAGTCGCGCACCCAAGCCGCGCGCTGTCCTTCCACACCGCCCAGCGTAATCGGCAGTCCCATAACGATTAAGTTGATATCCTGCTCCGCGATGATTTCAAGGTAACGCTCAAAATCCTCGCGGCGTGATTTTCGTGAAAGGACTTCATACCCGGTAGCAATTGTGCGTGTTTCATCACTGATTGCCAGACCAATACGCTTTTCACCGAGGTCGATGGCCAAGACCTTTCCTTTCTCTTCCATACCAGGCATAGGATAACAAAAAAGGGTCAAATTGACCCTTCAATTAACATACGATCCATATGCTCCCGGCTGCAGCTTCTTCAAGAACACGAAAGATGCACCTGCACAGTAGTTTCCCGATGATTGAATCGATTTCCGGAAACAATCATCGGGATCAGTGATTTAAATAACTTTACATAATATTATAGCCTAGATGCCCTAATTGTATACCGGACACCCTATTCCAGGGCTTTCTCCACAAGTGAAGGTACGGCGGCCAGAGCTTCCGGCAGCTTTTCAGGATCGCGACCGCCGGCCTGGGCCAAATTCGGCCGTCCGCCGCCGCCACCGCCGACAATTTGAGCCACCTCGCGCACGATATCCCCAGCTTTGACGCCGCGCTTGATCAAGTCATCGGTCACCCTGACAATAAAGACCGGTTTGCCGCCGCTGATCGCCGCCAGCACGGCTACGCCGGAACCTACCTTATCCTGGAACCAGTCGCTCATTTCGCGCAAATTATCTATGCTGCCTACATCGACCTGGGCGGCTAAAACATTGACGCCATTTACCTGCTGCATCTGTCCCAGCAAGTCGCCAAACTGGCTGCGGGCAAGTTTATGCTGCAAGGACGCTATCTGCTTCTGCTGTGCTTTATTTTCAGATAAAAGCGTCTCCAACCGGTGCTGCGCTTCATCTTCGGGGGCGTTGAGCAAATGCAGTAGACCTTCGAGCAGCGATAAACGATCAGCCAAAAGTTCCTGCGCCGCGCGCCCGGTGACAGCCTCAATGCGGCGCACCCCGGCGGCAACAGCGCTCTCACTGACGATCTTAAAGAGGCCGATATCGTTGGTTTCATCAACATGCAGGCCGCCGCACAATTCAAAACTGTAGGCATCAGGACCGGGCTCATCGCCAATACTGACGGTGCGCACGATGTCACCGTACTTCTCACCAAAGAGAGCCATCGCTCCCTGGCTAATAGCTTCCTTCTGGCCCATATAATTGATTTTAACCGGATAGTTAGCCCCAACAGCTTGATTGATACCCGCTTCAATCGCCGCGAGCTGTTCATCGTTCAGCGCTTCCCCATGGGAGAAGTCAAAACGCAGGCGATCGGGAGCGACCAAGGAGCCGGCCTGGGCCACGTGCGTGCCTAGATGGCTGCGCAGTTCTTTATGAAGGATATGGGTACCTGTATGGTTGCGGCGGATATCGCTGCGCCGCGCATTGTCAACTTCCAGAAGGATCTCATCACCGACTGCCAACGATCCACTCAGCATTTCACCGACATGGCTGACCATACCGGGAACAGGACGGTGTACATCGTCGACGCGAAAGATTCCGTCACCCTCGGCAAGGTGAATGACGCCCGTGTCGCTTACCTCACCACCCGCTTCAACATAGAAGGGGGTCGCTGCGGCAATAAGCTCCGCTTTCTGGCCGGCCTCAATTTCGCGCACCAGCTTTCCGTCTTGCACCAAACCCACAATTTCAGAGCTCAAGCTGCCGCTGGTATAGGGATCATAATCGACCCCTTCCTCGAGTTCTCCGGATGCCTGAAGATCGTTCAGCAGGTCCGTGTAAACAGAACTTTCAGTATTGTATTTTCCAAAAGCGCCGGAGCCGCTGGCCAGGGCATGCGCTTCGCGGGCGCGGTTGAATCCCGCTTCATCGATCGTGATGCCGCGTCCGCGAATGAGGTCTCGCGTGATCTCTACCGGCAGGCCATAGGTCGCATAAAGGTTGTAAGCCGTTTCGCCGGAGATTTCTTTTTGCCCACGCTCGCCCATTTCTTCCAATATCTCGAGCAGGTGGACAACGGCCGAATCAAGGGTGCGCGCGAAACGCTCTTCCTCCTGGGTCAGAGTCTGTAAAATGTGCTCGCGGCGGTTCTTAATCTCGGGATAGACGTCGCCCATGAGGTCGATATAGACCTGGGCGACCTTGGCCATAAACGGCTGCTGAAAACCAATCTGACGGCCGAATCGCGCCGCACGGCGAATAAGCATACGCAGCACATAACCCGCGCCCGTACTGCCAGGCCGTACACCGTCGCCGATCAGAAAAGTCGCCGCCCGGCCGTGATCGGCGATTACGCGATAACCGACGTATTTCTCTTCACGCTCCTTATCGGTATCGCCCAGCAGTTCCTGCACGCGATCCATAGCCGGGGTGAAGAGGTCCGTTTCGTAGTTACTATCTGCGCCTTGCATGATGCGCGCCAGACGCTCAAAGCCCATGCCCGTATCGACGGAGGGAGCCGGCAGCTCGATCAGGCTACCATCCTCTTCGCGGTTGAACTGCATGAAGACGAGGTTCCAAAATTCTAGAAATTCCTCGTCATCGTCGGCATTGAGGCGCGAGGGATCACAGGTCTCCATGTCGCCGATGTAGTAGAAGATCTCGGAGTTGGGGCCGCAGGGACCGACGTCGCCCATTTCCCAAAAATTTTCTTTCTTGCCAAAACGCAAGATCTTTTCCGGAGGCAGATATTTCTGCCACAGCTCAAAGGATTGATCGTCGTCGGTATAAATGGTGGCCCAAAGACGTTCAGGCTCCAGTTCCAGAACGCCGGTGACAAACTGCCAGGCGAAATCGATCGCGCCTTCTTTGAAATAATTACCGAAGGAGAAGTTACCCAACATCTCAAAGAAGGTGTGGTGGCGCGGCGAGGGACCGACGTTTTCGAGGTCGTTGTGCTTACCGGTGACACGCATGCACTTCTGCGAGGTGGCGGCGCGGTTATACGGCCGTTTTTCCTTGCCCAGAAAAACATCGGCGAACTGGTTCATACCCGCGTTGGTAAATAACAGCGTGGGATTGTCATACTGCGGCAGCGGCGAGCTGGCCACAATTTCGTGCGCGTGTTCCTCAAAAAAATCTAGGAACGCCTGTCTAATTTCATTACCCGTGATCGGTTTCATGCTCTTACTCTCTTAACAATAAAAAATCCTAACGATTTTAACCTGGCAACAAAAAACCGCCAGACTGGTTAACCCTGCCCGGCGGTTGTTGAAAGCTAAAGTCTGATTTGACTCAGGAAGCACAACAAGCCAGGGCAGGAGCCTGGCTGGCAGCAGCGGCAGCGGCCGCGAATTGGACGTAAGTTAGCTGCTTAAAGTGCTTCATTAAAGGCATGGTATCAAAGTGCATCGGGGCTGTCAAATAGTCCAAGGTTTTGGGATTGCGGATCGTGGATTTCGGATTTGTCGAATGATGAGTGCGAGTGCGAGTGCGAAAACGATATGGGCTGAGTTTATTAGGGGGTGATTGTTTGCGGGAGGAGGACACGGCCGTCGGGGATGGGATCGCCGGTGATGGGATCAACGGCCGTTAAGCGCTCAGCTGACTCTCCCTCCTGGTGATAGAAACCTACGCCGATCTGGTATTCGGCGGCAGGCGCCTCAGCTAGCGGGATTGTAATAGTGTCGGCAACGATCTCACCCTCAATCCATTGATTGGTGGGATAGCTGTTGTTGGCCGGGTGGCCGTCATTTTGAAAGACGATCTGCTCGGTCTGGGGATCAAAGACGTGTACGAAGCGTAGCGCCTCCTGCGGATTTGACTTAAGGGCCTGCCAATAAAGATTTAGCTGCCAGGTATCGTCCTCTATACGCTGGAGATCGTAGCCCTGGAGTTGGATATCATCGCCGAATACGGCCGTCAGCTCCGTCAACCCCTCCGGTAGAGAGAACTGTGGCTGGTTTTGCCCAAAAACAAGTTCCTCATCGCGGATGGACACCTCACCCAATCTACGCGTTAGAACCACTGTGCCGCCCTCTACTTCATACAATCGGGCGACCAGGGCTAAGGGTGTATCCTGAGGTAATTCGACCGGTAGACCGAGGGCAAGCCAATCATTAACGGCCGTGCCAGGAGACCATTCGCTGCTGGGTAGAAAACCATAGCCAGGCTGGGTATCCAATTGGGCCAGCCAGTTTCCCGCACCATCCACGAGCAGCAGCGAGGCATTGTAATTTTGACTCAATGGTTCCTGCGTGCTCCAGGCAAGCTGAACTTCGAGGGCCGCCGGATCGCGCAGCTGTACATCCACCGCCTGGACGTCCAGAGGCAGGTTCGAAACAGCAGGGGCATCATTGGTGATTCGCAGCGGGCGTAAGAATAGGTCGCCGCGCAGTTTACCGGACGGCATCAGCGGACGGCCGGCCCTCATCGTCACGCGGGGGATGAATAGGCCCGCCGGCGTGTTGGCCGGAATGGGCAGGTTAAAGACGATACTCTTCTCATCCAGGGTTTTAGTCTGCGCGGATATCACGGGCGGCTGGGTAGCGAATGCCGGCCAGGTCACGGCCGGAGAAGCCAAAGCAGCTCTGATTTCATCGCTATTAGCCTCGGAAAAATGGAGGGTTAAGGCAAGATCCTGGCCGGCGGCGGCTGTCTCGCGGTCATATTCGTAGCTGAGTAAAGTCGTGCCGCTGGTGAAGGGCACACCATCCTGATCATGGTGTAGATAGGCCATCTGTGCGAAATCCCAGGTTAAGGTATCATCTGTCAGGCTCTTCTCGGGCCAGAAGCGAAAGAGCAGGATAAAGAGGAAAAAGGCGATGGCGGTGACAACGGCCGTCTCGCTCACTTCCCATGGTCTCCATGCCTTAATGGCCAGGAAAATAAGCAGCAATACGGCTCCCAGGGAAAGCAGTTCGGCAAAAAGACGCACCGGCGTTCGCGTGAGCCGTAACATTAATGTGTGCTCACCCGGCGGCAGCTGCACGGTGATATTGCCGGAACCAGGAGCGGGCTGAACGGCCATTTCCTGGCCGTTCAAGGCAGCGACCCAACCCGGCCAGGCCATGGTCGGAAAGAGAACGGTGGTGCCGCTGCTGCCAGCCGTCACCTTCCAGGTTTGTTCATTTGTCCTGCCCGCGGTCTGCGCCGCATTGATTAGCTCGCCCTCAAGAGCGCGGGCGTTGGCGCGGTGGTCGTTATTGAGCCAGCCGCTGCTGTAAAAGCGCGGCTGCACCGTTTGAGGCAGGTACTCGGCGCTGACCGTGCTGCCGATATTGCCCGTGAACCATTCATATTGGGCGAGGGATTGAGCGGTAACGTCTTCATCGCCGAGCAGCAGCTGATCGGTCTGCAGGGCGGCGAAGCTGGAAAGGATCAGGAGGACGGCCGTGATGATGGTCACGACGCGGCAGTAAGGCAGGAGCGCCATTGCGCCGATAGCCAGCGCGGCGGCGAAGGCCTGGATCGACAGGAAGCGCCAGGGGAATTGGGTGAAAGAAAGCAATGGCAAGTTGTCCCACAAAAAAGCGGACAGCGGCATAACCATAAAAGTAGAAACAGCCAGGGCCAACAGAATAAAAAGCGCGGAAGCCCAGGCTACCGCCCGTGTGCGAAAGGCGGCGTAAATCAAGGCTAACGAGCCCAACAGCGCGCCTACCGCCTGGACCAGGCCCATACGAAAGGCGCTGCCACCGGAAACATCAAAATCAACCAACAGTGAGGGCTGCACCAGGTCGAGGCCACGAAAATGATTGCGATAAGAAAAATAGCCTTCGGTCACCGGTCCTAACTGGGCAAAATTCTGCTCCAACAGCGCGGGGATAAAAAACCAGGCGGCGAGGGCTAAACCGAGAACTCCCGCACCCAGGATGGGTAGGAGCCTGCGTAAATGGCGGCCGGAAAACAGGCTGAACCTGGATTCATGATTTGGTTCAAGACCCAGCAGCCAGCGCAAGAGAATGAATAAAAGCAGGAAAGGGGTGAAGATTAAAGCGGAGATGTTGTGGCTAAGGATGAGCGCAGCGTAAACAAAAGCCAGGGCCGCGGTACAGCCGTAGGGAAAGCCTTCTTTATCTGCTGCCAGTAAGCGATCGGCGGCCAGGATCACCCAGGGATACAAGGCCATAGCCCAAAATTCAGCCAGAGAATCTCCACGTACGTAAACATTGACCAGGTGGAAGGGTGCGGTAGTGTAGGCGACGGAAGCCAATAAAGCCGGCCATTCTTGATGATACCAGCGCCGGGCCAGGAGGTAGATGCCAAGAGCGGCGGTTAAGAAACCAAGGACCTGCGCCGCTTCGACAGCGCGCACGGAGCTGAAACCCAGGAAACGGAAGAAGGCGGCTACATAGATCGACAGGGGAGCATAGTAGTTATAAAAAGGGTAGCCAAATCCATAATTGGCGTCACCCATCCAACGCACAGGGAAATGACCGTCACGCAGCGCGGTCTCAAGCTGCTGCAAACGCTGCAAGAGAAAGGGACTATCCCCCCCTCCGCGGGTATTCAACAGACCGGGTTCGCTGATCAACGGCCAGGCGGCGAGAAAAGCCACCAGAAGGGCGGCGATCAGGACCAGAGAAAGCCCGGTTTGGCGCTGCTTATCAGAAGTAATGCGAGGTTCAATCAACGCAGATATGGATTGCAGCGAACTGCAGTCCCCACAGCAATCACGATGAAAATACAAAGGGCAGATAAAGGAAATCTGCCCCTACCAAACGCGTATAAGATTAACGGCGCAGCAGGTAGAACAGCAGGCCGCCTAACAATATAACGCCGACGAGGATAATAGCCAGGCCGCCCATGCTCAGCGGGCTGGCGCTTCCTTCCGGCGCGGTGTCCGCGGGAGTTGTGCCTTGATCTGATTCGGCCGTTGCTTCAGACCCGGCAGCAGCAGAATCTGCCTGCCGTATCCGGGTGCCAAAGGTGACAAAGGTTGTATGATTATCGGTCACCCCAACCAGGGCGTTCGCGGCTGTCGTCATTTCCAGGCGGCCGGGGAGCTGCTGGGCAACCTGGTATGGCCCCTGCGCCAGACCATGGAAGCAGGTTGGGATATCGGATCCATCAGAGATGGCCTGTCCGATAACCGTGGACTCGCCGGCAACAGTAATCGTTATGCCGGCCATAAATCCTTCGTTCTCATCCATCACACCGTTGGCGTTTTCATCATGAAAGGCATTCACGCAGATGGTGCCGCCGCTTTCCAGCATAACATCCGCTTCTGTTCCCGTTTCCTGCTCGGGCACAGATTCCTGCTCAGGTTCTTCAGTGGGCGACGCTTCGGCCGTCGGTTCCTGGTCAGCAGCGTCTCCCTCCGGTTCGGTGGTCGGTTCAGGAATGGCGGTAGGCGTCGGTGCCGGGGGTTGAGTCGCAGCGGGGGCCGGGGCCTCTGTAGGGGCGGGAGCCGGCGCTTGATCGACCGCCACCAGTTCCGCGTTATCATACCAAGTATCCAGGAACTGGCGGCATTGATTCACACCCTGCACGCCCAGATTGGCCGACGTAAATACAGTGATTTTATCACCCGTGGCCTGGGCTTCTACAGTAAAAGTTTGCCAGGAATCGTGCGGCGATCCGGCGCTGCCCCAGACAACATCAGAATCACTCCAAACGGCGCTGCCATTGGGATCGATCCCCGCGCGGATATTCATATTAACGCCATAATCTGAAGGCTCGGGCGAGGGGTCGTTAGCTGTTCTGCCCTTCGAGGCAAAGGTAAACCGGTAGGTAGTACCCGGAGTGGCATCGACGGTTTGCATCACACCGGCGTTCCACATATCCCAGTTGTTGCCGATATACTGCGAAGTCACTCCGCCGCCAACAAAATTCCCGCCTGTTTCCATATTCCACTTCGGTAAATAGTGGTAGCCATCTGTACAGTCATCAGCCGTTTTTTCGGTCTGTGAAGCCCAGGTGGTCCAGCCTTCGGCCGTTCCATTGACAAAGGGCTGTTCAAAACCGCCATTATTCAACAGGTTTCCTTCCTGTTGTTGAGGTGCAGCATATAATGCTTTATGAGGGGGAACGATCACCGCCAGCAATGAAAGCAGCAGCGGCAGTATCAGATATCGTTTGAATATTCTCTTCTCCATCTTTCGCCTTCCGCAAATTTGTTTTTATTCTGATTGTTGTCGTCTAACAACAAGGTAGGTTAACACAGCGAGCCCTGCTAGCAAAGAAAAGAGGGCGATAGCTAAGCCAACCATGAGGGAGGTTCTTGAGCCTGCTGCTCTTTCAGGCTCGGGAGTCGCCGTAGGCGTTGCCTGCGGCGTCAACGCGATACGGGTTCGCAGTTGTTGATCAGGATCAAGGGTTGGTTGCAGCGCCTGCAAACTTTCGTTATAGCTGCCGAACGCCAGATTGAGGACGCTGCCCATGGAGAGCGTCAGGGCCCAATCACCTTCAGTCGTCAACACTTCGTCATTGGTCAGCGAACGCGTGACGTGGTAGACGCCCGGCGCCAGGTCTTCCAGGCAGTAAGGCTCGCGGAGACCATCCGTGACATAGTTGGCAACCACCTCTTGTTCATTATAAACCGTGAAGGCTACGTTGGGACGCAGCGCCTCCCCCTCGCCCAGTTTACCATCTCGGTTTAGATCATCATAGGCGAGGATGCACACGGCCGTTCGTGGTTTAACGGCCGTTGGCGAAGGGCTTGGCGGTGGGATTGTAGGTGTGGGAATATCAGAAGTGGCTGTCGGTTGGGGAGTAACCCGAGCAACGATCAGCCTATCTCCCGGCTGCAGCACAACTGATTCGTTGAAACCATTAAGTTCCAACAACTCCGGAATTGTTATTCCCGCCCGCGCGGCGATCGCCCATAGAGAATCATCGGGTTGAACTTCAATCGTGATAATCCCATCGGCATCAGGCGTGCTTGTAGGCGCATCCTGAGCCTGCACCGAGGCGGTTAACAGGAATAAAAAGAGCGTCACCAGGACGGCCGTTACACCTTGGCCGGCAAACCAGCGGCTTCCGCGCTCCAATAATTTACAAACCTTGCCATCCATCTTTATAACTAATCAACGCCGATCGTCCAGGTCGTCCCTATCTCCTGCCCATTGGCCATGTCGGTGACCGGTAATCTTTCTCCGCTGCCCGCCCGATACAAGCCCAGAGTGATCTTCTGGCTGCTGCCGTCAAACGGCTCATTTAACTGAATAATATGTGACTCTTCCACAATCATATCCGCTCGCCACCAGGCGCCTTGCCAACGGCCGTTGGCAAGCGGCGCATCATCCTGGCCGATCAGGCCCTGCGGCCCGGTCACGTGTACAAAAACGACCAGATCATCATCCACATGATCCTCAGCCTCCCAGTATATATCAACTTGGAGTGCTTCAGGATTCAATTGGACGACGTTTGCCAACCGCAAATAAACTTGATCGTCGAAACTTGCCAGAGGTTCCTGATTGATCGCCAAGGCTGATTCAATTCCATAGCGAATATAGAGCGGGTAAGCCTGCTCCTCCAAATCACCGCGGGTCAAGGGTCCGTCTTTTTCTGTTAATAAGAGGGGCGGTTGCAGCCTCTCAGGAATGAAATCGAGGGCATTATAAGGCCAGGCATAGATCGCCGCCGGCTCTTGCAGCCTGTCAGGCAGATCCTCCTCCGAGAGATACTTCATTATCCGCTCTTCATCCGTTACCAGGAATGACAAAGAAGGCCAGCTTGTCCATAAACGGTCATCCAGGTAGAGATCCGTCTCCGGCTCTTCTGGTTGCAGCTCCCCAGCCAATTCTGTCGCCGCCGCTTCGAAGGCAAAGGCAACTTGCGGATCAGCGGAATAGGCGCGGTAATCCTTGATTGTCCAGATCAGACTGCCGGTCAGCAGGCAGACAACCAGCAAAGCTCCGGCCCAGGAAGGTATTCTCGGCCACTGCCAGATCCAGGTTAAACCTATGGCGGGAAGAAGGACTGCAGCCGGTAAAATCGCAGACGCTCGCAAAAAGTGAGGTGCATCCGCTGCCAGAACGGTAGGGCCGAGCATGACGAAAAGCCATAACAGGACGCTCATTGCCTGGGGTTTACGCCAATTTCGAAGGCAGTACAAAAAACCAATAACAAACGGAACTGCCAGCAGAAGATCAAAAACCGGCCGTCCCGCCGGATTGTGGCGCAGGATAGAATCGCCGCGCCATAAGAACATGCCCAGGGAAGCCCAAATATTGTTAGCCAGGGTTTTAAGCACTGAGTCTTTATAGACATCCGGATGCAGAATGGACACCTGTCCGCTGCGTCCGAAAAATAAATCGGGCTGATTGAAGATGAGGACGATCATGGGCAGGATCATGATTAACGCGGCGGCGGCGAACCACAGCAACCCAGGCCATAAACGATCGCGACGGCCGGACCACAACAGGTATAAGAGTATTAGAAAAAGCAGGACGGGCGTGAAGCGGAAAGCGAGATAGGTATAAAAACCGAGGCCGTATACCAAACCCGCAATGGCCCACAGCCAACTCTTCTGCCGGCGATAAGCTTCGGTGGCCAGCCAGAATGTCAAGGCCAATACCGGTACAATGAGGATGGTTCGTAGTCCGACCCGGCTGAGATGAACCGGCCACAGGGTAACAGCCCAAACCCAGGCCGCCAGCACGGCCGTGCGCCAACCAAACCAGGTCTTTCCCAGGAGGTAGATGGAGAGGGTCGTTAAAGTGCCTACCAGCGCCGCGGCAGCGCGAACGGCGAAGATAGTCTGCCCCCAGAGAGCGACGGCGACGGCCGTCAGGTAGATGTAAAGGGGTTCACGGCCGTTGTTAGCAGGGAAAAACAAGGGATGGCTGCCCTTTAATACCTTGAGCGCGTCCAGGCCATTGAAAGCCTCATCCCGGTATAAGCCGGGGGGAGCCTGGTCCAACTGCCAGAAACGAAGTAGGGCGGCTACAAGCAGGGCTAATAGCAACAAAGCCCACTCCAGAGTGGAGGGGCTTAGGAGATAATTCGGGCCAGATTGCAATCGCTTGCGCAATATTGTCAAAGCGGGGCAAGTATAGCAAAATACCCCTCAGCGTCAAAACAATCAATCGCCTGGACGCTGTTGGTTTTATGCAAAAAAATCCCAAAGAAGACTGCCGGCTCTTTGCTCAGACAAAGGAATCACCTGATTCCGGTAGAGAAAGCCGGAAGCTTTTTATGCTAGTACTATGCGCGTTTTAATATTGTCCAAGGCCTGCCTGGTAGGCGCTTATCAAACCAAGCTCGAGATGATCGGACAGTCCGAGGATATTGAACTGCTGGCCATTGTGCCGCCATATTGGGATGATCCTGCCGGACGCATCGACCTGGAGCGCAGCCACACCCAGGGCTACAGGCTGCTGGCCGATCCGATCCGTTTTAACGGGAACTACCACCTGCACTATTATCCAAAGCTAAAGCAGCGGCTTGATGCGTTTCGACCACACGTGGTGCACATTGACGAAGAGCCTTATAACCTGGCTACCTGGCTGGCCTGGCGCCAGTCAAAGGCACGGGGAGCAAAGACCCTCTTCTTCAGCTGGCAAAACTTGCTGCGTGATTATCCGATTCCTTTCCGCAATATGGAACAGCAGGTTCTGGCCGGTGTGGATTATGCGATCATGGGCAATCAGGATTCGGCCGAAGTGTGGCGCAGTAAAGGCTACGAGGGCAAGTATAAGGTCATTCCCCAATTTGGAGTCGATCCCGATCTATTCCACCCGCCCAGCCAAAGAGAGGGCGAAGGAAGCTTCGTCATTGGATCGGCCAACAGGCGATTGGTTAGAGAAAAAGGAGTCGATCTCCTCTTGAGGGCTGCGGCCAATTTACCGGGCAACTGGCGCCTGCATATCGCCGGAGAGGGACCGGAGAAAGGATCGCTTCAACAGCTAGCACGAGAGTTAGGTATTCATACTCAGGTTCAATTCGATGGCGCTATTTCCTCCGCGCAAATGCCCGCTTATTTGCGCCGCATGGATGTCCTTACGCTTTGCTCGCGCACAACAATAAATTGGAAAGAACAGTTTGGGCGTGTATTGGTTGAGGCCATGTCCTGTAAGGTCCCTGTGATCGGATCAGACTGTGGGGAAATCCCTAACGTGATCGGCTCCACCGGGCTAATTTTTCCCGAAGAGGATGTCGACGCATTGCATGCATGTTTGATAGAATTGATGCAATTTGAAGAAAAACGCCGCAGCCTGGGTGAACAAGGGCGGCGGCGCGTATTGGAAAATTACACGCAATCTCAAGTTGCTGCTCGGACGACAGCTATCTATCGCGAGTTGAGTGCGTCCTAATTTTTGACCACAGTCAGCACTCGTGCAGTAAAGCCGGTTGCTGCACGAGAAAATGGATAATCAGATTCTGGACCAGAAAGATAACAGACAGAAATCAGGCAGCAGATCAATTTTGCGGGCCTTTGGCATCGTCCTCATTGTTGTGGCCGTGATGGTTGCTCTCTATCTCGCGGTCGGGTACTTCGCCTGGCAAAGTGGCGAGACGCTACGCACCCAACAGGAAGAGGATATGCGCCTCCAACAATACGGCCGTCAGGTGAGCCTTGCCCAGGAAGATATTGAACGCGGCGGATACGACCTGGCTCTACGCCGGCTCGACTGGGTATTGGAACGAGACCCCGAGAATCAAGAGGCTGCCGCTTTACACAGCCAGGCTGAGGCCGCCATTAAAAACGCCCAGACACCGGAAGCCCCGCCAACGCCAACGACACCGCCAGAACCAACTGTCGTTTTGAATGAAGATACTGACCTGGAAGATGAACTTGTCCGTTTGCGGCGCCTCTACGATCGCGAACAGTGGGAAGAGCTGCTGCCGGCGGTTCTGGCTATGCAGCAGCAATTCCCAGATTTCGAACGCATGGAAACGAATCGCTTTTTATACGACTCCTATCTCAATCTAGGTTTGCAGCGCTTACAGGGAAGTCAAATAGAACAGGGTCTCCTCTACCTGGTCCGGGCGGAAAAGCTGGGGGATCTGCCGCAAGAAGCGCTGGATTATCGCTATTGGGCCGAGCTCTATCAGGACGGCATTTCTTATTACGGCGTCAACTGGGCTGTATCGGCAAGTGTTTTTCGTGATTTGTGTATTTCAGCCCCGTTCTACCAGAATGCCTGCGACAAGTTGTTCGAATCTCTTGTTAATTATGGCAACCAGTATTTTTTTAGCCAGGATTTTTGTCCCTCTGTTGATCTCTATCGCGAAGCGCGACAACAAGGGAGCAGTGCGGAGCTAAACGAGAGATTGAGCGAAGCGGTCGAAGGCTGCGCCTCAGCGACGCCTACCCCAGCAGTTATTACCGGCACACTGCCCATCACCGGTACGGAGTCCTTTCGCTAATCCCAGCAAATGAGTAGCCTTCGTCCGAAATAATGGGCATCGTTATAATTCTTTAGATGGCAGAATCCGGAGAACCACTAAGCAACCGTGAACTCGATGTTCTGCGCTGTCTCGTACAGGGGGCAACCAATAAAGACATCGCTTCCGATCTCATCATTAGCGAGAACACAGTGAAGGTTCACTTGCGTAATATCTACACCAAGTTGGACGTCTCTTCGCGCACCGAGGCGGCAACGGCGGCCATGCAGCAAGGTTATATCACCCTCCCCAGCCAGGTGGATCTACCAACAGAGAGCGCCCAAAATTTTGATGAAATAGCCGAAACTGTATCTGATTCAGTCACAACCATGGCTGTACCGGCCACCACCTTGGAGGAGACAGCAATAGATGATGTTTTTGTTGAAACCTCCAATAAATCGCAAGGACGTCTACCAAAATTGGCGCTTCTGGGCATTCTCATACTGCTCGCGCTGGCAGCAGCCTTCTATCTGAGCCAGAGATTCTCTACCCCAGAAGAAATCGTCGCCACTGATGAACTTTTCAGCGAGGTGCCTATTGGTAATACACATTGGCTGGAGAGCAAGCCTATGCCTGAACCACGGGCCGATATGGCCGTCGCTTCGGTTGGGCTCGATCTTTACCAGATTGGTGGCGATACGGCCGATGGCGTTGACGGTACAGTTCAGGTATTCAACAGCGTCGATCATGTTTGGCAAACAAGGGCTGAAAAACCAACGGCCGTTGCCGATGCCAGCGCTGCGGAATTGTATGGCGAGATATATGTGGCAGGCGGGCGAACGGCCGATGGCCAACCTACTTCTACTGTGGAAGCTTACAGTCCCACCCAGGATGCATGGCGGCCGGTAGCTTCCCTACCGCACCCGGTAACCGGCGCGCTCACGTTAAGTGACGGCGCATTTCTCTATTTAATTGGCGGATATGATGGCCAATCTTATTTGGACGAGTCCTATGTTTATAATCCGGCCGAAGACACCTGGCGCCCTCTGCCTGCGCTGCCTCAACCCAGTGCTTATGCTTCCGGCGGTGCCATAACGGGCAAGCTGATTGTCGTTGGCGGTGAGGATGAAGGCGGTATTCTCGGCGCATGCCATCTCTTTGATCCGGCGGAATCCTCCTGGTCCGCGTGTCCCGACATGCTCCAGCCACGTAAAAATGCCGGATCGGCCGTTCTCTTGAATAAGCTTTATGTGATTGGCGGAACTGCCGGTAATGGGGAGCTCACATATAGCGAAATGTACGACCCTGTCAGCGAAACCTGGCAGGTTATTAACACTCCCATGCTGGCCGAGTCTCCAGATTGGGCGCAGGTGGGAGTTGGTCAAATTGAAACGAGAATCTTTGCTTTAGGTGGGCGAAAAGGGGAGCAGTTGTTAGATACAAACTATATCTTCGCCCCCCTCGTTTACCAAACTTACATCCCATCCGCGTCATCGGGAGACAATTGAGATGCGGATTGGGTATCCCCTTCACTCTTTTTAACCAAATTGGGTAGGAGATCTTCAACCGTTACCTTAGGCCCGGCGTGCTTCACAATCTCCTCGGATACATCGGCAAAATACCAAACGATGAGGCCGGCATCCGCCCAGGGTTTTAAGGCTTTAACGAACCTGAAGCCTGCTTCTGATCCGATAGCCAGTTGAAAACTCTCCTGGGTAGCAAAATATAGCGAGTAAGCCAGGTGAAAACGAGAACCACCACCGCCGGGTTTTCCTATAATACGGCTCACTTCAATTTCAGCCAGGCCGGGCAGCCGCTCTGCCAGGGGTACGTTGGTCGAGGAAAAAAAAGACTCTAGCTTGGCCTCATCATCTACGCGATAGTAGAGTATAGTGAACTTAAACACCGCATCATCCCTTTCAAATCTGTCTAACCTTCAGTCGTGGTCCAAACTTCCGCGAGTTGCCGCAGGAGCTGCGCCCGCTGTTCCTGGTACGCAGCTTCCTCCAGCTTCCCTGCTTCGAAGGACTCATCCAGGAGGACCAATTCGTAGAGTAAGCGATCAACCTGACCAGCCTGCACTTCTTCTGATTCTTCAGCCTCAGTTCGCCAGGAGCGAATTGTATAGGCAGCACCGCCAGCCACCACGAACAGTAACGTGCCGCCAAGCAGGATGCCAAATACATTATTTTCGGATGAACTGCCGCCCCCGACATTAGCGACGGCCGCTGTTGGGCGGCCTTCAAGGGTAAAGGTCACCGCTTCCCCAGGCTGTAAAGCCGGCCGGGAGTAACTGGTTATCGAGCCCATATCACCCATTTGCTGCGTGCCCTGAGACGTCCAACCATCGCCCACAACCTCAACCCCAATTTCAGGCATAACGATTGTCGCGCTGTTGGTCTCATAAAATATGGGATGGCCGACGGTCATGCCTTCTTCAAAGGGCAGTTCGTAAGAAACCAGCATGTTCATCACCTCTTCACCAGGGCGAACAGGCACTGTATCCGCGTAGCCTTCATCGGTGGGAATCACTTCTGTGGCGGGTAAGAAATTCTCAAATGAACTGAAAGAGCGCTGGAAATCTACATTTTCAGCACCGGTAGGCAGGGCAAGTTTCAACGTGCCTTCTTCCGGGACGCCTGTTTCACCAACGAAGAGCGCCGGTTCCAAATTGCTCAAAACATAGATTTCGCTCACCAAAATTTGGTCGCCGGTAAAATCCACGATCGCATGCACCTGATTGATCTGGATCGCCGCAGGATCGTCCGTGGTATCATAAACAGTGATAGGCATTTCCAGCTGGGGATCACTGGCCTGTATACGATTAGGGCTGCTGCTAAAACTATAGTCGGCGTACTCGATTGTTGCCATATAAACCCAGTCAGGATTGGCATCAGTCACATCAAAAACATACTGACCATCGCTGCCCAAGGGTGCTTCCAGGGATAGTGCCTCCTGCAGCTCAGGGGTAAAAGCGCGCAGCAGAACTGTTCCATTGTTGATCATGTCGCCGGTTGTGCCATTCACTACCTGGCCGCTAATGCCAACAGACGCAATCGGCTGCGAGGCTGCTTCTACGGCCGTCTGCGGATCAGCATAAACATAGCTAAATGTACGGGCGTAATCGATCACGTCCCAAAGCTCATCGGTCTCCAGGGTATAGGTGTGGTCGGTGATTTCCTCATCCTGCAAGCTGGCAAGCACCATCTCGTTACTACGGTTGAACCAGTAACGCAAGTCGCTCAGGTCCGGCACTTCAGCGCTGCTGTTGGCGGCTTCCGGACCGTCAGCGGCCCCTTCTGCCCCGTGACAGGAAAGACAGTTTTCCTCATAAAGAATTCGCCCGTTTTCGATAGCTTCGGGAGGCGTCCCCAGACTGAAGATCGCGGCAACCAGATCCCAACGGGCATCCGCTTCAATCGGGTTAGAGCTTTCGGGGCCAAAGGGTGGCATAGCCCCCGCGGGACGGCCGTCGGTGATTGTCTGGAACATCGAAGAGGGTACGGCCGTGCGCCGAAACTCTTCGTCAGTGTAATCGCGCGGCGGTTTAGGAAGCTGGCTCGCCAACTCTCCATCACCCTTTCCCTCCGGCCCATGGCAGTTCGCGCAGCGGTCGGCAAATAAGGGGAGTCCGCTGTTGGCGTCAGGTAAATTATCCGGCTCAAGGGGATCTTGGGCATTAACAGGAGCCGCCAGGGTTCCCAGGATCACGAAGGTTAACAAGGCGAAACATAAAGCAGCGCCGGGCAAAGCCCGGCAGCGTTTTGGTAATAAATGTGAAAATCGAATCATCAGTAGAAAGGTTGTCTGGAGAAATTAAGGTGATGGCTGCACAGCATAAACAGGTTGGCCGCAGCGGGCGCAAAATTTGTCGTTTGCGTCCAGGGCCTGGCCGCAGTTTGTACAGAATTGGGCCGGTGTTCCCGCGCGCTGTTGGGAGCGCTGCGCCTTTATACGGCTAACGGCCGCTTCAATCTGTGCATAAACATTGTCATCCACCGCCGCGGTGGGGAGCTCATCCAAAGCTTTGAGTGCAGCAACCGCTTCAATCATGAGCAGGGAACGCTGATGTTCATACTCCTCATCAGGTATCTTACCTGTGTCATGATCAAAATCAAGGGTGCGAATCGCTTCCAAGACTGTCTCTTTCCGGGTTGTTAATTCCTGCCGTTTGCTAACGGCTTCGATCTCCGGCGACGCCTTCATAAACGGGCGCAGGAGGAAAAGAATAAGCAAAATTAGAAGTATCAGGCCGAATAAAATCGAGCCTATCGTTACGGGTAGCATAGAAATTCAGCTGCAAAAACCTGAGCGGTTTATTGTATTAGGCTCCTTCTTCTTGTAGTAGTTTTTGAATAACTTTGTCCATGGTTGCCTGGTTCAAGGGACCGATCTGGACATGTTCGATCACGCCATCTTTACCGATGAAGAAGGTTTCCGGGACGCCGGTAATTTCGTAGGTATCGGAAATATCCGTACCTAAATCAGGAGCATTGGGATAGGTGATCCCGAAATCATCCAGGTAAGAAATCGAATTTGGCTCAACGTCGGCGTAGGCGACACCAAGGAAAACGACATCATCATCGGCGTACTTACGCCATGTGTCTTCGATCAAATCCGCCTCAAGACGGCATTCTACACACCAGGAAGCCCAAAAGTTGAGCACAACAACATTACCGCGCATATCATCGAGATCAGCCACGGTTCTGTCTTCCCACTCGTATCCATTAAAAAATTCGACATCAAAGTAGGGCGCTGCCTGGCCTGGTTCCGGACGTGCGGTATTGGTTTTCATCAAGCCCCAACCTAGCAAGGCCAACAAACCAATAACCGCCGCCCATAAGGCGATCATCGTCCAGCGAATTTTTCCCGATTTCTGTTCCCCAACTGTAGTGGGATCCGTTTCAGTTGACTCACCCTCAATAGGTGTTTGGGTTATATGACTACTCATTCGTTTTCTTCAACTCCTGTTCAACACGAGCCAAATAGTCGTCGGCTGCCGGTTTTGAATTTTCAGGGGATGATTGCAAACTTGCGGCCTGGCCGGAGGCCACGGCCGTTTCCGCTTCAGCTGCTCTCAGACCGCGCATATAGCGGCTGAAGAACAACAAACCCAGCAGGATTAAAACAGCGGGCAAGACCCAAAGCATGACCAAACTCACGCCCCTTCGAGGTGGGTTCGCCAAAACACCATCGCCATATTGGCGGGCGAAGTAATCAAATATATCTTGCTTCGACTCGCCATTTGCCAGCTTGGTACGAATCAGCTCGCGCCAATCGGCGCAAGCCTGGGTCTGGCAAACATCAAGCGGTGTGTTTTCACAGACCGGGCAATAAACATCCCGGGCGACTTCGTTCACTTCGTCATCAGTCACGGTTCTATCCTGGGAATCATCCTGCGCCAGTACGGAAATGGCAGAAAGCGCCAGGACCAGAACAACTAGAAGAGTTTGCAGCAGACGATTATTTTTTCGCATGATCAAGATTCGCCGCCGTCGTGATTTAGTCGGCCGTGCCCAGGGCATTGCGGACCAATTCATTAGAAACGACATACTCTTCCCTTCTATCCGGCCAGGCAGCAATTAATGTACCGATAGCGAAGATAATCGCACCGGCCCATATCCAGTTAATCAACGGATTAAGGAAAATGCGGAACGTCGCTTCATCCGGCGACACAGGTTCCCAGTCAACCAATAAGACATAAAAATCTTCTGAAATCGTCGATCGAGCATTAGGAATTGTCATGGGCTGCATCGTGCGCGTGTACAGCTCCGTACGTGGATGCAACGTTCGCACCAATTCACCGTTTTGGTAAACATCCACGGTCGCTTCGGTAATGACCAAATCATCCGGTCCCGGGTAACGTTCAACCTGATTAAAGACCATTTCGTAATT